>CAZRGV010000140.1:0-15460 GCA_964599655.1 uncultured Isosphaeraceae bacterium | reverse complement strand
CAGGGTTTTCTTTGGATTGCTGATCTGAAGGAACATCAAACGGCCTGGGAAGGCCTGGACCACCCGGGCCATGTCGGCCGAGGGAGCCCAGCGGGTTTCGGTGGACTCCTCCAGCGCCAGGGCGTCGTGCGCGGCATCCGGCGCGGTGGCGATCACCAGATGCGACTTGCCCAGGGCGATCGTCAGCTTCACGTTTGTCAACGCGGCATATTTTGTGGGCAGTGAGAGAACATAGGTAATCGGGTCGGGAGACGTCATTCGGAACTCGGGGACCGGGTCCTTGCTTTTTCGAGACGTCTCGCGCCGGGCGCCTTTTTCACGATCCGAGTCCTTCTCGGGCTCGGCGAGGGCCGCCGCGATTTGCTTGTTGGAGAGCGAGAGCAGCTCGATCAGGGTGTTTCCGAACTTCTTGGAATCCTTGACCTCGACCATCACCACGATTTTCGGGAGCTGAAGCCCGGCCAGAGGGTTCAGGGCGGCCAGGCCCGAGAGTCCCGACGGCTTGCTCGTCGTCGATGGAAGGACGTAATAGCGGATTTTGGGGCCAAGGTGCGCGAGGATGTCGTTCTGAAGATCTTTTCGCGCCGTTTTTCGAACCGCTTGCTCGAATTCCGCGAACCGATCGGCGGAAGCGGGATCGGCGGCCTTGGCCAGACTGACAACCTGCTTGTACAGAGTGGCGGGATCCACGGACAGGACCGCGAAATCCTCCACGCCCTCGGGCATGGGTGGAAGAGACGAGATGTCAAACGTCGGCTGGTCGAACAGGGCGAGCGCTCCATCGCGCGGCTTTGGCGCCTCGAGGTTCACGACACTCATCAAGGCATCGCCGTCGAAACCCCAACGGAGGTGGATTCGCTGGAGATCGCCGAGCGCGCTGGGCGCCGTCGGGGGCTTGGGAACGAACAGCAACGCGACCGGCCGAAAGGTGCCCTCGGACTTGGCGGCGGCGGCTCGGTCGGGATGATCCTCGGCGCTGGGCTCTTTGCCATCGAGGGAGGCGATCACGGGGTCGACGTGGTCGGTCAGGACAAGGTCCCGCTGTTTCTCGATCCACCAGGAAGGCTCGGTGGCCGACTTCGCGACCACGACGCGGCGCCCGCCTGGCTTTTCGGCCACCTTGGCATCGGGCCCCGCCACACCCATGGTGCCGAGCAATTTGGCGAAAAGGGTTCGGGCCTCGGTGTTCCCAAACGCGTTCCGGAACACCACGGTCAGGCGACCACGGCCGCCAGGCTCTCCGTGCCCGGCCACGACACAGCCCGACTGCAAGACCTGCTCGATCAAGGCGACGCTTTCCTGTCCCGACAACTTCCGGTCCGGGTAGTTCGAGAGTCCGGCATCGAGGACCTGCTTGAGGATCTCCTCGAGCATCGCGCCGGTCTTGGTCTCGTTGAGGATCTTGCTGGCCGCCGTCTGGTTCCAGGCATCGCGGACGTTCTCGAGCCCCTGGAACTCGAAGTAGAAGGTAAGGTTCTTGCTCGGCACGTATCGAGGAAGCGGCGTTGCCTCCGACGACGGGCTGGTTGGTGCTGGCGCTTGACCGAATGTCGAGTTCCCGAGCCACAGAACGACGGCGCCCGCGAGAGCAAGGAGGCTCGCGAGCCGCTGGATGGATCGATGCACGGGGTGGTCCTTTCGCGAAATGCCGCGGATCTCGGCGGGACCCGTGGAATCGAATCGAGGAAGGGGAGAAACCGACCCGGAGAAACGTCCCAGGTTTCTTGATCTAACTCCCAACTGGCATCGTACAAGTGGAAACAGCCCCGCGCCAACATCCTGCCTCCCGGCGTGCGGGATTGCCGAATCCCTCACGATCGGACAGAAGGTTCGCCAACCGGTTGGCCGGTTCGCTACACTGGGGTGACGAAGCGTTGAGGCATCTCGCGAGGTACGCGTTCGTGTCGAAAAAGAAGAAGGTCCGTGTCGAGCTGCGAAAGAACCGCCAGAAGCGGACGCGAGCCAACGACCTGACCCGCCGCTACCAGCAGGACGAACACACGACGGCGGAGGCCGGTTCGGTCGAACGCGTCCGCGCCAAGGGCGACCTGTCGAGGCGTCGGACCATCATGGCCGAAACCTCGGAGGATCAGGACACCGACCACACGAACGAGCCAGCCTCCTTGATCGCGGTTGATCTCGCGGAATGCCTGCCGGGGCGCGTGATTCGGGTTCATGGCCTGGAGTCGATCGTCGAGTCGGACGACGGCCGTCGGATTCGCTGCGGCGTGAGACGGCTGCTGAAGACCCTGGCGATTGAAGGGCGAAACGTTCTGGCGGTCGGCGATCGGGTCTGGTTTCGTCCCAGCGGACAGGACCAGGGCCTGATCGAAAAGGTCGACGCGCGGCACGGAACGATCACTCGCGGATATCGACATCGCGAACATGTGATCGCCGCCAACATCGACCAGATCCTGATCGTGTCCTCGTTCGAACAGCCAGGGTTGAAGCTCCCCTTGATCGACCGCTACCTGATCTCGGCCGAGAAAGGGGGCGTGCGCCCGATCATCGTCCTGAACAAGGCCGACCTGGTGGATCTGGCCGACTATCAGTGGGTGATCGGGCTGTACAGTCAGCTCGGATACGAGACCTTTCCCACCTCCGCCAGCGATGGACGGGGCATCGCCAGGCTCCGCGCCATTCTCTCCGAAGGCACGACGGCCTTCTCGGGTCAGAGCGGCGTCGGCAAAAGTTCGCTTTTGAACAAGATTCAACCCGGCCTCAACCTTCGGGTCGGCGAGGTCTCGGGATGGACCTCCAAGGGAAAGCACACCACGACCAATGCCGAGCTGATCCGCCTGGAATCGGGCGGTTATGTCGTCGACACGCCGGGCCTGCGGCAATTCGAGCTCTGGGGCGTCGAGCCCGCCGAGATCGAAGGGTACTTCATCGAGTTCCGCCCTTATATCCCGCTCTGCAAATTCCCCGACTGTTCCCACACGCACGAAACCGATTGCGCGGTCAAGGACGCGGTCCGGTCGGGTCAGATTCACATGGGGCGTTACGAAAGCTACCTGAAGCTTTACTATCAACAGCCGATCGAGGGTGAATAAGTCCAACCCAAGACCGGCGGTTGCAGGGCGACCCGGAGGGTCCATCATGACCGCGCTTCCGCACGCCGTCACCGAAATGATCGTCGCCGCCGAAGCCCCTGAGGGCGCGTTCGATCCCCAGCAGTTCCGGGAGCTTTCGCAGGCGATCTTCGAGGAATCCGACGGCGCGGAGGATGCCGAGGTTTCGGACGCGTTGCGGCGACTCTCCGAGGTCATCGCCACGGCCAATCCGTTCCGGGCCTCGCTGGTGGCCCTGACCTGTGGCGCCCTGGTCGAGAACGGCGCGGATCCGACGATCGCGATCGAGTCGATTCTCGATCGACTTCCCGAGGTGCTCGAGCGAGCGGACGCGTTCGCTCGGGCGTGCGTCGCGGAGTGGGACGCGTATGCCGCGGACGAGACGATCGACCAGGAGGGCGCGGAAGAACTTGAGGATGATGGTGAGGACGAGGAGGATCAGGATGACGACTTCGACACGATCCTTCAGGCGGTCGGCCCGCGCGTCGCGGAGGCCGATCCCGAGGGGGCGAGGGCCTGGTTCTCACACCCGAATTTCTGTCTCGCCGCGGTCGCCATGCTCGCCGCGTCCCCTTCGAATCGCCGAATAGCCCGCCAGCGTCGGGAGCTGAAAACCCTCGCGGAGCCGCTTGCCGAGGTCTCGCCTCCGGCCGGCTTCCTCGCGAAGCTGCTCAGCGTCCTCGATGACGAGGAACTGATCGTCCTTGATCCCGAACAGAAGCGCGGTTACCGGGTCCGCATTCAGGGCATCGCGGACAACTTCCAGCTTCACACCCTGCTGGCCGACGCGTTGATCGGCAATCCGGGCGAGGGCTGGCTTCCGGGAACTCGGCCGGATCCAAGGGTCGTGGCCGCTGCGAAGGATCAGCCCGTCGATCCGGACGCGGATACCGCCGAGGGGGCCTTCAACCTCGTCCAGTGGACCGGCCTGCGAGCCGACGGCACGATGGACTCCGCAAACGCGGATTCCGAGCACTGGATCTGGAACGAAGGCGTTCCCGCCGACATTCTTCCCTTTGAGGGGGTTCGGGTCGTGCTGCTCCAACCCCCTCCGTATTCCCGGTTCTGGAACGCCGACCGCGCCTTCGGCGGCATGACAGGCCACGTTGCCGTCGAGGAGATTCTCTCGCCGGAAGCCGTGCGAGATTGGCTCGATCGAATCGCCGCGGCCCCCAGGCCGCCTGGATCGTGACTCGGACACGACGGTGACACGCGACGTGTCCGAGTCGGCTTCAACGCCGATAACGCGGTCAGAATTCGCCCGCGCCGATCACCTCGCCGCCGGCCCGAGTGATCAGGGCGTGCAGAACCATCTTGTCGATGGAATTACTCAGGAAGTGAACCGAGCCGTCGGCGAAGGCCGCGTTGAAGCCACCCGCGAAGCCGGGGCCGCCGAACATCGGCAGGGGCTTCTCGGGATCGTATTCAATATCCTCGGGCTTGCTCCAGGGCACCGCCTTGCCGGCCTCGAACGCCATGATCGTGTTCGAGGTTCCATCGGTAATGGTCTGAAGCTGGACACCCTCGGCCTTGTTGAACAACGCCCCCTTGCCGACGAACACCTGGTAGAAGGTGGAGTTCGGGTCGTTCGGCTGGTTGCGCGTCGAGCGATAGACGGCGGGCATCTTGTCGAGCAACGGTTTGTTGTGGGGGCTGTCCCACGGCTCGTCGAGGTGGAACTCGTTGTAGAGTTCCTGCTGCTCGATGAATGGCAAGATGGCCACACGCCAGCTCAGAAGCGGCTTTCCGGCCTTGTCGCAGATGGCTTCGGCCGGGAACTCGTTGTAGGTCGCATGATAGTTGTGCATCGCCAGGCCGATCTGCTTGAGGTTGTTGACCGATTGCGCCCGCTGCGCCGCTTGCCGGGCCGAGCTCACGGCCGGCAGCAGCAAGGCGACGGCCGAGGACCAGGCGGTCATCGGGTTGTACGAAGGAATCGCCTCCCGGCTGATGATCGTGAGCCCTTGTTCGTCGACGGCGACGGTCACCGAGCCCGGGAACAGCTTCTCGGCGATTTCCTGCGAGGAAGGAACCCGTTCCGGGTCGATCCGCACGACGGAAAGCGGGTTCTCGCTGCTCCCGGGGCGACGGCCGAACGGACCGTCGGGCCCCATCCGCCCCATCATTTGAACGAGGAACGGCAGGTTCGCCAGCAGGTCGGGCATCAGGTCGCGTGGGTCGCTGACGTTCAGGACGATGAGACCGTCGCGCAACAATTCGGGCTCGATCGTCAGCCCGTTCTCGGGCTTCGCCTCCAGATCGAGCGCCTGCCGAGCGGCCGTTAGCGTGGTGGAAAGGGCGAGATGCCGCGTCCCGAGCAACAGGCCGGGACGAATCGTCGAGGGCAGCGGGACGAGTTGCGCCGGAACCTCAAGACGATAACCCCTGTAAGAATTCCGTTCGGTGGGGACCAGGCTCGGCGCCTCTCCAGGCGGCCCCGCCGACGCAAGCAGGTTGTTACCTGTGTTCACAAGTCCATCGAGTGTCTTCCGGAACGCGCCTGGGTCTTGAATCTCCAGTTCGGCGACCAGGGGGGGCATGTGGAAGAGCCAGCTCAACATCCCGCCGATCGGCGTCAGTGGGGCCTTGACCATCTCCGGCCGACCATAGAACGCCATTCGTGGACCCACTTGCGCCAGCACATCATCACGCAATTTCACTCCGGTTTGCCGCTGGAACGCCTCGTTGACCTGGTCGATCGCCGTCGCGGCGTTGGGATTCAACGCCTTGAGCTGTGACACGACCGTGTCGTAGAGCTTGCCGAGATCCATCGAAAGGACCGTGTAGGCGCTGAGGCCCTTCGGCAACGGCGGAACGGTTTCTTTTGTGATCGGCGGTTGATCGATCAAGGCGAGCAGACCCTGCCTGGGGCTCGGGGCGAACAGGCGCGTCACGCTCATCAGCGCGTTCCCCGAGAAGCCCCCGCGGTAGTCGACGCGCTTGGCCCCATCCAGGCCCAACGTTGGGGGCGTCGGCGGCATCACACTCAGATCGAGGAGGCCGATCGCCACCGGCTCGAAGTCCCCGTCGCGTTGGGAAAGTTCCGTGAGGATCGGCAACTCGCCCGCGTTGGGGCGCTTGCCTTCGAGGGTCGCGATCGTGACCTCCGCGCCGTCCTCGGCCCGACCGACGGAGACAACCCAGTCCTCGTTCTCCGACCAGAAGACCCAGCCCTTCGACTCGTCTCCGGTACGAACCACGATGAGCCGACGGCCATCCTGTCGCGTCAGGATCTGGGTCTGAGCCCCCCTGGGAATCAACGCCCGGATCAGCCGTTCGAACGGTTCATGGACCTCCGGACGGGCCGCGCCACGGAGGACGACGGTGACGACAGGCGGCGCATCGCCTCCCGGTCGGCCATTGAGCGCGACCACCATCCCGTTGTGGAACACAGACTTCGCCAGCTTGACGAACTCGGTTCCGTCGATCGTGCGATGGTCCATCTGGCTCAGAACGACGTCGGCCAACTGGCCGCCCAGGCTCTCGAGCATGGCCCCCGTCCTGGTCTCGTTGAGCACCTGAAACGCCGCGGTCTTCTTCCAGGCGTCGGCGTGGGCGTCGATTCCCTGGTACTCGCCGAGCGCCACGAGATCGTCCCTGGGAATGTAACGCCTCAATGAGCCCGGGTCTTGCCCCAGGGCCGCCGACGTCAGCACCAGCGCCATCGCCAGACCGGCCCACGTCGGCCAGCCGTCGAGGCGCAACCTTGGTTCGCCGAAAGGTCGTCGCATCGGTGGTTCCTTTCGCTCGTGAAGACCGCGAGCCGAGCGGCTCGATCGGAGCGGCCGGGATTCCTGACGTGCCCTTCACCCGTCGGACGAACGTCCGACCCCGATCGCCGCATCTTAACTCCGAATTCTTTCGTCGTCAAGGACCGAGCGAGGGACGTGCCCGAGGGACGCTCTGGGGCGGTCCCACGGAGCGTTTGTCGGGCGGGTCGGATCGTCAGGGTTCTGGGGATGGCGGCGGTTCGGTGGACGGAGGCCGTGGAACGGCTCAACGTCCTTCGAGTCGGTTCTCGCGTGCTACTCGTCCGATTCTTCGAGCGAACTTGGGACCTCGCTGGGCAGCCGGCCGAGTCGAAGGCATTGCGAGAACATGGCCTTCGCCCGATCGGGAAGCTCCGAGGCTTCGACGCGGGCGATCGCCTCGTCGATCGAGTACTCCACGCGTTTGAGCTCGATCCGGCCGTTGTCGATGACGGCGTACGCGGCTCGGGGGTCGCCGTCGCGAGGCTGGCCGACGCTCCCTGGATTGAGCACCACGACGTTGCCGACTCTCAGGTTAAATTGGAGATGCGAGTGGCCGACACAAACGATGTCGGCCCTCGCGTTCTCGACCCGGCGCGCCCAGGTGTCCGGGTCGCGCATCAGGTATTCGTCGAGCGGGTCGCGCGGGGTGCCGTGAACCAGGAGGAATCGCTTGCCGTCGAGCGTCAGGCGTTTGGTCAGTGGCAATTGCAAGAGGTAGCGGCGTTCCTCGGGGCCGAGCGATCTCCACTGGAACGAACGGCTGGCGCGGGTGAGGTAGCGATAACCGTTCTCTCCGCTGACCGGCACGCTCTGCGCCACGCCGTGATCGTGGTTGCCCCGGATCGCGTGATGGGCATGCTCCATGGCCCAACGAACGCATTCGCCGGGGTCGGGCCCGTAGTCGACCAGATCCCCGAGGCAGAGACAGAGGTCATGGGGCTCGTTGATCGCCGCCAGGGCGGGCCAGTTGGCATGAATGTCGGAAACGACGAGAATGCGCATCGGGATCGATCTTGCGGGTCTTGTGGGGGATGGTCGCGCCGATCGTCTCTCGCGGGCTCGAAGCAGGTTCGTGGGATCCAGGGCCGAGGACAATGCCGCGCTCAGGACGCCTCGCACCAGTGCTCATGCCAGAGTTGAAACATCAGGAGCGTCCACAGCGGCTTTCGATGATCCCGGACGCCGTTGCGATGTTCGGCGACTCGTCGCGCCACGGCCTCCGGCCGGAACAACCCCTGGCTCGCGAGACGCTCGGGACTGAGCAGTCTGTCGAGCAATCCGGAGAGTGGGCCTCGCAGCCAGCGAGCGACCGGAATCCCGAAGCCTTTTTTGGGGCGCTTCAGGATCTCAGACGGGAGCCTACCCGCGGCGGCCCGCTTGAGCAACCGTTTGGTCGTTCCTTTGCCATACTTGAAGTCGGCGGGCAACCGGGCGATGCGATCGACGAGCTCGGTGTCCAGGAACGGCGCGCGGACCTCCAGGCCGCAGGCCATGCTCGCGCGATCGACCTTCCGCAAGATGTCGTCGGGTAAATAGGTGTCCTGGTAGAGAGCCAGCGAGCGGGTCAGGGAGTCGGCCCCCTGGGCGAGTCGCTCGGCGCGGGCCAGGTGTTCGGCCTCGACGTCGATCGCGGGGGGTTCGATCAGCAACGCGGCGATCTCCTCGCCCGAGAACGAGCCCAACCATCGCTGGTGAGCCAGGGGCATCGGCTCCCGTGCACCCCGGAGGAATTGTTTCAACTTGAAATCGAAGCTGATGTTGCCGTGATCGACCGGTAGCTTGCCGACCGCCGCTCCCGCCAGACTCTGCGCCGGTGCGGGCAGCCGCCGGAACAACCGAGCCGCCCGTTCGGCCGCGAAGGTCGGGTAGCCGGCCAGGAGCTCATCGGCCCCATCCCCGCCGAGAACCACCGTGACTTCCTCGCGAGCGAACCGGCTGAGCAAATGGGTCGGCAGGATCGAGGCATCGCCAAACGGCTCGTCGAGCCAGCCGGCCACCTCGGGAAGCAGTTTCAAGACCGTCTCGGCCGAGAAGAGCCGCTCATGGTGCTCGGTGCCCAGGTGCCGGGCGACGGCTCTGTCGTGCGCGCTCTCGTCGAAGCTCGGATCGTCGAAGCCGATCGAGAACGTTCGGACGTCTCGAGGCGGTTGCAGCTCGGAGAGGGCCGCCGCGACGCTCGAGGAATCGACCCCTCCGGAGAGAAAAACGCCCAGCGGCACATCCGATCGGCGATGCCGGGCGACGGCCTCCCGAAGCTCGGCCCAGAAGCGCTCGGCGGTCGCCTGAAAGTCGTCGCGAGGCTGGCCGGATCGCGTCGACGCGCCGGGCCAGGGCGTTTCCCAGTAGCGTTGGGTCGAGATTCGCCCGTTCTCCCAGACCAGCACGTGCGAGGGCGGAAGCTGCCGAAGCCCCAACCAGATCGAACCCGGAGCCGGAACGTACTCGTAAAAGAGGTAGCGGCAGAGCCCCGCCGGGTCGAGCCGCCGGCCGATTGCCGGATGGCTCAGGACGGCCTTCGGCTCGGAACCGAAGGCGATTCCGCCCCCAGGAAGCTCGGCGTAATAGAGCGGCTTCTGGCCCATTCGGTCGCGTGCCAGCACGAGGCGAGAGCGCCGGCAGTCCCAGATCGCCAGCGCGAACATGCCGTTCAGCTCTCGGACGAATTCGGCCCCATGATCCTCGTAGAGATGAACCAGGCTTTCGGTGTCGCTCACGGTGCGGTAAACGTGTCCACGCCGCTGGAGCATCTCTCGCAAGCCCAGCTCGTTGTAGAGCTCACCGTTATAGGTGACCCAGACCGACTCCTCCTCGTTGGCCATGGGCTGAGCGCCGCCATCGAGGTCGATGATCGCCAGGCGGCGATGGCCCAGGGCGGTCGGACCCTCGACCAGGAACCCGTCGCCATCGGGCCCTCGGTGCGCCAGGGACGCGGTCATTCGCTCCAGCACACGGCGATCCGCCGGCTGGCCGTCTCCGTTGACAAACCCCGCGATGCCGCACATGGAGGACGATTCGACTCCGGGGAGAGCAGACAGGGCGATGAAACGAGGTCCGAGTGGATACGTCCAGGCTACCCGATCTCCCAGGATTCGAGAAGTTGCGACTCGGCACGCAAACCGGAAGCCGTCGGAACGACCACCGCTCCGAGCCAGTTCTTCCAAGCCGCCCCTCCGTCGTCAACGGGCGTTGCGAATCACTCCGGCCCTCCCGAACCCGTTGCGATTCGATTCGACACGCGGGCCACGTTGATTTCGAGTGGCAACGTGCATAGGCTTTTCAGAAGCCGTATCGCGCGTTCCCCCCTCGCCGAATCGATCCGTTCCGCCCTTCCCGGAGCCTGTGATGGCGTCCTTCGACCCGATCGACTCCTTCGACCCGAATGAGATCCCCGCGCACCCGACGATTCCGCCGGTCCGCCGCGGCTTTCTCATCGTCCTCGGCATCCTCTGCCTCGCGGCGATCCTCGTCTACGGCATCCCTTACGTGGCCTTCCGCACCGGTTACGCCTACGAGGCGGGTCGCTCGAAGGCCTCCTACGAGATGCTGACCAAGCTCGACGAGGCCGGGTTGATCAATAAGGCGTCGGCCCTGTTTCGCGCGGCCACCACCGCCGTCGCGCCGGCGGTCGTGAACATCCAGGCATATCGCGACGTCAATATGGCCGGGGTTCACCCGAACGGAGCGGGCCTTCCCCCGGGCATGCCGCCACGCGGCCTGATCCGCACGAGCGTTGGCTCGGGTGTCGTGATCGACAAGGCCAAAGGGTATATCGTGACCAACGGCCATGTCGTCGAAGAGGCCGACGACATCGTCATCCGACTCGGTCACGGCGGGGAGTACCATGCGCGCCTCGTCGGCGGTGACGCCAAGACCGACCTCGCCGTGCTCCAGGTCAACGCCCCGTTCCCGGTCGAGGCACACTGGGGCAACGTCGATAAACTCGATATCGGGGATTGGGTGCTCGCCATTGGCAGCCCGTTCGAGCTTGATCAGACGGTCACGGCCGGGATCGTCTCCGCGATCGGGCGGAACAACCTTCGCATCGTCGGCGATGGCGGCGGCTACGAGGATTTCATTCAGACCGACGCCGCCGTCAACCCAGGAAACTCGGGTGGTCCGCTGGTGGACCTGCGGGGCCAGGTCGTCGGCATCAACACCGCCATCTACGCAGCCAACGGTCCCGAGCTCGAAGGCCGAGGCGGAAACGTCGGCATCGGCTTCGCGATCTCGGCAACCCTGGCCAAACGCGTCGTCGAGCAACTGATCAAGAACGGCCGCGTGGTTCGGGGCTATCTGGGCGTCATTCTCGGAGAGGTGGAACCGGCGCTCGCCCGCCGTCTGGGCATCCCCGAGGCCAAGGGGGCCCTCATCGTCGACGTCGACCCCGACAGCCCCGCCGACAAGGGTGGACTCAAAACCGGTGATGTCGTCGTGGGCTTCGACGGCCAGCCCGTCGATGATCTGGCCGACCTCCGAAACCGGGCCGCGACGCTGCCGATCGGAACCAAAGTCCCCCTGACCTACATCCGCGACGGCCAGAAAGGCACGCTCCACGTCACCATCGCCGAGTTGCCCGTTCTCCGATCGCTCGGCCTTCGACTCAAGGAAGTCACTCCCAAGAACGGCGCCGCGCCTCGGATCGTCGTGGACCAAGTCCTCCCCGGCAGTCCCGCCCAGCGTTCCGGCCTCCGACCGGGTCAGCGCGTCCTGTCGGTGGGAAACCGACCGGTCGCCTCGCGCGACGAGGTCGACGCCTTGGCCAGTCGCTATGACCCCGCCCAGGGCATCCCGATTCAAATCCAGCGCGAGAACGGCCAGCGCGAGGAGCTGATCATCGGTCTCCGAAGAAGACGGCCCTGATATTGCACTTTTGCCATTCTTCCCAAACTCTTTCATCGTGATGGATTGCCCAGTGCGCTCTTCCCGAGAGGCGCAGGCCTTCCGCGGACGAGTTCCTCGGTGAGGCTGCGAAAAAGGGTGTAAATTAGAAGTGGCATCGCTGGCCACCGCTCGATCTCCGAGACCCGGCCCTCGGCGGCGAACCAAACGCGCCCCTGGTGTCGATCCGATCAGTGGTCCGCCTCTCGCCGAGGCGTGGGAACCACCGGATCCTCGAAAAGAACCGGGGGAGGCCTTGACTTGGACACCTGGTTTGCGGGACAGTCGCGTGGACTTCAGGCAACGATGAAGGTTTCGCGATGATTCCCAGCTTTCCGAATCGAGGAACGGTCGGTGTCCGTTTGTCAAGACCCTACTCCACCGAGGCCGGGCCGTCGCATGGTCGATGCCTGATGTCAACGACGCAACCTTCGGCAAATCCGGTGTTTAGAGAAAGACTCAGGTCGTCGGCCGATCACCGAGAAACTTGACCGATCATCGGCGATAGCTATAATTTTCTCGGTACCGCCGACGAAGGGCACGGTGTGCGGCCCCCGGATCACGGTGCAACGATCCGGTCTCCGTCGGGTCGCGGAACCAAGGACCCGGGCCTGAGACGTTGATCCAGGAGCTCCCGGTGCCCCGACACTCTGAATCCACCCTGGCCGCGATTAAACAGGCGGTTGACATCGTCGACCTGGTGGGCGAGTACCTCCAACTGCATCGTTCGGGCTCAAAGTACAAGGCCCTTTGCCCGTTTCACGACGACCACAATCCCTCCCTTGAGCTGAACCCCGAGCGCCAATCGTTCAAATGCTGGAGCTGTGGCGCTGGCGGTGACGTGTTTGATTTTGTCCAGGAATACGAGCGGGTTGAGTTCCCTGAGGCGCTGCGCATGCTGGCAGATCGGGCCGGTATTACCCTGGACAACCCCACGGATCGGACCGTGGCGGCCTCGGGTCCGTCCAAGTCGGAGCTGCTCGCGGTCTGTGCCTGGGCGGAGCGCCAGTTTGTGAAGGCCTTGCCTGGTTCACCGGAGGCCTCGTCGTACGTGGCCCATCGGGGCATCACGCCGGAAAGTGTGGCTCGATTTCAGTTGGGTTTTGCCCCCGATCAACGGGACTGGCTCTCGCTCCGTGCCCGCCGGCAAGGCTACTCGACCGACCTGCTGGAACAGGCCGGTTTGATCGCTCGAAGCCCCGAGTCGCATCTGACTCGAGACCGGTTCCGAGGTCGTTTAATCTTTCCGATTCACGATATTCGGGGCCGGACGATCGGCTTCGGCGGGCGAATTTTGCCCGATCTCGAACGAAAATGGGCCGAATCGGGCCGAAATGTCGCCAAATACGTAAACTCCCCGGAAACGCTTCTCTTTCAGAAGCGTCGTCACCTGTACGCCGCCGACCTCGCTCGACCGGCCGCCCGAGAGGCGGGCTGGGTCGCCGTCGTCGAGGGTTACACCGACGTGATCGCGGCGCACCAGGTTGGGCTCCAGAACGTGGTCGGAACGCTGGGAACGGCGCTCGGCGACGAGCACGTCCTGGCGTTGCGTCGCCTGGCCGATCGCGTGGTTCTGGTCTTCGACGCGGACGAGGCCGGTCAAAAGGCGGCCGACCGCTCGCTCGAACTTTTCCTGGGGCATGAAGTCGACGTGCGGGTGCTGTCGTTGCCCGAGGGGCTCGACCCCTGCGACTTCCTTCTCCGAGAAGGCGCCGGCCCCTTCCGGGAGCTGGTTGCCCGTGCGGTCGATCCCCTGGAGTTCGTTCTCCGTCGGGCGTCGGGTCGGTTCAACTTCGACTCGTTGGAGGGGGCCCGTCAGGCCGCCGAGTTCGTGGTCTCGATCCTGGCTCGCATTCCCCGCACCAATCGGGCGGGGCTCGACGTCAAGGTGGCCAAGGCCCTCGATACGCTGGCGCACCGTTTACGCTTGCCAGTGGCGGACCTGAAGCGGCAACTTCAACACGCTCGACGGCCCGCGCGAACTTCGCCCCATCGGGCCGTCTCTTCCGCACAGAGTGGCTCCGAAGGCGTAATAAAACCAGCGGACCCACCGATCCGGGTCGCGGATCTCGACGTCCTGGATCGCGAGATCGTCGTGATCCTTCTGAATCAACCGGCTCTCCTGCCTCGGCTGATTACGAACGTCGCCCCGGGCTCCCTCAGGGATGCCCCACTCCGGGCGATCGTCCAGGCGTGCTACGACCTGTATGCCGAGGGACAGGAGGCCACCTTCGAGCGGGTCAGTCTTCGGCTGAGCGAGGCGGAGCGGTCGCTGGCCGCCGGCTTACTCTTGCCGTTCGACTCCGCTCCCCACCCCGAGCGGCTGCAACCCGCCACGTGGGAAGAACGGCTCGCGGAGGCGCTCGAAGCGTTCGCCGATCGCGAGTGGCGCAACCGGCTTCGCGACATCAAGGGGGCGATGGATGAGATCGACCCCGTCGCGAATCCGGATGAGTATCAGGCCCTGAGGTTGGAATACTTTCGTCTTTATCAACAGCGGCCGGACACGAGGAAGAAAACCGCGTCCTGACCCGTCGCCGGTTAGAATCGAGGGAGAGTTGTCGATGGAAAAATTGGACGAGGGCCTCAAGACGCTCCTCGAGGTCGGTAAGCGGCGTGGCTTCCTGACCTTCGATCAGGTCAACGATTATCTTCCCGACGAGTCCTCCAGCCCAGAGAAAATCCAGGGCCTGCTCGAAACCCTCGACGAGATGGGAATCGAACTGGTCAACGAGGAAGAGGCGGAGTCTCGCCTGCTGGCCTCGGGCGACCTGGATGACGAACCCGACGAAATCCTCGACGAGCCGTCCGAAGACGAGGACCTCGAACTCACCGTCGAAGACCTCGACGAGATCTCCCGTCGGATCGACGACCCGGTTCGGATGTACCTGACCCAGATGGGCGAGATCCCCCTGCTGACCCGAGACCAGGAGATCAGCCTCGCCAAGAAGATCGAGATCACCCGGAAGCGGTTCCGTCGCAAGGTGCTCGAGTGCGACTACGCCCTGCGGCTCGTGGTCGATGTCCTCAAGAAGGTCAACACCGGCGAACTCCCGTTCGACCGGACGGTGAAGGTCTCCGTGACCGAGAATCTGGAAAAGGACCAGATCCTTGGCCGGATGCCGCTCAATCTGACGACCCTTGAACATCTGATGACCTGCAACGATCGGGATTTCCGGGCGTTCGTGCGGGCCAGGAATGACAAGGACACCCGTCGCCAGCTCAAGGAAGAACTGCGTAAGCGCCGCCGCAAGGCGGTGACCCTGGTCGAGGAACTTTCGATCCGGACCCAGAAGGTTCAACCCTTGATGAAGCGGCTGGAGCAGATTTCCAGCCGGATGTGCGAGCTGGTCGTTCAGCTTGATGACCACAAGCAGGGTCGTGGCGGCAAGGAAGATCGATCCAACCTCGAGAAAGAGCTCCGCGACCTGATGGTCATGACCCTCGAAACTCCGGAAAGTCTCCGGAAGCGTTGCGAGGCGATGAACTCCCGTTACAAGGAGTACGAACAGGCCAAGCGGGAACTCTCGGGCGGAAACCTCCGGCTGGTCGTCTCGATCGCCAAGAAGTATCGCAACCGTGGGCTCTCCTTCCTCGACCTGATTCAGGAAGGGAACACCGGCCTGATGCGGGCGGTCGACAAGTACGAATATCGCCGGGGCTACAAGTTCAGCACCTACGCCACCTGGTGGATTCGACAGGCGATCACCCGCGCCATCGCCGACCAGGCCCGCACCATCCGCATCCCGGTCCACATGA
>CAZRGV010000139.1:0-15552 GCA_964599655.1 uncultured Isosphaeraceae bacterium | reverse complement strand
CTCTATCCAAGGTCTTCTCCAGTCATTGACCGGCCAGTCGGGCGGCCATGGCCCGTTCGGCCTGTGCGCCGACTGCGAGAAGGAAAAGGTCGAGCGGCAACTCACCGACATGATCCCAATTCATTTGAGGAAGGATGGGTCGGACGTTCTCAGCGACCAGATAACAGCGTCCTTGGAATCTTGGATATCTCTCGATGAAGGCTTGGATCCTTTTTCGATGATGAGAACCAGATTGTGCGATCTCGAAAGCGAGCGGTTGATCAGGGTGATCGTACACGAAGTCAATTTCATCGTTCTTGTCACGCCAGTAATACAGCCGAACCTGGCTTTGCTCGCCCAGCGAGTGAAGGTGCGCCGCGACCATGTTCTCGATGAGTAACCCCATTTCACTGGGGTCGGTCAAGGGAGCAAGGCCCCGGAGCAGTGCGGCATTTCGGACAGCCGCATCGACGAAATAGAGTTTGCGCCCTCGTTTCTGGATCGACGCCTCACTCCCCGAATAGTTTGGTAGTGTGAACACGAGAAACGCACGTTCCAGGTAACTCAAATATCGGCCGAATGTGGGTCGGGAGAGCCCTCCCAGATTCTGACAGATGGAATTCGGAGAGAGTATGCCCGAGCACTGCCCGGCGAGCGTGTAGAGCAGCCGTTCGAGCATCATCGGGTTATCGACGCCAAACGCCTGGGGAATGTCCTTGTAAATGGCTCTCTCAATGGCATCACTTCGGAGGGTTCGCTGCGATTGGAGCAGGAGCGAGGCGTCATCAGGTGGGGAATCGCGACGCAGGCTTTCCGCGCCAGCGACCAATAGCTCGGGAAACCCCCCTGTGAGCAAGAATCCTCGCCGGTATTTCGAGATCGAACTGGTATCGATTCTGTTTCGTGCACATGCCTCAATCGTCGCGGATAGAGTGGACTCGACGGGGATTATGATGGGGTGTTCGATCAAAGACAGATATTCAGAGAAGAGGTAAGGAGCGAGATATTGCTCCTCCCATCGCCCAACTCCGCTCTCAAGCCTCCGGTCTCGCAGCGCGGCCGTGGAACTCGATGAAGCCGCGATCCGAACCGGCCAGTGTTCATCATAGAATGTCTTTAGCCATAAATCCCAGTTTGCTGCGTACGTTAACTCATCCAGAAACAGATAGACGGGATTCTCCGGGGTTGCCCCGCTCGCGGTGGTCACGAACTTGCAAAGATTCCCGAGATCAAGTTGCAAGAGGAGTGGATGATCGAGGCGAAGCCACCAAAGGGCGTTGGCTGACAACCCCTCGGCCAAAAATGATTTGACCGTCTGGTACATGGAGGTTGTCTTGCCCACTCGACGGGGCCCGAGGATCAATTGGAAGCGCCTCGGCTCGTCTTTCCGCAAACGATCCGCCAGATATCTCGCCAGCGGACGCTCAATCTTCTTAGCCCACGTTTCCGGAACAGTTCCCGACTGATGCCAAGGGTTCTGCTCCTGGAAGACTCGGCGGTAGTCTTCCTGTTTTGGGTGCCAGGTTGGACCTCGCTTCCTTCCCATACAATCATTCTAACCGTGATCGCCTCTCCTTCAATAGCATTCACCGTGTGAGCCTTATTGACGATATAGCATTCACCCGCGGAATCCATGTTCCTTAATTTCGAGACGATCCTCGCTGCGTCACGGAGGCTCACGAGAGGTTGTCCGGTGGTGAGGACAGACCATCGCGTCTACGAAAAAAGCCTTAGCGCAAAGGTAGTTGCGGCGCGAGGGCGCGCTTTGCGAGATCTGTTGTAAGCGAGAACGGTCTCACGCGATCCGGTTGAATTCCCTTTCCGCCTCAGGCCGGTACGAGCCGGGCGAACCGGCCGGCGGCTTCGTCCCAGGCGGCCGAGTCGCGAGGCTCGAAGACCTCGACGGGGAATGACCGGGCGACCACGGCCCGGACGTCGGCCAGGGAGCCGAGCTTGCCCCGGCCCATGGCTTGAAGCAGGATGTTCCCCATCGCGGTCGCCTCGACCGGACCGGCGTGCACGGGGCGTCCGCAGGCGTTGGCCGTGAACTGGCAGAGCAAGCGGTTCTTCGTGCCGCCGCCGACCACGTGAATCGTCCGGATCGGTCCGCCAAGAATCGGCTCCAGCCGCTCGACCGTCCAGCGATACTTCAGCGCCAGGCTTTCCAGGCAGCAGCGAACGAGCCCCGCCTCGTCCGCGGGGACCGGTTGGCCCGTCTTCTGGCAGAAGGCCGCCAGTCGGGCGGGCATGTCGCCAGGCGCCAGGAACGACGGGTCGTCGGGATCAACCAGGGCGACGAACGCCGGGGCGGTCTCGGCCAGCGCCATCAGCTCCTCATACGAATACTCACGCCCCGATCGGGCCCAGGTCCGGCGGCATTCCTGCAAAAGCCAGAGCCCCATGATGTTCTTCAGCAAGCGGATCGTGCCGGCGACACCGCCTTCGTTGGTGAAATTGTACTTGAGCGTGGTTTCGTTGATGATCGGGCCGGGGGTCTCGACACCCATCAACGACCAGGTGCCCGAGCTGAGGTAGCACCAGTCGGGCGGGCCGCCTGGCTTCGCGGCGGTTTGCGCCGGAACGGCGGCGACGGCCGCGGCCGTGTCGTGGCCGGCGGTCGCCAGCACGGTCATGGGGGAAATCCCCAGCTCGTCGGCGACCGAGTTGAGCAACGGCCCCAGCTCGGTGCCCGGCTCGATCAACTCGGGCAGGATCGCGCGGGGCAGGCTGAGCCCCTCGCAAAGCTCGTCCGACCATGTGCCGGTTCTCGGGTTCAGCAACTGGGTGGTCGAGGCGTCGGTGCGCTCGCCGGCCCGACGGCCGGTCAGCAGCCAGCCGAACAGGTCGGGCATCATCAGCAAGGTCTCGGCCACGTCGAGCAAGGGCGAGCCGTCCGTTTGCATCGCCAGGAGCTGGAAGGCCGTGTTGAACGGCAGGAATTGCAGGCCGGTGATCTCGTAGATCCGCTCTCGAGGAACCAGCCGGCAGGCGGCGTCGATCATCCCTTCGGTCCGCGAGTCCCGGTAGTGGACCGGGTTGCCCAGCAGGGTGTCGCGCCGGCCGACCAGCCCGAAGTCGACGCCCCAGGTATCGACGCCGACGCCATCGAGCGCGCGGCCGCCAGCCGCCGCCTTGCCGATTGCCACCTTGCAGTCGTGGAACAGCCGGGGCAGGTCCCAGTACAACGTGCCGAGCATGCGCACCGGGCCGTTTGGAAAGCGGTGGCATTCCTCGAGCAACAGCCGCTCGCCATCGAATCGCCCGAGCAATCCTCGACCGCTCTCGGCTCCCAGGTCCAGCGCCAGGTAGTCGCTCGTCTTGCTCATCGCGCGTCGGGACCTCCCGCCCTGATTCTCGTCGTTGGCTTGGTCGTCGACCCGGCGGATCGGATCGGATCGGATTGGATTGGCTGATCTTGCCGCGGCGCCCGGATTCCGCCAAGGACCCCGGCCCGACCCCTGGCCGCCCATCATAGGACGGTTTCGCGGCTCCGACAACCGCCGGGAGGCCGCCCGTTTCCGGATTCCGAGCCGTCCGGCCCCCCAACCGTCTTTGGCTGAAGGACTCCCACGAGACGCGCCGGCGCCCGACTCGGCGCATTTCGGGCAACGGGCCCAGGCGAACGCCTTGGAACCCGGCCCCGGCCGGCAGAATCGGGAGGCGCGCCAGAGACGGAACTCCGCGCCCCGACGCGCCTTGCGAATCGTCCGTTCTCTTTTGACAACCCACCAGCCAGAGCGCATATCAAAAGGCCGGAGCACGACACGACACGACACCTTGGGACCGATCCTCGCGGGTTCGCGCGACGCCTGCCGTCCTCTCGAATCGAATCCGTGAACCCCGGCCGGACAACACGAGAGTTCGAGAATGCCGGGGCGGCCTCGCGCTGCCTCGGGCAACCAAGGGGTCTGTTCATGCAACGCGCAGCGACGTCGTCGACCATCGAAAACCAGTTGCGGGCGGCCGTGGCCAAGCGGGTCGGAGAGTCGAAGTTCGGCCTCTGGTTCGGCGAGGGGGTCCGGCTGGGCGTCGATGGCGACTCGCTCGAAGTCGCCGTGCCCAACAGCTTCTTTCGCGAATGGATTCAAGGCCACTACGCCCGCAACCTGATCGAGGCCGCCGAGGCCGTCGCGGGCCGGCCCCTGTCCCTCTCGTTCAAGGTTCAGGCCGAGGCCGAGCCCCCGCTCGGCGACGTCGTCGAGCCCTCCCGATCGGTCGAGGAGCGCCCGACCGCCTCGCCCCCCACGACCATCACGATTCCCAAGGCCCCCCTGCCCCCGCCCGATCGACCGAGGGCCCAGACGCGCCCCGCCCGGCGGCTCGACGATTTCGTCGTCGGACCTTGCAATCGCCTGGCGCATGCCGCGGCCGGCGAGATGGCCCTTTCGGCCGGCGCCTCGTTCAACCCCCTGGTCATTCACGGCAGCATCGGACTGGGAAAAACGCACCTGCTTGAAGGCATCGGCGCCGCCTTGCGAGCGAGACATCCCGGCCTCAACGTCGTCCACCTCACGGCCGAGTCGTTCACCAACGGCTTCCTCGACGCCATGCGCGCCGGCTCGCTGGCCGCGTTTCGCGCCCGTTATCGCAACGCGGGCGCCCTAATCGTCGACGACGTCCACTTCCTGGCCGCCAAGCGGGCCACGCAGGACGAGTTCCTCCACACCTTCAACGCCCTGATCGCCGCCGGCGCCCCGATCGTCCTGGCCGCCGACCAGCACCCGAGGCTCATCCCTCGCCTCACCGACGAGCTCGCCACGCGTTTTCTCGGCGGCATGGTCGTGAAGCTCGAAGCCCCCGATCCGGCCACCCGGCGCGCGATCCTCAAGGCCAAGGCCCTGGCCCGAGGCGTCGACGTCCCCGAGGCCGTGCTCTCCTACGTCGCCGAGCCCCTCCGCTCCAGCGTCCGCGAGCTCGAAGGGGCCCTGCACAGCCTGATCGCCCACGCCACCCTGACCGGCAAGCGGCTCGACCTGAACCTGGCGCGCACCGCCCTTCGCGACACGATCCGCCACACCGCCCAGGCCGTCGCCCTCAAGGACATCGAGCGGGCCGTCTGCGGCCTCTTCCAACTCGACGCCGAGGCCCTCCGCTCCGACAGCCGGGCCCGCGCCGTCTCTCACCCTCGAATGCTCGCCATGTACCTGGCCCGCAAACACACCGGCGCCGCCTACAGCGAGATCGGACGCTTCTTCGGCGGTCGCAACCACTCGACCGTCATCTCCGCCGAGAAGAAAGTCGTCGGCTGGCTCCGAGACGAGCAGCGCAACAAGCTCCTCGCCGGCTTCGAATCCATCTCCGACATCCTCTCCGCCCTCGAGCGCTCCCTCGGCACCTGAGACCGAATCGCCCGGAAGCCTTGCCTCCTCTTGGTCTTGGAGGGTGGGCGGTGCCCCCCTTTCGGAAGACGGACGCCCCTCGCGGGTTGTCGGCTCGACGGACGATGTCGCGCCCTGATGGTCCCGGCGCCCTCGGACGACGAAGTCCGCGGAAACCGCGCCGGTTCCCTATTATGACCTACTCTGTGGATTTTGCCTAAAAAAAGAATTCAGAGACACTGGGGATTCTGGGGAAGTGGCGTGCGCTGGATCTGGCTCCGCCGTCGTGTGAACCTGGGCGTTGCCGTGCGATTCGATCGGGGGAGAACTGGGTCGAGACCCAGCCCGCGCGACGTTCGCGCTCCCTCGCCCCGGCGACCTGCGGGGGGTCGCCGGAGGCTCAGTTCTCCATGGCTGGCTCGCGGCGGCGGAATCTGGGCGAGAGGCGACGTGCCGCCAGGGCCACGAGGGAGCATCCGGCCACCGTCCAGGCGACCCGCGCGGGCCAGTTCGGGCCATTGGGGACCAGGGCGAGGCCGGTCCACTCCGAGGAGCCGCACAGGTCTGAGAAATCGAGGAGCATTGGTTTGCGCGGTCCATCGAGAACCTGAACCCGTTTTCCCGTGTGACCGAGGGGACGGACGACGACGTAATGTCCGTGTTGGCCTCGCTTCAGGAAGGCCAGGAGCGGCCGGTCGGGCCGGGGGCCGCGGCTCGGAAGCTGCCGTCCCACTAAAGTCAGGCCCAAGGATCGGGCGGCGTCGCGGAGTTCACTCATCGAATCGCCGTTCGCGGACGCGGCGGGAAGCGCGTTGGCGATGGTCGAGAGCGCGACGTTTCGACCTTCGAGATGGAAAAGGACGTAGAGCCCGACCACGCCGCAACTCGGGGGGTTATCGAACTGGGCGGCTTGATCCGCGACGCAGGAGGGGGATGCGCCTGCGAATCCGACGGTGAAAACAAGACCGATCAGCCATCGGCGGTCGGGAGTGATCACGAGGTACCCCTCCGCATCACGATCGCCAGGACGATGAGGAGGCCGCCGACCGTCAGGGCGGCGATCTGGATGGCCGTGGTGGCGGTCCACCAACCGGCCCTCGCGGGGGAGGAAGCTTCGATCATCTTCGACTGGCGATCGGCCTCCTCGAGGCTTTTTGCCAGGGCCTCCTGGACCCCCTTGGCATCGATGCGGGGCTCACGGGGACGAGGGCGCCTGGCGAGCGTTTCGAACTCGCGTTGAAGCTCCTTGAGGGCGCGAGGCGCCGTACCATCGGGATCCCACCGGAGCGAGAACACGCGATCCGGGAGCTTCTGGTTCACCCTCGCGGTCTCGCGCACCACGTGGTAGGTCTCGCGGATGACAGGCTGATCGTGGTAGGTACCGTTCCAACCGAAGGATTCGTAGATTCCGGAGGACGGTAGCCAGACCGTCTCGCCTTGTTCCGTCTTGACTTGTTCGAGCTGGATCGAGTGGACCCTGGCGACGAGATCCGGGCCCTGATAATGCTCGACTTTCAACGGGTGGCCACCCCGCTTGAGATCAATCCAGTAGCGAAACGTGGGTTTCCGATCGGCGGGTGCCTTTGGCGCCAGGTCGAGAAACAGGACGAGGCAGTTCACCCCGTCGATGGTCTCCCATTTCTCGCTTGGAAACGGGCGGTCGCTCTGGCCCAGGAGGTTGATGAACTGAAGAATCCTCTGGGGTGACTCCGGCATGTCGAGGGCTCCTAGAGCCCCCCGCGTCTTGACGACGCTTGGCGGGGCCTTGGAGTCGGGGACGTAGTTGACCTCTTCGAGAGACTCGCGGAACAGCGCGAACTTCGAGCGTCGAAGCAGTGGCTTCGGACCATTCGACTTGGTGTAGAGATCGAGGAGGCACGAGTGGTCATTCCGGAAGTAGTAGGTGCCTTGGAACTGTCGGTTCGACAGGTCCGGAGATCGGCCGCGGAGGAGTGACTCATCGCCGACGAACCGGACGTTCCCCTCGAAGACCAGGGAGAGGTCACGGAAATCGGCGTAGAGAGCGTGGACCGCGACGGCTGGCGGATTGTCGCCTGGGTCCTCGCCTGGAGCGGTCGAGAAAGCCGCCAGTATCATGATTACGCCGAGAGCTTGTGTGAGTAGCATTTTTGATCCCATGGCGAATGATTGCATTTACGTAAATGTATGAACTTTTTATTAATCTACAAGTCTAAATAATTTCTGCGGGTTCGCCCGGGGGCCCAGGCTCCGAAGCGAGCAGTGACCCGCGTAGGGCCACCGACGAACCCGTGGCATCCGATCGTTCCATGAAGCGCGGATTACCCGACCGTGGAATCATTGGACAGAGTAATAATTATATGAGCCATTGCAATTGCCTTGCTCGCTCTGGTTCTGGCACACTCCGCCGATGCACTTGCCAACCATCTTGGTCAGCGTATAGCAATCAAAGTAGGCCGCATTCGGCGTCCAACCCCCATTGGAAGGTACGTACATGCCATCCCTGAACACGCCGTTAACGCATTTGATGCAGTTCGTCGTATTGTCGGGTTGGCCGGCGCAATCGTACCAGGTCACTTCCCAGACCTGAATATTGTAATAAGCGCAGTCGTCGTCGTAGGCTTCGACGGTGTCCGATGCTCCTCGAATCTGGCTCAGCACTTGTTCAGAAAGAGCTGTTCCTGGAGAGTCCAGGCGTCCCGGCCCGAGAAACTGCAACGCCAAAGCGGTTGTCAAGGTCGAAGTCGCGATCAAGGTCGTCATCCGCATGGCATCCTCCGTTGTTGAGAGACAAGGACAGGGGGTGAGCGTTGTCAAGTTACCGTTGCTTGACTCTTCACGTTTCCTAGTCGACCGCCTCACCACCATTCCGGGTACCGTACGCGCGCCAGACGGCGGTGCTGATCGTCTCCATCACGAATCGCGAGGAACCGTCCGCCATCAAGAGGTGGACGCCCCCAAAATGGTGGCTCCGGGCCGAGGCCATATCTGAGACCGACCAGAGACCACCCGCGGCGCAGTCGGGGACGATGCCGTTGGGGACCTGGGCGTGGTTGTACAGGGTCTGATCGCGGCCGGTCCAGAACCAGGACATGCCCGATAAGCAGAAGGCCGACTTGACATTCGTCGGTCGGGCCGCGAGCCGACATGACTGAATCAGGTCGTCGGCGGTGCGAACAAAGAGCCCGGGGAAACGCGGATACAGGTCACGTTCGGGAACCGGGTGGTTCGACTGACCCGAGCCCCGTAGCCGCTCACTGAAGGCCGCGGTATGGCTCAGCCCGTCGGGGACCTCAGAGGCCCCTACGAACCCGATCTCCGGAAGAATTCCATTGCCGCTGTCGGGAAACTCGGCGGATGTTGCCCCGAATGGGCCGACGCCGGTGTTCCCTCGATAGTTGTTGCCCCCATGCTCGAACGGGCCACCGTCACTCGGGCAGAGGAAGAACTCGACCGTTGTGCTGATGATCGTCGTGTTCGACTGATTCGCGGACAGCATCGCGGGCTTGAGACTCCCACTGAGGTGATTGGCGGGCCATGTCCCGACATCGAAGTTGATGGCGCTGTAGAGTGTCGCCCCCTCGAGGTATGGCAGAAGGCGGACCTGCACCGAGTAGAAGCCGCCGTACCCAGTGTGCTGACTTGACGTGGTCACGGGCCTTGGGAAACATCCATAGGTTTCATGGTAGTTTCCCAGCGCGATTCCGATCTGGTGGAGATTGCTGAGGCATTTGGCGCGACGCGCGGCCTCGCGGGCCGATTGCACGGCCGGCAAGAAGAGGGCGATCAGGATGCCGATGATCCCGATCACGACCAGGAGCTCGATCAGGGTAAAACCGGCGCGGCCGGCATGCTTCGATTCTGAGTCCGTCATGGCTTTCCTCCCGTCTCGGCCGGTATGACGATCACCCCGAGCCGGACAACCGGTTGTTCGGGCCGATCCGTCATGATCTGAATTGCATTCGTCGCGGCGGTTTCCAAACGGGGACAGGCACCTCGCGGAGCCAGTCCCCGTTTGGAAACCGCCTCTGAAGGATCAAGGTCGAGCCGGACCTTGTGCATCCGTCGTGATTCGTCCGGAAGCTCGCTGTGTCCGAGCAGCCTTGGTCCAGAAATATCGAGAAGCTTGAAAGGAATGTCGTCGGTGGCGAGCGTGATCGACACGGCGCTTCGGCCGTGGCTCTCATCCAGGACGATCGAGGTGGGAGTGGCGCGTATCCAGGGCGTGACCTGCCAGGAGAGGGCGTATTCCCGACTCTCACCCGAGGTCCATTGGACTCGGAACTCGCCCGATCGCGGCCCTTCCCGATCGGACGCGGGCAGATGAACTTCCACTTCCGTCCTTGTTTCGAGAAAGCCGTCACCAAGATCCGTCTCCGTCGGGGGTGTCTTGAACAGGACGGACAAGGGCGGACTGGCTTCCACGGCCGACGGTGTTCCCAGTCCCGCCTCGCGGTTTCGGCGGCTGATGATGAGGAACCGCCTGGACCCTTCCTGGCCAATGCGTAGCGGGCGGTGATCGGGATTCAGAGGTTCGATCTCAAACGCCGAGAGGAAGTCCGCCGACAGAGAGAATCGATGGCTCTCCAGGCCGGGCTCGTCGATTCCGACCACGAACTCGACGCGTTTGTACCCCGACTGCGGGCTTGCCTTGAGGATGGTTGGAACAGAAACCTGTCCCCCAGGCGGAATGGATTGAGGTAGCGGCCCGATCGACGAACAACAGGGTGTCAGGGCCATGGCGCCGAGGATTCGTCGCGGGCTCGCGCTGGGATTCTTGAGAATAAAAGAGTGAGTTAGGTTCTGCCCCTGTGCCAGCACCGTACCGAAGTCGTGTGTTTCTAAAGCGCGGGGACTGGACCGTGTTTCCTTCGGGCCGAGCGTCGCGAGGAGGGCCCTGGTTTTGGAATCAGGTTCTTGCTCGGAAGACGTGCATCCAAGAGAGGCTATTGTCATTGCAATGCAATGCAATGCAATGCAATGCAATGCAATGCCTCATCATCCTTCCGGCGCTTGATCGAACCATGACGCGCGCACCTCGGGTCTTGAAGGGAGTCCGTCCGAGTTGAGCGAGTTGGATTGCGGAGATGACCGCGACCGATGCTATCTATGACTCTATTACCGACCTCACGTTCTCTGTTCCAGAAGAAAATCTTGGATTCCGAAGATTTTTTCCTGGTCAGGCTTCAGATCGGTGACCCATGTTGATTCTATGTTGAACCAAGGATTCTCGTTGCGCGTGTCTCGCTCCGCGCTGGAGGGATGACGAACGGTGTCGGGATTGGGATGCGAAGCGTCGTGGAGCGGGTTGGTGGGAGGAAGGCGGTGGGGCTCGGGACGAGGCGGCGTCTTGTCGGCCGACTCGGCTTCACGCGCGGGGCGAATTGCGGTAAGGTGGCGATCTATCCCGAAGGAAGGTTCCGGCTGGGGGGCCGGGGCGGTCCGTTGTGGGCCTGTCGGTGGAGCGATGGGGCCGTCGGGATGCGTCGTGCCGAGGTGCAAGGTCGCTGCTGACGTTCCCCTGGCTGCGGCTCTACGAGCACCCGCGCACGCTTTGCGCCATGGCCGTGGAACGGGAGTATCAGGGGGAGGAAGCGATTTTCGTCGGGCTCTTCCGGGCTCCCGAACATCAGACGATCGCCGAGCTGCAACAGGCGCTCGACTATTACAAGAACGAGCCGCTCGAAGAGATCGGCTTTTTTCGCCAGGCGCTGCGGGTCAGCCGGACGCCGACGCCGATCCGACGGCTGCTCTGGTGGAGCACCTTGAACGTCTCGGGCGTGAAGCGCGCGAAGCGGTTCGGCACGTTCGGGCTCTCGACCTACGGCGCCCTGGGGGCGGAGTCGCTGCACCCGATCTCGCCGTTGACCACGACGCTGACCTACGGCCCGATCGATTCCACGGGCCAGGTTTGCGTCAAGGTGATCTACGATCACCGGGTCCTCCACGGGGCCTACATCGCCCGACGGCTCCGCGACATCGAAGACACGCTGAACGGCCCGATCCTCGAAGAGCTTCGCGCCGGCGTGACCTCGACGAGGGCCGGCGTGTTTCCTCCGACCGCCTGAGGGGCGATCGCCTGGGGTTGTTCTCCCAGGGGGTGGGCATGGCTCACCGAACTCCTTGCGATCTCGGGGGAACGGTGGGCACTGCCCACCGTTCTCCAATTCGTAGGACCTACCGCCGGACGATCTCGGGCTTCATCGCGTAGTGATCGCGAGACGGCGCGATCGACCTCTGGGCGGCGAAGGCCTCGATCAAGCGGCGGTCCCGCACGTCCGACTCGGGCCGGGTCCATCGCAGCCTTTCCAGCTCGCGCCAGGCGCGCTCGGCCGACCACCCGTCGTGGCGAATCCGGTACGCCGCGTGCGCCAGGCTCGTCCGGTGATGGCCGGCGATGCAGTGGAAGAAGATCGGCTGCAACTTCGGGTCGGCGAGCAGGTCGGCCGCTTCCGCCATCTGCTCCAGCGTCGCCGTCGACCCGTCCATCGGCAAGAAGATCCAGTGGACCCCCGTTTCGGCCACGACGCTCGACTGATCGAGAAATCGATAATTGCTGTATTCAATGGGCGCCAGTGTGACAATGGTCTTGATCTTTTCACGAGCGAGAATCCGGCGGAGCGGGATGGGCCGTTGCCACGCGCCTCGGATCAGACGCCCCGGCTCGACCACCGCCACGTTCTTCTCAAAGACGTCGTAGCGGTACGCCGAGATCAGACTCACGACCGCCGACGTCGCGAGGCCGAACATCAGCACAAGCAGCCAGGATCGCCTCGCCCTTCGCCCAGGCCGGGAAACCTCCGTCGACCGTTCGACATGCGGCCCGGCGAGCGTGGCATGCCCCTGCCCCTGCCCTTGCCTTGGGGACTCGTCCCGTTCGCCGGTTTCGGACGAATCGTGGCCGAGCCGCCAGAGGGTGATCCCGAATCCCGCCAGCAACAGCATGCCGGCGAAAAACAGGTTGCCGTACGCCTGAGCCGTGCGATGGAACGGAATCGAAAGAGCGAGAATTCCCAAGACCTCGATCAGCCAGAATTCCAGCGCCTTGCGGTCTCGAGAGCCCTTCGGCGCCGTCAGCACCAGCCGCAGCGCCACCGTCAACGGATAAAGCAGCCAGACATAAAAATAGTCGAACGAGAGCGGCGAGAAGGCCAGGATCAACAGCAAGAGCATCGCCGTTTCGAGGGCGTCGGTCTGGCCCGTGCGCCGGTTCGTTCTCGGCATCACCACCACGTAAAACAGGCACAATCCCAGCGCCGAGGCGATGATGATGCCGTTGACGACCCGGAAATCCAGGTCAGCGATGCTCACCGACCAGGGGTCCTTCGCCTCGCCATCGGCCGGGACCGGCCGCAGCATCCGGTTGGCCAGGGCAATCATCGACTGGTTCTTGTAGCTATAACTGCGCTCGGGGCGCTGGGCGATGGTGCCGCTGTCGTACTTCAGCACCATGCCCAACGTCCAGGTCTTCAGGTCATCCCACGTCCGCTCGGCCTGGCGAAACGGCAGCGGCAAGACCAGCAGCAAGACCGCCAGCGAGAACACCACCGAGAGGACCGACTTCCAGTAGCGGCGATACACCAGGTAGCCGACCGCCATAATCGGAAACGCCTTCACCGCCGCCGCGAACGCGACCAAGACCCCCGCGCTCCACGGCCGGCCGGTTCGCAAGCAGGCGAACGCCCCCAACATGCTCGCCAGCAGCAGCAGGTTGGGCTGGCCGAGCAGGTACGTGTCGTGCACGAACGCCGCCACCGCCACCGTGGGAACCAGGTACAACAACGGATGCTGTCGCACGCTCCGGCCCGTCGCCAGGTAAACCGCCAGCAGCACGCTGGCGATCCACGCCGCCGAGTTGATCAGCGTCAGAAGGACCACGAAGGCCGGCTCCCCCGGCAGGCTCAGGATCGCCAGCATCGAGGCGCACGACGGCGGATACATGAATGGGAACAAATGCCCATCTTTCGGATAGATCACCCCGCCGTGAAGGACGATCTGGCCGGTCCGGTACCAGAGGTTGTAATCCTTGTTCTTCGCCCCTCGAACGCTGTTCACGATCGGCGTGACCGAGAACGCGACCATCGCGATCGCCAGCAGCGTCAGCAACCTCGCGTCAACCCGGGGATGCCTCAGCGACCGCTGCCCGAGCGACTCGACGGCGTCGCCGCTCTCGATCGCGCAATCGGGGTCGGCCAAGCTCGTATCCGCTGTCGAGCCCTCGGCTCGAGGGATCCGTTCCGTCGACATCGAGTGAATCCCTTCATGAAGGCGGAGGCCGCGCGATTCCAAACCATCCCGTCGCCGATCGCCTCGGGCCTCTCGGTTCGATTCGATTCCGTCTGTGGAGCGTCTTCACCTCGCAACGCGAGCCCAGGGCACGAAGGTCGGACAACGATCCAGCGATCTCGTGACCCGGCCCGAGCCCATTTCCGGACCCCGGCCGCAACGCTCATCACACGACGCCGTAATCAGATCGGTCGAGACAGGCCAACCGCTGAACCACCGTCCGAGAGCCACTCGGGGAAAGCGTGGAACATTCTACATTTTCGCCAAAACAGCGAAAGGTGACATTCGCCAGGGTCACGTCGACCCGTCGCAACTTCCTCATTTCGAAGACGTTCCGAGTTTTCGCCGGAATCTTCGCCCAGAAAACCCGAATCCGCCGACCCGTCGCCTCGATAGTAAGGAATGGAGGGGAGAGGCGAGGCCCCGACGGTACCCGCTCGCTCCCAACCAGGCGAAATCCTCGACGCGATGGGACCCCCTTGTGACTGTCCAAGAAACCTCCCCGGGGCCGATCCGGGCTTATGGAACCTCGACGTTTTCAATCCCCCCTCCCATCCCAGAGCCCCCCGTCCGCGCCGATCGCCCCTTGGACCCTAACCAAACGAACCCAGGCGTCGACCAAACGAACCCAGGCGTCGACCAAACGAACCCAGGCATCGACCAAACGAACCCAGGCATCGACCAAACGAACCCAGGCGTCGACCAAACGAACTCCGGCATCGACCAAACGAACTCCGGCGTCGACCAAACGAACTCCGGCGTCGACCAAACGAACTCCGGCATCGACCAAACGAACCCAGGCATCGACCAAACGAACTCCCTTGACTCAAATCACCTGGGAATCCCTTTGCGGCCATTGCGTCTTTGCGAGAGACCTTCCTCCGCGAGGCCCTCCGATGCCGATCGACCTCGTGAACGAACAAAACGAAGCCAACGATTTGTCGCGATAACCTGGAAATTGACAAGGGTTTGGGAAGAAACATCCCGATGGCGAAAGGTCACGTCGCGAGGTCCGTTTCCCGACCTCGACGGGGGCGATTGCCTTTCCCGAAACGAACCGAAATCCTGGTCCGATCGGGCCGGGCCGCGGGCTTTGCGCGTTCGAGGATTCGCCTCTGGTCGGGGCGGGATGGTCGGGGTAATCTGGATCGTGGGGCCGCTCGCTCCTTCCTCGCCGTTCTGTCACGTCCGGGCCGATCGCCATGCACTACCTCGTCGAGGACCCCTGGCCGCTGACGATCATTCTGGGACTGATCGCGGTGGGGTCGCTGATCGCGCTGAAGGTCACGCAGCAAGGCAAGTTCCTGGTCTGGGCGACGGTCTTGGGTGTCCTGGCCCTGGTGGTGCTGGCCGTCGAGGCGCTGTGGGTGACCGACAACGAGCGGATCGAGGCCGTGGTGTACGACCTGGCCAGGGCCGTTTCGCGATCGGACCCCGACGCCGTGGAGGCGCACCTCGCGCCCGAGGTGACGATCTCGCAAGGAGCAACGACGCTCGACGAGAAACGGGCCCGCGGCCTGGCGCGGCTCGTGGCCGGCGAGTTGATCCGGGGGAACATCGCCAAGAGCCTGATCCGCTCGACCCTGGACGACCTGAAGTTCGACGTCCTGTACGTCGGCCAGCTCGAAACCAACGCCGGCGCGCTGACGCGCCAGGGGACGGCCGAGTTCCGGGTCTATGCCTCGGGCAGCTTTCAGGGGTCGTACGCCCAGTACAACTTCGCCACCGACGCCAGCGGCACCGACTGGTCGCTCGGGTTCCGAGAGACCGAGCCCGGCGTCTGGAAAGTGACCCGGATCACGCCCATCCGCGTGCCGGGCGGGATTCCCGGCTTCCCAGGCGGCGGAGGCCGCTGAGCCCCGGCCGCCGCGACGCCCTCACCGCGTGTCGGCGCAACCTCTTGACCTCGCGATCACTTCGGCTGGGCCGCCTTCTTCGGGGCCGGGGCCCCCTTCGGCTGGGGTTGCGGCACGGCGGCGGCTCCGGCCCC
>CAZRGV010000138.1:0-15665 GCA_964599655.1 uncultured Isosphaeraceae bacterium | reverse complement strand
CCAAAATTTTGACGAGTCGCTCGTGCAAAAGGCGGTGACGCCCGACGGGCAGGTCGAGTCGTTCTTCTTCGCCAAGACGGAGCGTGGCGTAAGTCCGATCGCTTACGATCCAGCCCAGTACGACGCCAAGACCCCGGCCTGCGTGATGGTCTTTCAGGACGGCGCTGGCTACAAGGACTTCGTCCCAACCGTCTTCGACAACCTGATTGCCAAGGGCGACATGCCCGTCACAGTTGGCATCTTCATTAACCCTGGCACGTTCGACGGCGGCCGATCGAACCGGAGCTTCGAGTACGACACGCTGTCCGACCAGTACGCTCGATTCCTTCTGGAAGAGATCCTGCCCGAGGTCGAGAAGACCCTCCTGCTCCGCCACGACCCGGCCAGCAGGGCCATCGCCGGCATCTCCAGCGGAGGCATCTGCGCCTGGACCGTCGCCTGGGAACGGCCCCAAGAGTTCGGCAAGGTCCTCTCCTGGGTGGGCTCGTTCACCAACATCGCCAGCGGCAAGACTCTGCGAGAGGGGGGCCACAACTATCCCGCCCTGATCCGCAAGACCCCCAAAAAACCGATCCGCGTCTTCCTCCAGGACGGCTCGCGAGACCTGGACAACCCGCACGGAAACTGGCCGCTCGCCAACCAGCAGATGGCCAAGGCGCTGGCCTTCTCGGGTTACGATTACACGTTCGTCTTCGGCGAGGGCTTCCATAGCAACAAGCACGGACGCGCCATCCTACCCGACGCCCTCCGCTGGCTCTGGCGCGACAACGACGAGTGCTGCGGCGCTCCCGCTCAGTAAACGTCCGCCCCAATCCTCGTCGCCCTGACACGCAACAGGCTCCGAGCGCGGATCGGCCCCAAGGCCGGTCCGCTTCCCCTCGCGCCCAGCCCCGTCTCTCCTCGGCACACGTCTCGAAATCTCGCCAACCGGCGCGACGTGAATCGGAATTCCGTTGCGTCCCGGCCTCGTGGCGAGTATGTTTAACAAGCGTTAATCGTCCGACCGACCAGTGCCGAACGAACGTTGGAGTCTGGGGGTCGCCCGAACCGCGCTGGCCGCGAACCGTCGACGAGACCGGGGCGATCTTGGGAGTGAGACGGGGGAGGTTCGTGATGTGTCATGGAGGTCGTTGGCTCGCGGGGCTGGGCTTGGGATGTCTGGTCGTTCTGACCATGTCGGGACGCTCAATCGCCGACATGCCCCTCCACGAGAAGATCGACCGGGCCATCGAGGACGGTCGCGAGGGACGTCTCGCTTCGGCGGCGACCGACGGCGAGTTCCTGCGTAGGGCCTCGCTCGACCTGACCGGCATGATTCCCACCGTCTCCGAGGCCCGGAGCTTCCTTGATGACCCGTCCCCTTACAAACGAGCGAAGCTGATCGACCGGCTCCTGGCCAGCCCGGAATACGCTCGACGCATGCAGATCGTCTTCGACGTGATGCTGATGGAGCGCCGGCCCGACAAGCACGTGCCCTCCGCCGATTGGGACGAGTATCTCCGAGAGTCGTTCGCCCGCAACAAGCCGTATGACCAGCTCGTTCGGGAGATTCTCGCCGCCGACGGCTCGGAACCCGATCGACGCGCGCCCGCCAAGTTCGTGCTCGACCGGGAGGCCGATCCCAACCTCCTCACTCGCGACGTCGGCCGGCTGTTCCTGGGCCGCGACTTCCAGTGCGCTCAGTGCCACGACCACCCGCTGATCGACGACTACAAACAGGCGCACTACTACGGCCTCTTCGCCTTCTTCAGCCGTAGCTACCTCGTGACCGACGCCAGCAACGTGACCTCCCTGGCCGAAAAGGCCGACGGCGATGTGACGTTCGCCTCGGTGTTCAAGAAAAAGATCACCCACAAGACCGGCCCGCACGTACTCGACGCCCCCGAGATCACCGAACCGGCGGTCGCCAAGGGCCAAGAGTACTGGGTCTACCCGGCGGACAAGGTCCGGGCGATTCCTCGACACAGCAGGCGAGCCGGGCTTCCCTCCCACCTGGCCTCGCCCGAAGTGCCCGAGTTCAGCCGCAACATCGTGAACCGGCTCTGGGCCTTGATGATGGGGCGTGGGCTCGTTCAACCCTTGGACTTCCAACACGAGGACAACCCGCCCTCGCACCCCGAGCTCCTCGAGATGCTGGCCAACGAGTTCGTGGCCTTGCGCTACGACGTGAAAGCGTTTCTCCGAGAGCTGAGCCTGACGCGAACGTATCAACGATCGAGTGAGCCGGCGCCCGACATGTCGGAGAGCGACCTGGCACCCTCGACCTTCGCGGTCGCCAACCTCAAGCCCCTTTCTCCCGAACAACTCGCCTTCAGTGTCATGCAGGCCACCGGCATCATCGAACAGACCCGAAAGCAGGTCGAGCGGCAACTGCTTGTCTCCGATCCGAGGTTCGGCGAACTGGTCCGGCTCGACTCGAAACGTCAGACCCTCGGCGCCGAGACCATCGAGCGCGCGCTCTTCGATCGGCTCAAGGGGAATTTGAACCCGTTCATCAAGCAGTTTGGCGGCATCGCCGGCCAGTCGCAGGACGGCGGCCAGTCGACCGTGCATCAGGCCCTTTTCCTCTCCAACGGTCAGCCCGTTCAAGGGTGGCTTGCCCCTTCGGGCGAGAACCTGACGGCCCGGCTGGCGAAGCTGACCGACCCCTCGGCCTTGGCCGAGGAGCTGTATCTGGCCTTGCTGACACGCCGGCCCACCGCGGAAGAGCGCGCCGAGGTCGCCGACTATCTGGAAAAACGCGGCACGGAACGTACCCAGGCCATTCAAGAACTGGCCTGGGCCCTGCTGGCGTCCACGGAGTTCCGCTTCAACCACTGACAACCAACGGGATCGAACCAAACCTGGTGAGCCAACAGAACCCGAAGCGTTCTCAAGCACGACCACCTGGGTCCCGCGTGGACTCCAGCCCAAGGGAGGGCGAGCGATGAAGTGCGGCTACGCGTGCCACTCGGTTGATCACCTGATCTCTCGGCGATCGTTCCTCGGAGGATTGGCCGCCGGTCTCGGCGCCGCTACGGGTTTCGGGCTTTCCCACTTCGTCCGCCCAGCGACCGCCGCCCAACTTCAAAAGAACCAGAAGCAGATGCTCGTCATCTGGCTCGCTGGCGGAGCCAGTCAGCTCGAGACCTGGGACCCCAAACCCCACACCGAAACGGGAGGGCCGTTCCGCGCCATCGAGACTTCGGTGCCTGGCATCATGATCTCGGAGCTCATGCCGCTGACCGCCAGGCAGATGCACCACCTCGCCCTGGTTCGAGGGCTCAATACCAGCGAGGCCACCAAGAACGACCACGGCAAGGGCCATTACCTCATGCACACCGGGCGACCGCAGTCGCCAGGGAGCGAATATCCCCACATCGGCTCGGTCGCGGCCAAGCTGCTGGGTTCCGAAAGCGACCCGCTGCCCGGTTACATCCACATCACGCCCGGTGGCGGCGGCCTCGGCGGCAGCGAGGCCGCCTTCCTCGGCCCCAAGTACGGCGCTCTCTACCTGGGCAACGGTCAGGCCCCCGCGAACACGGATCGCGCCGGCTCGGTCAGCGAACCCGGCGAGCTCGCCAGGCAAGCCTTCCGATGCCGAATGAACGACCGCTTCGCCAGCCGCCGTCGCACCGCCGAGACCGAAGCGTACACCACAACCTTTGAGCAGGCCAAGCAGCTCATGGAGCGCCGCGAAGTGTTCGACGTCACCAAGGAGCCCCTCAAGGACCAGGAACGCTACGGCAAGCACGACTTCGGCCGCCACTGCCTGCTGGCCCGTCGCCTACTGGAAGCCGGCGCCACGTTCGTCCAGGTCTCGCACTCAAACTACGACACCCATAACGAGAACTTCACCTTCCACCTCGAACAGGTGGGCGAGTTCGACCAGGGCTTCTCGAACCTGATCGCCGACCTCGCCGCGCGCGGCCTCTTGCAGCACACGCTCGTGGTCGTCATGTCCGAGTTCGGCCGGACCCCGAACATCAACTACCTCTACGGTCGAGACCACTGGGACGCCGCCTGGTCGATCGCCATGGCCGGCGCCGGACTGAAGTCCGGTCTGGCCTTCGGCAAGACGAATGATAAGGGAACCGAGGTGGTCGACCATCAGGTCGGAGCCGGCCACTTGTTCCACACGTACCTCCGCGCCGTGGGAGTCGACCCGTCCTTCGGCTTCGAGGCCAATGGCCGCCCAATCCAGATCGCCGATCCGGCCGCCTCGCCCATCTCGGAGATCCTGGCATGATCGCTTCAAGCGCGACCACGCTGGGGGCGGATGCCGCCAACGCCGACCCGACCAAGACCCACGTGGCCAAGGACCTGGCGCACAACCGCCCCTTGATTTCCTGCCGCTTCGACCCCAGTGGCCGCTTCGTCGTCGCGGGATCAGAGGACGAGTCGATCCAGCGATGGAACCTCGACTCCGATGCCAAGACACCGCTTCTGGCCCACGAAAGCTGGGTCTTCGCCCTCGAATACACCCCGGACGCCAAGATCCTGCTCAGCGGAGGCGGCGACGGCCGCCTCATCTGGTGGCCCGCCGACGACGAAAAACCCACGCCCATCCGCAAGATCGACGCCCACCCCGCAAGCTGGATCAACGCCATCGCCGTCAGCCCCGACGGCCAGACAGTCGCCACTTGCGGCAATGATCGCATGATCCGGCTCTGGTCGGTGGCCGACGGCCAACTCGTGCAGGAACTCCCCGGCCACGACAAGCCAATCTACCGCCTCCTGTTTGAACCCTCGGGCCGCTTCCTCATCTCGGCCGACCTCCAGGGGGTCGTCGTCCAGTGGGAAGTCGCCACCCGCAAAGAGGCCCGCCGGTTCGACGCCTCCAAGCTTTACAGCTACAACGGCGGTCAGGGGGTCGACTACGGCGGCGTGCGCGACCTCTCTCTCAGCGCCGACGGCAAATGGCTCGCCTGTAGCGGTCTGATCGAAGCCTCCAACCCGCTCGGAGCGGTGAGCAACCCCGCCATCGTCCTGCTCGACTGGGCCGACGGGAAGGAAAAACTCCTGCAACGTCCCAAGGCCGACATCAAAGGGGTGGGCTGGGGCCTCCGATTCCATCCGTCGGGGTTCCTGGTCATGGTTTCCGGCGGAACCGGAGGCGGCTACCTCTGGTTCTTCAAGACCGATCAGCCGAACGAGTTCGCCGAGTTCAAGCTACCCAACACCGGCCGTGCCCTCGACCTTCACCCGGACGGACTCCGCCTGGCCACCGCCCATCACGACGGCCATCTCCGCATCAGCTCGATGACTCCCGCCCCCGCCAAGTCCAAGTAAACACGCGACTCGATCGAGGCCCGGACCGTTCTCTCTGAGAGGACGGCCCGGCCCTCGAGTCGACGCGTGGCGAGAATCCCCATCCACTCGCGTCGACAACTGGACCCGACCTCGCCTCTCGGCCATAATCGGATTGAGGAAAACGTCCGAGCCTCCCCCGCCCTGGAATGCCCGCCTCGTCACCGCAATGCTCGGGGTCTTCGTGCCATGACGCAGATTTGTCGATCGTTGGAGCGCGCCCGGTTCCTCTGGTTCCTCGTCGCCAGCCTCGCCGTTCCCTCGCTCGCCTCGGAACCCTCGCCCGAAGACGTCGCTTTCTTCGAATCGAAGATCCGACCAATCCTCGTCGAGCGTTGCTATGAGTGTCACTCGAGCGCCTCGAAGAAACTCCGGGGCAACCTCGTTCTGGACACCAAGGCCGGCTGGACCAAAGGCGGCGACACCGGACCCGCGATCGAACCCGGTGACCCAGACAACAGCCTCCTGATCCAGGCCGTTCGCTACGACGACCCGATCCTCAAGATGCCCCCCAAGGGGAAACTCGCTGACACCGAGATCGCCGCCCTGACCGACTGGGTCAAACGGGGCGCGCCCGACCCCCGGCTCGGGGAGGCCAGGCCCGTCGCCAAACGCGTCATCGACATCGAGGCCGGCCGCTCCCACTGGGCGTTTCAGCCCCTCAAAACGAGCGATCCGCCCGCAGTCTCCAACGAAACCTGGTGCCGCACGCCAATCGACCGCTTCATCCTGGCACGCCTCGACGAGAAGAAACTAACCCCGAGCGAGGACGCCTCGCGCCGCGTCCTCATCCGGCGCGCCTACTTCGACCTCATCGGCCTGCCCCCCTCTCCCGAGGAAGTCGACACCTTCGTCAACGATTCTTCAGACAATGCCTATGAAAAAGTAATTGACCATTTGCTTGAGAGCCCCCACTACGGCGAGCGCTGGGCCAGGCACTGGCTCGACCTTGCGCGCTTCGCCGAGAGTCATGGCTTCGAACACGACTACGACCGGCCCACGGCCTACCACTACCGAGACTTCGTGATCGAGGCCCTGAACCAGGACCTGCCCTACGACACCTTCGTCAAGTGGCAGCTCGCCGGCGACGAGTACGCGCCCGACAACAACCTCGCCCTCAAGGCCACCGGCTTCCTCGCCGCGGGAGTCCACAGCACCCAGATCACCAAGAATCAGGTGGAGAAGGAACGGTACGACGAACTCGACGATATGACCAACACGACCGGCACGGCCTTCCTCGGCCTGACGATCGGTTGCGCCCGCTGCCACGACCACAAGTACGACCCAATTCCCCAGAAAGACTACTACCGCTTCGTCGCCACCTTCACGACCACCGTGCGAAGCGAGGTCGATCTTCTGAGCGATCCCGAAGGGTACCGCAAGGCCCTGGCGAAATACGAGGCCGAGCACGCCCCCTACGTCGCCGCCCTGGCCGCCTTCGAATCCGAGCAACTTCCCGCCCGCCTCGAGCGCTGGGAAGCAAACCGCGACCAGTCGAAGAGCAAGCCTCAGTGGGTGGTCCTCGAGCCAAGCAAGTTCACCTCGAAGGGAGGCGCGACTCACAAGACGCTCGACGACGGCTCCATCCGGATCGAAGGCACGAATGCCGACTTTGACACCTATACGATTGTCGCCGCTTGCGACCTCCCGGAAATCACGGCCATCAAGATCGAGGCCCTCTCCGACCCCTCGCTCGTCCAGGGTGGGCCAGGCCGCGCGGCCAACGGCAACTTCGACCTCACCGACATCGCCCTCAAGGTTGGCCCCCGTTACGGGATCGGCCAGACCCAAGAGCCGAGCCTGATCAACCCCAAGGCCACCTTCGAGCAAAAGGGACTGCCCATCGCCGCCGCCATCGACAACGACAAAAAGTCCGGCTGGGCCGTCGACCCGGAGTTCGGCAAGGATCACGCCGCCGTCTTCGAGCTGGGCTCCGACATCCGCACCGACTCGGGGGCCACGCTCACCCTCACACTCGACTTCCAGGGCAACCACGGCCACAACATCGGCCGCCTTCGAATCTCGGCCACCGACTCGCCCCGTCCGGTCGGCATTGACGACGATGGCATTCCCGCCAGGATCAAAACCATCCTCGACGTCGCCCGTGACCAGCGTTCCAACCAGCAAACCGCCGAACTCCTCGCCTGGTACAAAACGATCGACCTGCCCTGGCGCGCCCTGAACCAGGCGATCGAGGACCACGCCCAGACCGCTCCGAAGAAGGAAGGCGTCAAGGCCCTGATCTCCACCGAAGGTCTGCCGGCCGTCCGACTCCACACGCAAGGGGCCGATTTCCTCGAGAAAACCCACTTCCTTCGCCGCGGCGATCCCAACCTGAAAGAAGGCGAGGCCAACCAAGGCTTCCTCCAGGTCTTGATGAGCCGTTCGGAACGCGAGTCGCACTGGCAGACACCGCCTCCCAAAGGCTGGAGAACCTCCTACCGCCGGCGCGCCCTGGCCGAGTGGATGACCGACGCCAACGATGGGGCCGGCAACCTGCTCGCCCGCGTCATCGTCAACCGCCTCTGGCAACATCACTTCGGCCGTGGCATCGTGGCCACTCCCAGCGACTTCGGTGCCCAGGGCGCCCTGCCCTCCCATCCCGAACTGCTCGACTGGCTGGCCCGCGCGCTGATCCACAACGGCTGGCGGCTCAAGCCGATCCATAAACTCATCATGATGAGTTCCGTCTATCGCCAAAGCTCCCATGGCGATCCGTCCAAATCCGCCATCGACGTCGACAACGCACTCCTCTGGCGACAGGAACGACGAAGGCTCGAGGCCGAGCCGATTCGTGACGCCATGCTCGCCGTCTCCGGATTGCTCGACTCCCGGATGTTCGGTCCGGGTACGCTCGACCTCCGCATGCGACGCCGGAGCATCTACTTCACCGTCAAACGCAGCAAACTCATCCCCATGATGACGCTCTTTGACGCCCCCGACGCCCTGACGCCCATCGCCGCGCGGCCCGGCACGACCGGCGCGCCTCAGTCGCTCCTCCTGCTCAATAGCCCGATCGTTCGCGAGTGGGCGGCCGGTTTCGCCCATCGCGTGAGACCTGACGAAGGCACCACGCTCGACGACGCCGTCCGATCCGCCTACCGGATCGCACTGAGCCGACAGCCCAGCGTCCAGGAACAGGCCGACGCCCGGGCGTTCCTCGACCGGCAGGTCGCCTCGCACAAGGCCGCCGGTCACACCGACGGCATCGAACCAGCGCTCACCGACTTTTGCCAGGTGCTCATGAGCCTCAACGAGTTTGTTTTCATCGAGTAACGCGTTCAAGGCCGCCGCGTTCTCCGACCTCCCTGCCCCGACGCATCGGGTCAAGCCGAACCGAATCGAGGTCCGCGATGCCGAAGCTTCCTAACCTGTTCGCCTCCCCTGCCCCCGTCTTTCCCTCGCGACGCGCCTTCCTCCGCCGCACCGGCTCGGGCTTCGGCATGCTCGCCCTGGCCGGTTTGCTCCAGCAGCAAGGTTTGCTCTCCAGCACCGTCGCCGCGGCCGAGTCGGACCGAGCCTTACACCCGATGGCGCCCCAACCGCCCCACTTTCCCGCCCCCGCGAAGTCGGTCATCTGGCTGTTCATGAACGGCGGCCCAAGCCAGGTCGACACCTGGGACTATAAACCCGAGCTCGAAAAACGCCACGGGCAGGAGTTGCCCGGGTTCGACAAGAACACCGGCTTCTTCGTCGACCAGGTCGGCCCGCTCATGAAGTCGCCGTTCCGGTTCGCCCAGTACGGCCAGTCAGGCGCCTGGGTCTCGGAAATCTTCCCCAACCTCGCCAAACATGTGGATGAAATGGCGTTCATCCACTCCTGCTTCACCGAGACCAACAATCACTCGCCTGCCCTCTTCGAGATCAACACCGGCATGAGCCGGATGGGCTTCCCCTGCGTCGGCGCCTGGGTCACGTACGGCCTCGGAACCGAGAACCAGGACCTGCCCGGCTTCGTCGTCATGTACGACACCCTCGGTCGCGGCCTCCCCAAGGGCCACGCCCAGAACTGGGGCACCGGCTTCCTCCCCAGCGTCTTTCAAGGCACGGCCCTCAACGGGCAAGGGCCTCCCATCGACAACCTCAACCGCCTTTCGCAACTGACCGACCCCCAGCAACGCGCGCAGCTCGACCTGCTCAAAACCCTTAACGGCCACGACCTCGAACAGCACCCCGATGAGCCCGCCCTCGCCGCCCGTATCGAGGCGTTCGAGCTCGCCTATCGCATGCAGATGGCCGCGCCCGAGGCCCTCGACGTCGAAAGCGAGTCCACGGTCACGAAAGCGCTCTACGGTCTTGATAACCCCAAGTGCACACACTTCGCCCGCCAGTGCCTCATCGCCCGCCGACTCGTTGAGCGAGGCGTCCGGTTCATCCAGATTTACAGCGGCGGCATGGAGAACGAGCGAAGCTGGGACGGGCACCAGGACATCGCCAAGAATCACGGCGGCTTCGCGCTCGAAACCGACCAGCCCATCGCCGCCCTGCTGACGGACCTCAAGGGCCGTGGCCTTCTCGACTCCACCCTCGTCCTCTGCAACGGCGAATTCGGCCGCCTTCCCATCGTCCAGAAGGGCGGGACGGGTCGCGACCACAACCCGCACGCCTTCACGACCTGGTTCGCCGGAGGCGGCGTCAAACCGGGCATTCATTATGGTGAGACCGACGAGTTCGGCCATAAGGCCGTCGTCGACCGCGTCAGCGTCAACGACCTGCACGCCACCATTCTCCACCTTCTCGGACTTGAACACACGAAGCTCACCTATCGCTATAATGGCCGGGACTTCCGCCTCACCGACGTCGCCGGTCGCGTCGTCAGAGAAATCATCGCATAATCAACCCAAAGCATTCTAATGAGACACCACGCAACGGCCGCCCGACTCCTGAGCCTCCTCGTCGCGATCGCCGCGAACGCAAGGGCCGCCGATCCCTCGGATCGCCCTGGCTTCGTGCCAACCAGCGACTATGTCGAGCGATCGCTCGAAGGCTGGACCATCCGCGTCAACAAGCGGTTGCTTGACGAACAGGCCGATCTCGGTCGCAAGGCACTGCAACTGCTCGAAATGAAGCTCTACGAGATCCGTCGCGTCGTTCCCGATCGGGCCTGCCGAGAGCTTCAAAAGGTACCGATCTGGCTCGGTGTGGATGATGGACACGCCCCGTGCGCCGAGTATCATCCGAACCGCGACTGGCTGATCGAGAACGGCTACAATCCCGACAAAGCCAAATGTGTCGAAATCGGCAACGCCGAACGCTTTCTCGATTGGTCCATTCAGCAACCCGCGATGATCCTGCACGAGCTGGCCCATGCCTATCACGACCAGGTGCTCGGCTTCGATCATCCGAGAATCCACGAGGCCTATCGCGCGGCGGTCGAGTCGAAGATCTATGACGCCGTGCTTCGCATCAACGGCAAGACCGAGCGAGCCTATGCCCTGAGCGATCCGAAGGAGTTCTTCGCCGAGGCCAGCGAAGCGTACTTCGGCACCAACGACTTCTACCCCTTCGTTCGCGCCGAGCTTCGACAGCACGACCCGAAGACCGCTCGCGTCCTCCAGGATCTCTGGGGAAGGCCCTGACAGCCTTTCAGCCAAAAAGCTCGGTGATCGGCTGGCCGTGGTCGGTGATTGGCACCGGCCGCCCCCCCTCGGCGTGCAGTTCCTTGGCGGGGTTGATGCCGAGCGCCGCGTGAATGGTCGCGTGGAAGTCAGGAATCGAGACCGGTCGCTCGACGATGGTCTTGGCCAGGTCGTCGGTGACACCGATCGCCTTCCCAGTGCGAAGGCCCCCGCCTGCCAGGAGCATGCTAAACGCCGTCGACTGGTGCCCTCGACCACCACCCGAGTCGAACTCGGCAGGCCGTCCAAACTCGGTGGCGACCACCACGAGCGTCCTGTCGAGCCGCCCAATGCGCTCCAGGTCGTCGATCAGACCCGAAAGCGCGTGGTCCAGCTCGGCGATCAGCTCATGCTGATGCAACTGACCCTGATTGTGTGTGTCCCAGCCCGTGCCGTTGAGGAAGTTCAGGTTGTGCGAGACCTCAACAAACCGTACACCCGCCTCGACAAGCCGGCGCGCCAGCAGGCAGCGTTGACCGAACTCGCCGCCATACGACTGGCGGCGTGAAGACGGCTCCTGGTCGAGCTGGAAGACCCGCGCGAAGGCCGGTCCCGAAAGCCGCCCGGCCTCTCGGCTCGCAGCGACATAATTGGCAACCGCCTCGTCCTCATTGTGCTTCGATTGGTAATCCGCGCGAAGCGACTCCAGCAGGGCGCCTCGACGATCGCGACGATCCGGCGACAGGTCCGACGGCGGCGTCAATCCCGTCGGTCCCGTCTCGGTGTCCGTTAGATAAACATATCCATATTTCGACCCAAGAAATCCGGGGCCTCGGGTCACGTTGGGATAACCGATGACCACGTAGGACGGCACCCCGTCTCCTCCGGGCCCAAGCTCATGCGCCACGATCGAGCCAATCGACGGGTAAGTCACCGTGCCACTGACGGGCCGGCCCGTATGCACGATGTTCGTCGCGGCGGCATGTTCATCAATCACTTTATGATGAACCGTTCGCACCAGCGCGCAGCGATCGAGCCGGCGCGCCACCCGCGACAGATGCTCACAGACCCGAACGCCCGGAATCGCCGTCTCGATGGCGTCGTAATACGACCCGGCCGTCTTCTTGCCGTCGCCCCGACGCTTGGGGTCGAACGTGTCGATCTGCGCAGCCCCGCCACCGAGCCAGAGGAAGATGCAGGCATCCGCCGAGCCCTTCACACTGGCCGAATCCGCCAGTGCCGGCGAGGCGGGCCAGAGTCCCGAGGTGAGGCTCAGCGCCCCTAGCTTCAAGAGTTCGCGACGCGTGGTCATGTCTGCCGTTCCTCTCGACTCGGGCCTCAAGGAATGAAAATAAATTCCGGGCTGTTGACCAGGGCCCAGACAATGTCTTCCATCCGCTCGCGGAACGCGGGGGTCAGCCGGCTCGAAGGCGGATCGCCGGCCCGGGCCGCCTTCTCGGCCTCGAGCTGGATCGTCGTCGCTTCGGGACTCAAATGGTTCGACCACGAAACCCGACGCGGCTTCCGGTGCGGCGGATTGGGCTTCGCCCCCGGCACCAGGCGATCTTCATACGTCTTCCCGAGATAAGAAACCAGTCGCGACGTTTCGCCCTCACTCGGCTCGCGAGACAGAACGCGGAGATACACCTGGCGAATCAGGGCCTCGGGCGGTTGATCCTCCAAACAGAGCGCCGTAATCGCCCCATCGTCCGAAAGTCTCGCCACTCGGCCATGCACCACCGTGCCATTGGCCAGCAAGGCCGGCTGAAGCGGCGTGGTCGCCTCGTCTCGAACCGTGATGGGATCCTGTCGCGAGGCCCGCCAGCCGAACGTCTGAAGCACGTCAACCAGGCTTTGCACCACCGGCAACGACAGCGCGGGCCGGTCTCGCTCGTTCGATGTCGACGTGAACTGCCAGGCTCGTCGCGGGACGCCCAGGTTCAGCATCTCCGTCGGCGGTCTGCGCCCTTCGGGATCGATGCAGAGTTCCTCCGCCCGGAAGGGCTTGCCCGCGGCGGCGAACATCGAGTCAAGCAATTGCTCGGCCGACATCCGGCGGCGCGACGGAGCCGTGATCGGCCCTTCCTCCGTGGGAGATCGACTCGCGCCCCTCGTCCTCGCCTGGTAGATCCGCGAGTTGAAAATCAAGCGCGCCACATGTTTCAGATCATAATCATGTATCATCAACTCGCGAGCCAGCGCGTCGAGCAACTCCGCGTGTCTCGTCGTGGTCGAGCCGTCCCAGTCATCCACCGGTTCGACCAAGCCAATGCCGATGTAACGCGCCCAGAGCCGGTTGACGACGACCGGCCCGAACCGGCGGTTCCTCGGCGAGGTGACGAGCGCGGCAAGTCGCTCCCGAGGACCAGCCCCGTCGGCCAGAAGCACCTCCGGAACCGTGTCGGGTCCAATCTCGGCGAGACTCCAGGCCGGTTCCACCGCATCCCCGGCCCGCAACGTCACCGTGACGGCCGGCTTGCGACCGCCTTCCTGGCTCCGCACCGTGCTCGTCGGCGGGATCGTCAGCGCCTTCTCGGCAAGAAGACCCGCCATGCCGAACAGGTCCGATTGCGCGAACGGGTGGAACGGCGCATCGTGGCAACGCGCGCACTTCATGTCCGCGGCCAGAAACGCCTTGGCCAGCACGTGCGCCTTGGCCGCCATCGGCGCGTCGTTTTCCGAGGCCATGCCGAATCCGGCCGGTCCCCCGCCCAGCACCGAGCCCTCCATCCGGATCAGCTCGGTCGCGAACCGGTCGAACGGCGTGTTGTCGACGAACGCCGCGTGCAGGTACTCGCGGAACGGCCCGGTATTGTTCAAGGTCGGCTTGAGGATGCCCGGGTTCTCGGCCAGCACGTCTTGCCAGTAGCCCATCCAGCCGTCGGCCCATCGGGGATCCGCCAGCCGGGCGTCAATCGCACGGGCACGCTTGTCCGGCCTCGTGTCGGCCAGAAACGCCTCGACCTCGGCCGACTCGGGAATCACGCCGAGCGTGTCGAGCGTCAACCGGCGGAAAAAGGCCGCGTCGTCGACCGTCGGCGGTGGCTCGACTCCCTCCGCCGCGAGAAAACGATCGATCAGATTCCCCTCACCGGCCGGGACCCGAATCGCCCGCGTCTCCGCTTCTTGACGCGCCAGTTCATGCCGCGCCCTCCAGTAAGGATCCTCGCTCCTGGCCAACGCGCGACGGTGGGCCGTATCAATGGCATCCAGCCGGATCCGTTCCGACTCCTCGAACGCCTCCCAGCCCTCGTCGGTCAGCTCCACGCGATCCGACGCGCCCACCAGCACGGGCACCTCGCCGGGTGCGACGATGCTCAGAGACAACTCCCCCGTCTCCGCCCGGAGCTTGGCCTCTCCGATGACGGCCCAAAGCTCGACGCGATGGGGCTTGCCATCCGAGGTCCACCTCACAATCGCTTCCTGCTCCCCTGCCCCCACATATCGCCATCGCCGATCCTCCGGCGGTGGAACCACCGGCACATCCTCATGTCCCGACGCATTCCGACGGATCGGCTTCGTCTCGGCCAGCGCAGTCCCGTCCATCAGCACCCGCGACGCCCCACGAGAGCGAAGGATCAGCCGATACTCGCCGGCAGGCCGCTCCAGCACCGCCTCGGCGTGCAACGCGAACGGAGCCTCACGGTCAATCCGCAGTCCTCGCGCGTTGTACTTCGCCGGCAGCCGGGGGAACCCCATCGCCGGAGCCTCCATCAACTCCGTCGGCCCCGCGTCGGGTCGCTCCCAGGACCAGCCTTTCGGCAGGCCCTCGAACAGCTCGACCCGCACCGGCTCTCCCGCCGGGGCGCGACCGGCCAAAAGCATCGTGAACAGACTAACCCATACCGGCAAAAAAGGGCGAGTCCCAGGCATGGCAGACGGTCCCGGAGGGATTGAAGGCGGGCCAGGCAGGATTCCGCACGATCTCAACCTACGGCAGACGTCAGTGCGCGTCAATGAGGCTGCCTCCTGAGTCCTCCCCACCTGGGATTCTGAAAGGAAAACACGGTGGCTCCCGACCTTGCAGGCGGCCGGGTGGCACGGGTGGCTTGCCCACCAGGGCTCGCCCACTCATGACCATCGGATGGCACGGGTGGCTCGTTCCCATTGCTCGTCCATCGTCGGTCGGGTGGCACTGGTGGCTTGTCCACCAGGGCTCGCCCACTCATGACCATCGGGTGGCACGGGTGGCTTGCCCACCAGGGCTCGCCCACTCATGACCATCGGATGGCACGGGTGGCTCGTTCCCATTGCTCGTCCATCGTCGGTCGGGTGGCACTGGTGGCTTGTCCACCAGTGTCTTCCTCGACCAGTCGGAGCCCTGGCGACGGGTGGCACTGGTGGCTTGCCCACCAGTGCTCCGGGCCGGGTGGGCAAGGCCCTTCCGACGGGGCTGGGGTCGACACGACCCCAGCCACCCCAGCTGAGTGCCACGGGTGGCTTGCCCACCAGGGCTCGCCCACTCAGGACCATCGTCGGGTGGCACGGGTGGCTTGTCCTCCATCGTTCGTCCGTCGTCGGGTGGCACTGGTGGCTTGTCCACCAGTGTCTTCCTCGACCAGTCGGAGCCCTGGCGACGGGTGGCACTGGTGGCTTGCCCACCAGTGCTCCGGGCCGGGTGGGCAAGGCCCTTCCGACGGGGCTGGGGTCGACACGACCCCAGCCACCCCAGCTGAGTGCCACGGGTGGCTTGTCCACCAGTGTCTTCCTCGACCAGTCGGAGCCCTGGCGGACAAGTCACCAGGGCCACCCACCCGCACCCTTTTCCCGGCTTTCCGATTTTTTCCAGAATCTTTAGTAAGCCAATTCCATAACATC
>CAZRGV010000137.1:2057-15720 GCA_964599655.1 uncultured Isosphaeraceae bacterium | reverse complement strand
CGTCTGGTTCAACGTCGGCCTCTACCACCGCTACGGCATCGAAGGCGCCGCCAACAACTGGCGATGGGACGAGGAAACCCGGAGCGTCGTCCGCGCCGAGAGCGCGTACAAGTATCCCCAGGGTTCGGCCTGCTTCATCCAGTCGGTCAGCGACGACATGGAAGGCATCATGAAGCTGGCCACCTCCGAGGCGATGCTCTTCAAGTACGGCTCGGGCACCGGCACCGACCTCTCGACCCTGCGCTCCAGCCGCGAGAAGCTCTCCGGCGGCGGTCGCCCGTCGGGCCCGGTCAGCTTCATGCGGGTCTACGACGCCATCGCCAGCGTCGTCAAGAGCGGCGGCAAGACCCGTCGCGCCGCCAAGATGCAAACCCTCAAGTGCTGGCATCCCGATATCCTCGAATTCATCGAGTGCAAGACCAAGGAAGAAAAGAAGGCCCAGACCCTCATCCGCGCCGGCTACGAGGCCAACTTCAACGGCGAAGCCTACTCGTCGGTGATGTTCCAGAACGCCAACCTGTCGGTCCGCGTCACCGACGCATTCCTCCGCGCCGTCGAAAACGACGACATCTGGACCACCCGCGCCGTCACCACCGGCCGACCGCTCGATACCTACAAGGCCCGCGACCTCATGGACAAGATCGCCGAGGGCACCTGGCTCTGCGGCGACCCCGGCCTCCAGTACGAAGACACCATCCAGCGCTGGCACACCTGCCCGAACACCGCGCCCATCAATTCGTCCAATCCATGTAGTGAGTACATGTTCCTGGATGATAGCGCCTGTAATCTTGCCAGTATCAACTTGATGAAGTTCCGCCGCGACGACGGCACCTTCGACGTCGAGCGGTTCCGCGCGGCCTGCCGGGTATTCATCACGGCGCAGGAAATCCTTGTCGATCACGGCAGCTACCCGACCGACAAGATCGCCCTGAACAGCCATCGGTTCCGGCCGCTGGGCCTGGGTTACGCCAACCTTGGCTCGCTGATCATGGCGTCGGGACGGCCTTATGACTCCGACGAGGGCCGCGCGCTGGCCGGGGCGATCACGGCGATCATGCACGGCCAGGCGTATCTCACGAGTGCGGAGCACGCCGCCCACCTTGGTCCGTTCGAGGGCTTCCCGATCAACCGTGAGCCGATGCTCCGGGTCATGGAGATGCACCGCGAGGCCGTCGAGGCGATCGACCCCTCCTGCCCCGACGAGCTGCTCGACGCCGCCCGAGACGTCTGGGACGCCTGCCTCGACGCCGGACGCCGGTTCGGCTATCGCAACAGCCAGGTCACTGTCATCGCGCCGACCGGCACCATCGCCTTCATGATGGACTGCGACACCACCGGCATCGAGCCCGACATCGCCCTGGTCAAGTACAAGAGCCTGGCCGGCGGCGGCATGCTCAAGATCGTCAACCGCACCGTGCCAATGGCGCTTCGCACCCTCGGCTACGATGACCCGACGATCCAGGACGTCCTCGACTACATCGACGAGAACGACACGATCGAAGGGGCCCCCGGCCTCCGCGACGAGGACCTGCCCGTTTTCGACTGCGCCTTCCCGCCCGCCCGAGGTGGCCGCTCGATCCACTGGGAAGGTCACGTCAAGATGATGGCCGCCGCTCAGCCGTTCCTCTCGGGGGCCATCTCCAAAACCGTCAACATGCCGCGCGAGGCCACCATCGACGACATCCGCAACGCTTACCTCGAAGGCTGGAGGCTCGGCCTCAAGGCGCTGGCCATCTACCGCGACGGCTCCAAGGAAAGCCAGCCCGTGAGCACCACCTCGTCCGAGGAAGGAAAAGCCAAGGAGAAGGAGAAGGAGAAGGAGAAGTCGCGGGAAACGACCGCGCCCACCGAGCCGCCCACCGAGCCCGCGATGGCCGCCGCCATGGTCTCGCCGCTGTTCACCGCGCCGATTCCCGGCCCCCTTCCGCCCGCCGGTCAGCCCCGTCGCCAGCGCCTGCCCGACACCCGTCACAGCGTCACCCACAAGTTCGACATCCAGGGCCACGAGGGCTACCTGACCGTCGGCTTCTTCGACGACGGCCGCCCCGGCGAGCTGTTCATCACCATGGCCAAGGAAGGCTCGACCGTCGGCGGCCTGATGGACGTCATCGGCACCTTGGTCTCGATGGGCCTGCAATACGGCGTGCCGCTGGAGGTCTTCGTCAACAAATTCGCCCATAGCCGGTTCGAGCCGTCGGGCTTCACCAAAAACCCCGACATCCCGATCGCCAAGAGCATCACCGACTACATCTTCCGTTGGCTGGGCATCCAGTTCGTCCCCGGCTACCGCGAGGCGAACACCCCACGTCGCGAGGAGCCCGCCCCCTCGGCTCCCATCGAGGAACCCGCCCCCGCCGCCCCGACGATCAAGGTCAACGGCCACCGCAAGGCCACGGCCGAAGACCTCGAACACGTTGAGGCCGAGACAACCTACACCTCGAAACCCCACGCCCTGAAGGTCACAACCCTCGACGTGCTCGAGAGCCAGCAAGAGCAGTTCGCCCGCTTCCAGAGCGACGCCCCCCCCTGCGACAACTGCGGGGCGCTTACGGTGAGGTGTGGCACCTGCTACCGCTGCTTCAACTGCGGCAACAGCATGGGCTGCTCGTGATCCGTCAATGATTCGGAGGTGGACATCGCCGCTGTTCTGTTCTCAGCGGCGATGTCCACCCGGAATTACCCCCTTCGGCACCACTGGACGGAGATTGCCAAGATCATGGGAGTTAGCCTGAGTTCGCAACTTCGAGCCTACAACTACCATGGGACCGCCGCCAGCTTCCGCGACCTGCTTGCGGACATGATGTTCGCCCACTATCCCAGTTGGACGGACGAGCGGTTGACGCGCAATCCGGATGAGGCCAAGCGATTCTGCAACATGGTCCGCGAGTCCGTCGGCCTGAACCTCCCGGACGAATTCATCCTGGGAACGCTGACTAACATTCGCAAGCATGCGATCAAGACATAGTCTGGTCGGGTCCGCCCTACGGACCGCTCTGGACTGCGGACCGCTCTGGACCGATCGAGGTGGATGGTCCGCACGGCGGACCCTACCCGGCTGGCGATGATCCGTCGGATGGCACGCCGGCTCGTCAACCGGTTGCAGGGCGGGGATGAGGCTGCCGAGATGGCCGGGCCGACGAGGTTCGCGGACGACCGTGGAGGGTTGGTGAGGATTTGCGGGGTCTGGGAGAGGTTCCACGGGTAGCCCGGACAACGCGATCGTCGACCGGGCCACCCAGCCGCGTCGGGAAACCGGAGCGGCGGCGAAGCGACTTGAAGCATCGAGCTCACACGTGGTTCTCTGATCACTTTCTCGATGCGATTGACTCAGGATGGGGTTTGGGAGCGTCGACGTCTCATCGAATACCCCAGCCCAAGCAGCGCCGCGACTCCGGCGGAGGCCAGCGTGGAAGGCTCGGGGACGACGCCGACCCGGAAGCCGTACGCCACGCCGTCATAGACGGTCAATATCTTGTTTGTGTAGTCGGCCGTGGACAGATAGGCCACGCCATACCAGAAGTTGGTCGGCGGTCGATGCGGGTCATCGTAGAAAAAGCTCCCATTGTACTGGAAGGGATAGGCGGGGGGGCCGAGTTGCGTATTCGCCAATCCCGCTGGGTTGTCGAGGTAGGGATTGCCCGGCAAGGAACCCGCGAGCTTCAGCGAGGTGAAGATCGATTGCGACCAGACCGCCTCGTTGGGCTGGATGTTGTTATTGTTGGCGATCGCCGGGGGGGCCCCAACGCCAGGCGTGTAGTCGATCTGGATTTCCAGAGCGCCGGAGCCTCCATCGATGTGCGCCCGGTAAAGGCTCACGTTGAACGTCGTGTCGTTCCCGAGGGCGCCGCCATTGACCAGCGTCCAGCCCTTGGGATTGCCGGCCTCGTTGTTCCAGGAATTGAAGGCCGCCTGAAAATCGGCATTGATGTTGCCCGTGACAAGCGAGGGAACATCGGCATCGACGTAGATGACACCGTCGTTGGCCTGGTAGATGGCGCCGGGCGTCACGGTCAACACCGACGCCACGGCACGAGTCGGATCGAGCGCCAGCAGCACGACAAAGACGGAAGCGACGAGCGACCGGTTGTGGATTCTCATCTCATTGAACCCTCCTCAAGAGCCCAGTGATTCCTCCCACGCGTCACGCGAAGCGCCTCATCCCACCCGCGGGTCGGACCAAATCCGCGACGACACGGCGGTTGACCCGCGGTCGCTTGTGTTCCTCTCTCCAGCAATCTCGTGCGTCGATGTTCCTCCAGATTGAGTAAAGTGGCACATAACAAGCAAGTCACGATTTCTTCATGGGTCTCCCGAGAGAGTCACCCAGAAATCGGGCGTCTGAACCTTCCCTCGCCACAAGAGGGTGTTGTCATCGGCCCGTTCCCGGTCGTTCTCGTACTGGAGGCGAACGACGTATCGGCCGGGCTTCAATCCGTCGAACCACCAGAGGCCGCCGAACCCATCGGGTCCCGACAGGCGCAAGGTCCCGTCCGCCTGCCATTCCAGGGTGGCCTGGCGGTTGATCTCCAGCGACTTGCCCGGCATCACGGGGGCCGAAAACCACCCCGCTCGGGACGTCGCGTCGCGCGCGAACATCTCGCGAAGCTCGGTTCCGTCCTCGGCTCGAAGCGAAACGTGAAGCGTGTCGATGAGCTTGAACCGCAAGGGCGTCTCGCCATGGTTCGTCATTCGCAAGATCAGTGGAATCGAGCGGGTTTTCCCCCGCGGCGGGCTCGGCCAGGTGGCCGGAGCCACGGCCTGAAACTCGACCTGGTGGACCGTCACGCCGCGGGATTGCACCTTGCCCTCCGGTTGTTCGAGCCTCGGTGGCGCGTCCGGCGGCCCACCAGAGCCGGTTCGGACGGCCGACCGCGTGTCATGATCGGCTGGCCCGCAACCGATCGCGAGACCAACGCCGACAAGTAGGCCGGGCGAGGCGAAGCGTCCGCGCATTCTCACGAGAGGCGCCTCCCTTCCGTTGTCGAGGGCCCAAGTCGAAACCCCTGCACCCTTTCTGACCGTTCGCACCGCGACTTCGGAGACCAAAGGGTCTGACGACACCCGATCCCGCCGACACGGATTCCCAACGCGAGAGCCGGATTCGCCCTCCCAGGCCCCCTCGCCTGACTCGCTGGAGCGGAAACGTTCGCCGCCAAAAACCGAACTTAGCGCAAGGATATCAAGCAAATGGGAATCCTCCAAGACCGTTCTTTGTCAATTTTTCCTCCAACCATTTCTGAAGATAATCTAACCATTCGAGAGCCGACGTCTGGGAGGGCCCGCGTCTTGGTATTATGGTCAATGTTCACTTCATACTCTAATTCCACGGCCATCGACGATCGCGCGCCCACCCATCCAGCCAAGGATTTTGCTCTCTTCTAACAATGTCATTTAATGATATTTGTAATGATGTTTATCATATCATAAGTGTGGTCGGGTCCGCCGTGGGAACCGCTCTGGCCCGATCGAGGAGGTTGGTCCGCATGGCGGACCCGACCAGATTCTGTGTCAAGACATGGGCCAGGCCGAGGCGCGCCGCCCTCGCGTTGTCAACCCTTGCGCGAGAACCAGCGCCGTCGTCTTCATCGTTTGATGGAACGGCCCTCGACACCACCGTCTTGATGCGCTGGAATCACCACGCGTTTTTCCGTGGACATCGCGGGGGGCGACGGCTGAAATGGACACCAACGGCGATCTGGCGGGAGGCGGTGTTCGTTTCCGGCCGGGTCGGTGTCTTGTCCCCTGCCCCCCGGAGTTCCCCATGTCGCGCCGGATTCTTCTCGCCCTGGCCGCGCTCGCCTTCGCGGCGACCTCGACGCTCGCCGACGATCCCCCGCAGGCCACCAAGGCCGACCAGTCCTCGACCGCCGACCAGCTCAAGCGCAACCCCGACAGCATCGACGCAATCAATGCCTATATGTCCGAACACCTTCGCGAAATCAGCGGCCTGCTGCGGTCCGACGCCGACGCCGCCGAGACGAAGCTCGCCGAGATGAAAACCCTGCTCGGCTCGCTCGAGCCGACCAAGGACGACGCCAAGACGCTGCTCACCCGCGCGAAGTCGGCGGTCGCCTTTTACGAGAATCGCGTCACGCTCGCGAGAACCAAGCTCGCCGACCTCGTCGCGAAGCTCAAGCAGAACCCCGACGACCTCGGCGCCCTCGGCAACTACTTCGACAAGGTCGTCCAGGACCTCGCGCCACTCGCCTCGGAGGACGCCGCCAAAGCCGAGACCCAGCTCAACGAAGTGAAGGCCCTGCTCGCCGACGTCCAGCACAAGACCGGATCGAACGCCGTGAAAACCCGGGTCGACCAGTACCTGCGGAGCCTCGCGTCCCTGGAACGCGGCATCAAGGCCGATCGCCAGCGAGAGGCCCTGATCGGTCAGCCGGCCGCCCCGCTGGCCGTCGAAACCTGGGTCAATGGCGCTCCGCTCACCGACGCCGACCTCAAGGGCAAGGTCGTTCTGCTCGACTTCTGGGCCGTCTGGTGCGGTCCCTGCATCGCCACCTTCCCCCACCTTCGCGAGTGGAACGAGAAGTACGCCGACAAGGGGCTCGTGATCATCGGACTCACGCGCTACTATAACTTCACATGGGACGAGAAGGCCGATAAGGCCATTCAGTCGCAAGAGACCGTCCGTCCCGAAGACGAACAGAAGATGCTGGTCAAGTTCGCCGCCAAGAACGACCTGCGCCATCGGTTCGGGATCCAGAAAGGCAGCGACATGTCGGATTTCTACGGTGTGACCGGCATTCCCGAGGCCGTTGTCATCGACCGCGCCGGGAAGGTCCGGCTCATCAAGGTCGGCAGTGGCGACGAGAACGCCAAGGCCATCGCCGAGATGCTCGAGACGCTCATCAACGACACCGAGGCGGGCGGCGAATAACCGGGACGCGCCGGCCCGAGACGCGGGCAACCCGGACCGCCCTCGCGTTGTCCGGGTTGTCCCACCTGCGGTGACGGTTTTGGGGGAGGAACGAACGCCATGAGAGTTCGTCGTCGTGATTGGCTCCGCCTGGCCATCCTGGGAATCGTGGACGCTCCATGCGGCGGCTCGGCCCGCGCCGAGGATTCGACCCGGAACAGGCCGTCGCTGCGGATCACCGGCCTTCGGGTGACGCCGATCGCCTTGCCCGACCCTCCGCTTCTGGCGGCCAGCGGTTGTCACGGCCCGTATTTCCTCCGAAACGTCGTCGAACTGGAAACCGACGCGGGGGTTGTCGGGCTCGGCGAGACCCACGGCGGGGCGTCGACCACGGAGGCGCTGAAGCGGGCGGGGGAACTCGTTATCGGACGCGATGCCTTCGCCTACCGTTCCTTCGGCGCCGACCTGAATCGGCTCGACCCGGCCTGCTATGCGGCGGTGGAGCTGGCCTGCCTCGACGCTCTCGGCCGCGCCACGGGCCGACGGCTCTGCGAGTTACTCGGCGGGCCGGTGCGCGAGTCGGTCGAGTTCGCCGCCTATCTCTTCTACCGCTATGCCGCCGATCACCCGACGGTCCTGTCCGACCCCCACCTCGCCGACGACCGGGGCCGAGGCGACCGGGCCCTCGACGACTGGGGCGAGGTTCGCACGCCCGAGGCCATGGCCGAGATGGCCGCCCGCGTTCGCGAACGCTGGGGCTTCCGCGTCTTCAAGCTCAAGGCGGGTGTCCTGCCGCCGGATGTCGAGCGAGAAACCATGGTCGCGCTCGCCGCGAGGCTTGGTCGCGAATGTCCCTTGCGGATCGACCCGAACGCCCGCTGGAAGCTGGCCACCGCCTTGAGGATCGGCGCGGCCCTGCGGGGCCTGCCGCTGGAATACTACGAAGACCCGGTGCGAGGCCAGGCCGCGATGGCCCAGGTCCGCAAGGAAACCGGTCTGCCAATGAGTACCAACATGTGCGTGACAAAATTCTCGCACATCCCTGAGGCCTTGAAGCGTCAACCGATCGACGTGCTCCTCTGCGACCTGCACTATTTCGGCGGCTTCGCCGGCTGCCAGGCGCTGGGACCGATCGCCGAGGCCGCCGGCTGGGCCCTGAGCCAGCACAGTAACAGCCACGCGGGAATCACGATGGCGGCGATGGTCCACCTCGGCGCCTGTTTGCCGGGGCTGACCTTCGCCAGCGACACGCATTACCCCTGGCTCGTCGAAGGAACGGACATCATCGAGGGCCCGATGCTGACGATTCGTGACGGTCAGATCGCCGTGCCCCGCGGAGCGGGCCTGGGCGTCGAGCTCGACCGCGACCGCCTCGCCCGCGCTCACGAGACGTATCGCAAGTGCGGAATGACGCGCCGGAATGATGGTGCCTTGATGCGTCGAATCGATCCGTCCTGGAACGGCGGCCTGCTCTGACCCTCCGATCAAACCGTCACGTCGCATCAACAGGAAGGACTGATTTCCTGCGATTGCAGTGGATCCAGACAACCCTCGCGCGGCTCAGGCGGCCCTCCTCATGGCGTGGCCTTGAGGATCGCTCGGCTCTCGTCGCCGTGGCGCGCCAGGGTTTCGAGGCTCGGTTCCGGGGGCGAGTTGGCCAACAGTAGCGGCGAATCCCGGCGCATAAAGTGCGCGAACAACGCCAGCCGAGGCTCATCCGACGCATTGCGGACCGCGGAATGGGCACAGTGGGTGTTGAGGATGAAGACCGTCCCCGCCGCACCGACGAGTTGTCGCTGCGCCGGGTGTGGCCTTCGAGGATCCGAAAGACCCTTGAGCATCCACGGATTCCGATGCGAACCGGGCACCACGCGCGTGGCGCCATTCTCGGTTGTGAAGTCGACCAGCGCGCAGATCGCGTGGCAGGCGTACCATACCCCGGGCACCCCCTGCCCTCCCCAGTCGACGTGCAGGGCCTGCTGGCCATGTCCCGGCCGAAGCCCGCGTGAGGCCAGCCCCGTGAGTCGGTACGCGTCACCGAGAAGGTGCCTGACCGCCGCGAGCACCCGAGGGTGCCGCCACGCCGCGTCAAACACCGAGTCCTCGAGCAGTCCACCCACGATCAGCGTGCCGGCGTGATCCTGCTCGGTGACCTTGAGCAACTCCTCCAGCCGCGCCCGCATCGCCTCGACGCGATCGGGGTCGACGACCCCCTCCAGCGCCAGGTAGCCCGCATCGTCCAGTTGCTCGCACTCGCTGTTGGTCAGTCGGTCCATGGGGAGATGTCCCGCCTCTGGGCCTCCTCTCCGATTCGACGGACGCAGGTCATCCGAGTAGGACACAAGACCGGGCGAGCCGGTTCACCCGGCACCCGCCGGGCCAGTCGTCGACGAACGCGGCATGGCCCGGTCAACGCCTGCGTCATCCGGTCAGCGCGGCCGCAAGAGAACGAGGGTGCCGCGGGTTGGCGAAGGCCTCTCCGTTCTACGCGAAGCGTAGAACGCCCTCGTGTCGCCACATGCCTTCGCCTCAACCGTTGTCTATTTCACCAGATGCCAACCCGAGGCGTCGGCGGTCAATCCGGTGTGGCCCTTGTAGCGGTCGTAGACCTTGTGCATGTCCTCGATCGAGTCGAAGTAGCCCACGATGTGGGCCGCGCTAAAGGACTCGCCCGCCTTCACGGGACGGCCGTGGATCTCCTCGATCATGACGATGATCCCGCCCGGACGCTGGCTGCACCATGCCTCGTAGACGACCGACGGATCGAGCGTCAGGCCGGCCAGCCAGGGGCCGTCCTTGCCCGTTTTCGGGTCGCGAAGGTGGTAGGCGCGGATGAAGCTCTCGGGCGTCCGGTGCGTGTCGCGCCGATAGCCAAACTTCAGGTCGGGCGGGAACGGCGTGAAGAACTCGCTCGACGGGATTCGGATCCCCTTCGGGCCGCTCAGGTAACTGAGGTACATCTCGCTGAACGTGTCGCCGTTCTCGTGACGGACGCAGCCGGGCGTATCGTTGCGGAGGAACATTTCTGGAGAATCGTTTACGCTATCAATCTTGTCCATCAACACGAAATACCGCTCCCCTTTGGGGAAGACGACCAGTTGCGTCCATTGCGATCCGGGCTTGCGGCCGGGCGCGGCGTACTCGAAGTGGTAGGTGGTCTTCACCGCGACGAAGTCCTCGCCCCGGATCACCTCGGGCTGGACCGGCTTCATCCGGTGACAGAGCTGGGGCCCCTCGACCATCCGCTTGCGATGGCTGCTGCCGTGGGCCATCAGGGCATACGACCGCCGCGCCGGGTCGGTCTCGTTCTCGAACCACGTATAGCGCCCGACGCCGTTCCCGTCCGGAGCGAAGACCTGGTCGGCCCACTCCGCGTCGCTGCCCGGTTCCATGATCCAGTCGACGACCATCAGCCCGTCGCCGACCTCGCGGAATCCGGTCGCCTTGTCGAGGAACGACCCTTTCTCGATGCCGGTCATCCAGTGCTTGGGGTTTTTCTTGGGGATGACGGCCTCAAGTTTGTCCGTCTCGATCTTGATGGCGCGATCGTCCTCGACCACGGACAACCAGGGGCGATCCTCGGGCGGCCCGGCCAGAACCGGTCCGGCGTTCTCGATCGCGACAAGCAACACGGCCAGGGATAACCCGGTGACGAAGGCTCTGGCGGATCTCATGCGGCGTCCTCGATGTCGAGTGTCGTGGCGGTTGGGGGGCAAGATCCCGAACGTCGGACCAGAGCGCGCGTCGCGCGATCCGACCTCGGCTCCCGCCCCTATCCTATCCGGCCAGCCCCGTCGCCGCGATGGATCACAAAATCACACTCAACCCAATCCACCGTTAGTTTCACATTGTTTAATGTTGATGTAAATTGATCATAATTAATAAAAATGCTTTCATCATTTTGATCTCCCCAAACGCGCGATGCCCGGCCTCCGAAGGCCGGGCATCGCGGGAATCGGGAGGTTGTCGACGAGGGGGCGACTCAGTCGGTCGCCGACCGGCCGTTGCGGCGGCGAAGGATGCCGAGGCCGGCGAGCATCGCCAGACCAATGCCCGACATGGCGATCGACGACGGTTCGGGAACCACCGTGATCGCGCCACTGAGCCCCCCCGGAATGCCCTGGACGTGGGCCGCGATCAGCAGGCCGCTCGCGTTGGCGAAGTTGAAATCCGCGGTGGACAGACTGGTGCCGGTGATCTTGAAGACCGCGCTCTCGGTGCCGTCAAAACGATCCGCGGCGTTGGAGGTCGGCCACGAAATCCCAATGTCGAAACCCTGGCCCAGGCTTCCGCCGCCCGGCAGATTCTGAGCGTTTTGCGTGGTGTTGGCGATCCCGTTGTTCAGCGTGCCGGAGAGCTGGGTAATCGTCAGCGAGGACGGCAGGATGCTCGGATTGACGTTGAACACGACGTCATCGATGAACTCGGATGCGACGTCCAGGCTGACCGTCAACGTCAGGGTCACTTCATTGGCCGCGGTGTCCGCGAACGTGGCCGTCAACCACGGCGGCGTGCTGCTCGGGGTCGAGCCGTTGAAGACGGTGTCGAGGATGAGGGTGTAATTCGCTCTGGCCGGGGTCGGCAGCAAGCCGGCGAGAAGCACAAGTGCCACCGGAGCGCCCCGCGTCAAGCCCTGTCGAATTGAGGTCCACCGCAACGCTCGGATCATTGGATGCTTCGCCTCCTTGGTCATGGAATCGAAACCACACCGCCGCCTCGATGCCACGGCACCGGTTTCCCGTCGCTGGTTGAGGAGAACCCAATCCCTGTGATTCCACCTGGCCGTCATGTTACTCGCGTTGATCGCAACCTGACAAGCAGAAAGCGACCGTTCCCGATCGATCCTGCCGATTGTGTTTCGGAATGGCATCAACACGCTCAACAGCGAAGCCCGGCTCGACGTTCCGTCCCGATCCGCCCCTCGGAAAGGACCACTTGGGTTCGGCTGTGTTGTCTGACAAGGCCCTCGTCGCGGCTCCGCCGGCGTGTTAAGATCGTGCGCATGAACCGTCGAACCTTCCTTCGCACGGGAGCCCTGGCCGCTTGGGCCTCGCCCCTGTTCGCCGCCGCGAGGCGGCGGGACGGGCTGGACCTCGCCGCCAACGTGCTCGCCGACGCGGTGGCCGAAAAGCGGGTCAACGCGGCCGTCCTCCACGTCCGGCACGGCCGAGACGTCTTCGACAGGCACTTCGGCGCGGCCCGATCGGTCGACGAAATCTTCCTGCTCGGCTCGATCACGAAGCCGATCACCGCGACGGCCCTGTTGACCCTCTACGACCGAGGCGCGTTCCGGCTCGACGACCCGGTCCGCCGGTTCCTCCCCGAGTTCCAAGGCGGGGCGAGGAACCGCGTCACGATCCGGCAACTGCTGACGCACGTCTCGGGCCTCCCCGACCAGTTGCCGGAGAACGCAAGGTTGCGCGCCAGCCACGCGCCCCTCTCGGAGTTCGTGGCCGAGGCCGCACGCACCCCGCTGCTGTTCGATCCCGGCACGAAGTACTCCTACTCGAGCATGGCGATCCTCCTGGCCGCCGAGATCGCACGTCGCATCCGCGGGTCGGAACTGCCGGCGCTGTTCGACGAGGCCGTCTTCCGCCCCCTGGGAATGGCCCATTCGGCCCTGGGACTCGGCCGGTTCCCGCTCGAAACCGTGTTGCGGTGCCAGCCCGAGTCCGCGGCACCCGAATCCGGCGGAGGCGATCCCTCGGCCCGAAACTGGGACTGGAATAGCCCCTACTGGCGAACGCTCGGGGCCCCCTGGGGCGGCGCCCACGCCTCGGCCCCCGACCTCGGACGCTTCCTCGCCGAGTTCCTCCAACGCGAGGGCAAGGCCGTCCGCCCCGAAACCGCCCAGCTCATGATCCGCAACCACAACCCCAACGGGCTGACCCCCCGAGGGCTCGGCTTCGCCATCGGCACAACGGCCGGCAGCCCCGGCTGCTCCGAGAAAACCTTCGGCCACACCGGCTCGACCGGAACCCTCGCCTGGGCCGACCCCGCGACCGAAACCATCTGCGTCGTGCTCACAACCCTCCCCGGCGCCGCCCTCAACCCCCACCCCCGAGCGCTCGCCTCCGACCGCGTCGCCGCGGCCGTCTCCTGACGCCAATCGAACCAAATCTGCCAGTGCAATCATGTCAACAGCTCAAGACCCACGGAGCAGGTGGAGCAGGCCGCCAATCTCGTCGTGGGTTTCCGGCGTCTGGCGGATGATCAACGAGGGTGGCAACGGGTAGGGTACGATCGTGCCGGCGCCCTGGCCAGCCCCGAAGGGATCCCCCTGAACCTGGCCGAGCGACCGGCGACGCTCCTTGCGGCGCTCGATGGTGCGGCGGAGCGACGCCCGGTACTCCGGGCTCCAGTCGTCGCCCAACACCAACGACGCGGAGCCCTCGAACCCCAGCAGCGCGGCGAGCGCGACCCACAGCGCCGCCCACCCCCGTCGCCTCGCCTGACCCTTGATCAGCGCGTCCGTTGGCATCGCCCCACCCTCCCCAATCGCCCGAGCGCCTCGGGATCACGCCTCGGGTGCCCTTGCGTGGCTTCGAAGAAAAAGTCGATATGTGCCGGTATGATCCGCATTCGGCGGAACGATCGCCTTCGCGTCGAAGTCCCGGAAAACGCTCAGAAACGTGTCTGGACCATAGCCGTACTCAAGATAGGCCCAGGGGAAACCCTCCCCTTGAATGTGCCCTTCGTCGATTATGTCATAAACGTACACGTTGTGACCCGACGCAAGCGTTTCTTCAATCGAACGTTTCAAATGGCGAGTCAATTCCAGACGGTCCGCCTTGT
>CAZRGV010000137.1:0-2047 GCA_964599655.1 uncultured Isosphaeraceae bacterium | reverse complement strand
CGTTGATAAGCATCGTGACCTGACTACTGGTGAGACCAGGGCCATCGGCGTCAGGTTCGCGAAGTCGCGAGGCTTGTCGAGATAAAACTCATAAATCGGGTCCGTAAGCCCCGAGGAAGAGATGACGAGGTCGCCTTTCCTGGCCACGTCGGTCAGGGCCCTCAGGCCATGAAGCACCCGATTCGCGCGGGCTTCGGGCAAAAGCCCGACCAGGGCGTTGTACGCCCCCAGCGCCAGGACCATCGCCGCGAGCACCGCCCCTTTCGAGATCGGTCCGAGCCTCGGGCCCGCCGAGCCGATCGACTCGACCCACACGAGGCCAACGCACGCCCAGAACGCAGGGGCCAGGAAGAGCCAACGCTCCGGGTCGGAGGGATAATAATAGAGGCCGATCACGACGAACGGCGCGACCAGCAACCCCAACATCCCGAAATATTTTCGATACTTCCCTATGTTTCGCCAAAGTCCCTGCCAGGCCAGAAATGCGATCCCCAGGGCCGAGGCAACCAGCAACGCCAGATACGTGACCGCGAATTCACGAGTCAAGACTCTCACATGCGGAAGATAGGCGATCGTTCGCAAGAATCCATAAACACCTCGGCCCAGCCGAGCAACAACACTCTGCGCGGGAATGGGGTCCCTCTGAGGAACCAGCGCTCGCAGGTCGGGTGGCCACAAACGGGCCCCCAAGGCGATTAACTCGAACGCGAACATCGCGACCAAACCCAGCACCAAGGCGCCCGTGGCCCAAAGAAGGAACCGCCCGACTTGACCACGATCCACGCGATGCAAGATCAAAGCCAGCACAAACGGCCCGACAAGCACATTGGTCATGTGAATCCCAATCGCGAGCACCGCCAGGAGCCCCGTCAGAATCGCCGCCCGCCGGGTCGAAAAGTCCGCCGTCAGGCCATGGGCGACCAGGACCACATCCATCAAAAGCGCAAGAGCATAAACCTCAATGGTACTTCCACGCGACATCACGCCGTAGGAGCCGGCCACGCCGAGCGCGCACCAGACCGCAATCCACCGATCACCAAGAATTCGAGGAAAAATCACGAGCGCCAGCAGCAAGAACGTCCCAACCGTCGCCAGGTTCGAAACCACGGTCAACGACCGCAAGGCGTACGATCGCAACCCGATCAACTCCAGCGGCCGATACGCCAGCCGCAGAATCCCCGGCACCAGCGGATGCTTCGGGTTCACCGCCCCCAGCGGCCCGCCGTAAATCGTCATCGACGCGAGGGTCGTCCCATCGCCATCGACCATGACCGGCTTCAAGGCGTAAAGCACACCAAACAGGGCAATCGACAACAAGACGACAAACAACGTGATCGATTTCGAAGGCGGCCCGTTCGACATCGCGATGTGACACCAAATTCTATAATGTTATTAAAACTAGAAATTACTCTATTAAAAAAGATAATCCTATGAAATCACACTCGATTGGACCGGGATTGTCACGAATGGTCGGCGCCCCGAGCGGGCGGAGGGCCGGCGAGGGGGAACGACGTCGTGCCCGGACTTCCTCGGCCGATCCGATTATCCCGAGGGTCCCACGGCATCGCAATCGGAATCGGCGCGGGCGGATCCGCTGATTCGGCCGAACAACATCCGGCCCTGGCGGAGGCGACGGCCAGGGGCGTGCGAGCCCGGTCGCCCTGGTCACGCCCGCGCGCGATGTCCTCGCCCCGTTGGGCAACCCGCCGAACGATCACGCCGCCGTCGGTGCCGGCCGTGACACTCGCGCTTGGCGAGCCAACGGGGCCGCCCTCGGACGTAGGATCAACCGGCTCGGACGCGGGGCGCGGAATCGACTCCGAACGACGGGCGTTGACCCTCATGAGGGCCTTGAAACGGATCCTGGTGCGCGTCCGGTGCGCGGTTTCTTCGAGCGTCGAATCGACGGAAGTTTCCGAGCCATCGTCCGTTGCGGAATTCAAGGGGAGTTCGTTCGGCGCGCCCGGCGCGTGGGTTGAGGTGACCGCCTCCGCGTGCGAATCGGGAGAAACGGGGTTGTCCGGGTGGTTCGCCAACCGGGGCGGAG
>CAZRGV010000136.1:0-15833 GCA_964599655.1 uncultured Isosphaeraceae bacterium | reverse complement strand
AGCCGCGCGGGGGTCGATCTCCTCGACCGCTACGGCTTCTGGCGACTGGCCGATCTGACCCTGCACGCCGCCTTCCAGGGCCAGACGCTCGACGAGGCGACCCGGAAGGGAAGCCTGATCCGCGACCTCGGCCGATGGAGCGACGGTCTGGTCGTCTCACCGCCGGTCGCCGGCGACGACCTGGCGACGATCCCCCGCGTCTTCCCCTCCAACGGCGCGCGCCTGATTCCCTGGCAGCCCCGCGACTTCTTCCGCATCCTCATGCCGGAGACCACCGACGAGGCCCCTTGAGCCGCGCCGGAGTTCTGGGCGCCCGTTGCTTGAATGGAAACGTTGGGTGTTATTGATATCGGCGTTGTAAGGTGAGCAAGGCCCACCGATCGGCGTGCAAGACCGAAGGATCGGTGGGCGTTGCCCGCTCTGCGAAGATTGTTCTTATGGGATTGTGTTTCTCTCAATGCCCCTGGGTGGCCTGGGCGGTGGAGGCGTCGGGGGCCCAGTTGGCCTCGGCGCGGAGCAGGGCGGCGACGCCGCCGGCTCGGGCGAGGGGGTCTTCGGTCAGGCCGCGCTCGAACAGGAAGACCGGCACGCGGTGGCGGAGGGCCATGCGGAGGATCTCCTGAACGGCGTTGACCGTGCGGGTGGGGCTCTGGCAGTAGGCGCAGGTGCCGACCGGAGCGCCGAAGCGGTAGCCGCAGTCGTTGCAACGGGCGCCGCCGAGGTCGCGCCTGGGGCCGATGACGACGCGGGTCGCGCGACCTTGCTGGAGGGCGTCGAGCACGGCGGTCGGCCCGTCGGCGACCAGGTGGTTCCGCTTCCAGCGTTCCTGAAGCTCGCCGAGGATTTCGGACCGCTGGATCTCCCGCCAGCGTTCCATGACGCGGGTGACGTCGTCGGCGACATCCTCGGGCCTGGAGGTCATGGTCTGGGCGTGTTCCTCGACGACCGAGCCGTTGAGGTCCTTGGAGAGCAGCCGTCGCAGGGCGGCGGTGGCCGGCGGCTGGCCCAGGAGGATCAGGCCGGTGAAGGCGCCGGTTTTCCAGTGGTCGGCGATGACCCCGGCGATTTCCTTGAAGAACTCGTCGTTATCGAGGGATTGGAGCCGCTCGTGATGGGTCTGGCTGAACCGCTTCTTGTAGGTGAACCGGGGCTTGTCCCGCTGCATCTCGGGAATGTCGCGGTCGATCCCCTTGACCTCCTCGGCCACGCCGGTGTGGACCTCGAAGAGGTGGGCATGTCGGGAGTCGACGACGGCGACGAGGTAATTTGGGTCGCCGTACCAGCGTTCGAGCAAGGGCAGGACGAACGGTTCCTCGTCGATGACGAGCTGGTTCTCGACCGGGAAGTCGAGGGAGACGACGTGGAAGAGCTTCCGCTCGACCCCGGAGTAGACGGCCAGCCCCTTGGCGGCGGAGTCGGCGCCGTCGACGGCCCGGAGGATGGCCTCGATGTTGGCTTCGAGGGCCTTGCGGGCCTTGGCTTCGGAGAGGGCCTGATTGGCCTCCCGGGCCTGGTTGCGAAGCTGAACGTCGATGTAGCGGTGAAACCCGTCCTGGACCCGGCGGTCCACGAAGGCGCTGACGACGTAGTCGCGCCGGTCGGGGGTGTCCAGAAGGATTTCGATGTCGCGTCGCGTGATGGGCATCATGGGTGTCAGACTCGGATGGCGTTACAACTCGGTTCGGCCCGTGTGGCCGGCCGTCGGGCCCGCGTGACCCGGAACAACTCGCCCGGCGAGATCGCTCGTGAATCCCTTCGGGTGCAAGATCGGTGCCACGATCGTACAGAGCGCAGCATGCCGCGCCCTGGCCCGAGCTTCAACAAAAAACCAGGTCGAACGGAACCGGCGGCGTGCGTCGCCGCGCTGCCGGCTTAGAAGACCAGATCGTTGCGAAGACGGGTCAGGATGACCTGTTCGAGCTTGGAGTCGCGGCCTCGGGGAATCCAGCCGTTGGGAATTGGCACGGGGCCGACGATTTCGCGGGTCCGGTTCACGGGGAAGTCGCTATCAAAGACCGCACGGCCGCCGGCCTGACGTTCGGGCTTGGCCAGGTCTTCGAGTTCCTTGAACACCTCGACCTTGACGGCGTAGCCGCCGCTGGGAGCCGGGTTGATCGTGACCCTGGCGAACCGCCGGATCGTCTGAAGGGTCGCCTCCAGCCGCTCGCCGAACCCGACCGAATCGCCGTACCAGGGCTCGATCAGGGTCGCCCCGATCTTCGGGTCGGTCGTGATCGTCCGCGACAATCGGTCCTCGCTGGCGATGTCGAAGTACTCATCCACGATCGCCACGCACTTGTTCCAGACCAGGTCGAAGTCATTCGAGGGGACGATCAGCGGGTTGGGCGAAACGGTTCGCAGGCCCAGGTCGGTGCCGAATCCGGCCAGCGAGGCGCAACCGGCTCCGACGAGGGGAAGGCTGGCCAGCACGGCCAGGGCCACTCCGGCCGCGAGTCGGCGTTGGCGCTGCATGGCAATGGGCCCCCGAACGGGCAAAGGCGAAAGGAAAAACCGGGAACAATGGCGGAGAGGCCGATCGTTGGGGAAGGCGAGCCCGGCCCGCGAGACATGACGGTCCGGCCCGGTCGCCTTCCGGTGGCGGCGGCATCCTGCCCGATTCGCGCGATCCTGGCAAGACCGATTCCGTGGAGACGGCCGGCTCGGTCAGCCGCCCGAGTCGCGCTCCAGGGCCTCGACGACCGCCTCGATTGTCGAGGGGGAGTTCCCCTCGTAGCGGTTGTTGACAAGCAGAAAGGTCGGCATGCGTCGACGCAAACCCTCGCGGGCGAGGTCGCGCAGCGCGGCCCGGCCTCGAGGATCGGGTTCCTGCACCGCCTTGTAGGGCTCGAAGAGCTGAACCGCCTGCTCGTAGGATCGCCCACGGCGGAGCAAGGCTCGGGCGACCAGGACGTTGGCGGTGAAGGCGCCGGTCATGGCCATCTGATCGGCCAGCTCGGGCATGCGCGTCCAGGCGTTGAAGACGTGGGCCGTGTTGTGGGAGGCGAGCGTTGCGAAGTAGGGCTCGCCGAGCAGCTCGGCGTTGCGGACCTCGACCGCGCGCCGGAAGCCTGCCGGCAGTCGGGCGAGGAACGGATCGAGCCGCTTCAGGAACGCGTCCGGCGTGGCGAACGTCGACTTCGCGTAGGTTCCGAACTCGAAGAGGAGCGTCGCCACCCGCTGACGGTACGGCTCAAGCGGTTCAAGGAACCGCTTTATGAAAATGTCCGCGTTGAGAAAATGGGGGTTGATCTGACCGGCTTTTGGGCCATAACGGGCGTGCCGGGGCCAGACCGGCGCGGTGATTTCCTCGGGCACCTTCAGGGCGAAGAGCAGGCGGTCGGGCGTGCCCTCGAAGAGCCGCCGCCAGTCGTCCTTTGCGGGGAAGGTGTAGAAGCTGAAGTCGCCGCCGACGAGGTGGAAGGTCTTCGCGTACTCCGCCAGGCAATCGTTCTGGAACTGCTTCGTCTGGAACTTGCCCCGGACGGTGTAACGTTCCGCGGTGTAGATCGAGCCGACCCAGCCGGGGTACTTCCAGGAGCTGGTGCCGAGGTACACCCCTTGCTCGGCCAGCCGGAGAAGCCTGGGAGCCAGCCGGGCCGCCTGAGGGGCAAGCTCGTCCGGAGTGTCGAACAGGGAAAGCTGGGGCATGATTTTCGATGGGATCGGGTTCGTGACGCCTCGGGAAGAGGGACCTATTCCACCTCGCGGACGAGCAGGGCGTTGTGGACGGGGTTGCCGGGGACGGTGCCTCGAAGGAGGATGACGCGGTCGCCGGAGGCGATCAGGCCCCGGGCGCGGGCCCAGTCGAGGGCGAAGGCCAGGGCTTGCTCGACATCGGTGATCTCGGGGAAGTGCACGGGGGTGACGCCCCAGAACAGGGCCATGGCGCGGGCCTGCTCGGCGCTGTCGGCCAGCGCGAGCGTGGGGGTGGGGTACCGCTGCTTGGAGAGGGCCAGGGCGGTGCGGCCGGAGTGGGTCGCCACGACCAGCAGCGAGGCGCCGAGCCGGCGGCTCGCGAGGCTGGCGGCCTCGACCATGCCCTCGGTGATCGGCGAAACCCAGCCGGCACGACCGATCGGGCCGGTGTCCGAACGCCACTCGGGGAGGATCGCCTCGGCCTCGACGGCGATCCGGCTCATCATGGAGACGGCCTCGACCGGGTAGGAGCCGATGGCCGTTTCGCCCGAGAGCATCACGGCGTCGGTGCCGTCGAGCACGGCGTTGAAGACGTCGCTGGCCTCGGCGCGGGTGGGGCGGTTGGAGCTTTCCATGCTGGTGAGCATCTGCGTGGCGGTGATCACCGGCACCCGGGCCTTGTGGCAGGCGGCGATGATCCGCTTCTGAATGGCCGGCACGCGGGCGACGTCCAGCTCGACCCCCAGGTCGCCGCGAGCGACCATCACGGCGTCGGTTTCGGACAGGATGGCGTCGAAGTTGGCCACGGCCTCGGGCTTCTCGATCTTGGCGACGATGCGGGCCCGGATGCCCCTGGCCTCCTGCTCTCGACGGAGACGGGCCACGTCGTCGGCGGTCCTCACGAAGGACAGGCCGACATATTCCACGGCGTGCGAGCCGAGCCAGTCGAGGTCGCGCAGGTCCTTCTCGGTGAGGGCCTTGACCCGGAGGTCGCAGCCCGGCAAGTTCAACCCCTGGCCCGACCGGAGCCGGCCCGGCAGGGTGACGACCAACTGGGCCCGGCCCGGTGACGTGCCGACGACCTGCATCGCCACGGCGCCATCGGCGAAGAGGGCGTGATCGCCCGGCTTGAGGTCGTCGATCAGCTCGGGATACGAGCAGGTGAGCTCCCGGGCGTTGTCGCCATCGCGCTCGCGGACGAGGAAGAATTCCTCGCCGTCGAGACACTGGACCGCGTCCCCCGGAATCGGGCCGAGGCGGATCTTGGGGCCGCACAGGTCGGCCAGCACGGCGATCGGCCGGTCGATCAGTTCGCCGACCTGGCGCACGACGCGCAAGGTCTCGGTATGCTCGTCCTGGGTCCCGTGCGAGAGATTCAAGCGGAAGCAGTCGACGCCGGCCTCGACGAGCCGCCGCAGGACGTCGGGCGTTCTCGACGCGGGACCGAGCGTGGCCACGATCTTGGTCCGGACCTTTCCCAGCGGCTCGACGAGCGGGTTCGGCATGACGCCTGGCTCCTGGGTCGTTGCGGCGGACGCGCCTAGAGCCGTTCCGAGGGCTCCCGGCGCGTCCACGACACCTTACCAGGAATTTCCGTCACGGTCTTCCCGCGAGTCAGGGAGGGACGGGCGCGTTTACCAGCCGAGTCCGAGGGCGCCCAGGCGAAGGCGGATTTGGTCGAGGTCCCAGACCTGCACGACCTTGTCGTCGCCGGCGCTGGCGAGGTGATGACCTGCCGGTTCGAAGGTCAGGGCGTAGACCGAGCCCACGTGGCCGGGCAGGGAGACGAGCCGCTCGGTCTGCCGGCCGTCGAGGGCCCAGAGGCCGATCGAGCCGTTCTGGAAGCCGATGGCCAGGGTCCGGCCGTCGGGGGCGAAGGCCAGCGACGAGACCTCGACCGCCTCGCCTTCGGGGACGATGGTCGACTGAACGGTCCCATCGGCCGTGTCGATCAGGACGACCTGCCCTTTCCGGTTGCCCAGGGCCAGGGTCTGGCCGTCATTGCTGAGCGACAGGCAGCGGATCTCGCTGTGGATCGGCCAGGAGAGTTCCCGGGCGCGGGCGCCGCCGAGCGCCCAAACGTGGAGGTCGCCCTCGAAGGAGAGCAGGTAGAGGCGGTCTCCGGTCGGGCTGACGGCCAGGCCGACCCAGGGGGGCGGACGGAAGCGCCGGGCATCATCGTCCTCGGCGAACCTCGAACGGGTGGGGGGCCGAACGTACTGGATCCGGTTCGGGTCGTCGCCGCGCCAGAGGAAGACCTCGTGGGATCGGACCAGGGCGAGGATGCGGCCGTTGTCGGCATGGGCCATGGGCATCCAGAAGGCGTTGCGGCGTCCTCCTCGGGGCTCGAGGTTCAGAGTCTGGCCGACGACGGCCGCGCCGGCCAGAACCGGGAGATGCGCGATCGAACTTCCTCGCCGGCCGCCGGGCAGTGTGATCTGGGCGACGGGGATCGGCTCCGCGGATTGGAACCACTCGAGTCCGTCGGGATCACCGGCCACCAGCCGGCCTTGGTTGTCGAACGCGAGGGTGGTGCTTTGCACGCCGAACCAGCTCCGGGCGGTGGTGGGGCAGTGGCCGGGCTGCCAGAGCCTCGGCGGCGCGTTCCAGGAGGCGATGGCCAGCAGGCCGTCGGGTCCGAAGGCCAGCGAGGTCGGTCTCGAGTCGAAGCCGGCGAGCCGGGTCCGGCCAACCGGTTCGACGATCGCCCAGATCGAGGTCCGGCCACCGGCGGAGGCGGCCAGCGTGCGGCCGTCGGGCGAGAAGGCCAGGTCGTGAACCCGGTCGCCGGTGCGGACGGTCGCCACCAGGGTGTTCGAGGCGGGGTCCCAGAGCTCGATGCCGCTGCCGGCGCCGGCGACGGCCAGCAACGTGCCGTCGGGGCTGAATCGCAGAGCGCGGACGTAGTTCTGGTGGTGATACAGGCCGGGCAGGGGGTTGAGGCTGTTGACGTCCCAGAGCCGGATGGTGCCGTCGCCGGCGGCGGCGGCGAGCAGGCCGTCGGGGCCCATGGCGAGGGCTGAGAGGGCCGCCGGGATGTTTTCGATCGTGTCGCGCAACGAGCCGTCGCTGGCATTCCAGAGGGTGATCGTCGAGCCGGCCTCCGTCGCGTTGCCGAAGAGCGAGGCGACGGCGATCGTTTCCCCATCCGGAGAGAGGGTTACGAGCGGGAACTGGAACGAGCGGGAGGCGCGATCGGCGATCGGCTCGTCGAGGGTGGCGATCGGCCGGTCGAGCCGAGAGGGGTCCCAGAGGGCGATTCGGAGCCCGTCGGGCTGTCGACGAGGGCCGCGGAGCCCGGGCAACTGGGGTTCTCGAACGCGTTCCAGGGTGACGAGCCGCCGGCCGTCCGACGAGGCGAGGATGGCGTCGATGAGATGTCCTGACATCTCCATGTCGGCGAACCGGGCTCCGGTGGATGCCATGAAGAGGCGGATGCCCTGGCCGTTGGGCCAGATGACGGCCAGCAGGTTGCCGATCGAGGCGATGCCCGAGCCGATCCTGGGGCCGTCTCGGGGCGGGAACCGAAGCGCGGGGACCATCGGGACCGAGTCGACGGGACTGGTCCGCAGGCCCTGCCGAAGCTCGGGTTCGCCTCGGGCGACGTCCCAGTAGATCAGCTCCGACCCGTCGTCGGCGATCGTCGCCAATCGTTCTCCTTGATCGGGGAAGACGAGGCCCCAGGTCTTTCCGGTGGGAATCTCGGGCCGGGCCTCGATGTCTCGCATCGCGAGGAACTCGACGGCCTCGTTGCGAAGCTTGGTCTTCAGCTCCGGCTCGGGCCCGAGCAGCGAGGCTTCTCGGAGGCGGTTGAGTCCTTCCTTGCGGCGGTTGGGCATGGTCGAGAGCCGGATGACGGAGGCCTCGCGCCAGAGTTGCTGCCGCCGGGCCGCTTCGGAACGGCGATTGGCCTGCTGGGCTTTTTCCAGCGCGGTTTCGGTCTCCTCCTGGGCCTTCAATAGCTTGTTGTATTGGGCGACGACGCTCAGGTGCGCCCAGGTGGCGACGGCCACGATGGCGATGGCCGCCGTGGTGGAGACGACCGAGAGCAGGCGGTGTCGCTGGGCAAACCGCAAGGTCCGGCCCAGGGGTCCGACGCGACGGGCCTTGACCGGCTCGAAGGCGAGGAAGCGGTTGAGGTCTTCGGCCAGTTCCTGGGCGGAGGCGTAGCGGTCGGTCGGGCGCTTGGCCATCGCCTTCAGGACGATGGTTTCCAGGTCTCTCGGGATGCGAGGGTCGGTCTTGCGAGGCAGGGGGGGCTCACGATCGCTGATTTGCTGGACCAGCTCGGCGGCGGTCTTTCCCTCGAAGGGGGGCCGGAGCGTCAGCAGCTCGTAGAGGGTGGCTCCCAGGCTGTAAACGTCGGTCCGGCCGTCGATCGGGCCAGCCTTGGCCTGCTCGGGGCTCATGTAGCGCGGGGTGCCGAGCAGGCTGTCGGTTTGGGTCAGGGCCGGGTCGGCGAGGCGGCGCGCCAGTCCGAAATCCGCCACCCAGACCGAGCCTCGGGCGTCGACCAGGAGGTTCGAGGGCTTGATGTCGCGGTGGATGACGCCTCGACGGTGGGCGTGGGCGAGGGCCTCGGCCGCCTGGCGGCCGACCTGGGCGACCCAGCGATAGTAGGCCGAGCCGCGAGGGGGCTCGAAGGCCGGCGCCTCATCCTCGAGGCGATGCCGCCCGGATCGCCGGCTGCCGCTGGTCCAGGTGATCGTTCCGCTGCCAATGCTCGAGAGGCCCGGCTCGTCGGCCGTCGGCGGGGCGGAGGGAGCGACGCTCGGCCGGTGGCTGCCCGAGCCCGCGGCGATCGACCGGTCGCGACGCAAGGCGCGCAGCACGCGGTCGAGGCCGCAGCCCTCGATGCGCTGCATGGCGTAGTAGCAGAGGCCGCCGACCTGGCCGACGTCAAAGACCGGGACGATGTGGGTGTGGTGCAATCCGGCGGCCGTCTTGGCCTCGTTGAGGAACCGTCGACGACCGGTGGAGTCGGGCGCCGCCTGGGTGCCCAGCACCTTCAACGCGACCGGCCGGTCGAGGTCGACGTGAACCGCCTCGTAGACGACCCCCATGCCACCTCGGCCCAGTTCCCGGACGATCCGGTAGCCGGCCACGCGGCGGCCCGCCTCCAGCGTTCGGCCGAGCCCGGAGGACTCGCCGACGAGGCCTCGGACCAGGGCCAGGCCTTCGAGGGCCTCGCGAAGTTCGTCGGAAAGGTCGGGATAGCGCGCGGCGAATTCGTCCGGATCGGGCGCCGATCCCCCCTCGGCCTCGGCCAGGTAGGCCTCGATCGCCTCGCCCAGCCGCTCGTCACGGTCGATCGGTTCCGATTCGATACGTGCCATGGTTGGTTGGTGGCAAACGTTAGAGAAAGCCGGCCAGGTCCAGACGCGGACGGCCGCCCCGGCGCTGCGGGTGGGTACCGTTTCGTTTCTACATCTTTATCTAGAAGAAGCGATGTTCGCGAACGTCTCGGCCCCTCCTTGACAGATCCAGGGGCCCGGTGGGACAGGCGTGATCGACCCCTTGGGGCGCGTGAGCCCGTGGGGTCGTGGCGTCGAACTACTTGGGATCGATCTGACGTTTCAGGCCCTTGAGCCCGCGGGCCCAGAGACCTCGAACCACCTTGCGGCTGAGGCCCAACCGTTCGCCGATGGCTTCGAACGAGAGGTTCTCGGCGTGGTAGAGCCAGAGGACTTCGGCTTCCAGCTCGGGCAGACCCTCAAGAGCGTCGGCCAGAAGGACGGTCAGCTCGCGACGGCTGGCGGCCTCGCTGGGACTGGTCTGGGACAGGGCCAGCATGTCGAGCAACCGGGCGCCGCCCCCACCGCCCGAGTCGGCCCCGGCGCCGCCCGCGTCCCAGGGGGCGTCGAGCGGCAGCGCCGAGCCCCCGCCGGCCCGCTTGGCCCGGCTATGGTAACGCCCCAGATCGGCGAGCTTCTGGCTGACCAACCGTCGCAGCCAGCCCACCAGCGCCGCCTCGTTCTGGCCGGTGAACTGCGGAAATTGCCGCACCACCTCGACCAGGGCCTCTTGCACCACGTCCGACAGCTCGACCCGCTCTCGAAGCTTGGGACCCAGACCGGTGCGAACCACCATTCGCAGGTAGTTGCGGTACAGGTCGCAAAGTTCCCCCAGCGCCTCGCTTTGCCCGGCGCGGGCCTTGGCCATCAGTTCGACGGGTCCGGCACTCATCGATCGGCCCTGGTCTCCGATGACCTCGGGATGGTCGTAACGGATCCATCCCCAATGGAAGGACACGCGGCACGACCCAACCCGACTCTTCCATGATCAGGTCCCAGGGCCGATCCGGCAAGAGGGTGGCGGTCTTTTGATCCGTCGTCGACGCTCAAGGGCCGGGGCTCCCAGCGGCGGTGTCGCGGCTCACGACTCGAGTCGAGGGGACCGTCGCCGTCTCAGAACCAGGCCGATCAGGGTCGTGGCAAGCAGGCCAAGCGGGGCCGGTTCGGGAACCGGAGCGATGCGCGCCCGCAGCGCGATGTCCCCGGACGGCGAGACGGTCTGAGGGTCGATCTGGAGCCGTTGTAAGGGAATCGGGAAATGGAACACATGAATGTGGTCGGCCGTGTAGGCACGCAGTCCGCCGAGTTTGACCGAATCGATGGATGCCGTCAGTTTCGAGGCGCTGCCGGTGCCGGGGCCATCGAGCGAACCGTCAAGGAATCCGTGGATGACGATGCTGTTGTCGATGACCGTCGTCAGGTGGACGGTCCGGCCGTCGGGGAAGGTCCATTGCGGCAGGGTCTGGTTGAACGAGGGGGCCCTCAGCTCGATGTCGAACGGCACGTGAACCAGGGTGCTCCGTGTTCCCGAGGGCATCGGGTCGATGACGAAGCGGCCGAGGCTAACCGGCGCGTTCGCTCCCGGCACGAGGGTGCCGCGGGTTCCCTCGAAGTGAAGGTGCTGCAAGGCGATCGGGTCGATCCGCGTGCTCGGGTCGGGCGCCCCAAATTCGTTGAGGAAGCCCGTGGTGGAGAAAGGGATGGGTGACGCGAGCGCGCCTGGGCCGGCCACCAGGATGACGGCCAAGGCGAGCGCGGAACACGTTGGCCGACGGGAACGAATCGACGACATGGGTCACGAGCCTTTCGGTTTTGGGCCGTCGGGCGCAACGGAGCAGCCCCTGGCCTTGGCGGGCGAAAGGGGCTGCGGATGGGAACACGGGAGCCGCTCGCGCTCGGCGATCGCTCAGGCGGCCTGGTGGCGGAATCGGCGACGCATCCCCAGGCCGATCAGGGTCGTGACGAACAGGGTGATCGTGGTGGGCTCGGGAATGGGGGAGGCCGAGACGACGAGCTGGGCCTGGGCCGTGGTCCGGCCGAAGTTGGTCGTCGAGGGGACCAGCGAGAGCGACTGATCGACCACGTTGAGCGTGCTGAGGTACGAACCGGTGCGGAAGCTCGGCTGGCTGATGGGGTTGAACGTCGCGACGACGTCGGACTGGCTCGGGCCGTTGATCGAGCCGTTGAGCACGCCGGTGATGGTGATCGGCGACTCGTTGACGGTGGGCTGGGCGCCGTTGACCTTCAACGTGTCGAACGTGATGGAGAACGGCGTATTGTTGTAGGTCGTGGTCATGCCGGCGGGCTGGTTGCCGACGACGAACGTGCCGAGGCTGAACGACGAGGGGGCCATGAACGCCCCGCTGGTCTCGGGGACGAAGCTGATGATGTTCGGCCCGGTGATGCCGGTCGTTCCGACGGCTCCCGACGTGCGGTACTGCATTTCGGCGGTGACGGGCGTCGACAGGGACGTGCTGTCTGTTGTCGACGTGCTGTCGAGGGTGGACGCCCCGACGCCGCGGGTCATCAAGGCGCAGAGACCCAGGAAGACGACCGCTGGCCGAAGCCCGGTCCACCCACGTGTCATGCGCATCCTTGTGCTCTCCTGCTCTCGAGTGTCTCGCTCACGAAAACCCTTTGGGAACCGACGGCCCCGATCCGGCCGCTCGGGCCTTGAGGAATCGACCTCCAGGGGGAATTCGACCAACCGGCGCGGACCCGCTTGCCGGACCGACCGGCGCGGAAGTCGCCTCGAGTTGCGCGTCGTGGGGAAACATCCAAATGAAGGAAGGGAGCGACCAGCCCCGAATGGGGCCATCCGAACCGGAACCGCATGCGAGACGGGTTGGGGGTCGGGTCGGGAGACGGGGGAGTTGGTGAAATCGAGGTGACTCTCAACGGGGCCCCGGCATCCCTGCCCGGCCACGTCGCCTCACAAGGCGGTTTCGGTCCTGCCGCCCGCGGCCTTTCCGCGGCAACGACAGCGAACGAACGGGCGGGAGAATAGTTCAAGCGCCCCCCCCTGTCCACATCAATTTCAGGCATTTTGCCCGAAAAAGCTGAAGATTCTCGTCGCCGCGGTCGATGGTCCGCCGCAAGGTCGCCTGCGAGGCCAGGATGTGCCTTCCTCGCCGTTCAGAGCAGACTGACCGGATCGACGTCGACGGCCAGCTCAACACCGTGGGGCGGGGGAACCGTCGGTAGAACGTTGCGCAGCAATTCCTGAAGCGGCTTCGCCGACGGGCCTCGAAGCTGCAAGTGGAAGCGATACAGGTTGCGGATCTTCGACACCGGCGCCGGGGCGGGGCCGAGCCGTCGGATCGACGGCGGGGCCGCGGCGGCCAGGGCCACGTCGAGCTCTTGAATGAAGCGCAAGGCGGCCGCTTCGTCAGGCCCTCGCACGATCAGCCGCACGAGCCGGCCGAAGGGCGGCACGCCGTGATCGCGACGGCGCGAGAGCTCTTCGGCCACGAACCCGAGGTAATCGTGATGCGCCGCGTGTCGGATCGCCGACGCGTCGGGGCTGTAGGTCTGCACCAGCACGCGGCCCGGACGGTCGCCGCGACCGGTTCGGCCTGCGACCTGCGCCACAAGCTGGAACGTACGCTCGGCCGCCCGGAAGTCGGGCAGATGAAGCGCCGTGTCGGCGTTGACCACTCCGACGAGCGTCACGTGGGGAAAATCCAGCCCCTTGGCGATCATCTGCGTGCCAAGCAAGATGTCGACCTGGCCGGCCTTGAACGCCGCGAGCACCTTCTCGTGGCTGCCCGGAGATCGCATCGTGTCCGAATCCATGCGACGGATGACGCGATCGGGAAACGCGGCCTTCACGTCACGTTCCAGCCGCTCGGTGCCGATGCCGCCGTAATGCAGGTGCGGGTGCCGGCAGGCCGGGCAGGCCGCCGGCGGGTCCCGCTCGGCGTCGCAGGTGTGGCAAAGGACCCGGTTGCGTCCCTTGTGATGCGTCAGGGCCACGTCACAGGCGTCGCACTTGCAGACGTGGCCGCATTGTGGGCAAAGAATGAACGTGTGAAAACCTCGGCGATTCAGAAGCAAGATCACCTGTCCGTCGTCGTCGAGGGCCTTGCCCATCGCCCGGATCAGCGCCGGGCTGAGGCCGCCGGGGGTCTGGCCCGGCTCGGGCTTCTCGTTGCGGAGGTCGATCAGCGTGACCTCGGGCATGGGACGGCCGGCCACGCGCTTCGTCAGCGAGAGCCTGGTGTAACGCCCGGTCTCGGCGTTGTTCCAGGTTTCCAGCGAGGGCGTGGCCGAGCCCAGCAACACGGGAATACCCAGTATCTGCGCCCGCTTCACAGCGATGTCTCGGGCATGATAGCGCGGGGCGGTCTCTTGCTTGAACGTGCTTTCATGTTCTTCGTCGATGACGATCAGGCCCAGCCGGCGCGCCGGGGCGAACACGGCCGACCGCGCGCCGACGACCACCTGGACCTCGCCCGAGGCGATCGCCCGCCAGTGCCGGTGCCGTTCGGCGTCGGTCAGGTGGCTGTGGAGCACGGCCACCTTGTCGAACCGGCGGCGGAACCGGCGGATCGTTTGCGGCGTCAGGCTGATCTCGGGCACCAGCACGATCGCCTCACGGCCGCGGGCCACGACCTTCTCGATGGCGCTGAGGTAGACCTCGGTCTTGCCGCTGCCGGTGACGCCATGAAGCAGGAACGCCGCGAAGCCGTCTCCTTCCAGCGACGGACTGAGCTGGTCGAGCACGCCTTGTTGCTCGGCCGTCAGCACCATCGGCGATCGCGACGGCTCAACCGCGGGCGCCGTCTCGGCGACCGGCTTGCTCGTTCGGCGCTTCACCGTATGGATCAAGCCCGCCTTGCGCAAGGCCGCGATCGGCCCCATCGCGCAACGGGCCAACCGGCAGGTGTCGTCGATCGTCAACGGCGACTCCGAACGGCAGAGCAGGGCCAGCACCTCGGCCTGCTTCGACGGCAGCGTCAGGGTCTCTCGGGCCAGGCGGACCTCGTCGGGGACCGTCAGGAACGTGCGAAGCAGCGTGCCGGCCCCTTTCTTGACCCCGGCCGGGACGACCGCGTCGAGCGCCTGGCCCCACGAACACGCGTAGTAGCCGGCCATCCATCGCGTCAGCTCGAGCATCGGCGCGTCGATCAACGGCGGATCGTCGAGGATCTCGAGCACGTCCTTGACCCGCCCCGGCTCAACCCCTTCCTCCAGCTCGGGCGCGATCCAGACGCAATAGGCGACCGTCGGCGCGTTCGTCTTGCCAAGCGGCACCCGCAACCGCTGACCCGGTTGAATCGCGGATTTCCAGCGCGTCGGAACGCGGTACGTGAAAACCTGATCCACCGGCCGGTTCAGAACCACGCCAGCGAACGGTCCATCGGCCTCGGTCTCGAAGAAGGCCCCTTGCCGTTTGCCGTTGACAGCGCTCATGCGCGGGCCCTATCGTCGGATTCACGTTCGGAGCCTCGGGAATCCGTTCCGTTCGGGAGACGCCTCCCGAGTCTCCATCGTCGCGGATCGATCCAACCAAGCCGGGGCGCATGAGCCCCCTCCCTACTACATCGGATTTCTGCACGCCTGTCCACTGAAAAATCCGAGAGACGCGCGATTCGAGGGGTCTGCCTGCGATGCGACTGGGCCTGTTCGGCGGTACGTTCGACCCGATCCACCTGGGACACCTGCTCCTGGCCGAGTCGTGCCGAGAGGCCTGTGGCCTGGATCGGGTCTGGTTCGTCGTCTCGGGCTCGCCGCCGCACAAGCGGGGCGACCGCACGCCGGTGGCCGACCGGCTGGAGATGGTCCGGATCGCCGTCGCGGGCAATGCGGCGTTCGAGGTCTCGGAGATCGAGGCCAATGGCGACGGGCCACACTACTCGTTCGAGACCCTCGAAGCGATCCACCGCGAACGCCCCGACGACGACTTGTTCTTCCTCATCGGCGCCGACAGCCTGGCCGACCTGCCGCTCTGGCGGCGGCCCGAACGGATCGCCGAGCTGGCGACGATCGTGGTCGTCAACCGCCCCGGCATCGACCCGGCCGTCGAGGCGCCTGATCTTGGTCCCAATGCCCGGCCAATCGTCCGCGTCGACGTTCCGCCGATCGGCATCGCCTCGACCGACCTCCGCCGACGATTGGCCGAAGGGCGGACGATCCGCTACATGGTCCCCCGAGGCGTGGAGGCGTACATCCGCGCGCAGGGGCTCTATCGCCCCGTCACGGCCGGCTGACCGGCGGTTCCAAGATTCCAAGCGGTTTTCGATCCTTGCGGGATCAAGGGTCGGCCGCGGCCTCGTTGCCGCGACGTCGTGAGTCGGACCTGATCCCGAAGCGACGAGCGAGACGCTCGGCCCGCCGCACTATACGCGGGGCCGGACATGGCTGATCCCCGGATGTCCCGCGTAGCGGCAACGATCGGCGTGCGCACACTTGTCGCACATCAGCACGCGATCGGAGTGGGCGCGACGCCAGGGCTCGAGCCGTCGGCCGCAACGGCGGCAGGGCAGGTCGGACCATTGCCCGTTGAAAATCCGGCTCGTGGAGGGGGTAAGGCCGTGTTGACCTGTCATGCGTGACCTCTCTTTGGTTGGTTGGAACGTGACAGGATTCGACTTCGACGGAAGCTCGACAAGGAATCGTACTCCTTGTATCGACCCGAAGCCCTGTCGAAATTCAGTCGAAGTCGACATCACCAAGATACCATCCATCCTGACCCATTACCGAAGTGGATTTCGTGGCCTGTCAGATTGTGCGCGAATTCCCTACTCCTACCGCGCACGAACGATCGGCGTGACACGCGATTCAAGTGGGTGCCGGAAATCGTCAAACCGGTCGGCTTGGGGGAAGAACACGGGCCGCTCGTTGGACGGGCGCCTACACTAAGCACCTGGACCGAGTCATTCCGCTTTGTTCACCGTTCTG
>CAZRGV010000135.1:14234-16121 GCA_964599655.1 uncultured Isosphaeraceae bacterium | reverse complement strand
CGACGGGGTGGAATATGAGGAAACTTTTCTGCTGGCCGACGTCCATGTCGACTGGAACCTGGCCGGTGATGAGATCCACATCACGCTCGTTCCGGACGGGGGCGCCCTGGCCGCCTTCCCGCTGCCCGAGCCCCATCGCTGGCGACTCATCGACGCCACCGGAGCCGTCTCGACCGACGATCCCGGCCTGATCGTCGCGCGGCTTCAGGACCTGCTCCGGGCGCACGGCCATCCCGACGCCAAGGTGCACGACCCGGTGTGGACATCCGCCTTCCGCATCCATCGGCGGATCGCCAAGCTCTTTCGCGTTGGCCGTTGCTTTCTGGCCGGCGACGCCGCGCACATCCACAGCCCAGTCGGCGGGCAAGGGATGAACACGGGAATCCAGGACGCGTTCAACCTTGCCTGGAAGCTCGGCCTGGTCGTGACCGGCGCTTCGCCCGAGTCGTTGCTCGACTCGTACGAAGCCGAGCGACGGCCGGTCGCCCAGGCCCTGCTGCGAGGCACCGACCTGATGACACGGGTCATCACCCTTCGGAACCCGGTCTCGACGACGATCCGCAACCAGCTTGCCTCGTTTCTGGGCCAGTTCGAGTTCGTCCAGCGCCGGGTGGCGAGGACCCTCTCGGAGCTGGAGATCGGCTATCGCCGCAGCCCGATCGTGGCCGAGGACCGAACCTCGCTGGTCCAGGCGGTTTCCGGACGCGGCTCGGAACCCGGCCTGGGGGCGTACCTCGACTTCGGCGCGGCCCCTCACCCCGGCGACCGGGCGCCCGACGTCGAGCTGGGCGACGCGGCCGGCGAGGGTCCAGGCCGGCTGTTCGATCTCCCGCGCGGGACGACGAGGCACCTCCTGCTCGTCTTCGAGGGGCCCGAGCGACTGCCAGAACGCGCCAGGGCGATCGAGGCGGTCGAGTCGCTGGTCAAGACCCGTTTCGGGAGTCAGATCGACATCTGGCTCGTTGTGCATCCCGGCGAGCACACCGGCGACCGACCCCGCTGGGACGGCCCCCGGCTTCACGACTCCCAAGGAGCACTCCACCGGCGCTACGGCGCCGGCGCAGCGAGCCTCTACTTGATCCGGCCCGACGGCCACGTCGGCTACCGCGCCCAGCCGCCTGACGCCGGCCGGCTCGCCGCGTTCCTGGGGCGAATCTTCGGTTGAGCGGCGAGGGCCACGGCCGAGAGGCGGTCCTCCTTCACGCCCCGAACCGCGACCCTCGCCAGGGAGGGGCCATGGCCGTGTCGAGAACCGGCGTGGGCCCGAGTCCGCCCAACCCTCGGTTTCAACGGCTCTCGACAAACCGCTTCCAGGAGAACTCCGTTCCCGGTCCGACGGGCGCATCGACCAGCGGTGCTCGCCCTGAGGTCTGGGGATGCGGTCGGGCCGAGAGAGCCGGCATGTCCTCAGACTCCGCCTTCTCGTCAGAACGCTCGAGGATCAGGTTCAACTCGCCGCGGTCGAGCCAGACGCCCCAGCACTTCGGGCAGTAGTCCACCTCGACGCCTTGACGGTCCGCCGTCATCAGGAGAATGTTGCAGACAGGGCATCGCATGGGATGAGCCTCCTCTAGTAAGGGTTCCGGGCCGCGGAATTCCGGCGCCGGAGACGAGTCGCGCGTTCCCGTTCTCCGCCCGTCGGCGGGCCGGAGACCCGAGACACCCGCGACTGGCAAGGTCTCGTCCCCCGGCACCTGTATTTCTAGTCCTGAAGTCACATGACGACAAATACGATATCTCGAAGCGAAACATCGATTTTCTCTATGGATCGCGTCGTCGCTCCTTGAGAACGTCAGAAGGGCGAGGAGCGGCCGGGCCGGTGCTCCTCGCCCTTCTGGGAATCGGCGTCGAGTTCCGACGGGAAAACGCGATCAGCTCAGGACGGTC
>CAZRGV010000135.1:5952-14224 GCA_964599655.1 uncultured Isosphaeraceae bacterium | reverse complement strand
TGGCGACTTCTGCCGCTGCTTTTCCTTCTCGACGAACGAGGCCAGCGGCGTGCTTTCTTCGTGGAACCGCTCGACCTCTTCGAGCAGGGCCTGCACCATCTCCGATTCCTTGACGTGGCGGATAGGCACGCCCTTCTTGAAGATGATCCCCTTGCCGCTGCCAGCGGCGATGCCGAGGTCAGCCTCCTTCGCCTCGCCGAAGCCGTTGACGAGGCAGCCGAGGATGCTGATCCGCAAGGGGTTCTTCATGCCTTTCATTGTTTCCTCGACCTCGGCGACGATCCGCTCGAGGTCGATGTCGAGCCGGCCGCAGGTCGGGCAGGCGACCACCTCGGGCCGGTTCACGCGGCGGTCGCAGGCGCGGAGGATATCGAACCCGGCGGCGATTTCGGGAACCGGGTCGCCCAGGAGGGAGACGCGGATCGTGTCGCCGATGCCTCGGAGCAAGATCGCGCCAATGCCGGCGGCGCTCTTCAAGGTGCCGTATTCCTTCGAGCCGGCCTCGGTGATGCCAACGTGAGTCGGATAGTCGCACTTTGATGCGTACTGGGTGTAGCACTCGACGGCCGTCGGCACGTGGCTGGCCTTGAGCGAGACGATGATCTGGTGATAGCCGAGCTTCTCGGCGGTCTCGATGTGCCGCAAGGCGCTTTCGACCATCGCCTCGGGACAGGGGAAGCCGTACTTGTCGATCAGGTCCTTTTCGAGGCTGCCGGAGTTGACCCCAATCCGCATCGGCACGCCCTTGTCCTTGGCCTTGCGGACGACCTCCTTGAACCGCTCCTCGCCGCCGATGTTGCCGGGGTTGATCCGAATCTTGTCGACGGCCCGCTTGCCCGAAGGCGTGACGGCGTCGAGGCAGGCCAGCGCCATGCGGTAGTCGTAATGGATGTCGGCGATCAGGGGGATCCGGATCTGGTCGCGGAGCTGCTTGACCCCTTCGACGTCCTCCTTCTTCGGCACGGTCACCCGGACGATCTCGCAACCGGCCTCTTCGAGCCGGCGAATCTGCGCGAGGGTCGCCTCGACGTCGAACGTGTTCGTCGTCGTCATCGACTGAACCCAGATCGGGTTGTCGCCGCCGACGACGTGGTCGTCGATGCCGACCTCTCGGGTCTTGTGCCGGGTTACCGTCGTTGCGTAGGCCATCGTCGCGGTCCTATCTTGTTTCGCTGCCCGGTCTTCGCGCACTCTTCACGCCTCGGCGCCACTGCCGGATTATCGTATTCACCGGCCGGAAGAGGGTCAAGGCGGCCTGCGGTGCCGCTCGGTCGTGGCCACTCCCGTTTGCCACTCTCGCCAAGGGTGTGGACTGGACCTCGAGTTCGTTTGTGTCGGCGCCCTTCGCCGCGGGCTTCCGATCGCCCCGAAACGGGCCTCGAACAGCGTCGGTGCGCTCGTGGTGCGCGTTCTTATCGAACCACGATATTTTGTAACTCTCGCATTTCAAACCAGTTGCGACGTGGAAGGAGAGTTCGTTCGGCGCGCCCGGCGCGGTGCATTCCCACCGGTCGGACCCAGGCCGTTCGGACGGTTCGTTGCCGGAACGTCGATCGAGTGCCGACGCGGCGAGGTTCGAGGAATCGGGGTGGAACGCCGCGACCGGAGAGGTCTCCCGGCACGCGTGGCCGCGAGGAAACCGAACGCGCGAATCGAACCCAAGGGGCATCCAAGGATCGAACCCGGTGCGCCTCGGGTGCGCGGTTTTCTCGACGAGTGGATCGCTGTAAAATACAATAACAAAAGGACTTGCGTTGAACAACGGAAGTTCGTTCGGCGCGCCCGGCGCCGTCGCCGAGGGATGGCCCGTCGGACCCTTGAGCCCCGTGGCACCGGCTCGGAACGAGGACGACTTCCGGAGAGGAGACTGGACCTTAGAATCGGCAAAATTTACCCAAATTCCCATTGGGTTCGTTTGGTCGACGAGCGCGCCCGCCTTGGGAAAGATCAGGGCAAGGCGATGGGCCGAGCCGCCATCTTGGATGGCGTGATGGATGAATTCAGCGATACCAAGGCGTCGGAGCGGGCTCATGGTTGGTCCAGGTTTCCAGGATCGAGGAGGACGGTCTGCGGGTTCGCCGCGAGCGCGATCGTCCTTCCTCCGACATCACTATCGAGGGAATCTGGGTTCCGTTTCGGAAAAACTTGGGAAAACGGGGAAGAGGAGGAAGGTTCATCACCGACGGTCTGGTGGAGGATTGGGGGCGGGTGTGATCGGCCCGAAATTCACGCGGCAAGCACATCCCTCAGTGTAGGTCGATCAGAGACCGGGAGCAGGATCGAGAAGTCGTTCAATCGCGCCAAATCCTCATCTCGATAAACGTCTTTTTTGCTGTCGTCGTAAATCGTAACATTTTGTTCGCTTCCGTGCGGTTCGCCGATGTCAAACCATTTTCGGAAGAGCTCATTCGCCTGGATGTGCGCCTGGGTTGGATTGCTGGCGGACAGCGTCAGTACGGAAGAATTGATGCTTCGCCCGTAGACGCGGTAATCCACCCTGACCGGCTTGCCGTATCGCCCTAAAACTTCGAAGTTCGGCTCATACGTTAGTTCATTGTCAGCAAGAATCTCCTCGACTTCCTCGCTGAAGATCGATTGTTGAGTGGACCGCCTCGTGAAGGTCAAGTCCGAGACTCTGAGGCAAGCCTGCACGAGTCGAAGCATTCCTTCCGGAAGGTGTTCGATGTCTGGGATAGGGTAAGTCAACTCACCGCCCTTCTGATGTACCCCACACAGACGGATGGCGTCCTCGAGCAATCTCTGTCGCTTCTTCGATTCCCAAGGCTTGACCTGGACATTGAGAAGCCAGGCGATTGTCTGACCGAGATCGGTCAGGTCGTAGCCTCCCAAGAGTGGTTGTTCGCCCTGCACAAACACATCGATCGAGGCGCCATCCGGAGAGAGAAGAGCCGTCTCGATTCGGATATGCCCTCTCGGAAGCCGATCAATCCCCTTTACCAGGGAATGCCCAGCAAGCCTTTCCTTGACTGCCTCCAAAAGGTCCACGGCTGGCCTCATCGGTTTGCGCCAGGCGGATAAAATGTGCCAATGTGTTCGATGTTTGCCATTGCACAGAACGTCGTAAATGGCGCTTCTATCGGCTTGCCCGATAGATCGGGACGGTCGATCACGCCATCGGGAAGATTCCGGTCTGGACACTAATCTGTTTGCAAGGAGTGCTTATGTGTACGGCCGCATGGACGATGGGTTTGCCCATCGACGTCCAGTCGGCAAATCGGGCCCAACCCGGGAACGTGTACATTAAATGCTGTCGATCCAACTTGTGGATTGTGGGTAATATGCAGCCTGGCATCGACTCCCAGGGAGTTCTCAATACGTAGGTCATCTGTCGTCAGGAGGGGGCGGACCGCCTGACGGGATATGAAGCGAATATCCCCGCGAATTAACTTTCCCGGCAAATCCCGCAACTTCTCGAACGTCCCACGATTCATCGCCTTGGAGCCCTGCATTCCTAACCCTGCCACATCGCTGATCGAACTCAATCCGTTAGTGTACGAGGGTCCCATGAGGCCGCGAAAGCCCGTGGAGGCTGATTCCGCGGGTAGGAATCCGGCTTGCCGACTCAGGTTGATCGGGATGTTCCCTGCGAGGATCTGCCGGACCCTCACTGGCACGGTCTCCAGGCCTTCGCGGAGGGAGCGACCACGGATTTCTTCCTCACAACGTGTGTGCTGTCGAAAGACACGAAGCCGTGCTTACGCCGCTGAACGCGACGCAACGCGGTCTAATCAAGACGCAAAACCGACTCGTTTGCCGCGTTACTGGTCATTCGTCGAGTAATGATTCAACAGAGCCATCCGGCGTCTGTTTCGGATAAACTTAGGAAAACGGGAAATGTGGCTGAGCCGGGCGAAGGGTTGAGGATTGGACGTGAGACGGTGGTTGCAACCGCTGAAGCCGATCTTGCTGCCGATCTGGAACGGCGGGCACCGGCTGGCCTGGAGCGCGGGGGAGTATCTTGGGGCGATCACGCATGGGCGCTTTGGGCGTTGCGACGTCTGCGGGCGGTTTGGGCCGTGGCTCTATCGGCGGCGGGTGATCCCGCCCAGGCTGGTGGAGCTCTGGGGGTTGAGTCCCCGGCAGGCGGAGGCCCTGGCGCGGAAGGAGTCGCTGGATTGTGCCTTTTGCGGGGCGAAGCTTCGAGCGCGTCGGCTGGCCCGGGTGTTACTGGACCGTTACCCGGTGGGCGACCCCCCTACCCCGGCGCGATCGGTGCGCGCATGGGTCGATCGGCCGGAGGTTCCGTCGCTCCGGATCGCCGAGATCAACAGGGTCGAGGGCCTGCACGAGGCGCTTGGCCGGTTGCCGGGGTTGGCCTATTCGGAGTATCGCGAAGGGGCGGCGCCGGGATCGGTGGTTGACGGCGTGCGCTGCGAGGACCTGACGCGGCTCACGTATGCCGATGCGTCGTTCGACATCGTGCTGACCTCGGAGACCCTGGAGCACGTGCCCGACCTGTCGGCGGCGCTCGGGGAGATCCATCGGGTGCTGGTTCCTGGCGGGCGGCATCTCTTCACGGTGCCGCTCTTGCCCGGCGTGCCGACGACGTTCTCGAGGACGTTGGCCGGTCCCGATGGCCGTTGGATCCACGTTGCCCCACGGATTTGCCACCCTGGCGGCGACGTGGGATACCCCGTGTTCACCGAATTCGGCGCCGACCTGCCGGAGGTCCTCCGCCACGCCGGCTTCGAGGTCGAGGTCGGCTTCGGCCCGACCACCGACGACGACCTGGCCCAGGTGTTCGTCTGCCGACGGCCGGAGTCGCCCGAGTGCGACTTCGGACGGCCGCATTGACACCGGATCTTCCGAAGTCGCGTCGCGTCGAGGGTGGGCATCGCCCACCGATCGTCAGGGTTCGGCACGGAAATCGGTGGGCGGTGCCCACCCCAAGACGAACAACGGATTCGGGAGATGCCGCATGACTTCAAAAAATGCGAAGCCGCTGTTGTCGTGGGCGAGTTCGCGAGTATCATGATATTAGAGCCCCCCCTGTTTTTGGTTGGCGGAGTGCCTGAGGCGCCGCGAGCCGCGTTGTCGCTCGCGAGGCGAACGTGGACGAACGGGAGGCGGCGATGGCCATGCGGTCGTTCCTCATTGGGTTGGCCGGACTGTTCCTGGTGGCGTTCGCGTGGCCGTCGTGTGTGCTGGCGGGCGGGAAGGGGCAACCGCGGCCGCACGCGGCGAGGCCGCCGTCGCCGCCGAAGTTTCACTTCCCGAAGCCGCCCAAGGTTCGCATCCCCACGCCGCGCGTCGCGACGCCTCGACCGCAGACCTTTCACTTTCCGAAGCCGCACGTCTCGGTGGCGAAGCCGCGCGTAACGACTCCGAAGCCGCATGTGCAGGCGAACCGGAACGTGGCCGCGCCGAAGTTTCCGCAAAACCTGATCGCGAACCGGCCGGTCCCGCTGCCGCCGCTGAACCGTCTCGGCTATGGCGCCGCGATGCCGAAGCCGCGTCCGAACGTCAACGCGCCCAAGGCGCCACCGACGCCTCGCGTGTCGGCCACATCCCCAAAGCCGAAGGCCGCGCCCAAACCGACGACGGGCGTCACGCCGATCGTGCCCCACGTCGGTTCGATCGGCGGAATCTCTCGCCCTCGAGGCTACGGGTATTGGAATCGGGGCTACGGATATCGGCGGGGTTATGGATATCGCCGAGGCTATGGATATGGCTATGGTTACCGCCGACGCTACCGCTCGCCTTACCGGCAGTATTACCAGGCTCGCGTGAACCCGATGCTCCAGGCGCGGTTGCGAGGGCTTTCGAAGGTGAAGTCGGACCTGGACGCGATCGCCCAGGGAAACCCTCCAGCCAACGCGACCACCACGCTTTCCAACGATTTGATGGCGCTGACGGATGGCGGCCCGCGACCGTCATCGGCGCGCGTGCAGATGCTGGCCTCGTCGCTCGTCACGGCCCTGTCGGGCCGGCATCGACCAATCAACACATCGCAACTGGTCGGCGACCTGAAGCTCATCATGAACGGGGCGATGGCTCCTCCCGAAGAAGTGAACATGGCGGCACTCGACGCCGAGATGGTCCTCCAGTCCTCCGGCGTGTCTCGCGACGCTTACCAGGCCGTCGCCCGCGAGATGAAATCCGTCGCCTTCGCCGGGCGCGCCCTCGCCGCCCTGACCCGCCGCCGCTGACTGGCGATCCGGGACGACATGGGAATGGCCGTAACCTTGTCGGCCACCCGATTGCGTGCCGTGCCAGGATTCGCGGGATTTCGGCACGCAAACGCGTGCCCTGCAAGCGCCCACGACGACAGGTGCGGCCTTCTCCGAGGGCCGCCGAGTGGCGAGCGAAGCCAACCGTTGAGGACCGATCGTAGGTGTCGCATCCCGTCAACAGGTTGCGAAAGCTTCCTTGCGATCGCTTCTCCTCGGGAGTATGCCGGTCAGGCAATCCCCTTCCTGGTGGAAGTCCCGCGCGCGATCATTCCCCCTCCACCCGCCAGGCGTTCCGCGCATCCTCGAAAGCGCGGAGCCGAACGCTTAGCGGCCGATGCCCTGGCCGGTGAACAGGGGGAGCACGGCGCCCTGGGAGCGAGTGGGGGCGTCGGGCTTGTTCAGGGTACGGGTTGTGCCGTCGCGGGTCTCGCGGATGAGGGTCTTCAGCGGGTCGCCGTGGAAGTTCGACTCGCCGAGGGTGATCGAGGCAGCGGCGTTTTCGAGAACGAACAGAGGCTCGGTGGTGGGTCCGGCGGTGGAGTCGCAGAGGCCGCCGAGGATCTCGGTGCGGCCGCCGTCGCGGGTCTCGACGAGGGTGCCGCCGCTGCTGGTGGTCAGGCCGAGGACCCAGAAATTTGCGGCATTATTGTGGATTTTTGAGGACGTCGATGCGACGTGGAGCTGGCGGGCCCAGACGTTCTGTTGATCGAACCGGAACGGGCCGCCGGAGACGTCTTCGAGGTAGAGGTTGCTCGGCGTGGTGCCCCGGTACTCGGCGATGATGGCGTCGCGGAGGATCAGGGTGCGTCGTGTGGCCTGCTCGATGACGAGGGGCGAATCGGCGATCTGGAAGCGTTCGAGGAGGACGGCGGGCGAGGCGCCGTCGTCAATGCGGATCGTGCCCTTGCCGGCCAGCGAGGCTTCCAGGCCGATGAGGCGGCGGACGTGGCCCCGAACGTGGAGCGTGCCGTCGATCCGGTAACGGCCCGTTGGGAGGTAGACGGTGGTCTTGCCCGCGTCGATGGCGGCCTGGATCGCGGCCGTGTCGTCGGCCTCGTCGTCGGGCTTGGCGCCGAACGGGGTCGGGCTGGTCCACTGCGAGAGCGGGTCCCAGGGGATGTCGGGCGTCTCCCGCACGGGGAGGCCCAGCGAGCGAGGGGCGGAGGGGAAGAGGTTCAGGATGCCGGGCGAGACGAACTCGTCGACCTTGCGAGGTTGCGCGCGGCCGGTGCCGGCGGCGTTGTGGATCGACTCGGCATAGCCCACCTGCGAGACGTTGCGGGCGAACAGGCTCGCCTCGTTCAGGATCGCCGGTTTGGCCAGCGCCCCTCGGGTTCCGATGAGGTTGGCGTCGACGAGCGCGACGAGCCCGGCCTGGCCGGCGTTGATGAGCGCGGGGCTGGCGTTGCGGCTGGTCAGGCCGCGGATGCTGACGCACTGGGCTTCATTGACGAATCCAAATCGGTTCTGATTTTCCAGCGTGATCTGCTCGAACGTCATGCCGTTGACGGCATACGCGGCGCGGATGGCGTAATCGAAGCCGAGGACTCGGACGTTCTGGACGAAGAGCGGGCCGATCTCGTCGGAATGGGTCATGTCGAGCCCGGTCACGGCGCGGCCGTCGCCCGATCGAATGGTGACGTTGCGAACGCACCCTTGGCGGTTCGCCATGAACTGAAGGCCGATCGCGCCGGGGTTGCGACGGCCGGTGTCGACGGTCAGGTCGCGCACGGCGTTTCGCAGGCGATTCGCGGGCTTTCGGCCGGTCCAGATCAACGCCTTGGGATGTGAAGAATCGTCAAAGCCGGCGCAGGCGTCGTCGAGGTGGAGGATGGTCTTCGACCGATTCTGACCTTGAAGGATGGTATTTCGTTGCTCGGTTCCGTCGCCGGAGCCCTGGGGCCACTTCAGTGTGTCGGTGAGCCGGTAAGTGCCGGCGGGGAGGTAGATGATGGCTCCCTGGTCGGGGTGGTCGTCGAGGGCCTTCTGGATCGCGGCGGTGTCGTCGTTCCGGCCGTCGCCCCGTGCGCCGTAGTTCTTGACGTTGATGACGCCGCCGTCGGGCGGAAAGACGATAT
>CAZRGV010000135.1:0-5907 GCA_964599655.1 uncultured Isosphaeraceae bacterium | reverse complement strand
TCGCGAGGCCGATCCTGATCCGAGGCGACGGCCGGAGCGTGCGAGGCATCGTCAGGTGCTCCCATAGTCGCATCTTAACAAGTTCACCAGCGACGAGGGGGAGCGCCGTCGAACTTGCCGGTTGGCGCGCTGAAGCGGACGCCGACCTGCCAGAGCAAGTCGGGCTGATGCTTGGCGAGGAGGTACTTCATGACGACCTCGTCGGAGGGGGGCATTCCTGGGTCCTGGAAGACGACGCAGAGGCGCGCCTCGCCGCGGAGGGTGCGGGCGTCCCAGACTTCGATGAGGGCGTGAGGCCGGCGGGGGATGCGGTAGTACTTGCCGCCGTTGTAGACGGTGACGCGGTCGAACGTGCAGAATTCGGAGAATTCTTTCTTGTCGACCACATCCCGCACAAGCTCGGCGGCGACGAGTTCGGGCACGCCGCTGTGGTAGGCGCCGGCGTCGAGCTGCATGGGCTCGTCATCGCGGGTGGGCTGAGGGGTGCTCTTCCCCTCGATGACGCGGAAGATTTCCCACTCGACGAGCCGGGCGTAGCCTGCGCGCAGGGCTGGGCTGGCGATGACGAGTCGGGGAAAACGGGCCGCGGCGCGGACGACCTCGTGGGCGAAGGCGCTCGCCTCGCGCTGGAGCTTGGCCATCCAGAAGCGGGGGGTTTCGTTGCGGTCGCTCTCGGAGTAGCGGAAGACGTGAGGTCCGACGTCGGGGATGACGACGTCGGTTTCGGCGTCGTCGCGATTCAAGGTGCGCAGGACGGCGTCGTAGGTCTCCTCGCCGCGGAGGAACCGCTCGGCGGCGACCACCTGCCCCTGGTTCTTGACGCGGACGACGCGGTATCCCGGCCGGGCGAGGAACGTGACCTCGCGGGCTCGGAGATCGCTGGCGCTCCGCTCGTCTCGGACCTCAATCTCCCATCGGAGATAACCGGTGCGAATCATGGATGGTTGCGAAAAGAGGGCCCGGTCGGTGGAACGAGGGCGGAACGGCCCCCGATCGATCGCGGTGGTGATCGGGGACGGCTCCACCCTCGGCCGGTCGCTTGGGGATGGGTTTCAGCCCCCCTGAATGGCGGGCACGAGGAGGATCTCCGGGGCGGTGGCGTCGAACTCCTGGATCGGGCGGGTCTGGCCGGGGCCGTCGAGCCGGAAGGCGAGCCGGCCGGGAGTGAAATTCTCGGCAAAGGCCGAACGGGCCTGTTCGATGGTCTCGGGGCGTTGGGTATCCCACTCGGCCAGGCAGAGGTCTCCGTGACCGGTCTTGAGCAGTCGCAGTTTCGCCATGGCTCGCTCCGTCGGGTCGCGCCCGGGATGCGGCGTTCGGGCCACGTGGGGCGCCTGAAGAAGAATCGTAACGACCGCCCGGAAAGTCCCTGTTTCGGCGGAGTCTTCGCCACTCCGGCCGGTCGGGAGTATTGTAGCGAATGTGCGAGTATCCGGCCAGCGGCAGGTCGGATCGATGCCGTTGGAACGCCCGCGAGAATGGGTCAAACCGGGTGGATCGTCTCGAACGCCTGCCGTCCTGGACTCGTTGCCGTTATGATCGATCGGGATGGACGAACACGGAGGTCCAGCTCGACGGTTCCGTTTGCCGTTCCGTTGGCGGTCGATGCCCGGGGTGCCCAACACATGGACAAGGTGTCGCTCGCCGAGACGTTCGCTCGCGTCAGCGACCACTGGAGCCCCAAGGTCGTCGGCGAACTCAACGGCCAGCGCGTCAAGCTGGTCAAGCTCCTGGGCAGATTCGTCTGGCACACGCACGACCACGAGGGGGAACGGTTCCTCGTGGTGAGGGGGCGGTTCCGTCGAGGAACCGGAGCGGCTCTGAGAGTCGACGGAAAAACAAATATGTTGAAATCTACATCGCTATATGAATTCCACGCGAGCAACAGGGTGTCGGGGACCGCTTTGGGGCTCGGGGTAACCCTCCTGGTGCTTGTCTCCGCGAACGTCCCGGCGGATTCCGTCCGATCCCGCTCCTTCGTGCTGACGTACCGCGCGGAGGTCCGGGACCTCCCGAAGGGGGCGAAGGCCCTCGACCTTTGGCTCCCGCTGCCGCAGACCGACCGCAACCAGACCATCCGTCGGATCTCGATCGATGCCCCGGGCCCCATCGAGTTTGGGCGGGAGGCTTGCTTCGGCAACCAGGGCCTCCACCTGAGGGTCGAGAATCCCGAGTCCCCCGTCTCGGTTACGATTGCGATCCAGGCGACCCGCCGGGAGAACGCCGGCACCGAGGAACGGCTGAGCGACGAGCAGAGAGCCGCGTACCTCAAGCCCGAGCCGCTGGTCCCGCTCGATGGCCCGGTCCGGGCGCTCGCCCTGGAGGCGACTCGGGGGCTGGAGACCGACGCCGAGAAGGCCAGGGCCATCTACGAGACGGTGGTCGGGCGGATGAGGTACGACAAGAGCGGCACGGGCTGGGGGCGAGGGGACGCGGTCTTCGCCTGCGACGCCCGGCGGGGCAACTGCACCGACTTCCATGCCCTGGTCATCGGCATGGCCCGGTCGGTCGGCATTCCCGCCCGGTTCGCCATCGGCCTGCCGCTGCCGAGGGGGCAGAATTCGGGGGAGATTGCCGGCTACCACTGCTGGGCGGAGCTGTACGTCCGGGGTCGGGGCTGGGTGCCATTGGACGCCAGTGAGGCGGCCAAGGACCCTTCCCGCAAGGACTACTTCTTCGGTCACCACGACGAGCATCGCCTGGAGTTCAGCCGGGGCCGGAACCTGGTGCTGGAGCCGGCCCAGCAGGGGCCGCCGCTGAACTTCTTCGTGTATCCCTATGCCGAGGTGGACGGTAGGCCGCACGAGGGCATCGACCGGGAGTTCACGTTCGCCGATCGATAGCCTCCGGGCCGTTCCGGCTCCCGGACGAATCAGTTCCACGAGTCGTCAATCCCGCCCAATGGCCTGAGTTCGTCCATCGCTCGCATCGGCGCGACGAGGCACAACGGACGAACGCTCGTCGTCTCGAAGCGAGACCGCAGCCAGGTCGGCCGCGTACCAGGCGATCTCCCCCGACGACCCCCTGGGCGAACGCTCGCGGATTGCCGAACGCCGGGCCGAAGCGTGCGGCGGCGGAGCGGTCGTAACGGGTTCCCAACCGCAGGTCGACGGGTCGGAAGACGAGGCGGCGGAGTCCGCCGACGCCGGAACCGATGACGCTGTCGACGGTCTGGCCGAACAAGCCTCCGCGTCCCGACGGCTCCCAGCCCTCGGGCCCGACGGTCTGGACGGGGTCGGGCCCGGTCTGTCCGTAGGCCAGGCGCTGGCGTCGGAGGTTCTGCTCCGGGAGGCCGCCGGGGCCGCTGTCGCGGGCGTCGCCCTCCGCGAACGCCTGGCTGCCCGGCCGGGCCACCCCACTGCGACTGGGCTGGGCCTGCAGGCCGGAAGGGTCGTTGGCGTTGGTCAGGCTCTTGCCGACGTACCGGTCGAGGTTGGGGGAGCCTCGGTGTCAGATTCGTTCGCCTCATACGGAATCGGCCGGAAGTGTCATCCTGAAAGATAGGGTGGGCACAACCAAGTACGTGTGGTTTGGAAAATCTGATGAGACAAGAAGAATCCTGATCGTGCAAACGTGTAGCAACTATTGCAATTTATCTAATTGAATATATATAAGATTATAAGTAACTATTGTATTGTTATGTGTGGCTTCGTTGTATTTACGCAACACCGAGAGTGTCTCGAAAAATCCACTTGCCGTGCGAGCGGGCACGAGTGATAATGCCAATCCTGTCGAGCCACTCACGATCGAGTGGCAAGAGCTGGTCATGAAGGCCCCTTTTCCTGGCTAACTTGCCAGGGGGAGTGGCCTTTTTTGTTTTCCCAGGATGCCTATATGTTTGTGACATCATCAAGAGTTGCAACGTAGATATCCTGGGACGATCGGAGCGGATCCGAAGTCGTTTCCTGCCGTGAAACCAATGCGGACTGGGGCGCTGCCCGTCCGAGCTGAACTCGGCCGAGGCTCGAGGCGGCGCTGCGCCGTCAATCCCACAACTGTTTGTCGAGTGGTCCGACGTAGTCTTCCTCAACGAATGGCCAATGGCCACTTGCAGAACCTTATCGTCCAAGGAGCGCAACGATGTTTCTCACGAAAAAGTTGAGAATGATCCTGGCGAGTGCGATTGGGATGTTCCTCTTCGCTGTCATCTCCACCAGTGATCCTACGCTCGCCCAGCAAGGCGGGCGGCCCCCCGGCAAGGGCGGTGGCGGTGGTGGTGGAGAGACGAGCGTCGGCAACAACCTCTCCTGGCCGGTGGTGTGGGCGGAGGGCGTCCGCTTGCCTGCGGGCTTGCGAGGCGACGGACTCGCCGCGCCACCGTTTGCCTTCCTCACCGTTCCGTACCCGTCCGCTCCGGAGTGGTACGCTCAGGGCGTTGAGGGAAATGTCTGGCAAGCCAGATCATTCCCACCGCTGCTGACCAATCCGGAGATTCCGCCGATTCATGTGGACGCGATCGACTGGGGCGACAACCTCGAGTCGAAGGACTGGAACCTGAAGTCCCCTGTCCGCGTCGAAACGGTCCTCTACCTGAGCCTGCCGTACCCCGGCGTGTTCACGGAAGAGCCAACGGTCTCGGAACCGGAAGCGGGAGTTCCGTACGCCTACCAGATGAAATCCCTGGGTGGGACGAAAGCCTCCGAGCTGTTTGGTACGAATGGCCTGCTGGTCCCGCCTATCCTTGAGGGCGACGGCGAGGCGATTCCTCGGGCCACCGTCTACACGCAAACCGCTCGGTTGACGATCCAGAAAATCGCCGAACTCAATTCGACGACACCGACCCTGGAATGGGTGGCGGAAGATGGATACTGGGCGATCCCCGGAACAACGACCCCACCGTACGCACCGATCATCTTCAACAAGGCGGTTCATGAAGGAGGGGACGGGCAGGGCTCCTATTCCGCCGAGGTTAATGGTTCCGGCAAAGTGATCTTCGGATACAACTGGCAACTTAATAGTGGTCAGAACCTCGGGACCGGGATCTACCGACTGACCTTCAGCCTGGATCAGTTGCCGGGGGTGAACACGTTCTTCAACGACGACACCGAGATTTACCTGGCGGAAGCGGAGGGGGGTGACGAGGAGCCGGGCCAGGGCGGGACCGCTCAGGTCGATCCCGATAATCAGTTGACGTACATTGACGTTCGCATTAACGCGACTCCTGGAGGCGGTGGTGGTGGCGGTGGCAAGAAGGGGAGATAGTCTCCGCAACCGACCCGGGATCACCCAGGTGCTGCGCAGGACACTGGTCCGGGCCTGACGGGCGACACCGCGAGATCACGCCCGATCCTTGAACGTGCCTCGTGGTGTCGCAACGAGTCGAAAGTCACGATCTCGACGTGACGAAGTGGCGATCCGAGAGAATGGTCTTCCGCACCGACGGGGCGTGGAGGAATCGCCAGGGGTGCAACCCCTGGAACCGAAAGTCGACGCCCTGGCCCCGTCTCGCAGTTCCGGACGGGCGATCGAAAGCCCTGGGACCCATGGGCTTCGGTCGCCCCTCCGGGGCGTTCTGGATCGCCTGCAAGCCTCGCAGGGTCCGTCGTGCGGAACCAACCGGCGGAACCGACGAAGACGGTCCGCACGACGGACCCGGGGAACGTCGGTGTCAGATCATCTTTCGATGATAATAATAAGATGAGAAACTCGTTATACTATAGATTTAATATTCTAAAAGAATCATAATATTGTTTTACATCGGTTTTCCACAATTTGGAAGCGGCCTGCCCCCGTCGCCATCCGGCCCGCGGCGAGGGTTGCTCGGTCGGTCCGGACTGCTTCGCCGAGGAATCCTCCGCGGTAGCCGTTCACGGCCGATGAGGCAGTGAACGGCTCGTCACTCCTGGTGCTCAGGCGAGCAGCGAGGGGGTGGCCGTCCCGTCGATCTGCGCCTTCCTGCAGTCTGGT
>CAZRGV010000134.1:0-16137 GCA_964599655.1 uncultured Isosphaeraceae bacterium | reverse complement strand
TGGCTTGCCCACCAGTGTCCCATCCGTCCAGGCCACCGAGTGGCACGGGTGGCTGGTCCACCAGGGCTTCGGTGGGTGCCACTGGTGGCTTGCCCACCAGTGTCCCATCCGTCCAGGCCGTTGGGTGGCACGGGTGGCTGGTCCACCAGGGCTCCGAGTGGTCGAGCAAGACACTGGTGGACAAGCCACCCGTGCCACCCATTCCGGTGGCCGGGTCCGCTGAGCTTGGTTGATCGAGCGCCTTGGCCGGGATTCCGGAGGGATACGCTCGACCCCGCGTTTTTCGGGGCATTGGCCTTGCGTCGGACGGCTCGGCTCGGCACAATCATCCGATGCGCGGTCCGCTGGACCGCATTTTTGATTTTTGGCTTTGATCGTCTCGGAAGGCGTGTTATGGCGGACGCGGTCACCATCGAAGTGCAGCCAAGAGATCCTCAGAAGAACAAGGGGACCGGCTCTCGCGTGGCGCGCCGACTCCGGGCCCAGGGGCGGATTCCGGCGATCGTCTACGGTCACAAGCAGGCTCCCTTGCCGATCTCGATGACCCGCGACGACGTCTGGCGGATGGTCAAGGCCGCCAGCCACCTGGCCCAGCTCAAAATCGGCGATACCACCGAGATGGTCCTGGTGCGCGACGTGCAGTGGGACTACCTGGGCAAGGAAATCATCCACCTCGACTTCGCTCGCGTCAGCGCCGATGAGCGAGTCACGACCGAAGTCCCCTTGGCGTTGCACGGCACCGCCCCGGGGCTGTCCGAGGGTGGCATGATCGACCAGCCGGTCCACGGCATCACCATCGAGTGCCTGGCCACCTCGATCCCGGACGCGATCCGGGTCGAGATCGGCGAGCTTCACCTGAACCAGGCGGTCCACGCCCGGGATTTGGTCCTGCCCGAAGGCGTCCGCGTCGTGGCGGACCCGGACCTCGTTCTGGTTCATATCGTGTCGAAGACCGCCGCGGCCGCGCCTGAGGCCGCCGAAGGCGCTCCGACCGAACCCGAGGTCATCGGCCGCAAGCCCGAGCAGAAGGAGGAAGACTAATCCCGGTCTCGCCGAGCGGAACCGCCATGAGGAAACTGGTGGTCGGCCTGGGCAACCCGGGCAGCAAATACGAAGGAACCCGCCACAACATCGGCTTCGAGGTCATCGACCAACTCGCCAAAGGCGGTTACGGCGCCACCTTCACCAGGAAGTTCGACGGGTTGCTCGCCGAGACGGAGATCGAGTTCTGCCGTGTCCTGCTGCTCAAGCCCGAAACGTTCATGAACCACAGCGGACGTTCGGTCCGGCAAGCGGTTCAGTTCTACAAGATCGATCTGTCCGACCTGCTCGTGGTTTGCGACGACCTGAGCTTGCCCCTCGGTAAGATCCGGCTCAAACGCGGCGGATCGGACGGTGGACAGAAGGGCCTCCGAGACATCATCGCTCAGCTCGGAACCCAGGATTTCCCCCGGCTGCGGATCGGAATCGGTGACCGTGGCCCGATCGACGCCGCCGACTTCGTCCTGAGCCGCTTCCGAACGACCGAACGAACCGTGATCGACGAAACCCTGATCACCGCCTGCCAGGCGGTCGCCGTCTGGGTCAGTCAGGGCCTCGAAGTCGCGATGAATCGGTTCAACGGCCCCTGAGTTGGAACAACCTCGACCCGATCCGACGATCACCGCGCCTCCGACCGAATCGCCTGGAAGACGCGTTTCTCGTAGCCCACCGAACCCCTTGCGGCCTCCGAAGATCGGTGGGAGGTACCCAACCCCGCGAACGGCAACCGATCCAGGCACGTTCGTAACACTCCCGACCCGCAAACGACGACCGATTTCCAAGACCCGTGGAACGACACAAGACGACCAGTGACCAAGGACACGTAGCAATGCCGGTCAACACGTACGAGGGGATGTTCCTTCTGGACAGTGCCAAGGTGGCCGTCAACTGGGACGAGTCGGTGCAGCACGTCCATGATATCCTGACCAAGCACCACTCCGAGATCGTCGCGAGCCGGCAGTGGGACGAGCGCCGCCTGGCCTACCCGGTCGAAGGGCACAAGAAGGGCACCTTCCTGTTGACCTACTTCCGGACCGACGGATCCAACCTCAAGGAGATCGTCGCCGACTGCCACCTCAGCGACCTGATCCTCCGCGAGCTGATCCTGAAAGTTCATCCCAAGCTGGCCGACCACCTCGTCAACCAGGCGATGACCTCGACCCCCAGCGTCGAGGCCGAGGAAGCGCGCGAGGAGGACCAGGAGGAACGCCCTCGACGACGACGACGGGACGACTGACCGTCGCCCCGTTCGACACGACCCAAACCCCCCGAGGCCGGCCGCTCGAACCCCCGGTTCGCTGCCCGTCCGGTGGCGTCGCGGAAACGGCCGTCACGGTTCAAACCGTTTTGTCGCTTGTCTCTCGGATTCGCGTATGGTACGTTTTCCCTAGGTGACAACCGTTTACCGTTCGCGCGTCGGATCGTCCAAGCGGCGGGCCGCCGAATTTGCGGGAGGATCACGGCCATGGCCAACCTCAACAAAGTCTTCTTGATCGGGAACCTCACGCGGGATCCCGAATTGCGTCGAACCACCAACGGCGCGGCCGTGACCGACCTCCGTCTGGCCATCAACCGTTACTTCCTCACCAAGGACGGCGAGCGCCGGGACGAAGTGCTCTACATCGACGTCACGGTCTGGAACCGTCAGGCCGAGAACTGCTGCCAGTACCTCCGCAAGGGACGCCCGGTGCATGTCGAAGGTTTCCTTCGAATGGAAACCTGGGACGATAAAACCACCGGGACCGAACGTTCCAAGCTCAAGGTCGAGGCAGAACGGGTCCAGTTTCTCGACAGCCGGCGGGACGACGCGGGGGCCGACGCGATGTCGGCCGACGACGACTACGGCGCTCCGGTGGCTCGAGACCCAAGACGAACCGCCCCTGGACCGGAATCGCGGGGAGGCAATGGTCCCAGCCGTGGCCTGGGCGCTCCGGCCCACCCGAGTCCCCGCCGTCCCCCCATGGAACCCCCTGACTCCGAGGGCGAAGACGACATTCCCTTCTGATCGTGCCAGGGCGTCGGGCGCCGGCTCGGACCTGGTCCCGGTCCGAGCCATCAGCCAGGGGCGATGGACACCGATTCGCCCGAACCAACCTTGATCGACCGACACCCTGGGCCCCGATCCCTGACACTTTCGACCGACAGGAGCGATACGGAAAATGGCGAAGGCGACCGGCAAAAAACCCACCAAGGCGAAGTCCAAGGCCGGCACGAAACCCAAGTCCACCTCGGCGACGAAAACCGTCGCCTCGGTGCGTCAGCCCGGGGTCGAGCGTCGTCGGAACCATCCGACGCGTGCCCGGAACGGCCACATGCAAATCCTTCTCACGCACGAGGTTCCGCACGTCGGCCATCCCGGCGACCTGGTGAAGGTTCGTCCCGGCTTCGCCCGCAACTACCTGCTTCCCCAGGGCCTGGCCACGTTCGCCACGCCTCATAACCTTCGGATCGTCGAGAAGCATCGCGAACGGCTCCGGCAGATCGAAGAGGCCAAGCGGGCCGACCTGCTGAACCTGGCCGCCCAGATCGCCCAACGCTCGATCACGATCGAGGCCAACGCCAACGCCGAAGGGCACCTCTACGGCTCGGTCAACGCCGAGCAAATCGCGGCCGCGCTGCGGACGGAGAACCTGCCGATCGAGGCCGAGAACGTCCGGATCGAAGGACCGCTCAAGGAGTTGGGGCTGTACACCATCAACCTGCACCTGGGGCAGGACGTGACCACCGAGGTCAAGCTCTGGGTGGTTCCCACGCATACCGAGGAAGCCGCCTCGTAACCCGTCGAGGCCCTGGCGCCGGGTCGCTCGCGGCGGACACTTCCTTGACTCGCGGTTCATGCGTGTTCCCTCGATTCGGTCTTCGATCGGGAATCCATGAACCGCGATTCCGTTTGTAACGATCGCCGGTCGCCTCGCTCGCCGTTTTTGTGTTGTCCAAGCCACGGTCCCGCCGATACCATATGTACAGGTTCGGTCAGACTGAGGCCCGTTCCGTCGCGCCCCGACCATGACGGTTGAGGGCCATTGCCAATGGGGCCGTCCGCTTCGGAGAGGTTCCGCAAGGGTTGGGATCGACCACCCTTGCGGTCGGAGGCTTGTCGAGCATGTCCGCCAGCCCGCTAGGTAACGGCAACGGCCACGATCGACCCCGCCGCCCGGCCGTTGTCTCGTTCCCCGAGGATCGGCTTCCTCCGCAGAACATCGAGGCCGAGCAGGGCGTTCTGGGAGGCATCCTGCTCGACAACGACGTCCTGCACGAGGTCGTTCCTCTGCTCCGAACCGAAGACTTCTACCGAGACAGCCAGATCATTTACCGGGCCATCCGCGACCTGTACGACCTGGGACGGCCCATCGATCCGATCATCCTCTCGGACGAACTCCGAAGGCGCGAGGAATACGACAAGATCGGCGGCGACGAGACCTTACATCAAATCCTCTCGACCGTGCCGCACGCGGCCAACACCCGCTACTACGCCGGAATCGTTCGCGAGAAGTCGATCGGCCGCCAGATCATCGAAAGCGCCAACGAGATCCTTCGCGAAGGGTACTCCAACACCCTGACCGCCGACGAACTGCTCGAATCGGCCGAACGCCGGATCTTCCAGATCGCCGAGGAACGGGCCTCGGGCGAGACCGTCGAGCTGCGAGACGTCGTGACCAAGGCGATGGACCGCATCGCCCTTCGCTCGGAGGAACGCCACCCCATCACCGGCATCGCCTCCGGCTATTACGACCTCGACGACCTGACCGGCGGCTTCCAAGGCTCGCAACTGGTGATCCTGGCGGCGCGTCCGAGCATGGGAAAAACCGCGCTGGCGCTGAACATCTGCGAGCACGTGGCCGTCAACCTCAAGACCGCCGTGCTGTTCGTCAGCCTCGAAATGGGACAGCTCGAACTGGCCGAGCGGCTGCTCGCCGCCCGCTCGCGGGTCGATGGCCATAAACTCAAAACGGGCAAGGGGTTGGGAACCCGAGAGATGACCCTGCTCGGCAAGGGCTACGACGAGCTTCGGTCCTCTCCCCTGTTCATCGACGACACCCCCGCGCGGAACATGCTCCAGATCACGGCGAATGCCCGCCGCTTGAAGCTCCGCCAGCAGATCGGCCTGATCGTGGTCGATTACATCCAGCTCATCGACGCCGAGACCAGCGACGGTCGCGATAGCCGTCAGGAACAGATCGCCAAGATCAGCCGGCGGCTCAAAACCTTGGCCCGCGAGCTCAGCGTCCCGGTCATCGCGCTGTCCCAGCTCAACCGAGGCGTCGAGAACCGAGAAGACCGACGCCCCCGGATGGCCGACCTTCGCGAATCGGGAGCCATCGAGCAGGATGCCGACCTCGTCCTCCTGCTCCACCGCCCCGAGTATTACGACCCCAACGATCAGCCCGGAATCGCCGAGCTGATCCTCGCCAAGAACCGCAACGGCGCGACCGGCACGATCAAGATGACCTTCCTCAAGAACCTGATGCGGTTCGAGAACCTCGCCGCGGTGGCCGACCCGATTGACGCGGGCACGTTCTGAACCGCCCATCGAGATTCGCGTCCCGAGAGTTCGATCCGGTCGCGATCCTGGATTCCGGCCCCACGTCCCGGTAGAATTCCCTCGCGTCTTAATGCGCGTGAAGCCCCTCTCCTCCCCTCCCCATCCCTCGACAGGAAGGAGGCCGGCGATGCAACAGGAAACCTTGATGCTTGCGACGCTGAGCCCGCGCCCTGTCTCCGGCTGATCCCCTCAAGGCCCGACCGGGCCAGGCTCCGTTCGAAACCAACCATGCCATTTCACGAACTCCCTTTTTGAGGGTCGCCGCCTCCGCGCGCCGACTCCTTTCGAATCGAGACACGAATACCCATGAATCCCAGAAAGCCATCCAGAAAGCTGATCCGTTCGCTTTGCGCCGAGGTTCATCCGGACGACGGGGTTGATCCTCGCGAGCTGGCCCGGCAAGGTCGAGACCGATCGGGCCATCAAACCAAAACCCACCGGAAGTCCCGCCAACTCTGCCACCAGATTGCGGAGACGCTCCGCCTGGTGCTGGCCAGCCAGCCCGACGAGGTGTTGCAATCCCTGGCGGTCCACTGCGTGGAACCGGCGCCCGACACGACGCGACTGCTCGTGACGGTCGGCGTCGAGCCCGCGCTCGGAACCACCGTCGATCCGATCGACGCCCTGGAGCGTCTCGATCGGGCCTCGGGGCGAATCCGTTCCGAGGTCGCCGCCGCCATCACGCGAAGACGAACCCCGGTCCTCTCCTTCCGGTTCGCCATTGCGACCTAACCCACTCGCGGCCTCCGCGCCACCGAGCCGCCGCGGACGAAACGGGTCGGCGGCGGCACAAACCAACCGCCGGTTGGCTGGCGTCTCGCAACCAGCCGCCGGGGCGCGGGCGTGGGGAACGGGCGTCTCGCGCCGAGCCCCCCGCCACCCCGGTCTCACGAATTGGCAAACGTATTCACGCGCGACGCTTTACTTCGGCCCAGGCGGCTCTCGCTCGGCCTTGGCCTGCTGGGCCTTCCAACGCAGCCAGGGCAGCCGCCTCCAGAAGAACCAGTCCCAGATGCCGATGATCGCGATCCCGACAAAGGCCAATCCCGTGACGATCAACCACCAGTGAGCGATATCAAAAAACATGCTCATTCCTAGACTCCCGAGTGGTGTCAGGGATCGAATCTTCGTCAGATTCGTACTCATACAAGATTGACGCGTTTTTCATCTTCCTGCTCCGTGATGGACCAGAGCCCGATATCGATCGACGGTTCCCGCGACTGAACGAGGTCGGCGAGGACCTGGCCGATGAGGCAGGAAAACTTGAACCCGTGGCCGCTGCAAGGGCTGGCGACCAGAACATCCGGCCGTCCGGGCCACGGGCCGACGAGGAAGTTCTCGTCCGGCGCCATGGTGTAGAGGCAAACCTCGGTCTGGTAGATCGGCGCGTCGGCCAGGGCGGGAATATGCCCTCGAAGGAAGTGGCGCATCAAATCCACATACTCCAGATCGACGGTCCGATCGACACATTCCAGATCGACTTCCGGACCGCCGTGGCGCGCGACTTTCACGCCGCCGCCGAGGAAGTTTGGCAGGCCATAGAACGCGTCGAGTTCGAGGGGGCCTTTGTAGATGAAAACAGGAAACCGTCCGATCAGGAACGGCGCCGTCAGTCGGGGCTGGAAGTAGAGCACCTGCTGGCGGGTCGGTCGCAGCCTGGAGCCCACCGGAGCGAGCAGCTCGCCCACCCAAGGCCCGGCGGCGACGATCAGACGTTCGGCGGTGATCTCGGCGTCGTCGGTGAGCAGGGTCGGCCGGTCGGCCTCGAGGTCGATCCGTCGGACGGGGCGGTTTTCGAGAATCCGCGTCGACTCCCCGCCCAGCGATCGGGCCAGGTCGATCTCGACGGAGATGGCCCTGGCCGCCGAGATCAGTCCGGCGTCGGGCTCGAACACGACGTCGTAGGAGTCGGGAACCACGAACACCGGCTGGACGCGTCGCAATTGATCGCCCGTCATGCGACGGTAGGGGACGCCGATCTCGTCGAGACTCGAAGCGACGCGCTCCACGTAGTCGACCCCCGACGGACAGAAGCTCACGCCCCCCGTTCGGATGTAAAGCGGTTCGCCGGCCTCGGCCTCGAGCGCGCGCCAGGCACGGAAGGCCTCGGGCATGAGCCGGGCGTATCGGGGATCGGCGTACGAATGCCGGATGATTCGCGCGGCTCCGTGCGAACTGCCGAAGGAATGGCCGAGCGTGAACTGTTCGACCAGCAGGACGGGCTCGCCTCGTCGAGCCAGGTGGTAGGCCGCGGCCGAGCCCATGGCTCCGGCGCCAAGAATCACGTTGCGGGCATGGATTTGTTGCATCGCACTCAATCCCCGAGCGTATTCGCCAGGTCTTCCGCACGGTCCCTCGTGGACGAGCCAGCCGGAATTCCCGATGTGAGCGTCCACTTCGGTCATCGCGGGCGCGTTGGAGACGTTCAACGCGATCAAAGGACCGTCAGGTAGCGCTGGATCTCCCAGGCTTCCACCTGAGAATGATAGTCGCGCCATTCGTCGCGCTTCAATTGGAGGAATTCGTCGGCGATCGGCCCGAGCGATTCCCGAACGACCGCATCGGCCTCGAAGGCGTCGAGGGCCTCGTCGAGGCTTTGGGGCAGCGACCGGATTCCTCGATCCGCGAGTGCTTGGGGTCCAACCTTGTAGAGATTTTCCCGGTTTGGCTCGCCGGGGTCGAGTTCGCGCTCGATGCCATCGAGTCCGGCCGCCAGGTAGGCCGCCGTGGCGAGGTACGGATTGCAGGCGGAGGAGACGGTCCGGTCCTCGAAATGCCCGGGCTCGGGTGTCCGGATCATCTGCGTCCGGTTGTTGTCGCCGTACGTGATGTACGCGGGCGTCCAGGTGTAGCCCGAGCGCGAGCCGGTCAGCGCCGGCCCGGTCTGGAGCCGTTTGTAGCAGTTGACCGTCGGCGACGTGACCGCGCACAGGGCCGGAGCGTGCCGGAGCACGCCCGCGAGGAACGCGTAGCCCAGCGACGAGATGCCCAACCCTCTCGGGTCGGATTCCTCGATAAAGAGATTCTCGCCGGTCTTGGCCTCCGCCAGATGGTAATGGAAATGGGCGCCGGAGCCCGTTCTCGTGCCGAACGGCTTGGCCATGAAGGTGGCGATGGCGCCGAACCGTTGCGCGATCTGTCCCACCATCATGCGAAAGAAGACCAACCGATCGGCCGTCGTCAAGGCATCGGCGTATCGAAAATTGATCTCATACTGACCGTTGGCGTCCTCGTGATCGGACTGGTAAACTCCCCAACCCAGCGTTTGCAGACCGTCATTGACGGCGCGGAGGAAGCCCAGCGCGGCCGACATCCCCTTGAAGTCGTAGCAGGGTTTGTGAAGGTCGTCGACGCCGTGCGGGTCCCAGCACGCAATCGAGCCGTCGGGATGGCGGGTCACGAGGAAGAACTCGGGCTCGATGCCGACGTTGAACGTGAACCCGTTCGCCCTGGCCCGCGCCAGGACGCGCCGCAGGTTCACCCTGGGACAGTACGGATGCGGTCGATCATCGACGTAGAGGTCGGCGGCGAAGCGGGCCACGCCGGGTTCAAACGGTAAGGGCGTGTACGTCTCGGGATCGATCCGGGCCATCAAATCGTGGGAATGCGGTCCCTGGCCCACGCCCCAGACCGCCCCGCCCGCGAACCCCGCGCCGGATTCGAAGACGTTGCTCAGGCAGCTCGCCGGAACGAGCTTGACCTTCGCGGCGCCGTGAAGATCCACAAACTGAACGAGCAAATACTGAATTCCATCCGCCTCGAACCGGGTTCGAAGGTCCGCGAAACGCGAGTCGGTCGTGGTCATGACTCACCTGGGTCGGCATGATCGGACAGTCCTGGCGGCGGAGAGAGGACGCCGTGCCTTCAAGAGCCGGAGAAGCGGCTCGGGTGAGGTTGATTGTTGACGACACGCAAGTCATGTTCCAGTAAAATATTCACGACGAGCGCCGATCGAGTCTCGAAGGCGGGGGAAGCGCATGTGCGGAATCGTCGGGTTCGTGGACCGGCTCGGCCGAAAGGAGCGACCGAGCGGGCAGGTGGTGCTCGCGATGTTGCAGGCGCTGGCCTGCCGGGGTCCCGATGGCGCCGGCCTGGCCCTGCTTCATGATCCGCCCGATCCCGGCCTGGAAGGCGTCTGGGGCTTTCGCGTGGCTCCTGCGGACGCGGCTCGCTCCTTGGCCCACCCCTATCTTCGAGAGCCGATCGCGACCTCGGAGGTCTGGGGCGAAGACACGCCCAAGGCCCTCGAACGGCTTGAGTCCCTCGGCAAGGTTCTGGGCGCGAGCGAGCAGTCCGACACGATTCGGTTCGCGATCCAGCCACGCCCGGGCCTCTCGGTCGACGAGCTGGAGCAGACGCTCGGGGCCCAGCGAGGCGGCCTGGAGGTCCTTTGCCTCGGGGAGCGGATCGACCTCGTGAAGCAAGTCGGTTCTCCGTCGGCGCTGGAGGCGTCGTTCGGCGTCTCGTCGTGGAAAGGGCCGATCGCGATCGGTCACACGCGCATGTCGACCGAAAGCCGGATCGACCTGAGCCACTCGCAGCCGTTCTGGGTCCACGGCCTTCCCGACGTGGCGATCGTTCATAACGGCCATATCACGAACGATCATCAGCTCCGTCGCCGCTACGAGCAGGACGGTCGAACGTTCTACACCGACAACGATTCCGAGGTCATTGGGGTCTACCTGCGAGACCGGATCGAGCGGGGTCGGACCCTGGCCCAGGCCATGGCCGACTCACTGGCCGACCTCGACGGGTCGTTCAACTACCTGGTCCTTTCCCCCGAGGGGCTTGGCGTGGCGCGTGACCGATTCGGGTTCAAGCCGTTGATGCTGGCCGAAACCGAGGAGTACGTGGCGCTGGCCACGGAGGAAATCGCGCTCCGGCAGGCGTTGCCCGGCTCGTATCGCGTGTTCGAGCCGCCTCCCGGTCGCGTGAGCCTGTACTCGTTGCCCTCCCCTGCCCTCGTCTAAGCTCGCCCGATCTCCCCAGGAGTCTGCCCGTGGCCTCGAACGCCGATCGGACGATTGTTCTCGATTGCGACAACCTGCCGGTTCGGGAGATCAACCGGGCCATTCGAAAGGCCGCCGCGGACGGCGCCTCGGAAATTCGACTGCAACACCCGGCGGCAAGGCACAACCTGGGCGTCGGCCTGGGCGAAGGCGTTCGGCTGATCATCGAAGGGCCCGCCGGCTACTACGTGGGCGGTCTCAACGACGGGGCCACGGTCGAGGTGCGAGGGGGTGCCGGCTGGGGCGCGGCCGAGAGCATGCGAGACGGCACCGTGGTCATCGATGGGGATGCCGGCAACGCGGTCGCGGCCTCGATTCGAGCCGGCACGGTCGTCGTCCGAGGCAACGCCTCGACCCGCGCCGGGATCGCCATGAAGGGGGGCACGCTGCTCATCGGCGGCAACGCCGGGCCGATGGCCGGCTTCATGATGCAAAAGGGCTCGCTGATGATTTGCGGCGACGCGGGCGACGGCGTGGCCGACAGCATGTACGACGGAACGGTCTATGTCGGCGGCCGCGTCGGCGAGCTGGGGGCCGACGCCGTCGAGGCCGAACTCTCCGAGGAAGAGCGCGAGTTCCTCCGTTCCCAGCTCGACCGCTGGGGCTTGCCCGTCCCGGCGTCGTTCCGCAAGCTCGTGGCCGGGCGGGTCCTCTGGAACTTCCGAAAGGCGGACCTCGAACTCTGGAAAACGGCGCTTTAGCCTGCCCGGCGATCCTTGCAACCTATGCTCTCACGTACATCCAATCCTCAGAATCAACGTTGAGACGAACGCCCGAACCGGAAGCGACTTTCACCATGACGATCCGCTCCGACGATCGCGACCCGGCCGCCTTCACGCCCGAGTCTCGTGATTCCGCCGCCGATCCGTCGCCCATGCAGCGCTCGGGCACGTTCGATCCCGGCGTGATCGAGGACATTCAGATCAAGGCCGAGCTGGCCCGCTACCGCATTCGGGGCTTTGGACTGCTCCGGCCTCGGACCTGGGCCACCTTCGATGATCTCACGTTCCTGCCGGGAACCTTGACCCGAATCCCGCTCGAAGGCTATCGCGAAAAGTGCTCGACGAAAACCGTCCTCGGCACCCGGTTCGCCGCCAGGCCGCTCGAGCTCGACATCCCGCTGATGGTGACGGGTATGAGCTTCGGGGCCCTGTCGCGACACGCCAAGACCGCCTTGGCCCGCGCTTCGAGGATCGCCGGCACCTCCACCACGACGGGCGACGGCGGCATGCTCGACGTGGAGCGGTCCGAATCGAAGCGCCTGGTCTACGAGGTCCTGCCCAGCCGTTACGGCATCGATATTCGCCACCTTCGACAGGCCGACGCCATCGAGCTGACCATCGGCCAGGGGGCCAAGCCGGGAACCGGCGGCTTGCTGCTCGGCTCAAAAGTTTCCGAGGAGATCGCCCGCATTCGCGACCTGCCGCCGGGCGTCGATCAGCGCTCTCCCTGCCGCCACCCCGACTTCCTCGGACCCGACGACCTGATCCTCAAGATCGAGGAACTCCGTGAGGCGACCGATTGGCAGGTTCCGATCTTCGTCAAGATGGGGGCGTCCCGCGTCTTTGACGATGTGCGACTCGCCGCGAAGGCGGGGGCCGACGTGGTGGTCGTCGACGGCATGGAGGGCGGCACGGGGGCCAGCCCCGAGCTTCTCCAGGAACACACGGGAATTCCCACGCTGGCGGCCGTTTGCGAGGCCCGCGCGGCGCTCGAGGAGATCGGCCTCTATGGAAAGGTTCAACTTGTGATCGCGGGTGGATTGCGGCATGGGTCGGACTGCGCCAAGGCCCTGGCGCTGGGAGCCGATGCCTGCTACCTCGGCACCGCCCTTCTGATCGCGCTGAACTGCAACAAACCGATTTATGTCGAGGATTACAGGGCGATCGGCGCGGCCCCTTACGCTTGCCACCATTGCCACACGGGCCGTTGCCCGGTCGGCATCGCCACGCAAGATCCCGTGCTGGAAGCCCGTCTCGAAATTGATCCGGCGGCGCACCGCGTCGCGAATTTCTTCCACGCCTTGAGCAGCGAGATCCAGATTCTCGCACGGGCCTGCGGCAAGAGCGATGTCCATCACCTCGAACCCGAGGACCTCCGGGCCTTGACGCTCGAGGCGTCGATGATCACCGGTTTGCCCCTGGCCGGCACGAACCGCGTCTTCGGCGGCGGCCCGGGCTGGTGAGGGATCAGCCCGACGGGTGGGCCCCGATGCGGGCCTCCCGCCGAAGCGTATCGAAGGTGGAATGGCCGTCGCGATCGAAGACGAACCGGGCCGGCAAACCGACAATTCGCGAGGCCCCAAGCGCGAACAAAGGACGTCGGAGCCCCACGATCGAGCGGGCCGACACCAGGGCGGTCACACGCCAGCCCGACGCCTCGTCCTCGCCCCAGACCTCGCCGTACATGACGTGCTGACCGCCGTGGGCTCGCACGAACGCCGCCACCTCCGACGCCTCCGAACCCAGCGGCGCCGGCCCGCCGGCGACCTCGGGATGAAGCCAGCCTGCCGACGCTCGAACCGCGTCGATCGCGTCGAGCAAGAGGGCCAGCGGCCCGGCCTCACCCTCCTCGATCAGCTCGGCCAGGCTGGGCCCGTGACCGATCAGGCATGACGCCGATTCGAGCACGGTGCCCGACTCGATCTCACGAAGCCGGTTGTCCTTGAGGGTCGTTCCCGAGCTGGTCAGGTCCACGATGATGTCGGCGATTCCCAGGGTCGGATGAAGCTCGAGGGCCCCGTCGGAGTCGATCAACTGGTAGTCGTACAGGCCCCAGCGGCGGAAGTAGGAACGGGTCAAGGTCGGGTACTTGGTCGAGACGCGGAAGCTCTTACCCGCTGCCTTGAACTCGGCCGTCAGGTCGACGAGATCCACCATGTGCGTCACGTCGATCCAGCTCTCGGGCACGGCGACGACCAGCCGGCAGCCGCCGTAACCCAGGTCCTTGATGACGACGCGCGCCTGTTCGGCCTCGTCAGCGCGTTCGGCGTAAACGTCGAAGCCGGTCACGCCGAGGTGGCACCGCCCTTCCTGAACCTGGGTCACGATGTCGGTTGGCCGCATGAAGACGACGTGGAACCGCGGATGCCCCGAAATGGTGGCCTCATACTGCCGGTCGCTCGCCCGCCGGACCTTGTAACCGGCCGTCTTGAGGATCTCGACCACCCCTTCGTACAGGTGCCCCTTGGAAGGCAAGGCCAGGCGAATCGGATCGAGGATTGCGGTGCTCATGGGCGGAAACTCTCCTCCGAGCCCCGAGCCAGCAGGATCGGGGGAGCGCTGGCTTGTTCGACCCAGTCCTGACCATCCCAGGTGAACCAGCTCAAACCCTCGGGATGAATGCGTCGGTTCTTCACCACGACGAGGGCCGCCAGGCCTCGAGACCGGGCGTACGCCTTGGCCTCATCGAGCCGCCCTGGATCCTCGACGAGGTTGATCCCGACGATCGGCCCGCCGTCGTGCCAACGTCCGGAGTCGAACCGTCGAAGGTCGGCCAGCAAGCTCAACGCGTCGCCCGCGAACTCGGACGTCGAGGTCACGAGGCAGCCGCGATCGGGTCGCTCCGCCTCCCTGGCCCCTCGGGCGTCCAGCACGTGGAAGAGCCGCTCGAGACCGCACGCGAATCCCACGCCTCGATCGTCGCGGTCGCTGCCGAGCACGCGGGCAAGCCCGTCGTAACGGCCGCCGCCGCAGACTTCGACGGGGCCTCCAGGGGTCGGCACGGTCCATTCAAAGACCATCTGCGAGTAGAAGCCGATGCCCCGCCCGAAACCCAGGTCGAGCTCGACGCGATCGGTCGGGAGGCCATAGTCACCCAACGTTCGCATCAGGTCGCGCAGCGAGGCCACCGAGTCGGGCGCGACCGCCTTGAAGTCGCGGGCCAGGCGGTCGAGCACGCCGGCGGCGGGACCTCGAAGGTCGGCCAGCTCGCGAACCTGGCTCCGAACCCGGTCGATCACGCCGTGCAACGTGTGGGCAAGGTCCCACTTGCGACGCAGCCGTCCCAGAATCTCGTGGCCGGAGCGGCGGCCGGTCACGTCGGGAACAAGCTGGCGAAACAGCCGATCGACCTGGCGGTCTCCTTCGCCGTCGCTGGCGAGGGGGGCCACCGCTTCGGCCTCGGCCGCCTCGAGCCAGCCGGCAAACTGCTCCAGGGCCGACTCCAGCGATCGAACGTTTCGCCCTTCGGCGGCCGCCTCGCTCAACGACTCAATCAACGCCGACCGCGCGGCCGGCGGCAAGCCGGATCGCTCGAGCGTTTCAAGTATCAACCCCACATGGCCGATCCGCAGGTTCGCCTCGGTCAGACCGACCTCGCGCAGGGCCGCGTGCGAGAGCCAGATCACCTCGCCGTCGGCAAGCGGGCCCGAAGCGCCCAGCAGCTCGACGCCGACCTGCTGGAACTCCCGATAGTGGCCAGGCTGCGGCTCCTTCTCGAACCGGAAGACCGGCCCCGACATGCTCACCCGCCAGGGAAGGGGCAACGGACGGGGCGAGTCGGCATAGGCCCGGACAATGCTCGCGGTCAACTCGGGCCGCAGGCAGAGTCTCGCCTGATGGGCGTCGGACAGCTCGAACAGCTTGGAGACGATTCCCGCGCCGCTCTTCCGCTCATGCAGCTCGGTCGACTCGAGCACCGGCGTGTGAATCGGAGCATAGCCCGCGCGTGCGAAACGGTCGATCAGGCGTGCTTCCAGCTCGCTCAGGCGGGAGAAGTCGTCGGGGAGCCAGTCGCGGGTTCCGCGAACCGGCCCGATCGGGCGTTCGGCAATCTCGGTCGGTGTGGACATTCTTTCGCGTACTCAGGCGACACAACGATCTTGCCATTGATACAAAAATGCGAACAAATGCCTTCGATTGATCAGGACGCTTGATCGGGATTCAACGCCCGTCCGACCGCCGATTCCAGCTCCGCCCAGGGGAGGCCCGATTGCTGTTGCCGTGTGGAGAGGTCGCGAAGGTTGAAAACCTGTTTCGCTTGCTCATCCGGGCCGACGATGACGGCCAGGCGATGTCCGCGCGACGAGCCGTAGCCAAGCTGCTTGCCGACCTGGACCGGGTCGGGGAACACCTCGGCGCCGATTCCGGCGGCGCGAAGCCTCGCGGCCAGCCGCATCAGCGTGGGCGGATCGCCGCCGGGAAAGTTGACGAGCAAGACGGGCGCGGTCGAGCTCGAATCCTTGAGCCAACCGGCCTCGTCCATGAGCGCCAGGAGGCGGTCGAGGCCGATCGAGGCGCCAACGCCCGGCAAGCGTCTCGATGTGAACAGGCTGGCGAGGTTGTCGTACCGTCCTCCCGAGCTGACGCTGCCGAACCGTTCCCAGCCGTCGACGTTCGTCTCGAACACGACCCCCGTGTAGTAGTCGAGTCCTCGAGCCAGGCCGAGGTCGATTCGCAGGCGCTCGGACGGCACGCCCGACGCGTCGAGCAGGTCGAGGATCGCGCGGAGGTTGGCGATCCCCTCGGCCGCTTGGGCGTGCGTGCCGAGCTGAGCCTCCGCCTGAGCGAGCACCTCGGCCCCACCCCTGGCCTGCTCGATGAA
>CAZRGV010000133.1:661-16149 GCA_964599655.1 uncultured Isosphaeraceae bacterium | reverse complement strand
TAACCCTCCGAGACGTTGTCCTGGACCGTTCTCTCCTCGTCGAGCGTGTCCTTCAACTGGTCGAAATATGAGATTTCGAGGTTGGTTCCGTGCCGGATGGTCCCCTCGTTGGCTGACGCCTGTCCGAGCAACAGCCGCAGAAGGGTGGTCTTGCCCGAACCGTTCGGGCCGATGATTCCGACCTTGTCGCCCCGCGTGATCGTGGTCGTCAGGTCGCGAATGACCGGCCGGTCGCCGTAGCCGAAGCCGACTCCCTTGGCCTCGATCACCATCGTGCCGGATCGCTCGGCCTCCGGCATCGTCAACCGCGCCGTGGCTTGCTGCTCGCGACGTTGGCGACGCGCCTCTCGCATCGCCTTGAGAGCCCGAACCCGCCCCTCGTTGCGCGTGCGACGCGCCTCGATCCCCTGCCGGATCCAGGCTTCTTCCCGCGCGAGCTTCTTGTCGAACAGCGCGTTCTGACGCTCCTCGGCCGCGAGAACCTCCTCCTTGCGCTTGAGGAACGTCGGATAGTCGCAGGCCCAGTCGTACAGCCGGCCTCGGTCGAGCTCCACGATGCGAGTGGCCAGCCGTTCCAGCAACACCCGGTCGTGCGTGACGAACACCAGTGTGACACCACTGCGGAGCAAGAACTCTTCCAGCCAGCGGATCGACTCGATGTCGAGATGGTTGGTCGGCTCGTCAAGTAAGAGAATGTCGGGCTCGGCGACAATCGCCCTGGCCAGCAACACCCGACGCTTCATGCCCGATGAGAGCGTCTCGAACGGCACCTCCGCGTCCAGACCCATCCGAGAGAGAACGGCTTCCACCCGATGCGCGTGATCGTTAACCGCAAGTCCCGCCTCCACCAGCCCCTCGGTCACTTCCTCGGACACCGTCCCGCCTCGCCCCCGAAGGACCTCCTGAGGCAAGTGACCGATCCGAAGGCCCTGCTGGCGGAGGATCTCCCCCTCGTCCGGCTCAATTTGGCCGAGAATGACCTTCAGCAGCGTGCTCTTTCCCTCGCCGTTGCGGCCCAGCACACAGACCCGTTCTCCTCGCTCGATCTGCAAGCCGACCCCGTCCAGCAGCCGAGGCCCCCCGAAGGCCAGTCGGATCTCCCGAAGGCTCAACAACGCCATGGTTGCTCCCAATCTCGTGGGACAATGCGTCCGTCCGCCCTGAACGGAATCGAGGCGATCCCCATCGTCGGGCCCACCTGCCAGGCTACCAAACTCAAGGGGCGATCATCGAGGTGAAACGAACTCTCAGACATCGTCATCCGACGCGCCTCGACCCAAAAACACTCCGTGTTCGGCGAACGAATTCGTTTGATCCGGTTCCTCGCGCCTGTTAATTTGGTGAAGCTGGGAAAGGCGGTGCTGCCAGTCAAGGACCCGTTTTTTGATCGAGAGAGATCATGATGTTTTCGATTGCTCGAATGTGGGTTGCTCGGGGGTTCCTCGGGTGGCTCTTGATGCTGGCGGGTCTGTCGGCGATGGCGTTCGGCCAAGAGCCGGCAACCACCGAGGACGCTCGCCAAAAGCAGATCGCCGAGCTCCGTAAGCAGATCGAAGAGCTTCAGCGCAAACTCGATCAACTGGCGGCCGCCGAGAAAACAACGAAGCCCGAGGAGCCGGCCAGGCTGCCCCTGCCGGCCGAATGGCTCAAGCCGCTCGAATGGCGATCGATCGGGCCGGCGAACATGGGTGGGCGAATCGTTTCTCTGGCCGTGCGTCCGGAGGACCCCAGCACCTACTGGGTGGCCACCGCCAGCGCCGGACTGCTCAAGACCGTCAACGGCGGGATGACCTTCGAGCACCAGTTCGACCACGAGAGCACGGTCTCGATCGGCGACGTCTGCGTGGCCCCCTCCGACCCGAAGATTGTCTGGGTGGGAACCGGCGAGAACAACCCCCGCAACTCCGTTTCCTACGGCGACGGCGTCTACAAGTCGACCGACGGCGGCAAAACCTGGACCAACATGGGTTTGAAGGAGTCGTTTCAGATCGGTCGCATCGTAATTCATCCCAAGAACCCCGACATTGTCTACGTCGGCGCGCTCGGGCGGCTCTACGGACCCAGCGAGCAGCGCGGTCTCTTCAAGACCACCGACGGCGGCAAGACCTGGGAGAAAATTCACTACGTCGACGACAAGACCGGCGTCATCGACATCCGAATGCACCCGAACGACCCCGAAACCCTCCTGATCGCCACCTACCAGCGCAAACGCGACCTCTACGACACGAACGATCCCGAAGTGAAATGGGGCCCCGGCTCCGGCCTCTACAAGACGACCGACGGCGGCAAAACCTGGAACAAGCTCACCAAGGGACTCCCCACCTGTAACCTCGGCCGCATCGGCATCGACTATTATCAAAAGGATCCGAATCAGGTCTTCATCATCCTCGAATCCGAGAAGATCGGCAGTGGACCGCCGCAGGCGCAGGGAGGCAACGCCTACATGGGAATCGTGGGTGACGAAAGGGAAGACAAGGCCCAGCTCGCGGAGGTGGTCGAGGGAGGGCCCGCCGACAAGGCCGGTCTAAAGGCCGGCGACATCATCACCGAGATTGCGGAAAAGCCCATTCGAACCTATGATGATCTGATTGAGCGAATTCGGGGTCACAAGGCGGGTGACAAAGTCATGGTGAAAGCCAGCCGGGCCGGCAAGCCGGTCGAGGTTGAGGTCACGCTCGTCGAACGCCCCGCGGCGGGACCCGGCCGCCCGGTCGATCCCAAGCACCCGTTCCTCGATTCGCTCGGCGGCCAGCGTGAAAACGTTCAAGGACGTCAGGGGGATGACGGCTTCCAGTATGGCGGTGTCTACCGGTCGACCGACGGCGGCGAGTCGTGGGAGCGGGTCAACAGCCTGAATCCTCGGCCCATGTATTTTAGCCAGGTTCGGGTCGATCCCGAAGATAGCCAGTTTGTGTATGTTCTCGGAGTTTCCCTCTATCGATCCCGCGATGGCGGCAAGACCTTCCGGCCCGACGGCGGACGCGGGGTTCACGCCGACCAGCACGCGCTCTGGATCGATCCGCGCGACGGCCGGCACATGATTGTCGGTTGTGACGGCGGTCTCTACGAGACCCGGGACCGGATGGACCATTGGGATCATCTGAACCACGCCGCGCTCGGGCAGTTTTACGACGTCGCGCTCGACACTCGTCGCGTCTACAACGTCTACGGCGGCCTTCAGGACAACGGGAGCTGGGGCGGGCCCAGCCGCACCCTCAGCCAGACCGGACCGATCAACGAAGACTGGTTCAACGTCGGTGGCGGCGACGGCTTCTCCTGCCAGGTCGATCCCAACGACCCCGACCAGGTCTACTTCACCGGGCAGAATGGCGCGCTCGGACGACGGCATCTTCGCACCGGCGAAGTGGCCTTCTTGCGGCCAAGGGCACCGGAAGGAAAGACCTATCGATTCAACTGGAATACCCCGTTTCTGCTTTCAAATCATAACTCACGCATCTACTACTGCGCGGGAAATTATGTCTTCCGGTCGCTCGATCGAGGCAGCGACCTCCGCGTGATTTCCCCCGAGATTACCCGCACCGATCGAGGATCGGCTACCGCGATTTCCGAGTCGCCCCGCAACCCGAACGTGCTTTACGTCGGCACCGACGACGGCGCGCTCTGGGTGACGAAAAACGGCGGTGGCGAGTGGACCGAGATCTCGAAAAACGTCGGGATCGCCGGACCTCGGTACGTCGCCTCGCTCGACGCGTCGCGATTCGAGGACGGCCGGGTCTACGTGGCGTTCGACGGCCACCGATCCGACGACGACGCGCCTCTCGCCTACGTCTCGGAAGATTTCGGAACGACCTGGACCTCGCTCAACCAGGGGCTGCCGCGAGGTTCGACACGCGTCCTTCGCGAGGATCTCGAGAATCCGAATCTGCTGTTCCTGGGCACCGAGTTCGCTGCCTTCGTCTCGGTCGATCGGGGCCGCTCCTGGGCATCCCTCAACACGAACCTGCCCACGGTGGCGGTCCACGAATTCGCGATTCACCCGACCGTTGGCGAGGTCGTGGCGGCCACGCACGGCCGGAGTCTCTGGATCCTCGACGCGACTCCGCTACGCCAGACGACGGCCGAGGTTCTCAACGCCCCGTCTCATCTCTTCCGTCCCAACACCTATGTTCAATGGCATGCCGAGCCCAACCATGGCCGGACCAACCGGCGGTTCGTCGGCCAGAATCCGCCGAACGGCGTACCCATTTACTACAGCCTGGCGAAGAAGGCCGAGAAGGTGAGCCTGCGGATTCTGGACATCGACGGCACGGTGCTCCGGACTCTCGAAGCCAGCCGCGAGCCCGGCCTGCATCGTGCCATCTGGGACGTGACGCGTCTGGCTCCACGGCCGCCCCGCCGCAATCAGGACGCGGGCCCCGGCCAGGGCGAACCCTCGAACAGCGAGGAGGAAGCGGCCCCGCCATCTCAGCCGCGTCGTGGTCCCGCGCGTCCCCAGCCGGTTCCGCCCGGAACCTATCGCGTGGTCCTGACCGTCGATGGCAAGGACCTGTCGCGGACGGTCCAGGTCGAGCCCGATCCCAACGGACCGTCGAGCGGATTGGCTGCGGAGGAGGTCGAGGATTTGTTTGAAGACGACGACGAACAAGAATCACTCGATCGAATCGATCGCTGATGAACGCGGTTCGGTCCGGTCTCCAGCCCGCGCGTGACGAGCCGAGAAGGTGGCCTCTCGCACGCGCGGACCGCCGTCGTTACCATGGGCTCGGATATCCACGGCCATCGGTATCGAAACGTCGATGGAAGGCCGTTCCGCAACCAGGGGAGAAATCACGATGGCGGCTTCGAGAGCGGTTCTGCTCGCGGCGGTGCTCTCCGCTCCGCCGCTGATGGCAACGCGCGGCCTGGCGGCGGCGGAAACGCGGGATCAAGCATCGAAACCAAACATCGTGTTCATCCTTGCGGATGACCTCGGTTGGGCTGATATCGGTTGCTTCGGAAGCGGCTTTTATGAGACGCCGAACATCGATCGGCTGGCGTCGCGCGGGATGCGGTTCACCTCGGCGTATGCCGCTTGCCCGGTCTGCTCGCCGACCCGGGCGAGCATCCTGAGCGGAAAGTATCCCGCGCGGCTCCATCTGACCGACTGGATTCCTGGACGCCGCGACCGGCCCGACCAGAGTCTCCGTTGCCCCGATTTCGAGCAGCAATTACCGCTCGACGAGGTCACGCTGGCCGAGGCGCTAAAGATGGACGGCTATGCGACGGCCAGTATCGGCAAGTGGCATCTCGGCGGGCCGGGCTTCGGGCCGAGCGAACAGGGCTTCGAGCTCAACATCGCCGGAACCGAAAGCGGCTCACCGCCCGGCTACTTCCCTCGCAACCCCGAGAAGGGCTTCGACCTACCGGGTCTTCGCGCCCCCGTCGATCCGAAAGACTACCTGACCGACCACCTCACCACCGAGGCCGTCAAGTTCATCGAACAAAACAAAGATCATCCGTTCTTTTTGTATTTCCCGCACTTCGCTGTGCATATTCCGATTCAGCCACGATCCGATCTGCTCGAGAAATACCAGGCGAAGACCATCCCCAAAGGACCGCGCGACAATCCCTATTACGCGGCGATGGTCGAGAGCCTCGACGAGAGTGTCGGCCGCGTGATGAAAGCGCTGGAGGAATGCAAACTCCTGGATCGCACCCTGGTCGTCTTCATGTCCGACAATGGTGGACTCGCGACTCAGGAAGGGCCGCATACTCCCGCGACCTCAAACGCGCCGCTCCGCGCCGGCAAGGGGCATCTTTACGAGGGAGGGATTCGAGAGCCGCTGATCGTCGTCTGGCGCGGCGTGATCGAGCCGAACAGCCGCTGCGATGTGCCGGTGTCGAGCGTCGACTTCTATCCGACCCTTCTTGAACTGGCCGGCGTTCCACGCCCCGCCGGGCAACTTCTCGAAGGGGTGAGCCTGGTTCCTCTGCTCAAGCAGTCGGGCACGATCGACCGTGACGCCCTCTACTGGCACTACCCCCACTACAGCAACCAAGGCGGCAAACCCGGAGGCGCGATCCGCCAAGGCGACTTCAAACTGATTGAATTCTACGAAGAGGATCGTGTCGAGTTCTACAACATCAGGGACGACCTTGGAGAACATCACGACCTTGCCGCGCGCATGCCGGAGCGGGCCGGGCAACTGCGCCGGAAACTCCACGACTGGCTCAAGGCCGTGGATGCCCAGATGCCGGTTCGCAAATAAGGGGAAATCGCGCCTTCGGTCCCGATCCTACGATCGGGGCCCGTTCTGTCTCGTGGCGTTCCCGATCGTCAAACCGACGGGTCCGGGCACTGGCTCGGCGGGATCGATCCGGAGCTTGGCCCCGTCCGTGGCGGTCACCTCCGGGGGGGCTCCGACCAGGCTGACCATGCGGCGGAACTTGCCCGTTTTCGGGTCGGCGGCCAGCCTGGGAACCACTTCGAGCTGGAGATCCACGGTCCCCTTGTAGCCATACATCGAGAGCTGGCGATCGATTGCCTGCCAGGCGTGGGGTTCATCCAGCACGGCGCCAGGGAGAAGCTCCAGCGCGATCCGGATGCGGTTGCGATCGGTCTGCACCGCCTGCCACTCGCGGACCTCGCGCGTATAGTCAAACGCATTTTTGAACACGCTGTTGATGATTTGCCGGTAGTGGTCGCCGTCCTTGATCCAGAAGGTGGCGGCCGTCCGCCCCTCGATGCGGCGGACCCTCGGTAGCCGGCTGCCGCAACGGCAAGGCGCGTCCGCCATGGTCACCACGTCGCCGATCTCGTAACGAATGAACGGTTGCACGGTATTGGCGAGGTTTGTGATGAGCACCTTCTGGCCGGGTGTTCCGTCGGGTACCGGCCGGTTGTCGTTGTCGACCACTTCGAGGATGGCCCAGTCGGCGTTGATGTGAGCACCTTCGTCGGTCGGGCAGGCATTACTGAGGAAGGGGCATTCGCCCGTCGCGTAGTTGTTCATCACGTGAAGCCCGAACGCGGCCTCGATCCGTTCGCGAGCTCGGTCGGTGAGCACCTCGCTATTGTTGACGACCTGCTCGAGTTCGGGCGCGAGCCGGAGGCGGCCGGCGAGGGCTTCGAGGGCCAGCATCTCCAGGACGCCCGCGTAGGCCGTCAGTACCGTGGGTCGAAATGTGTTCAGGCGTTCGATCACATCCGGGTCGGTTTGCGACAGCCGCAAGACCCGCATGAACCACCGTGTTTGCCGGGGCATGTACTCGAACGAGGAGGCCGAGGGGTAGAACCCTTTCTTCAACGTGACGATCGCCAGCCGTGCGGGTTCGCGAAATCGTCGAATCGCCTCGCCGGCGCTCACCTTGCCCACCTTGCCTCGGGTCATTTGCAGGCCGAAAAGCAATTCCAGGTGCCTTCGTTCCTGCACCATCAGCATGGGCTGGCCCTGGCTGCCCGACGTGTGACTGGGCGCGAACCGGCCCAGAAAGAGTCGCCCCTCGTTCTCAGGATTGTCCACGAACCGCTCCAACTCGGCGCGGCGGACGATCGTGTCGGTCACGGCCCGGTCGAAGTTCGCCATCAACTCACGCTTGTTCGTGGGTGGAAGGTCCGCGAGCGTGAACCGGTCGAGGTCGATTCCCCGATATTTCTCGCGGTAGAAGGGCGACCGCTCGACGGCCAGCCGAACCAGGGCCCGCAATCGCCTCTTCTGGATCGCCTCGACCTTCAACGGGTCCATCCGGCGGGCACGATTCAGCGCTAACGAGCGGAGGGCGAACAAGAGCATCGGAATGGATCCTGAACACTCGGGGTGATTGGGGAAGGTCCGAGCGTCACGGGATGCACGTCTGTGTGTCGGCCTGGCGAGGTCAACGAGCGGACGGCGAATCGTCGCCGGCCTCCGCCGAAGATCGGCGCGAGCGAGTCCACGGTCGAAGAACCGCCCGGAGGCTCGAGCCCTGGGAACGTCGAGGATACTCCGCCCAGGCTGGCAGAGCCGGAGCAACATCCCGTTCGTGGAGCTCGCGCGACGAACTCGCATTCGGTCCGCGCGAGCACAATCCGCCTCAAGGTTTCGAGGCGGAATCGAGGCTGAGAACCCGGCGTTAGATATGTCGTCGCGGAAGGATGGGAAACTGGAGAAGGATCGGCTTGTTTTTTCCCGAGGACGGATTCTCAGGTGATCGGAGGACGCCTTGAGGGCCTCCTCCGACCACCAGGTTGTCGCTTCAGACCAGCAGCGTCGAGACGACGTTGCCGTTGCGGAAGAGTTGCATCGGCCGTCCGGTCGAGGTCATCAGCTCGGTGTGGGGATCAATCCCCAGCCGGTGGAAGATGGTCGCGGCGATGTCGTCAGGGGTGCAGGGGTCACTGGCCGGGGCCATGCCGCTTTCGTCGGTCGAGCCGTGAGCGTAGCCTCGGCGGAAGCCGCCACCGGCCAGAACCACGGCCATCGATCGGGCCCAGTGATCGCGGCCGGCGGTCTTGTTCACCTTCGGCGTGCGGCCGAACTCGCCGGCGCAGTAGACGATCGTGCGATCGAGCATGCCGCGATCGTCGAGGTCCTGGATCAAGGCCGACAGGGTCTGGTCGAGCTGCGGCAGGAGCCGTTTCGAGAGGCTGTCGAAGTTCCCCCGGTGGGTGTCCCAGCCGCCGATGCTGATGGTCACGAACCGCACGCCCGCCTGAACCAGCCGGCGGGCCGCCAAGGCGCCCTGGCCGAACGCGTTCAGGCCGTAGCGATCGCGCAAACTCTCTGGTTCTTCGTTCAGCTCAAAGGCGCGCTTCGTCTTGTCCGACCGAAGAATCTCGATCGCCTGCTTGTGGAAGGTGTCGAGACCGTCGATCAGGTCCGATCGCTTGTCGGCCTCGCGGAAGGTCCGATCGAACCCTTGCACGAGACGCTCGCGGTCTTGCAGCGCGTCGAGGCTGAAGCCGTTGGGGAGCGAGATGCCGCGAACCCGGAGGTTGCTGGCCGCCTTGCCGCGCGCCCCGTTGCCTTCCACGACGAACGGGTTGTACGCCGTGCCGAGGTAGCCCGCTCCGCCCGCCAGGCCGCCTCGAAGGTCATTGAAGGTGACGTACGGCGGAACCCCTGGTTCCGACGGCAGCAGCTTCGTGGCCAGCGAGCCCATCGAGGGATACTGCAAGGCCGGGGTCGGCTTGTTTCCGGTGGTCATGAACACCGTCGCCGGCCCGTGCGAGGGAATCGTGTGGTAGATCGAGCGGACGATCGTGACCTTGTCGGCCACGTCGGCCATCTTCGGAAGATGCTGCGAGATCCGCACGCCGCTGGCCCGCGTGTCGATCGGCTGGAACTCGCCCCGGATCGTCTCGGGGGCCTCCGGCTTGAGGTCCCACATGTCGATCGTCGCTGGCCCGCCCGCCAGCCACACCATGATGACCGACTCGGCCTGTTGACCGGATTTCGAACGGGCCTTCGCCTTCGCTTCGAGCCGGAGCAGGTCCGGCAAGCTCAGTCCGAAGAGCCCCGCGGCGCCGATCTTGAGGAAGTCCCGACGGTGGAATCCCTCGCAGTCCGTCCGATGACGAAACGCCATGGCCGCTCCTTTCTCCGCTCAACTCGAAAGGAATCGAAACGAGGTCTCGCGCGAGGCGAGCAATCCCGCTCGATCGATCAGTGGTTCAGAATGAATTCTCGCGTGTTGATCAGGGCCCAGAGCGTGTCGGCGAAGGCCTCGCGGCGGTCCGAACGTCGGGCGCGATACTCGTCGAAGAGCCGACGGTCATCCTCGGTGGGGAACCGCGAGAGCGTGGCGAGGAACAGCTCGTCGAGGATTTGCTCGTCGCTCAGGGAACTCTGGAGCAGGGCGCCCAGCCGCCCCTTTGAGCTCGACAGCTTCGCCAGGACGCTCGGGTCGCCCATCAGGTAGAGCGCCTGGGGCAGGGCGGGGTCCATGGCCCGTTCGCAGTCGCAGGCCGTGGTGCGCGGCGGCCGGCCGAAGATGCGGAACACGTAGGCGAGGTTCCCGTTGTTGATCCGGCTCGCTCCGATTTCCATCGCCCGGCTGCCCGGCTTCGCGGCGTTCCCCAGGTTTTCCTCGACGTCGAGCGCCGCGTTCAGGACGTCGACGACCGCCTCGGCCATCATCGGGCGCACCTGGCTGTGCGAGTAGTTCGTTCGATCGAACTGGTTCGACTCGTTCGTGTCCGACGAGAGTTGATAGGTGCGCGAGTTCAGGATCGTTCGCTCCATGTGCCGGATGTCGAAGCCGTGCGAGGCGAAGTCGCGCGCCAGGGCGTCCAGGAGCGCCTCGTTCGAGGGCGGGTTGGCCAGCGAGAAATCATCGACCGGCTCCACGATCCCCGTGCCGAAGTAATGGCCCCAGATCCGGTTCACGAAGCTTCGGGCGAAAAACGGGTTTTCGGCCGTCGCGAGCCAGGCGAACAGCGTCTCTCGGGCGTCCTTGCCCGGTTCGATCGCGATCTCAGGCCCGCCGAGCGCCTTCGCCGGCAACGGCTTGTTCGTCACCGGGTCGGGCAACGAGCGGGCCCGGCTGTTCAGATAGAGCTCGCGAATTGGCTGCAACCGCTTCTGGGCGTTCGTTTCTTTCCGGCGACGGTTGTTCTCGGGGTCCAGCAGTTTCCTGGTCTCGGGCGAGCTGCCGTAGGCCACCTGGCCGAACACGTTGGCGAACGCCCGGTATTCTTCCTGCGTCCAGCGGTCGAACGGGTGTTTGTGACACTGGGCGCATTCGAGCCGGACCCCCAGAAAGGCCGCGGCCACCTTTTCGCCCCATTGCTCGATCGGCACGTTCCCACGCTGGCGACGCCAGAACAGGTCGAGCGTCTCGCGTTCGGCGTACGACGTGTCGAACCCGTCGCGCGCCTGCTGCTCGATCGTCTTGTAATTCTCGACCCAGGCTTCCGGCTCTTCCGCTCCACGACTGGTGGCGCAGAGCACGTCGTGCACGAGCTTGTCGTACGGCTGGTTCGCGGCGAGCCGCTTGCGGAACCAGTCGTGCCACATCTGGCTGTGCTTTTCGCGAGGAAGTTCCAGCTCGTCGGTGTTATTGCCCGTGATGTCGCAGAATTTGGTCGCCCAGAGCGCCGCGTGAAGCGGGTGGGCCAGCAGCTCGTCGATCTTCTTGGACCGCTTTTGCGGGTCGCGATCCGCCAGGAACGCCCGCACCTCGTCGGGCGACGGCAACGAGCCGATCGTGTCGATCGTCACCCGACGCAGGAACTCGGCGTCCGACGATAACCCGGACGGCACGATGTTCAACCCTCGAAGCTTCTCGAGAACCTCGTGATCGACGTAGTTGACCTCGGCCACCTCGGGATACCGGAAGCCGGGCGGCGTTTCGAGCGGAACCAGCACGCGGACGGTCCGCACATTGCCCCGGTACGAGACAATGACCGGCGTGTCCCCCGGCTGAAGCCCCTTGACGCGCCCCTCGCCGTCGACCTCGGCGACCGCGTCGTCCTGGACCCGGAAGTCGGTGTATCGGGTCACGTCCTCGGTCGAGCCGTCGGCGAAGTGCGCCACGACCGACAGTCTCACCGACTCGCCGGGCCGCTCGAACCGATGCTGGGGCGGCTCGATCGTCAGGTCCGCCACCGTTCCGCTCCCCTCGCGACGTTCCGCCCCCGAGGCGATCCACGAGCGAAGGGTCTGGTACGCCCACGAATCCTTCGTGAACCGCTGCCCCCCCTCGTGTGGAATCTGCGCCGTCGCCTTGAGCAGGATCAGGCTGTGGTCGGGATCGAGCGGGTTGACGCGCCGGCCGAGGCCGTCTCGCGTCAAGGCGGTGTGATCCATCGCCGGATCGTAGCCGAACAGCGAAAGCCGGAACCCGCCCTTGCCCTGGAACGACCCGTGGCACGAGCCCGAGTTGCATCCCATCCGGCCGACCACCCCCATGACGTGCCGCTCGAAGTCGATGCTTGAAGGCGTCGCGGGCGGTTCCGCCGCGGCCGTGGACGCCGCCGTCACGAAGAGCCAGAGAGCCAACAGGTGGACCGTCCGAGCGCGGGCATTGCCTCGATCCTGCATGCCTCGGTCCTCCGGAAGGAAGGTCAGGTCGGGTCGGTCAGCCGGAAATCGGCAAGAGCGTCGTCACCCCCCGATGACCCGGTAAAATCGTACGTCGCGGAGTCGAATCCGGTCGTTCCACACAGAGTCCCCAGGAACCAACACCAGAGTTCAACAAGAGTTTCGCACCCGCCGAGGAATCCGTCACCATTTTTTTTCCGGAGGCGTCTCCGTGAATGCGGGAAAAAGGTTTTTCCTGAGAGCGATCCTGATCGCAACGGCTTTTCTCAAAGTCGGTTCCGTTTCCAATGCGGAGCCCCCTTCGCCCGAGGACCGGGCCCTGGCGTTCCTGGTCCGAGAGGTGCCCCTCTGGTCCCGGGAGAACGGCTGCTTCTCCTGCCACAACAACGGCGATGCCGCCCGCGCCCTCCTTGTGGCCTCGCGACAGCCCGGCCGCGTCCCCGAGTCGGCTCTGGCCGACACCCTGCGATGGCTCGCCCGGCCCGAGGGTTGGGACAAGAACGGAGGGCAGGGGCCTTCGAGCGACAAACGCCTGGCCCGCATTCAGTTTGCGTCGTCTCTCTTGCAGGCGATGGACGCCGGCCTCCTGACCGATCGCGAGCCCCTGCGACGCGCCGCCGCTCGCATCGTCGACGACCAGGCGGCCGACGGCTCCTGGACGCTCGAAGAGCCCGAAATGCTCGGATCGCCGGCCACCTACGGCCGGCCCCTGGCGACCGCCGAAGCCCGCCGCATCCTCCACGCCGCCGACCCCGAGCGGTTCCGCGACACGATCGCACGCGCCGATCGCTGGCTGACCCAGCGCCCCGTTCGCACGATCCTCGACGCCGCCTCGATCCTCCTCGCGTTGGCCGACGCCGACTTCCCCCGCGACGACGCCCTTCGCCGCCGCGCCCTCGCCCTGATCCGAGACGGTCAATCCGACGACGGCGGCTGGGGCCCCTATGTTTCCTCGCCCCCCGAGCCCTTCGACACGGCCCTCGTCCTCCTGGCCCTCCAGCGCACCCGCGCCACCAACCCCGACGTGCCCGATCTCACCACCATGATCCAACGAGGCCGCGCGTTCCTCCTCCAAACGCAGCTCGAAGACGGCCACTGGCCCGAAACCACCCGCCCCCCCGGCGCCGAGAGCTACGCCCAACGCCTCTCCACCACCGGCTGGGCCACCCTCGCCCTGCTCGCCACCCGCGATGCGTTAAAACATGAATGATGATAATATGTGAAATGATTCGATATTCAGGCCGAAACGGAGCAAGCAGGCCAGCCGTGCTCCCTGGCCTGGGACCACCGGTCGGCGACATCATCCTTGGCGGCGGGATCGAATCGCATCGATTTGGTGTCCGTCGCGGCGCAGACTCCGCCCATCTCGTCTTGTTCGTCCGCGAGGAGTCCGGAGGACGGCTCCTGGACGATACGCGATGGCCCACCGCCCCCTTGGGTCCCCCGAGGCGCCTCGCTTCGACGGTTTCCGCGGTGGTCGTCCACCTAACGCTTCGCGGTTTCGGAAACCTCGAACCAGAGCGTTTTCACCGACGGCCCGTCGCCTCGGCGTTCCACCTGGAACAGGTCGACCTCGAACGGCCGCTCGATGCTGTTGCCGGCCAGGTCCTCCAGCTCGGTCCCGATCACGACGCGGTAACGGCCCGCGCTCCAGGGCTGGGCCGGCTCGAACTGCCATCGGGTTTGGTGCTCGACGACGCGCACCGTTCCCGCGATCGCCTGGCCCTTCTCGTCCTGAACGGCGATCAACCGTTCGAGCAACGCGCGGTCGAGCGGCTCGGGAAAGGCCAGGGTCAAGGGCCCTCGCGTGCCGCCGCGTGGCGGTTGGATTTTCCACGAGGCCGGGTCGGGCGACTTCGGGTCGGGCGGGCCGACGCGGTATGTCTTGCGGACCTCGTTCTCCAGCGGTTGCCCCTGCGCATCGAGCCATTTCGTGTCGACGACGATCGTGACCGGCTCGCCGGCTTTCAGCACGGTGCCTTCCTCCACGCGAGGCCGCAGGCCCGTCTTGATCCGGCCGGGGTCGATCAGCAACGTCAATCGCGTCTCGGTCGGGTCCCAGAGCTCCTCGCCGAGCTCGAGAAACGGCATGTCGATCGGCTTGCCCGAGGCGTCGAGCAGCCGCACATGATCATACGCCTGTCCCCGGCTCATCGGGCCGGAGAAGGTCAGGTAGAACTTGAGCAGGTTCTCGGGGACCGAATCGGTCTCCGGGTCGACGCGGACCACGCGCGTCCTCGCCGACGGCGCGGCCTCCTCCAGCCGCAGCTTTGCCGTCAACGGGCTCAACGTCAATCCGGCCGGGGCCCGGCGCGTCAGCTTGGACGGGTCGAAGGTGGCCCAGTAGGTCAGGCCCGGTTCCAGCGCATAGCGGGGGCGAAACCGGAGGGTCGAGCCATCGACCTGGTAGGTCCCCGCCATCGGCGTGCGGTCGGGCGGCGGAGGCGCGTCTTCCTTGCCGACGGCCACGCGGAGCATCGTTTTCCAGACGTCTCCGCTCGGATCGTCCCTGGCGAGGAACTTCAAAGAACCCTCCTCAAGCCCCGAGACCTCGACGACATGGCGACCTTCGAGCACCTGCCAGCGGACCACCGGCGCTTCCACTCCCCGGCTTGCCGGCAGCGACGCGAGCATCACAACCAGAGCCGCCAGCAGAACGCAAACGGGTGTCTTCTTCAGAAGCATGACGGAGTCCTCGGGCTCTGCGATCCGCAACGGAGTCAAGAGCGGGTGGCGGGTAGCCCCGGCTCCTCATCCACCGGGGCGGCGAAGCCGGTCGGGTGCCACTGGCGGCTTGGTCCGCCCGTGTCCTCGATCCGCAACGGGGTCGGACGGGCAGAAGAATCGGTCCGTCCGACCCCATCAAAATCGATCACAGCGTCCCGCGAGGCCGGTCGCAACGACGGGCCTCGTTCGAGATCACGGCAGGGCGACGGTCTCCAGGTTGAGCGTGCCCGCGTTGTTCTGGACCAGGATCAGGGCGTGGCCGTCGTCGAGACGGTCGAGCTGGAGCACGCCGGTCAGATCCTTGATCGTCTCGTAGGGCATGCCCTGGGTGCCAGGGACCGGCTTGGAGATCGACGCGGCCTGGTCGGCCCCCTCGGTCGCGATCTTCATGACGCCTCGGCTGTTGTTGGCCAGCAGCAGGTAATCCTTGCCGTCCTTCTGGTACACGATCATGTCGAGCGGGCGGTTGCGGTTGCCGAGCTCGGCGATGGTCGCTCCCTTGACGTGCGAGCCGGGCTTGAGGTCCGACACCGGGATCTTCACCAGCGGGGTGCAGGTGTAGGCCGCCAGCAGGGTGGGCTTGCCCTTCAGCTCATAGGCGACGAAGGTCCGGATCGGCGATCGGGTCTCGACCCGGCCGTGCGAGCCGTGGTAAATCTCGACGCTCGCCCCCTGGGCCGTGTTCTCGAACGGGAAGGGGATGGCCAGCAATCGCGACGAGAACTCCTCGTTCGACAGGCCGGCGACGAACACGCGGCCGTCGACGTACGCCAGGTCGGTGATCGCCTCGTTCCGGAG
>CAZRGV010000133.1:0-573 GCA_964599655.1 uncultured Isosphaeraceae bacterium | reverse complement strand
CTTCGAGCTTGCCGTCGGCACTCACGCGCAAGATCACCGGCTCGGCGTCCGGGCCCCGGCCGCGGGACACCGACAGGTAGACCTTGCCCGAGGCGGGGTTGACCGCCATGTCGTTGATCATCACCTGCTGCGGCTTGGTGCCGAGCAGGTCGGCCACCTTCTGCGCCAGGTTTTCGACCTTAACCTGCGCCTTGGCCGCCGGACCCTGGTCTTCGGTGGCGATCGCCACGATCGCCGCCCCTTGCGTGTCGCCGACGAAGAGCACGCCGTCGGGGCCAAACGCGAGCGCCCCGGCCGACTTCAGGTCGGCCTTGCCCTTCTGCATGCTGGCGCTCACATCGTCCGCGCCCAACGAGCTGGCCGTCAGGACCGCGAAACCGACGCCGGTCATCAGCGCGATTCGGAAACGTCGCAACATGGATGCATTCTCCCCTGGAAGTGAGACGTTCGATCGATCGGCGGAAACGATCGTGCGGACGGTCGTGCATTATCGCGCGGGCGTCCCTCAAAGCAATGAGAATCCGTTATTCCCCGGTTCGAATCCGGGCGGCGCCTCTCCGACTGCAACCGCCC
>CAZRGV010000132.1:11449-16254 GCA_964599655.1 uncultured Isosphaeraceae bacterium | reverse complement strand
TACACTCTTTCCCTACACGACGCTCTTCCGTTCGTGGAGAAGACCTACCGCGTCAAGGCGGGCGCCCAGAATCGCGCGCTGGCGGGGCTCTCGATGGGAGGCGGGCAGACGCTTCGGGTGGTAACCACGCATCCAGATGCGTTTGCCTATGTGGCCGTCTGGAGCGCGGGATTGTTCGGCGGGAATCCCGAGGCGTGGGCGTCGCAGAACGCCGGTTTCCTTTCGAGGGCCGACGAGGTGAATCAGAAGGTCAAGCTGTTCTCGATCTGTGTGGGTGATCAGGATTTCACGCTGAACGGGTCGAAGGCGCTCGCCGAAGTGCTCGACAAGCATGGGATCAAGAACGAGATTCATCTCAGCGGCGGGGGCCATACCTGGACCAACTGGCGTCGTTATTTGAACGAGTTCGCGCCCCGGCTCTTCCGCTGATCGTGCCATTCCATCAACGCCGGGCGTTCGCCGCGAACGCGGCGAGCCCGGGCCGTTGTTCCGGAGAGGCTAGGACTCAGTTCGAGTCTGGGTGGCGGCCGTTCGTCAGGCGATTTCGCAGGTAGGTCGCTCGAGCGATGTTCCGGTCGTCGACCTCGAGGTGCCGACCCTGAATTTTCTGGAGATGCGCGGGCTGCGTGTGGATGAAGAGTTCATTCACCGTTGGGATCTCGAGGTCGTCGATCAGGCCGAGGTTGATGCCCATACGGACGCTCGAGAGCAGGTGCATGGTTTCTTCGCTGGAGATCGTGTGCGCGGTTTTCAGCACACCGTAGGCGCGGCTGACCTGGTCGTGCAGGTGCTGCCGTCGTTTTTCGATCAGATCCTTCCGGGCGCGTCGCTCGTACTCGATAATTTGCGGCACGACGTCGGAGAGTGTGCGGATAATTTCCAGCTCGCTCTTGCCAAGGGTCTGCTGGTTCGAAATCTGGTAGAAGTCTCCGAACGCCTGGGTGCCTTCGCCGTAGAGTCCGCGGACGGCCAGGTTGATCTTGTGCAAGGCGCGGAAGACCTTGTCAATGTCCTTGGTCTGAACCAGGGCGGGCAGGTGGAGCAGGACGCCGACGCGGATGCCGGTGCCGACATTCGTGGGGCAAGCCGTGAGGTAGCCGAGCTGGGGGCTGAAGGCGTAGTCAAGGGTTTCTTCGAGTCGGTCGTCGAGCTGATTGATCTGGTCCCAGACGTCCGGGAGCGAGAGTCCGGAGTGCATGACCTGGATCCGGAGGTGGTCTTCCTCATTGACCATGATCGAGACGTTTTCCTCGGGGCCGATGGCGACGCCTCGGGGCCCTTCGGAGGACATCAGCTCTCGGGAGATGAGCTGGCGTTCGACCAGGAATTGCCGGTCGAGCGGGTTGAGCGAGTGAACGTCGACGTAGTGCAGGTCGGCCTTGGCATCGGCGATGGCGTTCTTGACCTCACGCTCGATATCGGACTTCTCGCTTCGGCTCGCGCGGTTGATGAACGGATACGTGGCGAGATTGCGCGCGAGTCGGATCCGAGAGCACATGACGATATCGCTCTCGGGTCCGGAGCCGCGAAGCCATTCGCCAGAGGTCTCCTTCAGGTCGTCGAGGTTCATGCGTCCGGGTCCTTCTGGCGGATCATGTCGCGTAAGCGGGCCGCCCGCTCGTAGTCTTCCTTCGCGACGGCGTCGCGAAGCTCGGCCCGGAGGAGTAGTTTGCGGTCGGAGCCCCCCGCGGGGCAACGGCGAGGCACCTTGCCCACGTGGCGACTGGCTCCGTGAATCCTTCGGATCAAGGGAATCAGGCCCGGATCGAAGGCCTTGTAATCGTGGGGGCAGCCCAGCTGGCCGTCGGCTCGAAACTCCATGAATTTCAATCCGCAAACCGGGCAGGTCCGCTGGGCCAGCTCCCCGACGAGCTCACCGACGTGAGCCGTAATCAGGTTTTGGACGACCGAATCGAGCGCCAAATCGTTCGGAACCTTGGTCAGCAGTAGACCGGCCTTGCGAGCGCAGTCCTTGCAAAGGTGGACCTCGCGAATTTTACCATCGATGGATTCGGTCAGGTGGACCGACGCCTCTTCCTGACACTTCTGACAGGTCATGCGTGGGCCGTCCGTCGGGATGGGGGAGGTTGGCTCACCGCCCCGACTCCTGTTCGAGAGTCTTAATCTGATCCCGCAACTGCGCGGCCGCTTCATAGTCCTCCGCCGCGACGGCCCGCTTGAGCTTGTTGCGCAGGTCGATCAGTTCGGTCTGGCGCTGGCTGTTGCGCGGGGCGCGGCGAGGCACCTTGCCGCAATGCCGGGTCTCGTCATGAATATTCTCGAGCAATGGCATCAACTCGTCGCGAAACACCTCGTAATCATGCGGGCAGCCCAGCCGGCCGGAGTTGCGAAACTCGAGAAACGTGATCTGGCAGAGCGGACACGCTTGCTTGTCCGCAGGCGAGGGCTCCCGCGCCGTCGAGCTCGAGCCTTTGACCAGGCCCGCGGCAAGTTCCCCCACCGACAGGCTCGCCGGCTCATCGGGAGGAGCCAGATGCTGCCGGGCGTGCTCGTCGCAGAAGTGGTATTCGCGCGGCTTTCCTCGCTCGATATCGGTGATGTGGTAAGTGGCCGGTTTGGCACACTTTTGGCACTTCTCCCTCATCACCGCTCTCCCTGTCGACGCTTCGCGGACTCGGGCGAATCGCGTACCCGGAACGACGACCGAGCCAGTTCGGTCGGGTTGTGATGCCTGAACTCGACGCTCGATACACGATTATTGTAATCTCGCGGGGGAGGGTGTCAAGCAACCGAAGGGCCAGGCGATGGGCCGTTTGGCGGCGATCCTAGCTCTTTGAGGCAAGCCTGTTTAGGTGCGTTTTCGAGAGAATCGAGCTGGGGCGCGAACCGATCGCGGCGTGACTTGTCGGACCATGTGTTGGGCGGTTAAGATCGATCGGCCTGACGCCCGTGCGCCGCCTTCTTCGTGGTCAGTGACCGAGCTTGCGAGTCGTCTTGATGGAACGTTATCGTCCCCGCTTCGAGGAGTTCGCACACTTTGCCGGCCTCTCGCCGAGCGTCCCGGTTTATCGAGAACTCACCTGTGACGGCCTGACGCCGGTCAGCGCGTTTCTGAAGATTGCCCGACCCGGTCCGAGCTTCTTGTTCGAAAGCGTGGTGGGCGGCGAAAAGGTGGGGCGATACAGCTTTCTCGGAACCGAGCCGTACCAGCGGTTCGAGGCTCGAGGCAAGGAGGTTCGGCTCTTCGAGGGGAACGCGGACAAACCCGTCGAGCAGTTCGAGACCGACGACCCCTTCGAGAGCCTCCAGCGGCTGATCGACGCGCGACGGTCGGTCCACCTCCCCGGCTTGCCGCGATTCGTCGGAGGGGCCGTCGGGTTCGCGTCGTACGACTCGGTTCGGTACACCGAGCATCTGCCCGACGCCCCGCCGGATGACCGAGGGCTCCCCGACCTGGCCTTCGGGCTTTACGAGCAAATGGTCGTCTTTGACAACATCCGAAAGACCGTTCTGGTGGTCGCTCAGGCCCGTTGCGGGGACGGTTGCGACCCGCGATCGGCCTACGACGAGGCGGTGTCGAGGGTCGACGCCCTGGTGGATCGGCTCTCCGGGAAAGGCCCCGAACTGCCACCCCGCGACATCGACACGAGTGGTCCGCTGACCCTTCAACCGCGATCGAATTTCACGAGAGCGGAGTACGAGGACGTGGTCCGGCGTTGCCAGGAATACATCAAGGCCGGTGACATCTTCCAGGTGGTGCCCAGCCAGCGTTTCGCCGTCGAGACCAAGGCCGACCCGTTCGACATCTACCGCGTGTTGCGGGTCGTCAATCCAAGCCCGTTTCTCTTCTACTTGCCATTTCATGGCTTCAGTCTGATCGGAAGCTCGCCGGAAATTCTCGTGCGCGTGGAGGACGGAACGGTGACGATCCGGCCGATCGCGGGGACTCGCCGGCGGGGCAAGGACGAGGCCGAAGACCGGGCGCTGGCCGAGGAGCTTCTGGCCGATCCCAAGGAGCGCGCCGAGCACATCATGCTCGTTGACCTCGGTCGCAACGACGTGGGTCGCGTGGCCGTCACCGCGACGGTGCGGCTGACGGAATTGATGAACGTCGAACGGTATTCGCACGTCATGCACATTACGTCCAATGTGCAAGGGACTCTCGCCGAAGGAAAAACGGCCTTCGACGCCTTGCGGGCAGGGCTCCCCGCAGGCACGGTGTCCGGCGCTCCGAAGGTCCGGGCCATGCAGATCATCGACGAGATGGAACCTCAACGTCGAGGGCCCTACGCCGGCGCGGTGGGATACATCGACTTCACCGGAAACATGGATACCTGCATCGCCTTGCGAACCGTGGTCCTCCAGGGCCGGACGGCGTACGTCCAGGCGGGCGGCGGCGTCGTTTACGACAGTGTGCCATCGGACGAATACGAGGAAACCGTCAACAAGGCCCGAGGCATGTTGAAGGCGATCGAGATCGCCGAGACGCAACTGGACTCGAATCGCGGCGACGGACGTGGGCCGCACGGTGTTGAGTTCAACGACGCGACAACGTAAGGTCGTACGCTCACCAGAGCCGGAGGAAGGACGATCTTGAGATCATGAAGCGCCGGCTTTCGCTGTTGCAGGCCGTCAGCCTCAACATGGGGATGATGGTCGGCGTCGGGCCGTTCATCACGATTCCTCTGTTCGTCCAGTCGATGGGCGGGCCGCACGCCATGGTTGGCTGGCTGCTCGGGGCGATCGTGGCGATGGCCGACGGCCTTGTCTGGAGCGAGCTGGCCGCGGCGTTTCCTGGCTCGGGCGGGACGTACCACTTTTACGACGCGGTCTATGGGCCCTCC
>CAZRGV010000132.1:0-11408 GCA_964599655.1 uncultured Isosphaeraceae bacterium | reverse complement strand
TTCTGTTCAGCGGTCCTCTCGAACTGGCCAGTGGGGCGATCGGTTTGGGGCAGTATGCCGGCTTTCTCTGGGAGCCGTTCCAATCGGTCGCCTGGACGGTGTCGATCGGCGACGCCGCCCGATGGGTCGTGACGTGGGGCCAGGTCCTCGCCACCGTCGCCATGTTGGCGATCGTGGGACTGGCCTATCGGCGCGTGGAGGTCGCGGGTCGGCTCATGGTGGTGCTCTGGGCCGGCATGCTGGCAACCGTCGTTTGCGTGATCGCGGCCGGATTGACCCGGTTCAACCCGGCCTTGGCCTTCGATTTTCCGGCCGATGCGTGGCACGTCAACGGCGATTTCGCGTTCAAGCTGGGTGTCGTGCTCGGGATCGCGATGTACGACTTTCTGGGCTACTACCAGATCTGCTACATGGGAGACGAAGTGGTCGACCCGGCTCGGACCATTCCCAGGGCTATCCTAATCTCGGCGATCGCGGTCGCGGCCGTTTATCTGACAATGAATGTGAGCATCCTGGGCGTGGTTCCCTGGCCGGAGGTCATCTCGTCGAAGCACATCGCCAGCGACTTCATGAGGGTGCGTTTCGGAACCGGAGCGGCGAACGCCATCACGTGGATGATTCTCTGGACGGGATCCACGTCGATCTTCGCGGGGGTCCTGAGCTACAGCCGGATTCCGTTCGCGGCCGCGAAGGCCGGCCATTTCTTTCAAGCACTGGCGAAAACGCATCCCACGGGAGATTTTCCACACCGTTCCCTGTTGCTGATCGGCGCGGCATCCGCGGCCTCGTGCCTGCTCGACCTGACGACGGTCATCGAGGCGCTGCTGGCGTCTCGAATTCTCATTCAATTCGTCGGCCAGATCGCAACGGTGTTCTATCTTCGAACGCGCCCAGAGCTGAAATCGCGCCTGAGTTTTCGAATGGCCCTCTTTCCTCTGCCCGCGATGGTCGCGCTCGCGGGTTGGCTCTTCGTCTTCGGCACCAAGGATCGGACGATCGTTGGGTTTGGGCTGATCTCGCTGATCCTGGGCATCGTCGCGTTTTTGACGTGGGACTCGCGGGTGAAGCGGCAAGAGTCGCTTGATACCCGCTGACGCTCTCGGTTTCCGAATCGACGCGGTAAAGCGCGATCAAGTCCGGATCCGATCCCAGCGCGCCGCGGCGATGGTCCCGAACCCGATCAAGGGAGCCCAGGCGGCCAGTTCGGCGGAAATAACGTCATTATTTCCAAGATATCCCGATACGAACAAGACAATATAAAACGCAGCCGACGTTCCGAGGGATCGGCCGAGGTTGATGAACGTGTTGCGGGCGTCTCCCCCAAGGACCAACGGAAGGCTCAGGCAGAGCAAGGTCATCGAGAGCAACGGGCGGATGTTGCGATTGTGGAGGTAGACGGCGATTTCCTTCCATTCTCCCTCACAGCTCGGGTCCCGGAGCGACCGGATCAGGTCGGGTGTGGTCGCGAGCTGATACCACTGCTTGCTCCGGGTCAAGATCGTGAAGCTGAGGTTTGTCCGGAGGAAGAAAGTCCGTCCAGGAAGGTTCGCCGAGTCGCCGCGGGCTGGCGGAAGTCCGGCGAGCGCCGTGCGGATGGCGCTCGAGAATCCGCCGCCGGTGGCCATGTCCCGCCAGGGATCGGACTCGAGGTCGAAAACGATTTCGCGGTCGAGGACCGCGTGAGCCGGCGAGATGTCGGCTCCTCGGATGACCCACCCCCCTCGAAGCGTGCTCACGGGGTCGTCGGGCGGAATGTAGCGAGCTTGCTGGCCGTCGAGGCGAATCATGACGCCGAACCGAGAGCTCGGCAGCGTGGCGCTGAACGGCTCGATGGTTTGTTCCGCGCGGTAGGCGAAATCGCTGACGATGAGGATTTCGTTGATATCGCGTCGAGGGAACGTTCGGATCTTGCGCTTGCCGTCATCGTCGGGCGTTTTTTGGAGCTCATCTTCCAGTTGAGGGATGATGAACTCCTGATTCAAAATTGCCAGGCCGCTGATCAGGGCCGCCGAGACCAGGACCGGGACGATCACCCGCTTGGTGCTGATTCCAGCCGCCAGCATGGCCAGCAGCTCGTTGTCCTTCTGCAACCAGGTCACCGTGAAGATGGCGGCCATCATGGTGATGACGCCGCAGAGGCGGTCGTAGAACAAACTGGTGCGGACGAGGTAATACCAGCCCATGTTTCGCAACACGGGAAGCGTTTGTTCCTCGACCTTGAAGAATTCGTCGATGTTCGAGAAGGCGTCGATGACGACGTACAGTCCCACCAGCGCGAAAAAGCAGATGACGTAGGCCTTGAGAAAGGCCCAGTAGCGCTGGCGATCGAGGATTCGCATCGTCCCCTCCCTGGAACGCGCCAGGACCGTTCCCCATGACGCGAGTCGTCTCGGTCTAGTGCCTCGTCACCGGTGGAAGCGCGAAGAGTCCGGCCAGCAGGCCGAGCACGGCGTTGCCCGCGAACACGATCTGCGGCGGGACGACCCCCTCCTTGCCGAGGTTGGTTCCCGCGAGAATCAGGGGGTAGTAAATGACAATAATCGGTACGAAGCAGGTGAGAAACGCGCTCAGGAAGTCACGCTTGGCGAAGAGGATACCCACCGGCGCTCCGAGCAGGGCGAAAAAGAACACGCCGCTGGCAAGAGCCACTCGCATATGTTTCTCGGTTTCGAGCTCGTTGCACCGGCGTTCCCAGTAGGCGTAATCCACATAGGCTTCTCGAACGTGCGGCCAGTCCACGCGTTCGATCCGTCCGGTCCCGATCCAGAAGGCCGCTTGCACCGCTTGCCGCTTTCGCTCGTTCCTGATCTTGGCTCGAAGATCCGCCTGCATCTGCCGCATTTCCGTGTTGGTCATTTCCTGCACCCGCTTCTCCGGAGCCTGGGGAGGCTTCGGAATCGGGTACTGGAGCACGCGCTTGCCGTTGAGCCAGATGAGAAACGGACTATCCGACGCCCCGGTGGTTTCGGCGTCCTCGAGCTCCACGGTGGCCATCAACTTTTCGAGGTCAAAATGGATCTGAGCGCGACGGGCATTGACCGTCAGATCGAACGTGTTTGGAGGGTTCGGCGGCGAGGGGGCGCGATGCTTGAAGGTCGGGTCGATGAGCGTCTTGCCCTCGATGTCCCGGACGTGGATGAAGAAGGGAAGCCGAGGGTTGTTGAGGGAGCCTTCCATCTTCAAGAAGCGGTAAAGGCCGTCCTCGACGCTTCCAAACAGCATCTGGCGGAAACTGTTGTTGGCGCTCGGGATGACATCGCTGCTGAGGAAAAACAGCAGGAGACTCAAGATTCCACCGAGCAGCAGGGCGGGGTTGAGGATCGTCCAGGCGCTGAGTCCGGCGGCCTTGATCGCCATCACTTCGTTATCGGCGGCGATCCGGCCGTAAACGACCGACACGGCAAAGAGCAACGCCACCGGCATCGTGTACGGCAAACTGCCGGGAATCAGGTAGGGGATGACGCTGAGAACTTCCTGAGGGGCCAGGCCTTGGCGAGTGGCCTCGGCCATGATCACGAACAATGAAAAGATGAGCGTGATCGTCAGCAGGGCCAGCGCGAAGGCGCGGAAGATGTGGCCCATCACATAGCGTTGCAGGATGCCGAAGCCCAACGAGACCTCCCTTCAGCGTCCTTGCCAAAGGTCTTTCCGCTTCGAAACGAAATCGACGATCTCAGCCCGTGACGACCGTTCGGCTCCTGGCGCGGTTCGAGGGATCGACTGTGGCCTTCCTTTCGAGCGAAACCCGAGCCAGCGCGGCCGCCATGCGACGGATCCCTTCGGCCAGGCCTTGCTCGGACGTGACGCCGAACGTCAATCGCGCGTGATTGGTCGGCGCTGGCACCGGCTGATCCGGGAAGGCAAAAACCCCCGGTACGTAAAGCACGCCCTCCTCAAGGCAATACTGGAAGAAGGCCCCATCACGGCCCGTGTCGATCGACTCGGGCAAGGTCAGCCAGACATAGAGCCCTCCCTTCGGTCTCGTCCAGGAGACGGAGTCGCGCCAGGGGGCGAAATGGGTCTCGAGCGCCTCGAGCATGGCATCCCGCTTCCGGCGATAGGTCTTCGCCAGCAAGGCGACCTGTGGCTCGTAGTGGCCGTCACTGATGACCCGTTCGAGCACTTGCTGGGCGAAGTGCGCCGAACCGAAGTCATGATTTCCTTTGAGATTGAAGATCGGAGCGACGAGCGATTCGGGGAGCACTCCGTAGCCGGTCTTCAACCCTGGGCTGAAGGTCTTGCTGAAGGTTCGGGCGAGGATGACGCTCTGGCCCTTCTCGTCGTGCCTCCAAACGCTCGGCGGCTCGGCGCCCTCAAACGTCAGGCCGCGGTAGGCGGCGTCTTCAAGAATGAAGATCCGGTTCCGCTTCGACCAGTCGTTGGCGACCTTCACGAGTGCGGCTCGCCGGTCGGCGTCGAGGCTTAGGCCGGTGGGGTTGCTATGCTCGCTGATCGTGTAGATGAGCTTCACCCGATCGAGCAATCCTCGTGAATCGAGGTCCGCGAGCGTCGATTCCAGCGCGTCGATCCGCAAGCCGCCTTCGTCGGTCTCAATCCCAATGATCGAGGCGCCTCGCGACCGGAGAACGCCCATGAAGACGAAGTAGGTCGGCGATTCCACCAGGACGATGTCGCCCGGGTTTAGAAGCACCTCGGCCACGAGGTAGAGCAGTTGCTGAGATCCACTGGTCACAACGGTGCGGTCCACCGCGGCCTGGAAGGTTCCGTCCGGAACCCCTTCGCTCGTTTCGATCAGGCGGATCAGTCGCTTTCGAAGATGGAGGTCTCCCCGGGTGGTTCCGTATTGCAAGGCCCGACGTCCCTCGACGGGATCTCGAAGGACCGAGCTGGTCGCCTCCGCCGCGGCCGCAACCGGAAGCGTGGCGTGATCGACAAACCCCGCGGCCAACGAGATCAGGTCGGGCGCGGCCAGGGCGCGCGCCATCAGATCGCTGATCGGTGAGTCGCCGGTACGCCTCGCGGCATCGCTCAGGGGGATCTTGGGAGTCATCGGGGAAATCGCTGATTTGAGGGGTGTCGAGTTCGGGGCGTCCGGGTAACTCTATCGGTCCTTGCGTGCGTGTCAAGGTCGGCGGGTCGCCGGGTCCTTGCTGGAGAGTCGTTCCGCCGGACTGGACTTCAACCGGCGTTCCGTGGCGATCCGGATCTGTTCGTAATAAGGATCGACAGTTCCCGAAGCACATTGGTTCAGGAGCTTTGCCAGCGGATCTTCGGCGTAATGTTTCGGGGCGCGGGGCTCCAGAACCCGGTTGTAGAGCAAGGTGACCGACGCCTTGGGTCGAAGCCCACGGTGCGCCTCGATCTCTCGAAGAATCTCGACGAGCGGATAACCCTGCACGACGAATCGATAGATCCCCATCCAGGCCGGCGAACGATCCATGCAACCGTGGCAATGAACCAGGATCGGCCAGGCTCGGGGATCTTGCGCGAGCTCGAGCGTCTTGTCGAGAAACGCGTCGGCTTGCAGGGGGTCGTTCGGGCTGCCGTAATAGTTCAGACCGTGTTCGCGGACGAACCGCAACTCATCCGGCAGCAAGGGGCTGCGTTGCGAGGTGTCCTCATTGAACACATTGATGATCGTGCGGAAGTGGTGACGGCTCTGGGCGATTTCCAGGCCCCGACGCGTGGGCATGGCACTGATGTAGATCTTTCCTGGCACGACGGCCCGAAGACGCTCCAGCGGCCGATGGAACCAGGTCATCCAGATGCCGCCGAGGACCAGGATCCACCACGAGCCCACCATCCCGGCGAAGATCAGGCCGCGCCGCCAACCGCCTGGCGAGGGAGGCAGAGCGCGAATCAGGGCGAAGCCGAACGCGAACATTCCCCAGTCGAAGGCCCAACGCGGCCAGTAGCCGAAGGGCTCGACGTCGGGTGTATTGAACACCCGTGCCAGCACGAGGAGTCCACTGACGGCGAGCAAGCCGAGGCAGCCCCGTCGCCGGGCTGCCCGCCAGAGTTCGGGCCATCGATCGCGAGCGGCGAGGGTCCAGCCGCCGACCCAGCCAAGGATCAGCACGGCTCCAGCCGCCAACGCGAGGCGAATCGAACCGGGCGCGGCCGGGTCGAAGATCACTCGCCAGTTCAATCCGTGCCAGCCGTCGAGCGTGGGCCAGGGTGTGGACGCCTGCCAGCCGGCGGCCATCGAGAGGCCCAGCGCGGCGGGCCAGAGGCTATGGCCTGATCCCGATCGCAGGCTAAGGACCCAGCCAATGGCGGCGATCACGGTCGCTCCGGCCGAAACGTAAATGCCGACTCGATCGATCGTATCGCCCGGTTCGGCAAGGCGAGGCGCCGCCGGAGGACGCGCGCTGAACGTCGGTCGGTCCACGGACGGGAACTCGACGTCCCGGTCGGTCTCAAAGTGGACAAAGTGCCAGATGGCCGGGAAGGTGGACAGGGCGAGCACGGCCCAGGGCCAGAGCCGAGCGAGCCAGCGGCTCCGGGACCTTTGTGAACCGTCTGGCATCAATCGACTCCCATTCGCCACTCAAAACCGGCGTCCCTGCCCGAGTGGGCTCAGGGTCTACCCGAGAATCCCCGACGCCGCAACCCCAAGGGAGACCGAGGCCCTTGCGGTGGATCAGACGTCGACCGAATCCGTGGGCGAACCGGATTCGGACCAGAAGAGGTAATCGTTGCTGTTTTCTGGGTAGCGGCGAATCCAGTCTTCGACCGCGTCGAGGTTGCGCTGGACCCAGGCTTCGGACGTCTCGGGTCGTGTTGCGTTTCGGGGAATGTGCTGGGGTTCGAGAAACTCCACACGATACGACCCATCCGGCTTCATTACCGAGAAAACCGGTACGACCGGAGCTTGCGTCAACGCGGCGAGAGTGATCCAGGTGGTGGTAAAGTGATAGTCTCGTCCGAGGAACCGGCCCGGTGCGCAGCGAGTTCCAGTCCATCGCACATCACCGGCGAGTTGCACGATCAAGCCGGCATGGAGCATTCGCACGGCCTTGCGGATGGCCGCGCCCCCCTCACTGGCGTTGAGCTTCCTCGAGATGAAGAAGTCGCGCTGACCGAGCGGCCCGTCGGTGGCGAAGGTCTCCTCGACGAGCTTGGAAATGTTCCTGGGTCGCTCGGTGAACCATCGAAGCGGGTAGCCGTTGCGAACGAGCCAGTGCGCGGGCATCAGGAACGGTCCGAAGTGATTGAAGAGAAGGACCGCGCCCTTGCCCTCGGCCAAGGCGTGATCGAGGTGTTCTCGCCCGACGACCTCGAGCATGCCCGCGACTTCCTGGTCATTCAGGCCGTCGAACAGCTTGTCCCGTGCATGCCAGCGCAGGTGGTTGCCGGCGAGCGAGGCGCCGATCGATCCGGAATCCCACCGGCAGGCGAAATGCGACTGGGCTCGGTTCAGGGCCGCGCGGTAGCGCGCCTGCATCACCGGGTTCAAGCGGAACTCGAACCGGCCCAAGCCCGCCACGAAACGAGTCGCCGATTTCGGAGGCAGCGTTCGGAGGAGCGGGAGAAGCCCTTGCAGGAGGCGCCGGCGAAACTTGTGAATTCCGAACGTCATCAGGTCCCCCTGTTACCCTCGTCGCGACACTCTCGCCAGGTCGTCATTCGTCGTGCCGGGCTCCGACCAGAAAAAGTACTCGTTGCTATTGGCGGGGTCACTTTTGACGCGTTGCTCGATTGCGTCAAGACAAGTCTGAACCCAGTACGAGGTTTCGCCGCGGGACGGAGCGTCCGGGGGAACGTGAAACGCCGGCAAGAATTCGAGTTGGTGGCCGCCATCGGGATCCATGGTGCAAAAGACGCGGACGACCGGAGCCCCGGTCAATGCCGCCAGCGCGACCCACGTTGCCGAGAACGTGTACTCCCGGCCCAAGAAACGTCCAGGCGCCGTCTGAGGGCCGGTCCATCGCACATCACCGGCGATCAAGACGACCATTCCGGCCTTGAGCACGCGACCCGCGCGGAGGATCGAACCGGCGGCCTCGCTCGGGTCGGCCTTCCGAGAGATGAAAAGCTTCTTCTGGCCCAGGGGGCCATCCGTTTCGAAATGACGCCCGAGGACACGCGAGATATGGTGGGGGCGTTCCATGAACAGGCGAAGCGGATAGTCGTTTCGTACCAGCCAGTGGGCCGGCATCAGGTGGGCGCCATAGTGATTGCCGAGCAGGATCACGCCCCGTTTCTCGGCCAGCGCGGCATCCAGGTGCTCGCGGCCCTCGACCCGAAAGAGGGAAGCCACCCGCTCGTTCGACTTTCCATCGAGCAACTGGTCTCGGGTCCTCCAACGGATCTGATTGCCGGCCAGCTCACGGGCCAGGCTCGACCGGTCCCAGTGCGCCCCGAAATACCGTCCGTGGCGATCCACCGCCTCGTCGAAGCGCACTCGAAGACCACTCAACAAGGCATACTCTGTTCGGCCGATCCCGGTCACGAACCGGGTTGCGGTCCGCGGAGGCAATGACCGGAGCACCGGGAGGATGATCCGCAGCAGACTCTTGCGGATATTCAGACCGCGCCGATGCATGGCAGTCTACGCTCCATAAGGCGACGGGACCAACCAGGGCCAGCGAACGCTCGATCAAGCGGCCATCGAACCGCGTTGACGGGATATGTAAGACGCGATCTCCGAAAGGCTGCGGAGCGCCGGCAGGTCCTCGTCATCGATCGTCACGTCGAACTGATCCTGAATGGTGAGGAAGACCGCGACTAGGTCGAGAGAGTCGATGCCAAGGTCTTCGACCAACCGCGTCTGATCGTGGATGGCGACGGTTGGAGCGACCTTGCCGGCCTTTCGAACGATCTCGACGAGCGTGGTCATCAGAGACGACTCAGACATCGGAAGGTCTCCGAAAAATCAGGGCGTTGTTGGTTCCGCCAAAGCCCAGGGACGCGCTCATGACGGTCTCGAGCCGGGCGGGTCGACCTCGCTCGGGGACATAGTCGAGATCGAGTTCGGGATCGGGCCGATAATTGATCGTGGGAGGAAGCACCTGCTCTCGAAGCGCGCGAACGCAAACCGCCGCCTCGATGGCGGATGCGGCGCCGAGACTGTGTCCAATCGACCCCTTGATGGAACTGACCGGCAATCGCCGCGCATGCGCGCCGAAAACGGCCTTGATCGCGCCGGTCTCGACGCGGTCGTTCAAGGTGGTGCTCGTTCCGTGCGCGTTGTAATAGTCGATCTGATCGGGATTGAGCTCCGCGCGCCGGAGGGCCTCAGCCAGACACCGGGCAATCCGTCCGGGCTCGGGCATCGCCATGTGGTAGCCGTCCGAATTCCAGGCCCAGCCGACCAGCTCGGCCTGCGGCCGCAATCCCAGGCGACGGGCCGTTCGAGAGGTCGCCAGTACGAGCATTCCCGCGCCCTCGGAAAGCACGAAACCGGCTCGATCGATACTGAACGGCCGGCTCGCCTGACTAGGATCGCTGGCCGATCGGTCGTCGGGCTTGCGAGGGAGCAACGCCTTCATGGTGGCGAAACCGTTGACCACCTCGGGAATGAAGGCGCTCTCGGCGGCGCCGCAGAGGGCCAGGTCGGCCTCGCCGGCTCGAAGAAGCAACCCGCCGAGGGCGACGGCGTGTCCTCCCGACGCACAGGCGTTCGCCGGGGCGAGACTCGGTCCGTAAAGCTGGAGATGCTGTGCGATCTGACCGGCGGCCTGATTGACGATCAGTCCAGGAATCAGGTAAGGACTGGTGGCCAGCGTCTTCCGGCGACTGCTTGCGAGCTGTTCGGCGCGCAGCAGGTCGAGTCCACCGAAGGCCGATCCGATCGCCAGCGCCACTCGATCACGGTCGAGCTCTCGAGACTCGAGTCCCGCGTCCTTCCAGGCGGCTCTGGCCGAGGCCAGGGCCAGGTGAAGGAACCTCGCTCCCAGTCGAGAAACGGCCGGATCTTCCGATTCGGTTCCCGGCCCGAAGGAGTCGACCATTCCCGCAATGTCTTGAAGAAAGCCGTCGGCCGACAAACACTCGTGCCGGCGCAAGCCGGTTCGTCCCGCGACAAGGCCGTCCCAGGTCGTCTCCATGTCGCGGCCGAGGCACGTGACCACGGCATGTCCAACCACGACAATTCGATCGGCCATTCGCGCCTCCTTGCACGAATCCGGAACGAGGCGCTCGACACGTGGAACGCGTGCGGCGCAGGACCGGTTCCATGGACTTCGGCAATCTGGCGTTCCGACTTGAGCCCATCCTGTCGAAATGTGTGTTCCGGAATGGCGGCTCATTGACCCGGAGCCGCAGGGGAGGTATCGAAGGGAGCTCAGGTTCGTTTCGAGACATCCCCGCTCCGGGTCACACCACCATGCAACTCGCGAAGTTTCGTATCGAGGCGGACGGCACCATCGGATTCGGCGTGTTCGAAGGGAATCAGGTCATCCCCCTGGGAACCGAGAGCGACGAGTCCAGCGGTCGCATGGAACGGCTGTCCGACCTGTTGCACTCGGATGATCCGATGGGGACGGCCCGATCCCTCGCGCAAACCGTGGACCGGCGCCTGGCCATCGACGCGTTGCGTCTCCTGGCTCCGATCGATCGACAAGAAGTCTGGGGCGCGGGTGTGACCTACCTGAGAAGCAAGCAGGCTCGCGAGGAAGAGTCGGAACAGGGCGGTTCCTTTTATGACATGGTGTATCAGGCGGATCGGCCGGAACTGTTCTTCAAGGCGACTCCCAGCCGTGTCGTCGGACCCGAAGAGTCGATCCGCGTTCGACGCGACTCGCATTGGTGCGTTCCCGAGCCGGAGTTGGCCCTGGTCATCTCTCCCGAGCTTCGGCTGGTCGGTTTCACGGTCGGAAATGACGTGAGCGCCCGGGATATCGAGGGACGCAATCCGCTCTACCTTCCTCAGGCGAAGGTCTACGACGCGTGCTGCGCACTGGGTCCGGTGGTGACGCTCACCGAGTCGATGCCGCCGATCGAGAACATTCAGATTCGACTGGTCATCGATCGCGACGGCGCGCCGGTGTTTGACGGCTCAACCTCGCTCACTCGCATGGTCCGACGCTTCGACGAGCTGATCGATTGGCTCGGACGCGACAACCTCTTCCCCGAGGGCGTCATCTTGCTGACCGGGACCGGGATCGTCCCGCCCGACGAGTTCAGCCTCCGCGCGAACGACCTGGTCAAGATCACCATCGACGGAATCGGGACCCTGGTCAACACCGTGGTTCACGGGCTTCTACGGATCTAGAGGACGAAGCGAATCTCGGCCCGAATTCCGCCAGCAAGCACGTCGTGACGCGTGAGAACTGGGGTCTGTAAATTCGTTCGTGCTCTGCTGTTCGGTGTGTTGAACAAAAAGGCCGGCTCCTGCGGGGGAGTCCGGCCTTTTCTGGAGTCGTGGCGGGACAGCGGAAGCCGATCAGCTCTTGGGTTCTTCCTTCTTCTCTTCGGCGGGCTTGGCCTCCTCGGCGGGGGCC
>CAZRGV010000131.1:9386-16477 GCA_964599655.1 uncultured Isosphaeraceae bacterium | reverse complement strand
TCAAGGCCGAGATCGGCGGAAGCTACGACCTCGCCGAACCCCCGCCCCCCCCCCGACCCACGCGAGCCCCGAGCCCCCCGAGCCCCGAAGCCTCCGGCCAATCGAAGCCGAAGGCGAAAGCGAAAGCGAACGCGAAGAAGACCTCCAAGGCGGACGCCTCGAAACCGGCTCTGGACGAGAAATTGAGCGCCATGCTCGACGCCTGGGCCGAGGAGTAGTCTTACCCCCAAACCAAGCCGGTATGCGGTTCGGACGGGACCACGCCGCGCAAACCCCGATCCCAAAGGGGGATGTGTTGCGGCCGCATCGCCCGTGCGCAACGACAATCAGAGAGAGCCGAGCCTCGCCCATGAAAACCGCTCGCGGGTCAGCCGGCGACGTTTGATACCCGGCTGACGCCGGAGCGGTCACGATTCCAGGACATCCCTTGTCACAACCCAAGCAGCTCGCACGCCTCCGCGTACCCGGGCGCGGGACGTCCGTACTCGCTGGCCGTTACCCGGGCCAGAGCAACGAGTTGTCGCCAACGGAACGCAGGCCGGGTTGACGCGAATTCCTCGGAAACGGTCCGGTAATACTTCTCGGCGTGCAAGGCGCCATCCTCACTGACGGCATAACCGAGCAGCAGGTCAAAGACCTTGCGAGCGTCGCCACCGTTCTCGCCCAGACGCTGAACCAGGGCGCACGCTCGGGCCTGCTCATTGCCTCGGATCGCCGATCGAAGTTCACCCAGCAACGCGGCGGGATCGGTCGACCGGACCGTATCCAGATCTTCCGGCCTCGGGTGGGGAGTCCAGTTGAGGAAGTCGCCGCCGCGGTTGACCCGATCGAGTGCCACCTGGAAGGCTCCCAGGATCAGGCAGGCCATGGTGTTTCTCGCGTTCGAGACGGCCGCCATGTTGCGCCAGGCGTTGGCCGAGTCGCAGGCGTGCACTCCGATCGAGTCGCCATGCACGCTCCCGAGCGGCTTGCCCGGCTGAACCTCCCGCTCGCGGCGGCCGGCATCGCGAAGCACCAGTTGATTCGCCGCCAGCGAGATCGCCTCGCCGATCGCGTTCGGCGCGATCCCCTCGGACAGCGCCGCTCCAACCGCCTCCGCCGCGCTCTCCGGCGTGCCCTCGAAGATCGTCCGGCTCATCCGATCGACCCACTGGTCATCCATCTCGCGACGACCTGGCGTGCGGCCCAGCAATGAGAACTGATCCATCACGCGAGGCAAGACCACGCGAGGCAGGTCGATCTCTTTCGTGTGCTGCCAGTCCCGTTCACTCTTGACGCAATAGCGCACCGACTGCCGCAGCAAGGTGTGCGCCTGGTCCATGCCGATCATCCCGAGAAGGTCCCACGCCCGGTACGGCAAGACCGTCCGATGCACCTCGGTGTTGTCCTGAACCGCGTAGAGCACGTCGTTGAACGCCTCGTCCGGCCCTTCCTGCGCCAACGTGGCGAAGACGGCTTCCGCCCCATCCATGTTCTTGGCCCGAACCGCGTCGCGGAGCGCCTCGCCCCCCGTGCGACCCTCGGGAAGGCAACACAGCGGTTCCACCGCGTGGAGAACCTCGTTGCTTCGACCGCCGAATTCCTGGATCCGGTTCGTGTTCCGGTACAGCACCTTCAGGATCGGCAGGACCTGGCGTGATTCGTCCAGCTCCTTCGACATGTGAAACGCCGGAGCCAACGCCATCATGGTGTGGAACCCGACGTAATCCTCACCGCCGAAGGTCCTCGCGTTGGCCAACGCGGCGGCCGCGACGAGGTCCCTGGGCGAAGTCCCGTTCTTCAGTCGCTCGACCAGGATCGGCAACAGCTTCGCAACCGGCGTCTCCTGCAACATCGTGACCAGCGGTTCGGCGTCGCCAAAGGTAATTCGATCGGCCCCCTCGTCGGCGAACGCCCGCCCAAGCCCCAGGTCGGCGGCCAGGGCGCTTCCCAAGGTGGCCAGGAGTGTCCCGCGCCCCACATCCGCGAGAAACTCACGACGCGATCGACGAATGGACATCGCCTAGACTCCTCTGGAGGGACCGCAGCCTCCCCGAGTCCGTTGCCCTCGATCAGCCGGCCCGGGTACCACTTCACACGAGCCTCGCATCGACTCGTTCCTGCTTGTAACGCGCCCCGACGTCAAGCACAACCTGTTTCGCCGAAGGGCCCGAGACCGCCGGTCGCCTTGCCGCCGCCGCGGACGAGGCAAGCTCCTCGAGGATCTCGCCTCCGATCGCTCCGAGCAATTTTGACCATGAGCAACGCATCAACAATCTTTGCGCGATGAGTTCCGCAAGGTGGAACCCGCCGGTCCTCCTTGCGCCTCGAGGGTCTTTGGTCGGCGTGCGTTGCGACGGCTTGGGGCGATTGCTACACTGGACGATACACTCAGGGGAGAACCGCCCGACGCGATCCGCCACTACTCGCGGGTGACCGCCCATGTCCGATCCTCTCACCTGGTCGATCAATCTCGGGCGATGGTCCGGTACCCAGATACGGGTCCACCTGTTCCTCGTGCTGTTCGTCGTGGGCCGCCTGCTCGAATCCGCCTTGACCAGCGAGCCGAAAGGGCACCCAGTCGCCGAAACGATCGCCTGGTTATCACTCCTCGTCGTCGCGATTCTGCTCCACGAACTGGGGCACGCGGCCATGGCCGTGCGGCTCGGCTTCGAGATCGACGAAATTCGCCTCTGGCCGCTGGGGAACCTTGTCGGCCCGTCGACCTCGACCCTCTGGCGGACCCCCGAGGCCGTCCTCGTCTCGGTCGCCGGCCCGATCACCAGCGCCATGATGGCCCTAGTCGCCGCCATCGGTCTCGGGTTCGCCGAGTCGCAGATGATCTTCAACCCATTCGGCGGACCGGCCGGGGGTGCCCCGATCCTCTCGAACGGCCAGACCGCGGCGCCGCTCTCGGCGGTCTGGTGGGTGGGCTGGTTCGGATACCTGAACTGGGTCCTCTTCCTCGCGAACCTCATTCCCGCCCTGCCGATGGACATGGGCCGAACCCTTAGGGGCATTTTGGCCAGCCAGTCGAAGGACGGCATGATCGCCCCGCACACGGCTCGGGTCTGCGCGGTGCTGCTCGCCCTGGTCGGTCTCTTCCGGCTCTACGGCGCCCGGCCGGGGGCGTTTGCCCTCATCGCGCTGGCCATCCTGATCGAATGGATGGTCCGCATCGAGGCCCGCATGCTGGAGGAAGGCGGCTTCTTCGACGACGGCGTTTTCGGCTACGATTTCTCGCAGGGCTACACCAGCCTTGAATCGGGCGCCCCGGCCGTTCGCCCCAAGAAAGAGAGCGCCTTGAAACGCTGGCGCCGCCGCCGGTCCGAGCTTCGACGCCAGCGTCGAGAGGCCAAGGAGGCCGCCGAGGAACAGCGGATGGACGAGATTCTCGACAAGCTCCACCGAGGCGGTCGTTCGTCCTTGAGCGAGGAGGAACACCAGTTCCTTGTCCGTGTGAGCGCCAAGTATCGCAGCAAGCGGATGCAGGGCTCGTGAACCGACGTTTCGATCCGAGGGTCCCACGCCCACTCGTGCTCGACGCCGCGATGGGCACCCGGCTGATCGCGAGAGGGCTCCACCTCGACCACGACGATCCGGCCCTCTGGAACCGCGACCATCCCGAGGCCGTCTGGGCCGTCCACCGGCTCGACGTTGAGGCCGGCGCCGACGTTCTCGTGACCAACACGTTTGGAGCCGATCCCGAGAGCCTTTCGCGGGTCGATCAGGGTGACTTCGCCCATCGTGCCCGCCTCGCCGAGGACTTGCTCCGCCAGGCCGTCGCGATCGCTCGCGATGCCGCTGGACCCAACCGACTCCTGTTCGGCTCAATCGGCCCGAGGGCCGTCGAAAGCCCATTCCTGATCCATCAGGCCAAGATTCTGACCGACTCCGGCGTCGACGCTCTCTTGCTGGAGACGCAGACGCCCGACTCGGCCCGTCGCGGGCTGGAAGCTCTCGAAGGCCGGACTGGCCTGCCCCTCGTGGTCTCCCTGTTTCGCTGGGACCGCCCGCCCGCCGATTGGGTCGGCGTGCTCCTCGACCTCGGCGTTTCCGTCCTCGGCGTCAACTGCGTTCCCGGAATGGCGAAGGCGATCGATGCCTGCAACGCACTCAGGGACGCCACCAACCTCCCCTTTCTGGCCAAGCCGGGCGCCGGCCTTCCGGGCCAGCCGCTCGATCCCCCCGAGGTCTTCGCGAGGGCGGTTCCCCAACTGATCGATCGGGGCGCGCGCCTCGTCGGCGGTTGCTGCGGCTCGACCGAGGCCCACGTGGCCGCGCTTCGCGAGGCACTCGACCGATACCGCACCGCCGATGCGGCTCCCGCCCGTCCCACCCCCCCCCCCACCCCACGCTCCTGTCCCTGTCCCTGAGGAACCCCCGTTGGCCGCCAAGCGCAAAACTCGGCTCCGTCGCGATGAGCTCAAGCCCGGCGATTGTCTGTGCAACCATTGCACCGGCAAGTGCTGCCGCTACTTCTCCTTGCCCATCGAGACCCCCACAACCTGGGACGACTACGACGCCATCCGCTGGTATCTTGCCCACGGGCAGACGATCGTCTACGTCGAGAAGGGTACCTGGTACCTCGTCGTCATGACCCGCTGCCAGTACCTCAGTCGTGACAACCGCTGCTTGATCTACCACGATCGGCCAAAGATCTGCCGCGAGTATACGACCAACGAGTGCGAATACGATAATGACTGGACCTTCGAGAAGGTCTTCGAAACCCCCGACCAGATCTGGGAGTACGCCGAGGCCCTCTTGCCGCCCCGACGCCGTCGACGACCGATCCCGACGCCCCCGCAACCTCTCGTTCCGCTCACGATCGGCCTGGGGAAGTCGCGCCCCGGACCGGCCTAACGCGCGATGCGATGCCTGGCTTTACCATTGATTCGCCTGTGCGCGTCTTCATAATGAGGGCAATCCGGCCACCGGCGGGAACCCCTTGGATGAACCAGGAGCCTTCGTGATGTCTGACGCCCCTACGCCCGATCCGACCCCATCGGCAACCCCCTCCCCCGAGGTCGCGGCTCCGGTCACGAGGCAGTACGAGTTCACGCCCGACCAGGACGTGCTGATCGCCGACCTCGCGAGCAAGATGAAGTTCGTCGGCGTCTTTTCCCTGTTCGTGGCGATCCTCGGCCTGATTCGCATGGTCGTCGTCTTCGTCAAGACTCGGGATGTTCTGGTGGACATCAGCGCGATTGTCCTGGTCTTCGTCGGGCTCTGGACCATCTCGGCCGGCAAGTCGTTCGCCGACGTCGCCCAGACCAGGGGCCGCGACATCACGCACCTGATGCTCGCGCTCAACGACCTGCGGAACCTCTACCGCCTGCTTTACTGGTTGCTGATCGTGGCCCTGGTCCTCTTTGTCCTGCTGCTGATCTTCGTTTCCGCGGCCGCTGGCGGAGTCCAGGTCTCGGGAGGCTGATTCGCGGCTGATCCCCAGTCGCCGACCGCGGGAGCCTTCGATCTCATGGCCAGGCGCGCGAACCATTACGAGGCGGCCTTCGAGGCGTATATCCGCTCGATCCCCGTCCCTTGCGTGGCCGTCGATGAGGCCAAACGCGCGCTCTCCGGAACCGAGGGGGTGAAAAACCCCGACTTCTTGTTGTATCCTCGAATGGGACGGAACCTGGTCGTCGAGGTCAAGGGGAAGCAAGGCAAGAACGCCCAGGGCCGTCGGCCCTGGGAAAACTGGGTCACCACCGACGACCTGGTTGGCCTCGCGCGATGGCAGGAGATGTTCGGACCCGGCTTCCGGGCGATCCTCGTGTTCGCCTACGCCGAACCCCCGCCGCCCTTCCCGCTGCCGCCCGGCGATGGCGCGTTCGCCTTCCGCGGACGCCTTTATCGGTTCTGGGCCGTCGGGCTGGACGATTACATCTCCCACCTTTGCTCGCGAGGCCCCGCCTGGAAGGCCGTCGCCATGGCCCGTGCCGCCTTCCGAAGCCGCGTCCGACCCCTCGACGAATGGCTGCCCATGACGCCTCAAAGCCCCAAACGTCCCGGACCTTTGCCCTTGCGAGAGCGCAAACGATGATCCGCCTGACCCGTCGGTTCGCCCTGTTGGCCCTGTTCTTCGCCTTGACCGGCCTGACCGCTCAAGCCCAAACGCCCAACCCCAACGAGGCGGCATTTGGCGGCGAGCAGGGTGGTGCTCCGATCGCCGAGGAAAGCAGCGGCGATCCGCTCTACGGCTACCTCGGAACCGGCTTCCTCGCCGCGTTCACCATCTTCGTCGTCTGCAAGTCCGCCCGCCGCTGAGCGCGGGCTTCCATCTTCGACCGGTCGGACCGTCCACGGAGGGCCTTGCCCGCCCTCACCGCTGACCCGATCCCGCGCGCCTCCGATCCGGTCCGGAACCCGAACCACCCTGCGCCGGTTCCTGGCGCGGCGAGAATCGGCCGAATCCGTTACACTCATCCAGGACCGCAAGCCGTCCGAGCGACTGCGCCGCGTTATTCACCTTCCGAAGCGAGCCTTCTGCCCTGGATGCCCACGCCATGACGGTAACGACTGCCTGCCCCACGCGGGACGAGATCGCCGCGATTTACCATCTGCCTCTGCTGGAACTCGTCGGACGAGCCAACGAGGTCCACCGCCGGCATCACGACCCCTCCGAGGTCCAGGTCTGCGTCTTGCTGTCGGTCAAGACCGGAGGGTGCCCCGAGGATTGCGGCTACTGTCCCCAGGCCGCCCGCTACCACACCGACGTCGACCCCCAGGCCCTCATGGACCTCGACGCCGTGCTCGCGGCCGCCAGACAGGCGAAAGACTCCGGCGCCACCCGCTTTTGCATGGGCGCCGCCTGGCGAGAGGTCAAGGACGGTCCCCAGTTCGAGCGCGTCCTCGACATGGTGCGAGGCATCAAGGCGATGGGTGGACTCGAAGTCTGTTGCACCCTGGGCATGCTCAACGACGAACAGGCCCGACGCCTCAAGCAGGCCGGTCTCGACGCCTACAACCACAACCTCGATACATCCCCCGAGTTCTACGGCGAGATCATTCACACCCGAACGTACCATGACCGACTCGAAACGCTTGGCCACGTCCGAGAGGCCGGCATCTCCGTCTGTTGCGGCGGCATCGTCGGCATGGGAGAGACC
>CAZRGV010000131.1:0-9345 GCA_964599655.1 uncultured Isosphaeraceae bacterium | reverse complement strand
CTGCCCGAACCGCCCGAGTCGGTGCCGATCAACGCCCTGGTCGCCGTCGAGGGAACCCCGCTGGCCGATCGCCCGAAGGTCGAGATCTGGGACATGGTCCGCATGATCGCCACGGCCCGCATCCTCTTTCCGACCTCGATGGTCCGCCTCTCGGCAGGACGAATCCAGATGTCCGAGCCGGATCAGGCCCTTTGCTTCCTCGCCGGAGCCAACTCGATCTTCGCCGGCGACAAGCTCCTGACCACCGCCAACCCCGAGTTCGATCGCGACCGCCGCATGTTCGATCGACTCGGCCTGAAGCCACGCCCCGCGCATTCCGGCCGGCCCTGACCGACGACTCCGAGTCCAGAGGGACCAGCCTTCGAGCGTAACGTGTGAACCTTCCGACAATTCGACGCCAGGCATCGCAACGGAGCGCGAGCCGTACTCTATCGCGGAAGGCCAGATCTCGTGAGTACGACCCTGGAACCATCGACGAACGCTGGAGGCGCCGCCGAGTCTCGCGTCCTGCTCGCCGGGGTCGGCTGGGACGTTTACGAGACGCTCGACCAGGCGCGAGGGGATCGTCCCGTTCCCAGACTCACGTATCTCGACGGAGACATCGAGCTGATGAGCCCGTCGTTCCTGCACGAAGTCCTGGCCCGCCGCCTCTCTGATTTCGTCAAGATCCTCGCGCGTGGATTGAGACTGAACTATCGCGATGCGGGCTCGACGCGATGGACTCGGAAGGACCTCGAGAAAGGCAAGGAACCCGACGCGTGCGTCTACCTGGCCCATGAGCCGCACGTGCGAGGCGTCCAGGAGATCGATTTGCAGATCCACCCGCCGCCCGATTTGGCGATCGAGGTCATTCTCTCGAACCCGTTGCTTGAGGGGCTCCACGTCTACGGCGCTCTTGGCGTCCCCGAAGTCTGGACCTTCGATGGCCGGACCCTTCAGTTCCTGCATCGCCAGGCCGACGGAACCTACAAGGCGCACGAACACAGTCTTGGTTTCCCCATGCTACGGACCTGGGAAGCCCTCGGCTGGATCCTGCGAGCCGACGCCATCGGCGACCTCGACTGGTCGATCGAGCTGGATAACTGGGTCCGCAACGAGCTGGCCACGAGGAACGCGCCCCGACCCTGAGATTCCAACGAAGTACGATTGTTTGTCTTGATCGTTTTTGGATTCGCGGATTTCCGTGCACTCGATGCGTTCCGCCGAGACGAGCGACGATGCCCCCTCCCTCCCGAACTCAGGCACCCAAGGTCGTCGTCACGGGGCTCGGACTGGCAACCGGGTTTGGCTTCGGGCTCGAACCGAACTGGCGGGCCATCCGCCAGGGCCGTAGCGCGGCGAGATTCCTCGACCTGCCCGTCGCGCCGGGCTCTCCGCCCTACGCCGGTTTCCCGATTCCGCATCCCGACAAAAGACCATTCCAGCACCTGTTCAAGACCGCACTCGACGTCCGCGAGGACGCGAGGCTCGACGACCCTTCGATTAACCCCGACCGCGCGGCCACGGTCGTCGGTTTTGGCAAGGGAGACCTTCACCTTCTGTCGCGAATTCACGAGCGGTTCGTCCGCCGCGAACCCGGTTTCGAGCAGGATCTCGCGGCCTGGTGGCGCACCTGGCCGAGCCTCGCCTCGAACGCGCTCGCGGCGGTTCGAGGCTTCCGCGGACCTTGCCTCGCGCCCGTCGCGGCCTGCGCCACCGGCGTCGTGGCCGTGATTCAAGCAGCCGACCTGATCCGCCGAGGCGCGTGCGACCTCGCCCTGGCCGGCGCGGGGGATTCGACGCTGGAACCGCTCGTCCTGGCCGCGTTTCGCAACATGGGAGTGCTGGCCGACGTTCCCGGCGGAAACGATCCCACCAGGGCCGTTCGCCCGTGGAACCGCGACCGCTCGGGCTTCCTGGTCGGCGAAGGCGGTGCCTTGCTCGTCCTGGAACGCGAGGATCACGCCCGGGCTCGTGGCGTCTTGCCCTACGCCGAGGTGGCCGGCGGCGCGATCGGTGGCGATGCCCATCACATCACCGGCCTCGATCCCGACCCATCCCATCTCGCCAGCCTGATCGCGCTCGCCCTGGAGCGCTCGGGCGTCGCTCCCGACGAGATCGACCACGTCAACGTCCACGGCACCGCGACGAAGGCCAACGACCCGCTCGAATGCCGCGCCCTTCGCCTGGCTCTTGGAGCCCGTGCGGATCACGTCGCCTGCTCGGCGAACAAGAGCCAGATCGGCCATCTCCTGGGCGCCGCTGGCGCGGCCGAGCTGGTTCTGACCTGCCTGGCGATCCGCGATGGCTTCGTCCCTCCGACCTTGAACCTGACCGACCCGGACCCTGTCTGCGACCTCGACGGCACGCCCCACGTGGGTCGTTCGAGGCCGATTCGCGCGGCCCTGAAACTCTCGATCGGCTTCGGCGGGCATCTTGCCGCCATCGTGCTCCGGCAGGTCGACGGACCGAGACGCGAAGGCTGATCCCGTCGTGACCGAAACTCCGCATCGCATCCCATCGGGGAAATCTCGGAACGCCTGCCGCATTGCCAGCGGACGTCGGACCGTTACACTGGAGCGATCGGGCCGCGCCTCGCGAGCGAGGCCGCCTTCTCGTGTCCTCTCGAATGGAAGGCGGAGCGTCTCCGTCGCCTCACAACCTCGGATCGACCGATGCCGATTCTCTCGCTCTGGCTGGCTCTCGGATTCGGTTCGCTCGCGGCGACTCCCGAACCGCCTCGCTCGCTCGACCCCGGCCTGACGGTCGAACTCATCGCCGCCGAGCCCGACCTCGTCACCCCGACCGGTCTGGCCGTCGACGCCAAGGGGCGAGTCCTCGTCATCGAGAGCCACTCCCACTTCCGACCCGAGAACTACCAGGGCCCCCCCGCCGACCGCATCCGGGTCTTCGAGGACCGCGACGGCGACGGCCGTTTCGAAACGGTCTCCACTTTCTTCGAGGGCACCCACTACACCATGAGCCTGGCCGTCGAACGCGATGGCTCGGTCCTCGTCGCCACCCGGAGCGAGATCGTCCGCCTTCGCCGCGACGACGAGGGAAAGGTCGTCGGCCGCGACCCCCTGGCCCGGCTCGAAACCGAGGGGAATTACCCCCACAACGGCCTTTCCGGCTTCGCCATCGAACCCAACGGCCCGATCGTTTTCGGCCTCGGCGAGAACCTGGGGGCGTCGTACCGTCTCGTCGCCGCGGATGGCAAGAGTCTCACAGGCGGCGGCGAAGGGGGCAACGTCTACCGCATTCGCCCGGACGGGTCCGGCCTGACGCGCCTCGCCACAGGCTTCTGGAACCCATTCCACCAAGCGTTTGATCCCTTCGGCCGGCTCTTCGTCGTCGATAATGACCCGGATTCGAGGCCGCCCTGCCGGTTGCTCCACGTCGTCGAAGGGGGCGACTACGGTTTCCGGTTCCGCAACGGCCGGCGCGGTTTGCACCCCTTCACCGCCTGGAACGGCGAGCTGCCCGGCACGTTGCCGATGACCGCCGGCACGGGCGAAGCCCCTTGCGCCGTGGTGGCTTACGAATCCGACGGCTTGCCGTCGTGTCAGGGGCAAATCCTCGTGACCACCTGGGGCGACCATCGGATCGACCGCTACCGGCTCGAGCCATCCGGGGCCTCGTTCCAGGCGAAGTCGGAGCCCTTGATCGTCGGCGGGCACCACTTCCGGCCTGTCGGCCTGGCCGTCGCCCCCGACGGCTCGCTTTTCTTCACCGACTGGGTCGAGCGATCCTACACGCTTCACGGCAAAGGGCGTCTCTGGCACGTCCGCAGCCGCACGGCCAGGTCCAGACCGACTCCTGAACGTTCGAACAACCCGCTCGACGACCCTGACCGATCGCGTCGCGATCGGGCCGCCCGGGCTCTGGCCGCGACCGAACCAGGCCGCGCCACACTTCGAGCGACTCTGATCGCCCACCGCCTCGACCCACGCGCCAGGGCCTCGGCGCTGGAGGCCCTGATCGGCGAGGGCCCCGATCCCGATTCGGAACCGGCACTCCGAGCGGCGATCGACGACCCGTCTCCTGATCTCCGCGCCCTGGCCGTGCGCCGCCTTCCCGGTCGACTGCTGGACTTGCCCCGATTGGCCGAATCCGACAAATCGCCCGAGGTCCGCGCCGAGGCACTCCGTCGACTCGACGATCCGAAGGGCCTGCCCGCCATCCGCAAGGCCCTGGCCAGCGACGACCCGTTCCTTCGCCAGGCGGCCCGCGAGGGCTTGAAGCGATCGGCCTCGATCGACGAACTGCTCGCACTGGCTCGGGACGATCAACCTGCCCAGCGACTCGGGGCCTTGCTCGTCCTTCGAGAACGGACCGAGCCAGAGGCCAGCACCCCCCTGCCCGCCTTGCTGGCCGACCCCGACCCGACCGTTCGCCTCGCCGCCGTTCAGTGGGTGGCCGAGTCGAAGCTCGACAGGTTTCGCAAGCCCTTGGAAGCCGGAATGACGGCGGGGGTCGTCTCGGAGCCTCTCTTTCGGTCCTACCTGGCCGCGCTTCAGGCCCTGGACGGCAACGGCGGCTCGCTCGAAAACGAGGTTCCCAACCAGGCGTATGTCACGAGCCTGGCCTTGGATGCGTCGAAGCCGGTTGCGCTCCGTCGCCACGCCATCCGTTCGCTCGCGTCCGACCTGCCGACGGCCACGGTCGACCGGCTCCGCGCGCTGCTCGACGACGCTGATCCCACGCTCCGGCTCGAAGCTGTCCGAGTGCTCCGTCACCGCACCGGCTCCGACGACCTCGCCACAATCGCCGCCCTCGCAAAAGACCCGAAGGCCCCGGAAGCGGTTCGAGCCGAGGCCGTCGCGGGCTTGGCCGACGTGGCCGCAAACCATCAACCTCTCCTGATCGACCTCGCCAAGACCGCGCCGAGGTCGCTTCAACGACAGGCCGCCCGTTCGCTTCGCGGTATCGACCTCGATGAGCAGACCAGGCAGGCCCTGACTCAAAACGGCCTCGGCGCGCTCCAGGCCCCCGATCGCGAGCCGAAACCACCCACGCCCGAGCTGGCCGAGGCCATCCTCTCCTCGACCGGCGATCCGGCCGAGGGCGAACGGATCTTCTTCCATCCCAAGGGGCCAGGCTGCTTCCGTTGCCACCAGGTCGATGGTCGAGGGGCCCAGATCGGACCCGACCTCTCGACGATCGGCCGAAGCACCGACCCTCGCAAGCTCGTCGAGTCGATCCTCGAGCCCAGCCGCGAGATCGCCCCGCAGTTCGTCCTCTGGCAGGTCGCCCGCGCCGATGGCACGATCGCCAGCGGCGTCATGCTCTGGGAACGTGGCGGAGCCCAGATCTACGCCGACTCCCAGGGCCGGATCTTTCCGATCAAGCTCGAGGAGGTCGAGGAACGCACCCCCTTGCCCAACTCGGTCATGCCCGAAAACCTCGTCAAGGCGCTGACCGTCGAGGAGCTTCGCGACCTCGTCGCCTACCTCCGTGACCCGAGCCAGGCCGAACCCGCATCCAGGACCGGCGACCCCCCAAAGGCCGGAGTCCACGAACGATGAAACCCGAATCCTCCCCAGAACCGCCCGTCGAACAGGACGATCGTTTCCCGTCCGGCCCCTGGACGGGCTTCTTCCTCCAGCCGATGCTCACCGCCGGCATTCGGCACTGGATGGAGCTAACACTGACCTTCCGCAACGGCGTCCTTCGAGGCGAGGGGCGCGATCGCGTCGGCGCGTTCCTGATCGTCGGACGCTACGACCTGACCGATGGAACGTGCCGCTGGTCCAAGCGCTACATCGGCAAGCACGACGTGAACTACCGAGGCTACAACGAGGGCAAGGGCATCTGGGGCGTCTGGAACCTGGACGACCCGCCGTGGCAAGGCGGCTTCCACATCTGGCCCGTCGGCATGACCGACCCGACCGGAAGCCGTCTCTCTGAGGCCAAGGAGCTGCCCGTCCTGATCGATGCCGAAATGGCCCTCGAAACGGACGCCCATGTTCTGGCCGGAGCGTCGGACTGACATGCCGCCCCCTCTCGATCTGGTCCTTGCTAGCACGTCCCCGTACCGCCGGACCTTGCTCGAACGCCTGGGGCTCCCCTTCCGTGGCCTCGCGCCCGACCTCGACGAGGACGCCTTCAAGGGGCTTGGACTGTCGCCTCGAGCCCTCGCCGAGCGCCTGGCGGAGGCCAAGGCCCTCTCCCTTCGCGATCGAGAACCCGAGGCGACCCTGATCGGTTGCGACCAGCTCGCCAACCTCGGCGGCCAGGTCCTCGGCAAGCCCGGAAATATTGCCTCGGCCATCCGACAACTGGAAATGATGTCCGGTCATGTGCACGAGCTGATCACCGCCCTGGCCGTCTGGCACCGCGGCCGACTCCAAACGCACACCGACATCACCCGCCTCCGGATGCGGCGGCTCTCCCGAGCCGAGATCGAACGCTACGTCCAGGCCGACCTCCCACTCGACTGCGCCGGCTCCTACAAGCTGGAGCAACGGGGCATCGTCCTCTTTGAAGAGATCCGGTCGAGCGACCACTCGGCGATCACCGGCCTTCCGCTGATCGCCCTGACGACGATCCTGCGCAAGTTTGGTTACGCGATTCCTTGAGCCTCAACCCCGAGGGCTCACCCCTTCTTCCGACCCGCGACCAGCCAGGCCACGCCACCGAGTACGAGGAAGCCCCCACCACCCAACAGGCCCAAAACCTTGCCCGTCCCGGCGGGCGATCGGTCGTGGTCGACGATGTAGCACCTTGAAATGTCGATGCCTGGATAGCTTTCCGAGAGCAGCCGCTTCTCGTCGCTCCCCAGCGACTCGATCTTGTTGATCACCATGCCGTGCAGTTGCCCCTCGCGCTCGAAGAGACTCGCCAGCTCATGCTCGTCCTTGGCCTTGGTGGTCTTGAGGATGATCCGCACGTCGGTCGGGGTCGGCACGGGACCGTTGACGTTGCCGTTTGGGAACTTCCGCAAGAGCTCCTGGACGTAGCTGCTGTCCATCGCGACGATCGGAACCCAGACCTTCGTCCAGGGACCACCCTGGCGCTTGGACTCGTAGACACAGGCGCCCGGGCTGGGAAAGAAGTCGGTCAGGATGATGTGGGCATTGTTCCCAGGCCCCCTCGCCGCCAGTTGCGACGCCGTGATGGACTGGGCCTGATCCTTCGCGACCGTTCGAAGCTGCCACTCCTGGAACCCGAGGAACCCGATCACGCCGCCAATCACGATCATCGCGATCTTGAGCCGTTCCATTGCCGCCCCCCCCTTTCCCACACCCCGGAACGCCATTCGCACACGACCACACGTTCTTGCATGAAGAGGACGCAACCCATCCTAAGCGAATCCCATTCGTATCGCAAGTGTCGACTCCGACGCGCTTCGGTTTTCTCGATGCCGGGCAGGCCACCGGGAAACCGTCCCTAGTCACCGATCACTTTGATCAACACCCGTTTTGGCCGCCGTCCGTCGAACTCGCCATAGAAAACTTGCTCCCAGGGCCCGAAGTCGAGCCTGCCCTCCGTGACCGCCACGACGACCTCACGGCCCATCACCTGGCGCTTCAGGTGGGCGTCGGCGTTGTCCTCGCCGGTCCGGTTGTGCCGGTAGCGCCGCGGCGAGGCGTCAAACGGCGCCAGACCCTCCAGCCATTGCTTGTAATCTTCGTGCAGGCCCGTCTCGTCGTCGTTGATGAAGACGCTGGCCGTGATGTGCATCGCATTGACCAGGCAAAGCCCTTCCTGGATGCCGCTGCGGCGGACCGCTTCCTCAACCTTCGGCGTGATGTTGACGAAATCCATCCGCGACAGCACGTTCATCGTCAGGTACTCAGTATGCGACTTCATCGTGAGGCACTCCACTCGTCTCGGGCGGCTGGGGCTTGCTCCTTCGGGGCCGTCCATCCTATCGAATCGACTCCTCGGCAGGTACCAAACCGGCACAACCGACCGGATTGTTGTGTCCGAACCCGGATCGTCCGGCACTCGACTTGCTCCTCAACCGCCCATCGGGAACAATGGTAAAACTGGGGAAACTGAGAGTTTCGAGTCGAGATTTCGACTCGTTGCGGGCGGGCGGGTCCGTCCGATCGGCGAATCCGAAGGACACGACCGACGGGAACGCCCGCGCTCACGAGGGGGGCTTTCGTGGAGAGTGTTCGGGTTGCCTTGGCGGAACCTGACGCGGCCGAATCGACGGCGGGACGCGCGCACTCGGAGGCTCGTCCCTTGGAACCGCCAGCGAAACCGCCCGGTCCGAAGCCGAGCGAGTGGGCCCCTCGCATCTGGCAGGGACTCGACTTCTTCGCCTGGGTCCGTCTGCTGATCCGCAACCGGGCCGCTCTGAGCTGGACGCACTCGTACATGGCCGTGGTCATCACGTTCGTCAGCAGCCTGCACACGCTGCTTCGCTACGTGGAGCGCGCCTGGTATGGTCGAAGAATCGCACGGACGACATTCCCCGACGACCCCATCTTCATCATCGGTCACTGGCGGACCGGCACGACCCTCTTGCACGAGCTGCTTTGCCTCGACGATCGGCACGGGTTTCCGAACACCTATGAATGCCTCGAACCAAACCACTTCCTACTCACCGAGCGATTCTTCCAGCGCTGGCCGCGACTCCTGATGCCCTCGAAACGGCCGATGGACAACATGGCGGCCGGTTGGAACCGGCCACAGGAAGACGAATTCGCGCTCTGCATGATGGGCCAGCGATCCCCCTACCTGACGATCGCCTTTCCCAACCACCCCCCGCACGACCCGGAATACCTCGACCTCAAGGGCCTCTCGCCTCGGGCCCTCCGGTCCTGGAAACGCGATTTCGTCGGTTTCCTCCGCCGGGTGACCTTCAAGCGGCCCGACACGCGGCTTGTCCTCAAGTCGCCCACCCACTCCTGCCGGATCAAAACCCTTCTCGAACTGTTCCCCAACGCCCGGTTCGTCCACATCGTTCGAGACCCGTACGTCGTCTTCCCGTCGACCGTCCACCTCTGGAAGTCGCTCTACCGCACGCATGGACTCCAGGAACCACGGTTCGAGGGCCTGGAGGAATACGTCTTCTCGAACTTCGTCCGGCTCTACGACGCCATCGACGAGGGGCGAAGCCTCATCGACCCATCACGGTTTCACGAGCTTCGATATGAAGATCTCGTTCACGATCCGATCGGTCAGATGCGAGCCCTCTACGAGCGACTCGCGCTGGGCGGATTCGACGCGGTTCGCCCGCGGCTCGAATCGTTCCTCGCCAGTCAATCCGACTACCAGACCAACCGCTACACGCTGACCGAGTCGCAACGAGCCGAGATCAATCGGCGATGGAAACATGTCATCCAACGTTATGGTTATCGAGTCCACGAGGAGGAGCCAGCACCGCGATCCGGCCCCTCCTCGATCGTC
>CAZRGV010000130.1:0-16625 GCA_964599655.1 uncultured Isosphaeraceae bacterium | reverse complement strand
GCGGCGGCTCCCTCCGGCCCCCAACGGCCCAAACCGAGCCCCCCGTGCGCCCGGACCGTTCGCCTCCGGCCGCGCTCCACGCCCCTTGAGCAAGGGCCCGCCCCAGGGAAATCGCGCGCTCGACTCGAGCCTCCCATCGCCCGAAGGCCCCCATCCCCCCACGTCCATCGAATTCATCACAAGACAACAACTTCATAAATAACAGAAAACAAATAATGTAAAACAAGAGATTCGCAGACGATTCCCACTCCGGATTCCCGTGCCCGAAGCCGCGACTCGCCAGAACGCCCCCTCCGGCGAAACCCACACGATCCGAGCGGTCGGGTCTCATCCGCGCCGGCCCGCTCGGATATACTGCCGGTTGCTGGTTCCGAAGCGCTTCGGAGGGGCGCGGCCCGTCGCGCGTCCGACCAGTCCGACCCTGATCCCGTCCGCCAACGCGTGACCCGGAACCATGGGAGCATCAGGATGAAAGACATCGTGCTGGAGATCAACGGGGCGAAGCGATCCATCGTCACGGATCCGGAACGCCGATTGCTTGAAGTCCTCCGCGACGATCTCGACCTGACCGGCGCCAAGTACGGCTGCGGCGAAGGGCAATGCGGCGCCTGCACGGTTCTGGTCGGCGGCGAGCCCGTCCACTCGTGCCTCACGCGCGTCGGCGCCATCGGCGATCGACCGATCACCACCATCGAAGGGCTCGAAGGGCCCGACGGCCAGTTGCACCCGCTTCAGGAAGCCTTTCTGGAGGCGGGCGCCATGCAGTGCGGCTACTGCACGACCGGCATGATCATGGCCGGCGCCGGCTTGCTGGCGAAGCACCCCAACCCCGACGACGACGCGATCTCGAAGGCCATGCAAGGGAACATCTGTCGATGCGGAACGTACAACCGGATCGTGGCCGCGATCCGAAGGGCCGCCGGCTCCGCGCGAGGAGGTGCCCGATGAACGATCCACGTTCCCGACCGCTCGATCTGGACCTGGAGCCCGAGCGCTACGAGCTGCGCGAGGAGTCGGGCTGGTCGTTCGCCTGGAACCGCCGCGAATTCCTGGGCACGCTCGGCGGCGGACTCGTCGTGCTCTGCCTGCTCCGCGAGGCCCCCGCTCAGGAATCCGGCCGGGGCCGTCGAGGAGGCCAAGGGGCCGTGCCGAGAACGATCAGCGCCTGGCTCCACATCGCCGAGGACGGCAAGGTCACGGTTTCCACCGGCAAGGCCGAGGTCGGTCAGAACGCGCGGACCTCGTTAACGCAGTCGGTGGCCGACGAGCTTCGCGTCGCTCCGACATCGGTGGAAATGGTCATGAGTGATACCGATCGCGTGCCCTTCGACATGGGGACCTTCGGCAGCCGGACCACGCCAACGATGGTTCCGCAGCTTCGGCGAGCGGCCGCCGCGGCCCGCCGTCGTCTGATCGTCCTGGCCGCCAGGCAGCTCGGCGTGGACGAGGGCTCGCTCGAGGCCCGTGACGGCCAGGTGATTCATCCCGCCTCGAACCGATCGGTCAGCTTTGGTGCGTTGACCCGAGGTCAGCGGCTCGTCGAGACGATCGACGACCGCGAGCCGATCACCCCGGCCGAACAGTGGACCGTCGCCGGCCAGTCGTTGCCCAAGGTCCAGGGCCGGGACATCGTGACCGGCCGGCACCGCTACGCGTCCGACGTGACCCGCCCCGGCCTGCAACACGGCAAGGTGCTTCGACCCCCTTCGTACGGCGCCTCGCTTTCGACGGTGGATCTCTCGAAGGCCAAGGCGATTCCCGGCGTCGTCGCGGTCCGCGACGGCGACTTCGTCGGCGTCGTGGCGCCCGACGCCTCGACCGCGAACCGCGCCCTTGCCGCCATCGAGGCGGAATGGACACCTCCCAGGGAGCCGCCGATCTCCGATCGAGAGCTGTTCGATTCGTTCCGTGCTCATCGGAAAACGGCTCGAGACCGTGCCGGCGGTCGAGGCGCCCGACAGGAGGGCTCGATCGAGTCCGGCCTGCGCTCGGCCGACGTCAAGGTCGAGGCCAGCTACGAGATCGCCTACATCGCCCACGCCCCGCTCGAGCCCAGGGCCGCCGTCGCCGAGTGGGAGGGGAATCGCCTGACGGTCTGGACCGGCACCCAGCGCCCCTTTGGCGTCCGATCCGAGCTGGCTCAGGCCTTCGGTCTGCCCGAGGATCATGTGCGGGTCATCGTCCCCGACACGGGCAGCGGCTACGGCGGCAAGCACACGGGCGAGGCCGCCATCGAGGCCGCTCGGCTGGCGAAGGCGGCCGGCCGGCCGGTCAAGCGGGTCTGGTCGCGTGAAGAGGAGTTCACCTGGGCCTACTTCCGCCCGGCCGGCCTGATCGAAGCGGTCGGCGGGGCTCGCAAGGATGGCTCGCTCGTGGCCTGGGAGTTCCACAACGTCAACTCGGGCGGGTCGGGCCTCGGCACGCCTTACGAGGTGCCCAACCGCCTCGAAGCCTTCCACCCGGCTCCTTCACCGCTGCGGCAAGGCTCGTACCGCGCCCTCGCGTCGACCGCGAACCACTTCGCCCGCGAGGCGTTGATGGACGAGCTGGCCGACGCCCTGGGAATGGATCGCCTCGAGTTCCGTCGCAAGAACCTGCGGGACGAACGCCTCCGGGCGGTCCTGGACGCCTCGGCCGAACGGTTCGGTTGGGGCAAGCCCAGGCCCGCGCCCGGCCGTGGATTCGGCATCGCCTGCGGCACGGAGAAGGGGGGCTTCGTCGCGACCTGCGTCGAGGTGGCCGCCGACCTCGAGCGGGGCGAAGTCAAGGTGTTGAGGGCCGTGACCGCCTTCGAGTGTGGCGCCGTCATCAATCCCGACCACCTTAAGAACCAGGTCGAAGGGGCCTTGACGATGGGCCTCGGCGGCGCCCTCTTCGAGGCGATTCGCTTCGAGCAGGGCCAGATCCGCAACGGCCGGTTCGCCCGATACCGCGTGCCTCGCTTCGCCGACACCCCGACCATCGACGTGGTGCTTCTCGACCGCAAGGACCGGCCCTCGGCCGGGGCCGGTGAGTCGCCCATCGTCGCCATCGCGCCGGCCATCGCTGGGGCCATCCACGACGCCGTGGGCGTCCGCCTCCGCGCCTTGCCGCTCGTCCCCAATGGCCTCCGCGCCTAGTGGAAACAGGAGGGCAGCCACCATGTCCGACAACATCAACCGCCAGGTCCTCCTCAAGAGCCGGCCGGTCGGTGAGCCGACCTTGGAGAACTTCGAGCTCGTCGAATCGCCCCGACCCGAGCCAGGGCCGGGGCAATTCCTCGCTCGAACGATCTACCTGTCGCTCGATCCTTATATGCGAGGACGCATGAGCGATCGGGCCTCCTACGCGGCCCCCGCGAAGCTCGGCGAGCCGATGGTCGGCGGCACCGTCGGCCAGGTCGTTCGATCGAACCATCCCCGCTTCGCCGAGGGAGACTTCGTCCTCGGCTACTGGGGTTGGCAGGACTTCGGCCTCAGCGACGGCCAGGGCATCCGCAAGCTCGACCCCGCGACGGCCCCGATCTCCTACGCCCTCGGTGTTCTGGGCATGCCCGGCATGACGGCGTATGTGGCCTTGCTCGACATCGGCCGGCCCAAGGCCGGCGAAACGGTCGTCGTCTCGGCCGCGGCCGGAGCCGTCGGCTCGGTCGTCGGGCAAATCGCACGGATCAAGGGCTGCCGGGTTGTCGGCACGGCCGGCACGGACGCCAAGTGCCGCTTCCTCGTCGATCAACTCGGCTTCGACGCCGCCATCAACTACAAGACCCAGGACCTCGACGAGGCGCTCGCGGCGGCCTGTCCCCAGGGCATCGACATCTACTACGACAACGTCGGCGGGCCGATGCTCGAGGCCGTGCTCCGCCGGATCAATCGAGGGGCCCGCATTCCACTCGTCGGCCTGATCTCGCAGTACAACGCCAACAGCCCGCCGCCCGGCCCGAACTTGATCCCCCTCTTGATCAACCGGGCCCTCATTCAGGGCTTCATCGTCACCGACCATCCCGACCGCGAGGCCGACTTCCTTCGAGACGTCGCCGCGTGGCTTCAGGCCGGACGGATCACCTATCGCGAGGACCTCGTCGACGGCCTGGAAAACGCGCCCCGAGCATTCCTCGGCCTGTTCCGTGGAGAGAACTTCGGCAAGCTCCTCGTCAAGGTCGGCGACGATCCCACACGCCACTGAGACGCGGCTCAGCGGGGTGTCGCGGCCTCCCCTCGCGAGAGGCCCGCGACCTCCTCCCCGGTCAGGGCCCGATCGTAGATCCGCAAATCCGAGAACCGAGCCGCCAGGTGCTCGTTGCCCGGATACCTCGGATTCCCGCCGAGCGCGAAGGCCGTGGAGCCGGAGTGCACCGACGCGGGAACCGCCCCCGAGGCGACCTCCCGCCCATCGACATAAAGCCGGAGCCGGCCCCCTTGCTTGACCGCCGCGACGTGCAGCCAGCGACCCACCTCGACCGGATACGGCGGCTGAGTCGTGAAGCCGCCTCCCCCCGCCTCGATCCTCGCCGACAGCCGGCCGCCATCCACGACCAGCCGCAACGGGTCGTCCCCCGGCGCCGTCCAGGCGCAGAAAATCTGACCAAGCGGCTCGGGGATCGACCCGACCCGGACCCGAACGGCCACCGAATAATCCCACTCCGCCAGGCCCGGAATGTGGTAGATTACCTTGGCCGAGCGACCATCGGTTTCCACCGCCTGATTCGACTCGCCGTCAGGGCCGTTCGCCGCCGAAACGCCCTCGGCCGATTCGAGCCGATTCCCGGCGGGTTGGCCCATAAGGCGATCGGCGAAGACCGGACCATCCCCCGGAGCGTCCCATTCCTCACGCGTGGGCGACGTCCGGTCCGGATCGATCCGAAATCGCCGAGGCGGACCGTTGGCCTTCGTTTCGCCGTGCTCGTTCGACGCGAAAAGCGTCCAGACGTAAAAACGCCCCGGCTCCAGGGTCTTCGCCCGATCGGCCGGCAGGACCTGGCGATGTCCTCCCGTCTGTTCAAGCGTCACGATCGGCCGCAACGGATCGTCAGAGTCGGAGATCATAATTCGGTAAGTGGTTTCGGTCGCCAGCGGTGAAGGCCGCCAGGAGAAGGCGATCGGCCCTCGCGGAACGGCGCCGCCATCCACGGGCGAGAGGGGCAGGGGGGGCGCTGGGGGCAGGTCCTCCGCCGGCAGCCAGGTCCGGTACGGCGTTCCTGACGCTCCGGCCGAGGCGAAGTCGCCGAGCCGAAGCACGCGGCCATCGGCCAGCGGGATCTCAACCCGAAGCATCGGCCCAAGTTCGCCCGTCCGATCGTCCGGATCACCAGTCACGACCTGCGCCCGCGACAGATCGTCCGGCCGAATCGTGGGGAGGTCCTCGGCGTCGAAGTCGTTCAGCGCCGGGTCGAAGGCCAGCAGCAAGGGGCCTCGAAAAACCGAGCCTCGTCCGGCGCAGGCTCGGTCGCCGGCTTCGATGCGAACTGGTAAATCCACGTGAAGCTTGATCGATTCCCCCGGCCTCCAGCTGCGATCCACCCTCACGTAACCGGGTCCGACACGCCTCGGCTCCTCGCCAGGCAGCTCGATCGTGGCAGCGGTCGAAAAGCCCGGAACGCGGACGGCCAGCGCGATCGGCGTGGGCTTCGCAACGGCGACGGCGATCGTCACGTCGCCGTCGATCGGGTAGCGGCCTCGCGTCTCGATCGTGACGGGAGTTCCATCGGGCAAGGTCGTCGAAGCTCGCATCGGGCCCAGTTGATTGAGAAAGAGCACATCCTTGGGCCCGTTCATCAACGACCAGTCGGCGAGCATGCCGAGCCCTCGAGGCCCGTTGACCGAGCAGCAGTTCAGCTCGGGAGTTCCCGCCCTGGCCTGAAAGACGATGGCGTGCGCCGACGCCTCTCGAACGCCGTCCATCGGCGTGCTGTAGGTCCACCAACGTCCGCTCGGATGCTGAGCCCCGAGCATCGCGTTGTACGTGGAAAGCTCCAGCTCGTCGGCGCACGACGGATCGGCCGTCAGCCGGAGCGCGTCGATCGTCAGGGCCATCCAGGCGATGGTACAACACGTCTCGATGGCTCCCGGCTCGTACGGATCGCCACAGGCTTGCTCGCCGGTCGAGAAGCCGCCCGAGTTGTGACGATCGCTTCGCCGGATACTCCGCCAGTGGCTCAGGAACGCGTCGCGATAGCGTTGGTCCCCCGTCAGCCGGTACAGTTCGGCAAGTCCTTGAACGTCGTGCAGGCTTTCCCACCTCGGCCGGGGCGTCCGGAAGAAGTCGATCCCATCGAGCCCCGTTCGGAAATAGTCGCCGGCCTTCCGCCAGTCCTCCTCGATGGCTCGCATCATCGCCCAGTCACGCTCGCTGCGCTGGATGCGTTGCAGACCAGCCAATCCATGAAGGATCGCCATGTTCATCTCGGGCGAGCCGGCGTCGAGCACGCGGCGATGGCCGTCGAGGTACGTGCGGCAAACCAGATCGGCCATCTTGCGGCAGGCCGCGAGTGCCCGGGCATCACCAGTCTGTTCATGCCAGCGCAAGAGCGCGAGCATAACATGATAATGACCCCAGAGGTCCCAGTGCCCGAGCAATCGTTCGGCCTTTGGAAACGGCCCGAGGTAGCCGTCGTCCGCCTGGCACGCGAGCAGTTTGTCGATCAAGTCGCGAACCAACGGCTCGAGCCGAGGGTCGTCGCTCTCTCGCAGGGCGCCGAGGGCGGAGAGCAGGTACTTGCCCACGAACTCGCCCGCCCACGGAACAAGCCGCGGAGGCGGCAGGCGGTCGCGGCGTCGAAACATGGCGAGCATGCCGGGATTGGCCTGGGGCGCGGGCAGGAGCCATTGATCAATGTTCACCTCAATCCGCCGGCCCACCTCACCGCCGAAGACAAACCGAGCATCGGCAGGGACATCCAACCCCGTCGATGGCTCGGTTTGTCCCCGCGCCACGAGAGGCCCGGTCAACAGTCCGAGCAGCAGCAGACTCGCCACGCGCATGGCCGGCCTCCAACGTCGACGTTTCCACGAGTCATGACTCGTTTATCTGGATGATTCGCCACAGGCCCGGAGCGCCATCACGGCGAAGCCGGTTCCGGCGTGCGTGATGTAGTGGGCCTTGTCGTTGTTCACGGATCGCGTGAACCAGCGCCCGGACGCGCGCTGATTCTGTTTCAGCCAGTCCACTCCTCGACGGATCGCTGGATGATCGGACGGAACGCCTGCTTGCCGCAACACATAAACAACTAATCCGGTTCCAAACCCGTCGCTGGGCGCGTCCGGATCATTGGGAGATTCATCCCGCCGCCGCCAGTCGCCCAGCGACGGCAAGTTCCAGCCGCCGTCCGGTCGCTGGCTTGCCAGGAGATCGTCGATGGTTCGCCGCTGTTGTTCGGGTGTCAACAGGCCGTCGAGCTTCGTCGAGGCCCAGAGCAACATCGCCGCGTGATGCCGGCTCGGCGGCGGTGTCTTCCGCAGGTAGGTTCGGAGCCGTTCGAGCCCCTTGCGAGCCGTTTCCGAGTCGCGATACCCATCGGGAGCCGCGCCGACGCCCACCGCGGCGAACACGGCCCCATAGTAGTCGTCATGTTCATAAGGCGGCCAACCGCATTTGAGCCAATCCCAGGCTCCATCCTCGTGCTGCAAGGTCCACATCCGGTCGAGCGCCTCTCGCGTTCGAGGATGAAGCCGGCCCGTCGTGGCGGCGTCATTGAGCGCCAGGGCGGTTGCCGTCGCCACGACCTCGGCGTCCCACCTGGGGTGATCGCCGGGCTTGTCGCCGTCCCAGCCGGCCACGCGGTCCTCGAAGAAGCGTCGAATCTCGTCGTGGGCCGATTGAGCGCCGCGATCGAGAGACGGACGTGAAATCAGGTAGTTATAGTTGGTGTGACAGGTCCCACACTTTCGGGTTCGGGTCCAGTCGAGAGCCACCGCGTCGAGGAACGCGGCCGCGCGATCGAGCGAGAGCCGCGACGCCAACGGTTCGTCCGGCGAGTTCGGCGCCGGCCGCTCCGGCTCGTCGGCACCAACGCGGTTCAGGCTCGACGAAGCCAGGCCCAGTCCCGATGTCAGGACGATCACGAAGCCAATCCGTCGGGCCATCCGGTCGCGACCGATTCTCTGGACGTTCCGCGCTCGCATGGATCTGAGCCCTTTCGTCAGGAGCACAATTGTCAGGCCAACTCATGTCGTTTCCGACCCGCCGCCATGATGCGCGGATCAACGGACGATTTCCAGCGCCAGCCGTCGAAGGAGCGTTCAGATCGCTCGGAACGGGGTGTCGGCCGCGCGTCCGTCGAGCCGTCGTGGTTCGTCCCTCCCATCGAGGAAGCCGAGCAATTGGCCCGGCCGCTCGATCACCGCGGCCGCCCCGGCCGACCAGAGCTCGTCGACCGGCCGGAATCCCCAGGCGACGCCGATTGGTCGCATGCCCGATCGACGGGCCGTTTCCATGTCGGTCGCCGTGTCTCCCACATAGAGAAACGCGTCGGGCGGTAGCTCGAGTTGTCTCGCGATTTCGAGTGCCCCCGCGGGGTCAGGCTTGCGAGGGATTCCCTCGCGCTGGCCGACCGTGGCGCGGAAGGGCCATCGCCCGAAGTACTCGGCGGCGCAAAGGCGCGTGAATTCGTCGGGCTTGTTCGAGAGAATGGCCAGCGAGACGCCACGGCCTGTCAGTTCATCGAGCAACTCGGCGATGCCATCGTAAGGCCGGGTCTGGACGTTCCAGGTTCGGCCATAAATCTCGCGGAAGCCCTCCACACAGCGCTCGACCCACTCCTCGCCGCGGTGACTCGCCGGAAGCGCGCGGCGAAACAGCGACGCGACGCCCTCGCCGATGAATCGCCGATAATCCTGAGTCGAGTATGTGGGGAGACCAAGCCGTTCCAGCACGGCGTTGGCGGACGTCGCAATGTCGGCCAACGAGTCGAGAAGCGTGCCATCAAGATCAAACACGACCGCGCGAGTGCTCATCAATTTCGAACCTCGGATGGATTATGGTGTAGAATACCAGTTGGCGGAATCGAACATCGTCACTCGGTTATGGAATTCTTCCTTTTCGCATTGAGACGTCTCTCGTGAATCTGAAAGCGGCGAGCCCCACATTCAAAACCAATCCGTCTCCATGGCGCGATCGAACGCGCGCCGAGGCACCAGTTTACCACGCGATCAGGGCGATCGGGCAGCCGTCGCCGTTGGTGGCGCGCTCGGAGAACGTCGCCCTTGTCCCAAAGGTCAAACGCGACTCGACCCCGCAAGGGCCTCTCGACGACTCAGACCCGCCGCGCGCCATTCAAGATTCCGTGCGACATTCCGAGCCCCTTCGCTTCTCGGACTCGGACCTTTACATCGCGAACCCGCGCGGCCACCATGACGTGAGGTTGCCCCGTGCCTCAATGGCCGGGCACACCGCCGATCATCACCATGCGAGGACGGACGCCGTGAGCTGGAGAATGAATCGACACTGGTGGATCAGTCTTGTGGGGCTCTCGCTTCTGAGCCTGACCGAATCGATGGCCGGGGACGATCACGAGGGATCGAGAATGAGACCCCATATCACCATCCGAGGAATCTACGGCGGTGTGCCCACGCAGATCCTTGACCGCGGCGAGTCGCTGGCCGATCACGGCATCAACGCCGTCTGGATCGGCTCGGGCGGCCTGACGCGCGACCGGGTCGAGCTCCTCAAAAACCAGGGGGCGAAGGTCTTCGCCGAGTTCAACTCGATGCACGACGCCTCGTATCTCAAGGCCCATCCCGACGCCGCTCCCGTCGGCCCCGACGGTAAACCATCGCCGCCGCCCGACGGCTGGCAGGGCCTTTGCCCCACGCATCCGGGCTACCGCCGAGCCCGCATGGACGCGTTCCGCAAGGCCCTCGCCGAGTTCGAAATCGACGGCATCTGGCTCGACTACCATCACGCGCACGCAAGCTGGGAACAGGCAATCCCGAAGCTGCCCGACACCTGCTTCTGCGAGCGATGCCTCAAACAATTCGAACGCGACACCGGGATCGACCTGCCCGAACGAGCGACCTCGGAACTCGCGTCAATGCTGCTCGGACCTCATCGATCGGAATGGGTCAGGTGGCGCTGTGACGTGTTCACCGACTGGGTGCGCGAGTACCACGATATTCGCAACGAAGTGCGTCCCGGCGCCTTGCTCGGCACGTTCCATTGCCCATGGACCGACACGGAACGCGACGGGGCGCTGCGCGAGAAATTGGCGATCGACCTGAAAGTCCAGGCGAAGTATCTCGATGTGTTCAGTCCTATGCCCTATCATGCACGCTTCGGCCACGCGAACGATCCGGCCTGGATCTCCCGTCAAGTTGCCTGGTTGGGAGAATATCTCGGTGTCGAAGGAAAGCCGGATGAGCATTGGAAGATCTGGCCCATCGTGCAGCTCTCGGATTGGGGTGAGACGGTTCCCGCCTCGCAGGTCGCGGAGGTCATGGATCACGGCACTCGTCGCCCCGCGACCGGTGTGTTGGTCTTCGCCTGGGGATCACTTCATCAGAACTGGGACAAAGTTGAGGAACTGAGCCGCGCCTACCGGACGTTCCGACCTTGATAAAGGCCCATTCCGCCACGTGAATTCCTCGGAGGCGACGGAATGCGAGATCGCAAATATTATATTATTCACGACCTCGCTTGTTACCTGATGGCCGTCTCCTGGCTGGTGATCGGACAACGCACCGCGCAGGGCGAGGGGCCGCCCGGGAAGACCACCCTCACCGATCCAACGATCCGCTTCACAATCCCCGTCAAGCCTTACGGCGCTGGAACGCTCCGAGACGTCCGGACGAAAGTCAAAATGATTCACGTGTTATAGATCAATGAACACACTACATAAGGATTGTCGCCTCCAAACCGATCGTCAACGGAGCAAATGCATCATGTTTCGGCACTTCTACCTCACAGTGACGTTGCTCGCCTTGATTCCGAATGCGATCCGGGCGGCCGATTCCAGGCCATTGAAGGTCGGTGTCTTCGCCGTCGATGCGTCGCCGCCGATCGGTAGCCCGCTGGCGTACGACCCGACCAAGGAGATTGTTCACCCGCTCAGTTGCCGGGGTGTCGTGCTCGTTGGGGACGAACGCCCCATTGTCCTTTGCGCCGTGGACTGGATCGGGATCGCCAATGGCGGCCAGACCGAATTCCGGGAGGCACTCGCCAAGGCGGCCAGAACCGTTGCCGATCGAGTCGCGGTGCACACACTGCACCAGCATGACGCCCCACGCTGCGACTTCACGACCGACGCCATACTCGCCGAACGAGGGATCAACAAAGAGGTGTTTGACGCGGCGTTCGCTCGCGATGTGATCGCTCGCGCGGCCGACGCCGTCCATCGAGCCATTGCCGAGGCCCGGCCGGTCTCGCACCTGGGCCTGGGGGAGGGCAGGGTCGAGAAGGTCGCATCGAACCGCCGTATTCTCGGCCCCGATGGCAAAGTCCAGTACGTTCGATGGACCGCGACCAAGGACCCGGTCGTCCGCGCCCAGCCGGTCGGAACCATCGACCCGATGCTCAAGATGATTAGTTTCTGGGATGGCGACACGCCGATCGTCGCTCTGACCTACTACGCCACGCACCCTCAGAGCTACTATCGAACGGGCGGCGCGAATCCCGACTTCCCCGGCCTGGCGCGCGACCAGCGGCAAGCGGCCACCGGCGTTCCTCATATCCACTTCAATGGCGCCGGCGGAAACGTGGGGGCCGGAAAGTGGAACGATGGCTCGCATGAGAATCGCCAGATTCTTGCCGATCGCGTGGCGGCCGGCATGGCCTCCGCCTGGAGGGGAACGACCAAAACGCCGATCTCCGCGACCGATATCGGTTGGGAGCGGTTTCCCGTGGCATTGCCCCCGGGGCCTCACCTCGATGCGAAACGGCTCCAGGCGATCCTCGACAATCCGCACGCCCCAGTTCGCGAGCGGATCGAGGCCGCTAACGACCTGGTGTGGCTCCGGCGCTGCCTCTCAGGCGACACGATCGATATCACCTGCCTGCGACTCGGCCGGGCCCGGGTTCTCCACATGCCGGGCGAACTCTTTGTGGAATACCAGCTTGCCGCGCGGAAGCTTCGGCCCGACCTGTTCGTGGCGATGGCGGCCTATGGCGAGTACGCTCCCGGGTACATCGGAACGAAGGTCGCCTACTCACAGGGCGGCTACGAGACCGGCCCCGGAGCGTCCCTCGTCGCGCCTGAGGTCGAAGAGGTCTTGATGAATGCGATCAAGAAACTGCTCGAACAATAATTCGTACGTCCATCGGTGGGCATCTCGGTCTGAAATCTCGAAATCAGGTGGCCGAACGCGAGTGACACCCATGAATCGATCCGAGCGGACACGACGTGACTTCCTGGGAATGGCCGCGCTCGCGCTGGCCGGCGTGGCCCGTCCCTCGCCCGCGCGAGCCGACGAACCGCCTCCAGTGACGGACCCGAGAGCGACCGATGGCGACGCGGTCCATGAGCCCAACTGGGAGGAGCGGCTCACCATCACCGTGGGGCCCGATCGAGCCGACCTTTGCGGCCGCGATGACAAGGTGATCCAGGCCGCGCTCGACTACGTCGCGCGACTCGGCGGCGGAACCGTCCAGATCCTGCCGGGTGTTTACACGCTGCGAAACTCGGTTTTCTTGCCCTCCGGCGTTCGACTCCTGGGTCGTGGAGCCGACTCGGTTCTCACGAAGGTCCCCTCGAGATTGGTCGCGCTCGACGATGATTCCAACTGGTATGATCAGGAGATCACGTTAAAAGACGCAAGCGGTTTCCGCGTGGGGGATGGTGTGGTTCTTCGCGCCACCAACCCGCACAATGGAGGCCAGATTGTGCTCAAACGAACCTTGGTTGCCCGATCCGGCAACCGGTTCAAGCTCAGCGGCGGATTGAGAGAGAACCTGTGGCTTTCCGGTCAACCCACCTGTTCGGCGATGTTCCCGCTGTTGACCAGCGAACGAACCGCCAACGTCGTGATTGAAAACCTGACGCTCGACGGAGACCGGTCGAACAACGAACACCTCGACGGCAATTACGCCGGTTGCGTGTTTCTTCAGGACTGCAATCGATACACGATCCGAAACGTCACGGCCCGCAACTACAACGGAGACGGCATCAGCTTCCAGATTTGCCATGACGTGCTGGTTGAGAACTGTCATAGCCACGACAATGCCGACCTCGGCGTTCATCCAGGCTCCGGCTCGCAACGCCCCATCATTCGGGACAATCGGCTCGAGCGCAACACCATCGGCCTCTTCTGGTGCTGGGGGGTCAAGTACGGCCTCGCCGAGAGGAATCAGATTGACGAAAGCCGACATTACGGTATCTCGATTGGGCATTGCGACACGGACAACCGGATCGTCGACAACGAGATTCGCAATAGTGGTCGCGTGGGCATTCTCTTCCGCGATGAGTCTCGAGGCCGGGACTTCTGGCCGAACCGAAATCGCGTCGAGTCGAATCGTGTCATTGACAGCGGCGGCGAAGAGGGCATCGCCATCGACATCCAGGGAAAAACCCGGGACCTCCACATTCGCGGAAACTCCCTGCGCGAGACAAGGGCCGCCATGAATCGCGTCGGGATTCGAATCGCCGCCGAGGTGGGACGGATTGATCTCGTCGATAATCACGCTGAAGGATTCAATAAAAAGATTGTGGATCTTCGTGCAACTAAATAAGGGAACGAGTGGATCATCCTCTTGAGAGGAGGCACAACACCATGTCGGAACGACCGACGGCAACGGTGAAACCGGTCGATGAGTCGGAGGCGAGCGGGCGAGTCGCCGCCGTTTTTGCCGATATCAAGGCCACCAAACAGATCGAATTCATACCCAATTTTTGGCGCGTTCTGGCCACGAGCCCCGACCTTCTCGAAGCGACCTGGAACCGGCTCAAGGCCGTTATGCATCCCGAGGCCGATGGCCGTTCGACGCGGCTCGACCCCCTCACGAGGGAGATCATCGCTCTGGCCGTTTCCGCGACCAACGGATGTGCGTATTGCATCAACTCGCACACCGCGGCGGTTCGAAAACTCGGCCTCGATGTTGAGGGGCTGGGCGAAGTGATGGCCGTGGTCGCACTCTTCAACACCACCAACGCCCTGGCCGACGGCTATCAGGTCGAACCCGACGTCTTTCCTCGGCGGGATTGAGCAGGACCCGGGCGAAACTTCGAATCGAAACGCGAGGGAGTTCCCAGTGCCGACGCGAAGCATGACCGGAATCGAGGCGTTCCTGGAGATCCTCTTCGCCGCAGGTATTCGTCATATCTTCGGTAATCCCGGCACGACGGAGTTACCGCTCAACGACGCCCTCGCCGGAGACCGGCGATTCCAGTACATCCTCGGCCTCCAGGAGGTTCCTGTCCTTGCCATGGCCGATGGCTTCGCGATGGCCTCCGGTGGCCTGGGCGTGGCCAATGTGCATGCGTCGTGCGGCCTCGGGAACGCGATGGGCATGCTCTACAACGCCCACTGCGAGGGCACGCCGCTGCTCCTGACCGCCGGTCAGCAAGATCGCCGCCTCCGATTCGACGAGCCGGTCCTGGTCGGTGACCTCGTCAGCGTGGTACGACCCTGGACGAAGTGGGCGGCGGAGATCGACCGCGTCGAGGACATCCCCTCCGCCGTCCGACGCGCCATTCAGATGGCCTTGACGCCTCCGACCGGGCCCGTCTTCCTCTCCCTACCAGTGGACGTGCAAATGGAGCGCGCCGACGGACTCGACCTGAGGCCCCCGAGCATTCCCGATCGGCGCGTTCGACCGTCGGTCGATTCCCTCCGTCGCGCGTCGGAATTGCTCTCGCGAGCGTCCAAACCGGCCATCCTCGCGGGAAGTCGGGTTACGGAGTCGGGTGCCGTCGACGCACTAGTCGCTGTCGCCGAACGGCTTGGAGCGCCGGTGTTTGCCGAGTGCGCGACCTCTCACGGGCGCCTGCCGATGCCCGCCGATCACCCGCTCTACGAGGGCACTCTCCCACTCTGGTCCCCCGACGTTCGCGAGACACTCAAAGAGTATGATATCTTGCTTGGCGTAGGCTTAAATGTTTTACGTCTGTACATTTATCGCGAACCCAGCCGACCGATCCCAGAGCACGCGCGTGTGATCCAGATCGACAACGATCCCGCGCAGATCGGCAAGAACTTTCCCGTCGAAGTGGGTCTCCTGGCCGATCCTCGCTGCACGCTGGAGGAACTCGACCAATTTCTCGCCAGGGACCTGCCTTCCAATCGAACCGAGGCAGCGAGGCAAAACCTCGCGAGCGCCGCCGCCCGCCGGCAGGTGGAAAACGCGAAATTGTTCCAACAGATCGACAGCGAGCGATCCCATCGACCCATGACGCCCTTGAGTCTCATGGGGGCCCTCGCACGGGTGGTGCCCCCCAACGTCGCGGTTGTGGAAGAGGCGATTACGACCCATCAGAATCTTTTCGAACGATTGGGAGTGTTGCGAGATCCCACTGGCCATTTCGCGCACCGAGGCTGGGCTCTCGGATGGGGTCTTGGCTGTGCTCTGGGTGTCAAGCTGGCCTGGCCGGAGCGGCCGGTCCTTGGGCTTTTGGGTGACGGCGCGGCCCTGTACGGGCTTCAGGGGCTCTGGACTGCCGCTCATAAGCAGATACCGGTCACCTTTGTTGTATGCAATAATGCCGAATACAAAATTTTGAAGGTGTGCGGTAACATTCTTGGCTTGCCCGGTCTCGAATCACAGGGTGCTCCGGGCCTGGATCTGGTCGGGCCGGCGGTCGACTTCGTGGGGCTGGCGCGATCATTGGGCGTCCAGGCCGACCGGGTGAGCGATCCCGATGAACTCGCCGATCGCGTTCGGGAGTCGCTCTCGGGCAACGCACCCCGGCTGTTCGACGTTCCGATCACCCCGTGAGTGGTCCAGAGCCTTGTATCAATGATTCTCCAAAAATGCCGACCTCAGCGCAGAAATCGCCTCGTCCGACATGGGAACCATCGGTCCCAGGGATCGACTATTGATCATTGCCTCCGCGGTCGACTCCAGCACTTCGAGTCGGTCGAACGCATCGAGAACGCTGGAGCCGCAAACCTGGACTCCGTCATTTTCAAGAATCAAGATTGGATTGATGGCGGATGTGTGAGCGGCGAGATCGCGTCCGTCGCTGAACTGGATGCCGAATGGCACGCGTTGGACATCGCGAAGGAACAAGTAACTTTCGGGGATGGTGCGTGTGTCCAGGTGTGCGTTCGTGACGCTGAAGGCCGTGGCGTTCACTGGATACGCGGTGACAATGGCACGGATGTCGGGATGAGCATCATAAATCGCGCGGTGATTGATGGAGGCACTGCTCGGGGTTTTGTCCGGTTCGGGAGTTCCCTGATAAACGCGCACGCTCTCCTGGATTTCGAGGGCGCTTCGATCGACCCGATGAGGGGTGATCAGGAACGTCTCGTGATCTAGGCGAGCGGAAAACGCGCCTTGAGTACTGATCATGAGTCGCTGGCGGTAGCTTCGCCGAACAAATTCGCAGAGTTGCTGGCGCAATTCTCTTTCGTCACTTGGTACCGGCAGCGCGCGTGGCATCGAAGGCGGATTGGCGAGCGGACGGGGGCGTGCCGCGTCCACGTCCGAGAGGTATCGAACCTCGCCAAGGAGGCTCGCCTGATGATTGTCTTGGCGCAAAACTCAAGAGTTTCAAACCG
>CAZRGV010000129.1:7383-17002 GCA_964599655.1 uncultured Isosphaeraceae bacterium | reverse complement strand
AGCGCCGCGGTGATGGTCAACGCCAGCACCCGGTTCAACGACGGCTACGAGTTCGGCCTGGGCGCCGAGATCGGCATCAGCACCGACAAGTTCCACGCCCGCGGCCCTTGCGGCCTCCGCGAGCTGACGAGCACCAAGTGGATCGTCTTCGGCGATGGGCATATCCGAACCTGAAAAAACGCACGAGTGATTCTTTCTCGTCGTGACAGTGGGGCGCGGCGGAACCCGCCCATCGTCACCAGGCACGAGAACCACGTGAGCGAACATCGACCCATCGGCTCGTTCGGACAAGGAGGTCCACATGGTTCCGGCCCGAATCCAACGACCTGTTTCCATGATGATGACTCTCTTGTTCCTGGCCGGAACCACGCGCAGCGACGATGCGGACGATGCCCTGAAATCCGGCGTCGCTCAGATCCAGGATCGCCGCTTTCAGGAGGCGATTCCCTGGCTCGAACGGGCCGTCCGGCTCCGGCCCGATGAGCCGGCGGCGCATGCTCACCTCGGCCGCGCGCTCGGGGCGACCGGCCAGGCCGAGCGGGCGATTCGTGAGTGCGATCGCGCCATCCAGCTCGCGCCGACGCTGGCGCTGGGATACCGCTCGAGGGGCACGGTCCTGGCGGGGCTTGGACGCATTCCCGAGGCGCTTCGCGACCTCAACCAGGCCGTGCGGCTCGACCCTCGCGACGCCAAGGCACGGGCCAACCGCGGCGGCATCCTCACCGAGCTCGGCGACTATCCCGAGGCGATCCGCGACCTCGATGAGGCGATTCGCCTCGAACCGAAGTCGGCCGTCAATCGATACAACCGTGGCTATTGCTTCATGAAACAAGGTGACGATCATGCCGCGCTCGCCGACCTCGAAGCGGCCGTCCGACTCGACCCGGCGCTGACGAACGCCTGGGACGCCCTGGCCGTCGTGCATGAGCGGCTCGGGATGCGGGAGCAGGTCGTCGCCGATTACGACGCGTTAATTCATGTCGATCCGAAACAGGCGCGGTTTTTCGGCAATCGAGCCGCGGCCCTCGCCCGGCTCGGGCGGCTGGATCGGGCGTTGAAGGACTTCGACGAGTCGATCCGGCTCGAGCCCAGCCACGCGGCGACCTACTTCCGCCGTGGCCTGACCCTGCACACGCTCGCGAGAGACTCGGACGCCCTGCGCGACTTCGATCAGGCGCTCCGGCTGGGACTCGACTCGGCCGATCTCCGGCGCGCGCGAGGCGGCTGTCTCGTGTCGCTGGGCCGCTACGTCGACGCCTACAAGGACCTCAATGCCGCTGTTCGTTGGCAACCGAACGACCCCATCGCCTACAACGACCGGGCCTGCTGCGCGTACGTCCTGGGACGAGTCGATCAGGCAATGGAGGACTGGAACCAGGCCCTTCGGCTCGATCCCCGAGAACCGCAAGCGCTCTGGAATCGGGCCCGAGTCCGATTCGAGCAGGGGGACGACCGGGCGGCCTCCGACGCTCGAACCGCCCTGGAATGCCTCGGCTGGCGCGACCCCTCAACTCTGAACGTCGTGCTCCTGGCCTATTTCGCCGAACGTCGCGCCGGTCGTGAGGCCGAGGCGCGGGCCCTCCTCGACGAGGCCGCCGCCAAGGCCGATCACGCGATCTGGCCCTATCCGGCGCTGCGGTTTCTCCGTGGGGAAATCGACGCGAACGCACTCTTGAACGATACAAAAGATGAGTTGCAACGAGCATCGGCACATTTTTACATCGGATTCGAACGGATCCAGTCGGGAGACGTCGACGCGGGACTGTCCGAGTTGCGATCGGTGGTCCAGCGACCCGAGAACGAGGTCGAGCCCTCCCTCCACCGGTTCGCCTCGGCGGAGCTGGAACGGCGATCCCGTTGATTTGGTCTCAATAATCAGAAATATGAAAAAAACTTATTTTGACATGGGCTCGTCGCGAGCCGCCAGCTTGAACTCGGAACGGTCCAGCGCGTACTTCTGGAGTTTCTGGGTGACGCTTCGACGGGAGAGTCCGCTGTGCCGGGCGCAACGAGCGACATTGCCCCGGTAGCGGGCCAGGAGCTGGGCGAAGTATTCGCGCTCGACCTTGCCAACCAGTTCGCTGGTGACGTCGGGAAGGGGGCGGTCGATGTCGATCAAGGGGGAGGCGGCGGCCTTTCGGGAGGGTCGGGGCGCGACGGAGGCGGGCAGGGCGTCGCGATGGATGATGGGCCCGTCGGCCATGGCGACCGCGGCTCGAATGGCGTTCTCGAGCTCACGGACGTTTCCCGGCCAGTCGTAGTCCAGCAGCGCCTGCATCGCCTCGTGGTCGATGTCGGTGACTGGCGGGGTGCTTTTGGCTTTGAGGCGGTCGAGGAAATGGGCCGCGAGGAGCGGAATGTCCTCGATTCGTTCGCGAAGCGGGGGCAAGTCGATGCGGATGACGCTGAGGCGGTAGAACAGGTCGGCGCGGAATCGCCGGGCACTGACCTCGTCCTCGAGTCGTTTGTTGCTGGCGGCCACGATGCGCGCGTCGGTCTTGAGGGTCCTGGAACCGCCGACGCGTTCGAACTCGCCGGTCTGCAAGACGCGGAGCAGCTTGGCCTGCATGGCTGGCGAGATGTCGCCGATTTCGTCGAGAAACAGGGTTCCGCCGTGGGCCTGTTCGAACCAGCCAGGTTTCTGGGTTTCGGCTCCGGTGAAGGCGCCTCGTTCATGGCCGAACAGCTCGCTTTCCAGGAGCGACTCGGTCAGGGCGGCACAGTTCAGGGGGATCCAGGGCCCTTTGCGTCGGGTGTCGGCGGCATGGATCGCCTCGGCCACCAGCTCCTTGCCGGTTCCCGTTTCGCCGTGAATCAGGACGGTCGAACCCAGGGGGCCCACCTGCTCGATCAGGTCGAAGATCCTCCGCATCTTGGCGTTCTTCGAGACCATGTTGTGGAAGCTGTAGTCTTGCCGCATGCGCTGCTTGAGCTGTCGCAGCTCGTCCTTGAGCCGCCTCCGTTCGAGGATCCGGTGGACGAGAAAGCGAAGGTGGTCGGGCTCGTAGGGCTTGGTCACAAAGTCGTCGGCCCCGGCCTTCATCGCGTCAAGGGCCACTTGGGTGTCGCCATATCCGGTCAGCACGATCACGCCGAAGGGCAGGTCTTCCGACCGGACTCGGGCGAGGAGTTCCAGGCCGTCCATGTCGGGCATCCGCCAGTCGGTGATCAACAGGTGGATCGGCCGCGATCGAAGCAATTCCAGGGCGGTTCGCCCGTCGTTGGCGGTTTCGACCTCGTAGCCGTCCTGCTGGAGGATCAGCCTGAGGTGCTCGCGGATCAGGGCGGTATCGTCCACGACCAGAATGCGGCGCGTCATGAGGTCCGTCTCCTGTCCATTCGCAACGGGGAATGGATCCCCTCCTGGGAGCGGGTCGACCTCGTCATCGACGATCGACCCGAAGATAGGATTTCCGGTTCGTTGGTCTCGGTTTGCTGGCCTAGTCGCTCGATCGTGGTGAGTCTTGCTCCTCGCCGTCGGGCTGGAACGCGGGAGGTTCGGCCGATTCTCCCAGAATCACGCGATAACCGGTCTTGGCGCCGTCGCGGATTCCGATGACCAGGTCGGTCCCCTTGGGCCGGTTGGCGGCGATGCGCCGGACGTCCTCCACGGTCGAGACCTTTTGCCCGGCCATTTCGGTGATCCGCATGCCGGCTTCCAGTCCGCCGCGATCGGCCGGGCTACCCGGCTCGACGCGCAGGATGAGCACACCTTGGGATGTTGATTCGTCGTCCGATCGCCGCGAGGGCTCGGCCGACGGATCGACCAGGGTGAGACCGAGCGTGGCTTGCGGCTTGCCGTCGGTGGTTTCGCGTCGAGGACGACCATCGGGCTCAGGCTTGGAATCGGGCTGGCGATTCTCCGGGGGCTGTGGCTTCAGGCGGCGGAACAGCTCCTCGGGGGATTCGGGAGCGGGTGGCCTGCGAGCGGGCTCGGGCCTGCCGGCCGTTTCGGGCGGCTCGCCGGGCCGGACCTGGACCTCGATCGTCTTGTCGTCACGGAGGATGGTCAGGGTCAACGGTTCGTGGATCGGTGCGAACTCGACGGCCGACTGGAGGATTCCCGGCGACGATACGGGTGTCTCGCCGACCTTGACGATCACGTCACCGACGCGGAGGCCGGCGTCGGCTGCGGGGCTCGACGGCGCCACGGTCGTGATCGGCACGCCGGCTTCCCGGCCTCGTTGGGCGATCGCGTTCGGGTCGGGCGACTCGATCCGGACTCCCAGGTAGGCGCGGCGGACCCGGCCGAACTCGGCCAGGTCGGAGGCGACCTTGCGGGCCCTGGCCGCGGGAATGGCGAAGCCGACGCCTTCGTAGCCGCCTCCCAGGCTTTTGATCGCCGTGTTGATGCCCACGACCTCTCCCTGGAGGTTGATCAGCGGGCCGCCGGAATTGCCAGGGTTGATCGCCGCGTCGGTCTGGATCAGGTCTTCGTATTGCGCGAACCGGATGCCGCGGGCCTTGCCGCTCACGATGCCGGCCGTCACGGTGCCGGAGAGGCCGAACGGCTGGCCGATCGCGAGGACCCAATCGCCGATGTCAAGACGGTCGCCCTCGGCCCACACCGCCTCAGCGGTCAGGCCGTCCGGGTCGATCGTCAAGAGGGCCAGATCGCTTCGAGGGTCGCGGCGGATCTCCTTGACGGGGCGCTCTCGGCCGTCGGGCAGGGTGACGACGATCGGCGGACCATCGGGAACGACATGATCATTGGTGAGGATCAAGCCGCGCGTCTTCTCGAAGACGACGCCGGAGGCCCCGGTATCGGGTGTGGGGAACGGGCCTTCGAGCAGTTCCCGGCGACGCGGGCCGAAGGGCGGTTCGCCGCCTGGCGGGAAGAGGCCGCGCGGGGGAGTGCCGAAGGCCGGTGGCGCCCCGTCGAGGCTTCGCACCGTGACCACGGCGGGGAGCACGCGGCGGGAGGCCTTGCGGAAACTGGTCGAGAGGCTTTCGGCGGATGTTTGGTCGAAGTCGGGTGCAGCGGTCACGGTTGCCAGAAACAGGGTGAGCGAAGAGCAGATCGCGCCGAGGATCGTTGGAAGTGACATGGGTGGAGTCCTTCCCGAATTCCCCTCAGAAGAGGACGATTCCGAGCCGCTCGGGAATCGCGAAGCTAACGCGACTATAACGCGCCTGGGGGGATCGCTCCAAGGGGACAGAGGGAATCCGCGGGATCGCAAGGTCTTGACGTTGACGATCAAGGATATGTGCGACGGTTCGATTTCGGCGTTGTCGCGCTGGCCGGAGGGCTGTCGGCCCGGATCGGCGCGCGGGTGGCTGGGGGGTTGGGGGCTCGAAGCGCGTCGGCGGGATTGGCCGCTGGCGAGGTCGTTGGGAAATCGGTGGAGGTCGACGACCGCTTCGCCTCCGGCACGGCGACCAGTCGCGTTGGAGCCCGGAACGGGAGCACTTCGGTGCGGCGGCCGCCCGTGAGCTGAACGACGACCGGCTCCTTCTGAGGGATCTGGACGACCTTCGTTTCGGTCTGCTCCTCGGGCGTTCCTTCATGCGAGATCACCTCGAGCCGGGCTTCGGTCACCGGAGCCTTCTCATCGTTGTAGAGGACCTCGACGCGGATCTTGTACGCGCCGTCGAAGGCTCGGGGACAGACGTAAAGACTCTCGGGATGCTTCCCTCGGCCGCTTTTGATGATGGCCCCTCCAAAGACGGTGCGGGGCTGGAGGACGGTCGCCTTGGCGCCGAGCGGCTCCTCGACGACGAGGTCGAGGCCGGCGTCTCCCTTCCAGGTGAGGCGGACGAAGAGGTCGCGGCCCTCGGCCTTCGTGAGCCGGTCCAGTAGTGTGCGGGCCTCGTCGCCCCGGCCTTCCTCCTCAAGGTACTTGGCCAGGGCTTCGACCTTGCGTCGGGCCTCGACGCGCCAGATCTCATCGACGCCCGGCCAGCCGAGCGACATCAGTTGTTCCACCGCCTTCGCCATGCGTTCGGGGTCATGGGCGCGCTCGGCCGCGAGCAACGACATCAAGATCGGCTCCGGGCGCTCGGGGGCCTTCTCGCGCGCCAGGTCGAGCAGTTCCGCGAGCCGCACGGGCGGGTCGCCGTTGGGCAGGGGGATCTCAAAGAGGTTGCGGACCAGGAGCATGTCGGCGACTTCAATCAACGTAAACGGATCTTTTTGCTTTCGAGCGAGCCAGCCGGCCCAGCCCAGGGCCGACTTCACGTTGGCCTCGCTCCTCTTGTTCATTTCGAAGCTGACGGCGAGCAGGACGTACATCCAGGCCTCGGCCTTTTTGGAGTGGTACTTCAAATAGGCCTGGATGGCTTGCTCGACGTCAAGGAACCGCTTTTCTCGCCGCAGCCAACTGAGGTCCAGCAGGAGCTGGGCGGGTGTCGTGTCGTGCGATCGGTAGTGGGCGTCGTAGTCGAGAATGGGCGTCAGAGGCGGGTTCGCGGCCTGAGTCCGCGAGGGTTCCCCGGAAACGGCCGAAGGGCCAGAGACGCTTGTGGCGTCTCGGCCCCTCGGGGTCTGGGTCCTGGGATCAGAGGATGCTGGTGGATTCAGTTGCTTTTTTTTTGCAAGTAACCGCTGGTCGGCGAGGCACCGGCGTCCTGGGGGGGAGCCAGTGGCATCGACATGAAGCCACCGCCCATGCCACCCATGCCCATACCGCCCATGCCACCCATGCCGCCCATGCCGCCCATGCCCATGCCGCCCATGCCCCCCATGCCCATGCCGCCCATGCCACCCATGCCGCCCATGCCCATACCGCCCATGCCGCCGCCCATCATGCCGCCGCCGCCCATCATGAGCGAGAACGGAATGAGGGCCAGGTCGGCGACCGGATAGACGCGGATCTCGGTGGGTTGGTCGCGCGAGGCGATGTAGGTGATCGTCATCAAGCCTTCCTTGACCGTGTACGACAGGTCGAGTTGCTTGAGCAGGAGCTTAAGGGTTTTCTTCAGAGGCACGCCGTCCAGGGCCAGGGTGATCGGCGACTGGAGGGTTTTTTCGGCTTCGAGCAGGCCGGCCGGGTCGACGTAGATGGGGATGCCGTCGGGCAACTCAGGGCTGGTGGTGGCCGACTTGATGTACTTGATCACGTCTTCCAGCGGAGTCTCCTGGGCGAACGGCATGGAGACGGGCTGGTCGAGCTTGTTGTAGATGGCCTGGGTGCGTTCGTCGCGGTTTTCGAGGGAGACCGACTCGTAGCGTCGGATTCGCTTTTCGCTGATCTCACGCCAGTGGTCGGCGGGAGGATACTCGATGGTGATGGTATCGGGGAAGGGGACGGAGGTACGATCGACGTCCTGCAAGGTGAGCATGAAGCGATATTCCTTGAGTTCCTCGAAGGCCAGTTCCTGGGCGAGGAAGCCCTCGAACTGGGAGACGAGGACGCCGGCGCGTGGGGCGGTGGCGCGGGGATCAAGGGCGCGGGCATGCTGGGAGACGATGCGGGCGTCGTAGAAGGGGGCGGTGGCGGCGGCGATGTCGCCGGTGCCGCCGTTGAAGAGGACGTTGTACTGGCCCTTGGCCATGAGCATGTCGAACTGGGTCATCAGGGTGTTGACGGTGTCCTGATTGGCCTCGAGTTCGGCGAGGGCGCGGGTGCGTTGGGTTTCGGCGGACTGGAGCCGCATGGCCTCGGCGCGGTCCTGCTCGATGCGTTCCTCGCGCCGGACGGTGGCCTGGATCTGGGTCTGGAGTTCGCGAGTGAGTTTGCTCCGGATCGCCTCGGGGACCTGGTCGGCGGCCTGGATGGCGTTGAGGCCGAGCCGGAGGGTGGTGAGGGCGGACTCGGTGTCTCCGCTATTGAGGAGGTCGCGGGCCTTTTGCTGTCGTTCGCGGATGTCGGTGGTGAGCTGCTGGGTGAGGACATCCTGAAGGCGCTGGGTTTCTTCCAGGGTGGCGGTTTCGGGAGCCGCGACCGGACCGGGAGCCGGGGGAGCCGGCGCTTCGGTCGCGGGTTGCTCGGCCGGCGCCTGAAGGGCGACTCGGATCAACTTCGGATCGTCCAGGGCGCGTTGGGCGTCAACATTCTTGGGGTCGAGGTCCAGCGCTTTCTGGAAGAACGACCGGGCTTGATTGTTGGCCCCTTGCGAAGCGGCCTGGCGTCCCAGGGTCACCAACTGACGGGAAAGGGAGGGGTTATCATCGGCCGGAGCCGTAGCGCCACCCAGCAAGATGCCAGCCAACGCCAAAGGTCCGGCGCCCTTCCACGATCGCGCGGATCGAAAGAGCATGGGTATCTCCGTGAGAGGGGAGACCGGCGCGGGAACCGGTCCGGGCGCAAGACTTTCCTAGATTGTCAACTCTACGGGACGCGAACACGCGGCACAAGCCGCCGCGAACTCCGTTCCCGCAACGTTCCGAGGGTGGTCCGCTCCAAAGGCGAGGGGTCCGCGGTCGTCGCTCGCGTCGCGTCGTCCTTCCATTATGGCATATGGACGGTTCGAGAGGGAAAAGAGTCTCAAGTATGGACCTCCGGACGACCCTGGCCTGGCTCGGGACCGCTTTGACAGCCCTGTTGGCATATCCTAAGTGTTTGAATGATGTGGGAAACCGACGAAACCGGTCGAAACGACCGCCGGTTGCAAACGGTTTCGCCCGCGAGAGCGAACCCTGTCATCCGAAACGCCGGACCCATTCGGTCGTGAGACCGGAAGGAACCGGCCTCTCACGAGGGTCATGGCCCATGGTCGCCAAAGAGCAGACGCCCGGCGACGAGTCGATATTCGATTTTGACGCCTATCCGAGCGATACCCTATTTTACGATCGCCGGACGGGGGTCGATCGCCGCGAGCCCGATCGTCAGACGCCGCCGCCCGCCAAGAACCGTCGCAAGCGGACGGACCGTCGCAAGCGCGTCGATCCCACGACGTTCGAGAAGCAGTATACCGAGGACGAAATCGAGTTCATGAACGCCATGCAGCGGTTCAAGCTGCAAACCGGGAAGACGTTTCCGAGCTACAGCGAGGTGCTCTCGGTGGCTTACGCGCTGGGTTATCGGAAGATGGTCGTCACGCCCGGCCCGGATCTTGTTGGCGACGGAACGTTGGGCGAGTTCGAGGATGACGACGAGGACGAGCTGTAGGGGAGTCAAAAGACTGGACGGCGTTTCCGGAGGAAGCACGGCCACGCCCCGCCTCGAACAGGATGTCCGAGGCGGGGCGTGGCCATTGGATATGGGATCGGGCGATCGCGAGAAGACGGATCGGGATCAGTGCTGGGTGGAGGCGATCGTCGGGGATTGCTGAAGGACGCTGAGCCAGGCTTGCATCGCTTGACCGGTCAGCCGGACCGCCGTCGCGATCCGCTCGCCTCGCGGCGTGATCGCCTGGGGCTCCTGGGAATCGTCGTCGCGAACGATCTCCCCCTTGGGCTCCGAATCGGAGGGCGAACGGGGCTCGGTCGCGATCGTCCGCAAGCGCTGGCCAAGTCCGTCGGCCTCACGGTTCAAGGCATAGGCGAGACCCGGATAAAGCTCGTCCTGGGACAAGGCCGGTTCAGCGGTTTCAGCGGCGGCCACGGGGGCGGTTTCGGCGTCCAGGGCCGGCGGGGACGGTCGGGTCGCGAAGGCCTCGGCCATCTCGCCGACCACGTGGGAGAAGATCTGGTCGGCCAGTTCCAACGTGGCGGTGTCGGTGCGTTCGTCCGCTTCTT
>CAZRGV010000129.1:0-7326 GCA_964599655.1 uncultured Isosphaeraceae bacterium | reverse complement strand
GATTCGGTGTTGTCGAGCGAGTTGGTGTCGAGCGCGGCGGCCAGACCGGCCAAAAGGCCCGAGGCCGCCGTAGGCCGCAAGGTGGTCCCGGCCGATTCGGCCCCGGCTGGGGTCGAGGCCCTGGCGTCCACGTCCGCGGCCAGAGCGGGCGCCTCCCCGTGGTTGACCCCCAGGTCGGCGATCCGCGCTTCCAGCCAGGCTTGACCCGATCGGACCCAATGTTGCACGTCCTGCCCCGAAGGCAGTTCGAAACCCAGGCTTGCCACCACGCCCACCAGCAAAACGCGAAGCGCCATCGGCGGTACTCCGGGAGGATCGGGATGTCCTATGCAGTCGTTGTGCGACCGTCCGTTTCGCATCACGGGCCACACAAACCTTGGGTGGACCTTCACTTTTCTGTTAAACATTATCGACCGGCGAATGCGGGCCCTTTAGGGACATGAGGAAAAATAGTCCATTCCGGCGGAGATTCGTTTCAGGGCGGAGATTGCCGTTGGAGGGGGACTCGGACGTGAGATTCCCGTTGTCGGGGTGGGGAAAAACCGTAGGATGGCGGCGAAGTGCGGGAGAGTGCGTGCGGATCAGGGACGATCTCGGGGGTGGAGTCGATGGGCAAGACGGTCCTGGTCACGGGGGCGGGGGGGTTCATCGGCAGCCATCTGGTGGAGCGGCTGGCGCGGGATGGGCACCGGGTTCGGGCGCTGATTCGCTACAACGGCCGGGACGACCGGGGGCATCTGGATCGGATCGACGCGGACCTCTTGAAGGACGTAGAGGTTCAGCGGGGCGACCTGAAAGATCCGGAATCGGTCCGTCGGGCGGTTCAAGGGCAGGAGTGGGTGTTGCACCTCGGTGCGCTGATCGCCATTCCGTACTCGTACCAGAACCCGCACGACGTGACGCAGACGAACGTGGTCGGGACGTCGCACGTGCTGAACGCCTGCCGGGCGAGCGATCGGCTGGAGCGCCTGGTGCTGACCTCGACCTCGGAGGTGTATGGCACGGCGCGTTACGTGCCGATCGACGAGGCGCACCCGCTGCAAGGGCAGTCGCCTTACGCGGCGTCGAAGATTGGAGCCGACGCCCTCGGGCTGAGCTATCAACGTGCGTTCGACCTGCCGGTGACGATCCTCCGCCCGTTCAACACGTTTGGCCCGCGGCAGTCGGCCCGTGCGATCATTCCGACGATCATCAGCCAGGCGCTGACTCGCCCGGTCGTGCGGCTCGGCAGCCTCGACCCGAGGCGCGACCTGACCTACGTCAAGGATACGGTGGCGGGCTTCGTGTCGATTGCCGGCTGCGACGCGGCGATCGGACGGGCCGTGAACATCGGCCGTGGGGACGACCTGTCGATCGGCGAGCTGGTCGAGCGAATCGGGGCTCGGCTCGGTCGAACGATCGAGGTCCAGACGGACCCGCAACGCATCCGGCCGGCGGCCAGCGAGGTGGGCCGATTGCTGGCGGGAACCGCCCTGGCTCGCGAACTCTGGGGCTGGGAGCCGCAATACACGCTCGACGAGGGGCTCGACGAGACGATCGCCTGGGTTCGCGAGAACCTCGACCTCTTCCGGGTCGATGCCTACACGACCTGAGCCGCGGCCGTTGCGTGGATGTTGGGATCGGGCCTATAATACGTTTTTAGGCCCGCCCTGGAACTCGCCATGACCGTCGACTGGACCCCGCTCTCGCATCTGATCGCGGCCCACGAACGCTTCCTGGTGACCACGCACGTCCGGCCCGACGGCGACGCGCTCGGCTCGGAAGTCGGCATGGTGGGCCTGCTGCGACATCTCGGGAGGGACGTGCGGGTCGTCAACGCGAGCCCGACCCCGCCACGTTACGACTTCCTCGACCCGGATGGCCGGTTGTTCGAGCAATTCGGCGTGAAGGTCCAGCCCGAAGACCTGGCGGATCGCCGGGCCCTGGTCATCCTCGACCTCTCAAGCTGGTCGCAGCTTGGGCCGATGGCCGACTTCGTGAAGGGGTTCGACGGCCCGAAGGTCGTGATCGATCACCACGTCAGCGAGGACGACCTCGGAGCGACCGTCCTCAAGGATACGACGGCCGAGGCGACCGGCTCGCTGGTCTTTCGCGCGTCGAAGTGGCTCGGCGTGCCGATCTCGCCGTTGATGGCGACTGGCCTCCTGACGGCGGTCGCGATGGACACCGGCTGGTTCCGACATCCGACGACGCGCCCCGAAACCCTGCGGATGACCGCCGAGCTGGTCGAGCATGGCGCGGAGATCGAACGGGTCTACCGGCTCCTGTTCGAGCGGAACACGTTGGGACGGCTGCGGATGATGGGTGAGGCCCTGGCCGACCTGAAGACCGAGCTGGATGGGCGGATCGCGTACACGGTGGTGACGCTCGACGACTTCCAGCGGACCGGTGCGATTCCGCCCGACACGGAAGACCTCGTGGACTACACGGTCAGCCTGCGAGGGGTCGAGGTCGGCCTGTTGTTCATCGAGCAGCACCGAGGGGGCATGAAGGTCAGCCTCCGTTCGCGGAACGGTTTCGACTGCGCCAGGCTGGCCGCTCAGTTCGGCGGCGGCGGTCATCGCGCGGCGGCCGGCGCGAACCTGCCGGAGACCGGTCCGGAGTCGGTGTCCCGCGTGTTGGAGGCCGTGAAAGCGGCCCTATCGTCGACGTCATGACGGGGCCGATCGAAGACCGAACGGCTCGGATCCAGGACGCACGAGCCACGAGGTTTGGCGATCCACCCTCTTGCTCAAGACTTGAGAACCTGTTCTGATTGGCCGTCGAATGCCCGCCTGAAGCCTCGCGTGAAGGCGCTTGCCCCACGGACCTGCCTGATCGACCTGCTTGCCCGCGACCCATGGGATTGATTTCGGAACGCGCGGTTCGCGATGGGAACGACCTGTGGCTCGGTCGGAGGCGTTGTCCGGTTCCGCCGGCCTTCGACTGAACTGAACCGAACCGCCGCGATTGGCCCGCCCCTCGATCCGGGGAGACTCCGCTCGATGCTCAACCGCCGTGACATCTACCGCTATGGCACCCATGTGCTGGGAGGGCTGATGGGCCTGGTCCTGGCCGTTCCGGGGGTGGCCTACCTGCTCGACCCGCTCCGTCGCAAGACGAAGGGGGGCGACTACCGGACCTTGCCGATCACGCTCCAGGAACTCGAAGTGGGCGTGCCGCGGCAGTTCCCGATTTCGGACGAGCGGCAAGACGCCTGGGTGAAGTACCCCGTCGAGCCGATCGGTTCGGTCTGGCTGGTTCGACAGCCCGACGGGTCCAAGACGCCGATCGTGGCGTTCACGGCGGAATGCCCGCACCTTGGCTGCGCGGTGAACCTGGCGGCCGACGGCGAGAGCTTCTTCTGCCCGTGCCACAACAGCGCCTTCAAGCTCGACGGCCAGCGGCTGAACGACACCCCGCCCCGGCCGATGGACCGGCTCGAGGTCGAGCCTCCGAACGGTCCGGACAGTCCCATCCGCGTGAAGTTCCAGCGTTTCCGGTCCCAGAGCGAGGAGCAGATTCCCCTTGTTTAAGCGACTATCCGACTGGCTCGACGCCCGCACCGGCTATCGCGGCCTGTTGCACGAGGCGCTCGACGAGGCGATTCCGGGCGGTGCCCGCTGGCGTTACGTGTTCGGCTCGGCCCTGACGGCGGTCTTTCTGATCCAGCTGGTGACGGGGCTGCTCCTGATGACGAGCTACAGCCCGTCGGCGACGACGGCCTGGGGCAGCGTCTACTACATCAGCTACCAGATGAGCGGCGGCTGGTTCCTCCGGGGCATCCACCACTTCGGCTCTCAGGCGATGGTCATCCTGCTGGCGCTGCACCTCTGCCAGGTGCTCTGGGCCGGAGCCTATCGCTCGCCGAGAGAGGTCAACTGGTGGTTCGGCCTGGCGCTTTTGTTCGTGACCCTCGGGTTCAGCCTGACAGGCTACCTTCTGCCCTGGGACCAGAAAGGCTACTGGGCCACGAAGGTGGCGACCAACATCATGGGAGGCGCGCCGGTCGTTGGCCCGTATCTTCAGAAGGTGGTGGTGGGGGGTTCGGACTACGGGAACCAGACGCTCACGAGGTTCTACGCGCTGCACGTCGGGCTGTTGCCGGCCCTGCTGGTGGCCTGCCTGGCGGCGCACGTGGCGTTGTTCCGCAAGCACGGCGTGACCCACCCGCCGGAGACGAAGGGAATCGTCGACAAGTTCTGGCCCAAGCAGGTGTTTCTCGATATGGTCGCCTCGGGCGCGGTCTTCGCGATTCTCGTGTTCATGGTCGTGTACGAGGGGGGAGCCAACCTCGACGCGCCGGCCGATCCGTCGAGCTCGGATTACCCGGCGCGGCCCGAGTGGTACTTCCTCTCGCTCTTCCAGATGCTCAAGCTCTTTCCGGGCAAGTATGAAATGATCGGCACGATCATCGTGCCGGGCGCGATTCTGACCGTGCTGTTCTGCCTGCCGCTGCTGGACAAAGTGCTGCCGAAAGGCCCGGCGCACTTCCTGGCCTGCGCGTTCGTCTTCGGGCTGGTGGGCGGTGCGGGATACCTGACGTATCTCGCCATGAACGAAGACTGGAATAATTCGAAGTTCCAGAGCGATCGCGAGAAGGCCGAGGTGGCCGCCAACCGCGCGAAGTGGCTGGCGCGGGAGGTCGGCATCGCGCCCGATGGCCCCGGCTACCTGCTGCGCCGCGACCCGCTGTTCCACGGCGGCCAGGTTCTCGATCAAAAGTGCCTCAGTTGTCACTACTACGATGGCAAGGGTCAGGCCAGCCGCGTCGAGTCGAAGGTGACCGCCAAGGACCTGGAGAAACTCGGCACCGTGCCCCGCGTCGAGGGGATCCCCGACTCGGTGATCAAGGCGGTTGTCGCCAAGGTGCCCGGCTACCAGCCCCAAGCCGGGGAACCCGTCAAGGACAAGGCCGGGAATGCCGTCGTCGCGTACAGGTTCCAGGGGACCAACGCCAAAGGGGAGGCGATCGAGGCGATCGTCCGGGCGGATGGCTCGGTCGTCGAGTCCACGGTCTGGAGCAAGCAGTCGGCCGCCGACCTGGCGCATTTCGGGTCTCGCGGCTGGATCCGAGGGCTGCTCGAAGACCCCAAGTCGGCCACCTACTTCGGCAAGGTGCCCCAGTGCGGCGGCATGGCCCGCTGGAAAAAAAGCTCGAAGCTCACGGCGAAGGACCTCAACGATATCGCCGATTTCTTTGCCAAGCATGTGATCACGACTCCCGCTGACCTGCCGGCCTCGGAGTGGGTCGAGCAGGAGGAGATCCAGCTTCACCCGGGATTTAAGCACTTCCAGGAAGGGGGCGAGTGCGCCCAGTGCCACGTGGATTGGGTCTACGCCAACGACGAGGCGCCCAACCTCTACGGCTGGGGGTCGGACTGGTGGATCGCCCGGATGATCCAGCGTCCCGGTTCGCCCCACCTCTACGGCTTCCTCGACGAGAGCGAGCAGATGCCCGCCTTCGCCGATCGCCTGTCGTCGAACGACCTGGAGATGATCATCAAGTATCTCAAAGATGAATATGTTGGCGCGGATACATCGTCGGTGGGTCAGGGGGGGCAGCCAGGACCGGCGGACCCTCGCTGAGGGGCTGGTCGGTCGGCTTCCCATCGGTTTGACTACCTGGCTTCCCGAATCCGGCGCACCCGGAAAAACGGCGAAAACCGCCATTTTTCCGGGTTTTTTCTTGAATTGGCCAAACCGGGTCGCTAGACTCATCAGCACACCTTGAGGTGCTTGCCGGTCGCGTCGACGTTGACCTGTCCTGAACATCAGACCCGAAGAAGACGACCGTCGCCAGGAAGGATTCGTACGGTCGATTGGGTTCGCCAAGGGGAGTTTTGCGAGTTGGTTTTGAGTTCGGTACGTCGAAGCCGGGCGTACCGGGCCTGCGGGGCCCACGGAGAGGCCGCGCGGGTTGGACATCGAACGGATTTCGCTGTCGCCAACGCAAAGAGGAAGGGACGCCATGACGAAGGATCGCCCCCTGATCGGGATCAATACCGACTACCGAGCGGCTTCGAAGGGCCGCTCCCCCTACTGTGTCATTTCCCAGGGGTATTTCGACTGCATCCTGGCTGCGGGCGGTTTGCCGGTGCTGCTGCCGCCGCTGACCAAGGAGCACGACCTCGCGCCGATTTTCCACCGCCTCGACGGATTGGTCCTCACTGAGGGGGACGACCTCGACCCGAAGAAGATGGGCCTGGGCCCTCATCCGTCGATCCAGACCGTCCCCGAGCGCCGGGAGCTGGCCGACCGGTTGCTCTGCAAGCTGGTTCAACAACGGAAGATGCCCGTGCTGGGCATCGGCCTGGGGATGCAGGAGCTGACCGTCTGCTACGGCGGCGGCATTTATCAACACCTTCCGGAAGACCTTCCCCGGAGCATTCCGCATCGCGACCCGCAAGGCGGGGTCCATCGCCACATTGTGGTGATGGAAAAAGGGACGATGCTGGAAGAGATTTACGGCGAGGGAGAAATCCGGGTCAACAGCTACCACCACCAGGGCGTTCGCAAGCTGCCTCCGGGCTTCCGCGCCGGTGCTCTGGCGCCGGACGGCCTGATCGAGGCGATTGAGTGGTCGGGCGAGGACTGGTTCTGCGTCGGTGTGCAGTGGCACCCGCAGACCGACGGCACGGTCTCGCTCGACATGCAACTGATCGAGGCGTTCGTCAACGCCGCGGGCAAGGCCCAGGTCAGCCTCGAGCCGGTTCCCAAGCCGGTGCTGGCCAAGGCCGGCTGATCGGCGATCGACGCCAAGCCGGCGGCGTTGCGGTCGGTTTCGAATCGCCTCGGACACCGACCCGACACACCAAGCGAACCGGCCGCGGAGACTCTTGCCCCTTGGAGTTTCCGTGGCCTTTTTCCGCGCGCCCGGATCAGGAATCGCCTGCAAGGGCTCTCGGGAAGGGTCGGCACGGCCCACCGAACTCGTTACGGCCAGGGAGGATTGGTGAGCAGAGCCCGCCCTCCGAACAACGACGGATTCGACGGGTGCCACTGGTGGCTTGTCCACCCGTGCTCCGCCTGGTCGTGGAAGCCACTGGTGGACCAGCCACCAGTGGCACCCGAGGAAGACACAGGTGGCGTGTGCACCGGTGCTCCGAGAGGTCGAGGACGACAGTGGTGACGGGTGGCCCTGGTGGCTTGCCCACCCGTGCTCCGCCTGGTCGTGGAAGCCACTGGTGGACCAGCCACCAGTGGCACCCGAGGAAGACACAGGTGGCGTGTGCACCGGTGCTCCGAGAGGTCGAGGACGACAGTGGTGACGGGTGGCCCTGGTGGCTTGCCCACCCGTGCTCCGCCTGGTCGTGGAAGCCACTGGTGGACCAGCCACCAGTGGCA
>CAZRGV010000128.1:4493-17006 GCA_964599655.1 uncultured Isosphaeraceae bacterium | reverse complement strand
GCCACCCGACGAGCGATCCACCTGGGCTCCGAAGGATCGAGGAAGACACTGGTGGCTTGTGCAGCAGAGCCCCAGGTCAGTCGAAATGGGTGGCACGGGTGGCTTGCCCACCAGGGCTCCGAAGGATCGAGGAAGACACTGGTGGACAAGCCACCAGTGCCACCCGACGAGCGATCCACCTGGGCTCCGAAGGATCGAGGAAGACACTGGTGGACAAGCCACCAGTGCCACCCGACGAGCGATCCACCTGGGCTCCGAAGGATCGAGGAAGACACTGGTGGACAAGCCACCAGTGCCACCCAACGAGCGATCCTGGCCTTCGCGAACGCCAACCCGATCAGAGTCCTGGCAGTCACGCGGCAGCCAAACACGAGAATGGCTCCGCTCCGTCTCACACTCGTATAATTCATTCAAACGAAATATTTGGATATTCTATTGATATTAACCTACAAACTCTCCGTGTTGGCAATCGGTCAACCCACGCCGCAGGCCTCTCTGGCCCGATCGAGCACGATCCGCGCGGTCTTGCGGGCCCGCTCGGCGGCGGCCTCGCGGACCTCGGCGACTCGGACGGGATGCGCGACCCACTCGGCCCGCCGCGCGCGGGGCTCGGCGAAGTGTTGGATGATATGCTCGGCCAGGCGCTTCTTCACCTCGCCGTAGCCGATGCCCCCTTCGCGGTAGCGGCGATCGACCTCGGCGATTTCATCGGCTGGGGCGAACAGCTTGAAGAGCTGAAAGAGGTTGCATTTGTCGGGATTCTTGGGCGCTTCGACCGGCGTGCTGTCGGTGACGATCTTCTTGCATTTTTTCTCGATGGTCTTGGGGTCGTCGAAGATCTCGATCGTGTTGTCGTAGCTCTTGGACATCTTCCGCCCGTCGAGGCCCGGCACGACCGAGACGGCCTCCAGAATGTAGGCGTCGGGCAGCTTGAAGACCTCGCCGTAGACGTGGTTGAATCGTTCGGCGACGTCCCGGGTGATCTCCAGGTGCTGCTTCTGGTCCTGGCCCACGGGCACGACGTCGGCCTCGTACAGCAGGATGTCGGCGGCCTGGAGGATCGGGTAGGCGAACAGTCCGTGCTCGGCGGGGAGCCCCTGCTGGATCTTGTCCTTGTAGCTGACGCATTTTTCGAGCCACGACATCGGCGTGATGGTCGTCAACAGCCAGGTCAGCTCGGTCGTCTCGGGCACGTCCGACTGCACGAAGAGGGTCGCCGACTCGGGATCGACCCCCAGCGCCAGGAGGTCGACCACAACGTCGAAAACATACCGACGGAGCCGCTCAGCGTTTCGCACGCTGGTCAGCGCGTGGTAGTCGGCGACGAAGTAAAACGCCTCGTTCCCCTTCTGAAGCGCGACGTACTGCCGGATCGCCCCGAAGTAATTGCCGATATGAAGAGCGCCCGAGGGCTGGATTCCCGAAAGAATGCGCATGGCTTTGCTTGAACCATCTCAAACGCGTCGGCGAAGCACCGTTGCCCAACATCCCGGCGCCATCGGCAACGGGACATCTCCACTCTACCAGCCCATCCCGCCACGGCCAAGCCGACCCGTATGGGCGGCTCCCACGAGACGCGAAGGGCGTTCGACCGGCGAGGTGGCTTGCGCAAAGTCCTCGCGCTCCGGTTTCGGCTGGGGTCGACACGACGCTGGCCACCCACGCCGGACCTGAACTTAACCTCGGATCAACGCCGTACCGGGGCCGGCCTCGAGGCGAGGATTTGGGTCGCCTTCGACGGGTCGAACACGAGCTCGATCGAGCCGGGGTCGACCCGACCGGCCTCGTCGCGGAGGCTGAAGATCGCCCAGTCCGGTCCCGACCGTAGCAGGCGAAGCTCGCGGGCCGGCTTCAGGTATGAGCCGGATTCCGCCGCGCCGGGGGATCGGCCGACGACGAGGAACGCCGGGACCTTCGAGCCGCGGAAGAGGTGAGGATGGTGCACGAAGAGCCGGAACTCGCCGGCCTCGCCGCCCCCTGGCTCCGAAAGGACGACGTACCCGGCGTTCCTTCCCAGGCAGACGTCGTGCTCGAGGTAGGTTTTGCCCGGCGTCGACCCCGCGTCGGGGGCGTTGGGAGGCAGAACCTTCAAGACCTTCCTCGCATGCGTCGCATAAAACAGGAAGCCCCAGGTGCCGTCGTGCCAGGTCGGATACGCGTGCGAAACCCGCAGGGTCGAGTGTTCGGGAACCTCGTCCATGAGTCCCGATTGCAGCGCGAGCTCCAGGTTGAGCCGTTGGTAATGCCATTGCCCCTGGTACAGCGAGGCCAACGGGTTGAAATGCGGCGAACCCGGCGGCGAAATCAGGCTGACGGCCGTGTCGCGGTTGGCGCGATAGGTCACGGCCGTCGTCAGGCCGACCGCCACCGCCACGGCAACGCGGCCGCACCAGGCCGGCACGCCCCGGCCGGCCCATCGCGCCAGCACATACCAGATTACCGACGCCAGCACCAGGGCCACGCCGAAATACTGCGTGTAGACCGGCACATAACTCATGCCAAACGTAACTTCCTGCTGATATCTTGCGGTCATCGAGGTCATCACGCCAGGCACGACGGCCAGGAGCAGGCCGAGCATCACCAGCAGGCCCCAGTCGATCCGGGTTTGCTCGCCGCCGTCGTTGGCCGGGCGACCGCGGAGCCGAAGAAGAACCAAGGAGCAGACACCCATCGCCACCAGCGCCACGGCTAGAACGTCGGCCCGCCCCAGCCATCGCACGAGGGCCCCCGGCGTCTTCACGTCGCGGAAGATCCCCGCGGGATCGGCCGCGAAATAGGTCAGCGGCAGCGCCCCCGAGATCTGCCTGGCCAGCGCCGGCAGAAAGGTTCCAGGTGTCGGCACCATTCCATACTTGGTATGCATCGCGCTGCTGGCCGGGGCCAGCCACCGCAGCAGAAACGACATGCCGATCCCAAACCCCGCCGCAACGGCGAAGGGCAGGACCTTGCTCAGCCACGGCCGCCAGCCCAGCCGGCGCCGCCCGATCAGAAACGCATGGAACAGGAAGAAGAGATAAGACATCTCGTAGAGAAGCACGGATGTTATATAAATCAGAATGCTCCAGATCAGCCAGGCGCGCCCGCCTCCTTCGAGATGTCGCCAGAGGGCGATCAGGCTCAGCAACGTCAGCGCGACGACCATTTGAAGCAGCCCGAAAAACGACAGGATCGGGTCGTGAAACGCTCGGAGCTGGAACAGCATGCACGTCAGGCAGGCCGCCAGGTAGGCCAGCCCCGCGCTGCCGCTGAGCCTCCGCACGAAGTGAACAAACAAGAGCAGGTTGATCACCACGCAGCCAACAATGTAAATGCGATACTGCTGAACATCACGGATCAGCCAGAAGACCCCGCTGAACGGGATCCAGTGCAGGGGGTAAAACCGCCCCTCCCGCATGGAGTTCCTGATCGTGTCGAGGATCCGATCCCCCAGGCTCATGTGGTTATTGCGCAGGATGCCCGGCGTCAGCGAGGTCAGCACGTCGTCCGAGAAGTACCCCAGCCCCAGCGTCGGCCACAGCACCAGCACGGCGAGCACGACGAGCCCGACCAGGCACGCTCCCCTCGCCCAGCGCTCGACGACCCAGACCTCGCCCCGGTTCCGGACAGGCCCCGCATCTCCCACCGGTCTTGCCTCATCCCGTCGGGTCGACATCCTCGCCTCCTTGCCGCTCTCCGAGTTATCATCCATCCATGAACGGACGCCTCGGATGGTCCCGCCCGCATGATAATGCGATCCCCAGGCCACACAAGGGCGAATTCCGCCGTGCGGACCGAGGCTCCGGGAGCCGCGGCGTTGGACGCTCGCCGTGGGACTGGCTCTCGGCCTCCTGCCCTCCCTTGGGTTCGGTGAACTCGACCCCCATGCCCTCGTTGATCGAGATGATGGCCGCGCCTCGGCGCGCGGTAGCGGCTCACGCGACGTCGTGTTACGATCGATGGGGGCGATTGGCGCGCGATCGATTTTCCGGCCGGGGACTTGCCATGTGGGGCGTCTACAACGACCACGGAATCCGCTTCGAGTATCCCCCCGACTGGGAGCTCGACGTCACCGACGACGGGCCGAGGACGACCGTGGCGATGCACTCGCCCGGAGGCACCGCGTTTGCCCTGGTCACGCTCGACGAGGATTGCCCGGCTCCGGCCGATCTCGCCGATGAGGCGCTGGCGGCCATGCGAGACGAATACCCGGGCCTCGACGCGTCGCCGGCGCTCGAGGAGATCGACGGCCACAACGCGATCGGTCACGACCTCGACTTTCTCAGCCTCGACATCGCCAACTCGTGCGCCATCCGCTGCTTCCGCACGTCGAAGCGCACCGTCCTGATCTTCGGCCAGTGGTCCGATCTCGACGGCGAGGAACCCGAGGCGCTTCTGAAAGCCGTCCGCGGATCCCTGGAAGAAACCGACATTTGATGGATCGTCGGTGCCCCCACCGCGCGTGGCCGGTTCAGGCCAGCGGTTCCGCACGGCCCATTTGGGCCGTCAATTCCTGGATCGCCTCATCCAGAAACGCGGCGATGCGATCGGCCAACACATCGCCGCCGACGTCGAACACATCCGAATGCCGCGCCCCCTCGATATCGATCACGGGGGCCGGTCGGGGAAAGGCAACGGCCAGGCGGCGGGCATCGGCCAGGGGTGAGATCCGGTCGTTGGTTCCGTGCAGGACGAGGACCGGTACCTCGACACGAGGCGCCAGGTCGATCGGTCGGGGACGAGTCAGCGAGACCCCCGCGAGCCGCCCCGCGCGCCGGAGAATCCCACCGGCGAACACGCCCGGAAGCCGCAACCGTCGCAGCCAGGCGGCCACCGTCGGCGTCAGGTCGGGATAGGGCGCTTCGAGCACCAGAGCGCGGACGCGAGGGTCACTGGCGGCGGCCCGCAACGCGATCGCCGAACCCATCGATCGCCCCCAGGCCGCCAGCGAAAACCCCGGTCCGACGCGTTGCGCCAGCGAGTCGATCCAGGCGATCAGGTCGTCGGCTTCTCGACCGCCGAACGACGTGCGATCGCCGCCGCTCTGGCCTCGCCCTCTCGAGTCGAGCACGGCGACGTTCCAGCCTCGAACAGCCATCGCCTCGGCCCGACCCACCAGCGACGCGCGATCCTCGGCGAAACCGTGCAGCAGCACGAGCGTCCGCCCCTCGGCGACGGCCGAGGCCCGCCAGGCGCCGGCCAGCCGGGTGCCGTCGGCCGCTCGGGTCTCGATCGGCTCCCAGGGAGGCGGCTCGGTGTCGGGCCTCGACGGGTCGTGCCGTCGGCCCGGCGTCACCATCGCCCAGGCCCCCCACTCGATGATCGCCAGCAGCAGGCAAGCGACCGCCCCCAGCAACAACCCCAGCGCGGCGATCGCCACCCGCCGCGACGGCCAGAGCACGGCCAGCGGAACAAGCCCGGCGCGGCGCGGCAACCCGGCCTTCACGTCTTGCCTCGCCATTTCATTCAATATTACGTTCTTATCCAGAAATCCCTGAACGATAATGTCAGCATTGGTCCATTGCAAGCGGATTGCCCCGCGACGCCAGGTCCGAAGGACCGCGACCCCTTGCTTTTCCAGGGGCGAGAGGGCGTCCCTCGTGCTCAAGGTTGGCTCTCGCTGGCTGGCGACGACCAGCGACGGCCGGGCCCAGTCATAGAGCCAGGATGGGTTGGCCGAACGGCCCCCGTGGTGCGGGGCGAGCACCGCGTCGATCGGTCGGGAGGGTCGATCGAGCAGCTCGGTCAGCCCGGCGCCGTCGAGGTCGCCGGTCAGCAGCAACCGCCGCTCCCCTTGCGACAGCTCGATCACGACGCTCCGGTCGTTGTCGGGGGCATCCGGCCGCCAGCCCTTGGCCGGATGCACCACCGAGGCGACCACGCCGGGTCCCAGGTCGAGGTGGTCGCCCGCCGCGATCGGCCGGACCGGGATGCCTCGACGGCGGCCGTCGGCCAGCAGTGCCGACGCACCCGGATTGCCCGGCCCCTCGAACGGCTCCGACCCGGATCTCGCCGATGGCGAACCGGTCGAGCAGGTCGGCCAGGCCGTTGTAATGGTCGGCGTCGGCGTGGCTCAGGACGACCGTGTCGATCCGCCGGACCCCTCGCGCCCAGAGCGCGGGGGCGACGATCCGGCGGCCGACGTGCGGGTCTCGCATCCGGCCGCAGTCGTAAAGCAACGTGCGGCCGCATGGAGCGCGGACGAGGACCGCCAGGCCGTGATCGACGGCCAGCACCTCGGCTTCGAGCGTTGCCGGCCGTTCGGCCCGCAACGCCATCGCGAGCCCGAGCGCCAGCCAGCCGGCCAGGGCCCCGACAATCCATCGACGTCCTTGTGCATGAACCGACGTCATCATCAGTAATGCCGCCAGGAGCCCAACGTAGATGCCGAGCACCCACCACCAGGCTGGCCCCACCACGAACGCGTGTCCCCACGGCCAGCTCGCCCCATGACGGACCAGGCGTTCGATCCACCCGAGCAACGTCTCGCACAACCAGGACGCCGGCCCCGCCAGCGGCAGCCAGAGGGCCGAAAGCCCGAGCGTCAAGCCGGCCGCCAGCAAGGCCAAAGGGGCCAGCGCGATCAAGGGCAGGTTCAGCACGATACCAATCGTTGGCACCAGATGAAACCGCAACATCACCAGGGGCAAGGTCACGAGCCAGACCAACGCCGAGGCGACCAGACTGAGCATGATCCCGCGTCCCAGGCGCCTCGACGCCTTCTTCCAGAGCGGTTCGAACCGACGTTCGAGGGCATCGATCGGGTCGAGACCTCGCGGGATTTCATGAGCGCGCGGGTCAATCTCCGGACTCGCCGGTGCCACGTTCAGACCAAGCCGCCGCGACACGGGCGACACGCCCCAGAGCAAGGCCGCGACCGCCAGAAACGAGAGCTGGCAGCCGACATCAAAGAGGTACGACGGATTGAACAGAAGCACCACGATGGCCGCCGAGGCCAGAATGTTGGCGGGCTTCGAGCCGCGGTCGAACATCACGGCCAGGCAGATCATCACGGTCATCACCGTCGACCGGACCACCGACGGAACCCCGCCGACGAGGGCCGCGTAACCGATTGTCGCCAGCGCCACGCATCCGTAAACCCGCTTGCGAGGCAGCCTCAGCAGCTCCAGCGTCAGGCCGACCCAGAGGGCCAAGGCCTGCATGTGCAGGCCGGAAATCGCCAGCAGATGGCTGGTGCCGGTCCGGGCGAAGGCGTCGTTGATGTCGGGATCGACGGACTCTCGCCGACCGAGCAGCAGGGCCGAGGCCAGGGGCGCGACCTTCGCGTCGAGCCCCGCCAACAGCCTCGACTGGCTCCAGGTCCGCAGCCCGCCCAGCCATCGGGTCGCGGGCCAATCCGATCCCTCCGGGTCGAGCCAGAGGCCCGACGGCTCGTCGACCGACATCCGAAGCCGGATTCCCTCGGCCCTCAGGTGGTCTCGACGGTTATACTCCCCTGGATTTCTTGGTTCGGCGATCGCTTCGACCGTTCCGGCGGCCATCACCGGCTGGCCCATGGCGAGGTCGGACCGGTCGCCCGAGACCAGAAGTTGGAGCCGCCCCGAGGCCGGGTGCCACCGCTGGCCATCGCTGAGGCCCGTCGCGGCCAGAACCGAGCGGGTCACACCCGGGTCATCGGGCCGCTCGCCGGGCCGGAACTCGGGCACCTCGACGAGCACGCCGCGAATCCAGGCCGGCGGCGCGTTCGACCAGTCGCCCCTCGCGAGGTCGTCGGGGGCGAGGTCCGACCACCGCCGATGGTGCCATCCGGCTCCCAGCGCCGCGACCGATACGATCAGCGCCAGCCAGGAAATCCGGCGCCAACCGGCCCAAAGCGCCACCAGCGAAACCACCGCCAACCCAAGCGCGATGGCGCTCCAGGCGGCGGTGCTCCAGGCAGGCCCCGAACGATCGGCCACGATCCCCAGCGCCAACGCCAGAGCGACGGGAACCAGCGGTGCCCTGGGGCGTCTGGGACGTCGATTCGGTTCCTGGGTCATGTCCGGTCACGCGATCAGGCTCGTCGAGAACGACCGCCGACGCGCCCTCGCGCGGCGTTCGCGGCCCAGCGTAACACACCGATTAGCCGGATCAAAGAAGGTTCATCCGCGCGGCCCGGCATGTCGATTCGGAGCACCATCGGCTGGATTGCGTCTGGTCGTGCCTCGGGTTGCGGCCTCCGAGCCAACGGCGAGCCTCGATAAGGTTTCCACCTCTCTGGCGAGCGCCCATCACCCTTCAAGGAAACGCGTGGTCGATTTCTCCGACGTTGGTGGACTCTTGCCATTTTTGTCCTATGGTCCATCAGAAGTTTTGCCAGAGGAATGTCACCCGGTTGGACAGACTGGAAGACTCCGAGCGTGCCGTTCGGGACGTCCGGGGCGCGCCTTTCGATGTGATCAAGGATCATCCAAGATGACACTCCCTCGCGCGACGCATTTCTCCTCGGCCTTCTTGAACAGGATCGCCCGATCACGACAACGGTCGGCTCGGAAGACAGCGCCTCGCGGCGTCGAGGTTCTGGAAGAGCGAGAGCTCCTGAGCACATTTTCGGTGACCAATCTCCAGCCGGCGGGCCCGGGCTCACTTCGCCTGGCGATCCTCCAGGCGAATGAACGGCCAGGGCCCGACACCATCGACTTTGAGGTCGCCGGAACGATCCGAGTCGGGCGCGGGGCGCTTCCGGCAATCACCGACACGGTGACCATTGACGGCTCGACGGCTCCCTCGTTTGCCGGATCGCCGGTCGTCACGGTCGATTTTCAAGGTTCCCGAGGTTTGCTCTTCGCGAAGGGGGCCGATGGATCGGTCCTGAAATCGCTGTCGCTGGTGAACGCCGGCAATGCGGGCGTCACGCTGAGCGCCTCGCGCGTCACGGTTCAGGGGAATTTCATTGGTCTTCGCTCTGATGGAACCACCGTCGCGGGCAACCACGGAGACGGCATTCGGATCAACCCCTGGTCGCACGACAACCTGATCGGGCAAAGCGACCCGGTCACGGGCATCACCTATTACAACGCCGATTCCGTGAGCATGCAGCCGGTCTCGGCCTGGCAGGGCATTCGCAACTCCAGTACGAGCGGCCAGTACCTGATTACCGGGACGTCCGCCTCCAACGGGCTGTTGTACGAGGGGCCCATCTCAGGAGCCGGTGGCACGAGTTACTCCGTCAACGTCCCGGGTGCCATCGCCTCGAGCGTTTACGGTCCCGACATCGTCAACGGAAACGTCCTGCGGCTGGTCGGCAGCTACAGAAACGGCAACGACATGGTCCAGGGCTTCCTCTTCCAGGGGACGACCGCCGAGCTCTCGCAGAGCGGGAACTACCGGACAATCGACTACCCGAACGCGATGTACACCTATGTCCACAGCACGATGGGCGACCTCGCCGTCGGCAACGCCGACGGTCCGGAAGGGAACGCGCCCATCGGCACGGGCCACGCGTTTCTGTACAGCGTCCCCCAGGACAAGATCCTGACGGACATCGTCTATCCAGGCTCGACGACGACCACGGCGTACGGCATCTGGTACAACGGGCTGACGAGCTACACGATCTGTGGCGGCTATTCCAACCTCGGCCCGGGTGGGTCGGGCGGCCACGGCTACCTGGTCGACTACGACTCCGCGACCGGGCAGTTCAGCCACTGGACCTCGTTCGACTACCCGAATGGGCTGGTCGGCACGGACTACATCACCCACTTCGAGGGCATCAGCAGCGACCAGAAAGGCGTCTACACGCTCAGCGCCGACTCGCTCCAGACCGGTTCGAGCAACGCCCAGCAGGGCTCGCTGGTCACGGTGCGTCGCAATCCGGACGGCTCGTTCGGACCGGCCGTCTGGGTGGACCTGAATTACCCCGGCGTCCAGGGCCTGGCCAGCGCCAATTCGGTGGCCGGCAACCAGGTTGTCGGCCTGGTCTTCGCGACCACGGGCTCTTTCTCGTTCCAGGCGACGGTCAACACCGGGTTCCAGCGTTCCAACGTCATCAGCGGCAATCGCGGCAATGGCATTGGGATTTACGGGTCCAGGGACAATCAGATCGCCATGAACTTCATTGGCACTGATGTCACCGGCACGCTCCAACGGGGCAACGGCGGCAACGGCATTCTCGTCACCCAGGGTGCGTTGAGGAACCTGATCGGCGGCCAGGCGACCGGCGGGAACAACCCGACGGCGAATGTGTTCGTCCGCCCGCCGCAAGGGAACCTGATCTCGGGGAACGGTGAGAACGGCGTACTGATCAACCGGGGTGCCTCGCAGACGCTCCTGAGCGGAAACTTCATCGGCACGGCCGCGTCGGGCAACTCGGCGCTGGGGAACCGGCTGGACGGCGTGGCCATCGATCATGCCAACGGCAATCAACTGATCGGCTGCACCTTCCAGCAAGACCCGTTCGTCTTCTACAACGTGATCAGCGGCAACGGCGGTAACGGCTTGCGGATCACCGACTCCAACGATACCACGGTCCACGCCAACTTCCTGGGCGTGGGGGCGAACAACGCCACGATCGTGGCCAACGGCGGCGACGGCTTGCTGGTTTCAGGCACGTCGAGGAATACGCAGGTCGGCGGCGTGATCCCACTCGGCAACGTGATTTCGGGCAACAACCGCAACGGCATCGAGGTCCGCGACCGGGCGAGCGGCTTCACGTCGTTCAACACCTTCGCCGGGATCTTCGCCTTCTCGGGCCCGGCGCCGAATCGTCTCAACGGGACGCTAATCACGTCGACCGGCGGCAACAACCTGATCCGCACCTGCATCGTCTCGGGCAATCTCGGCAACGGGATCGAGATCGGCGGGAATGCCACGGGCGTGCAGGTGGTCGACACCGCGATCGGGACGAACACCTCCATCAAGTCGGCGATCCCGAACCAGGGCAGCGGCATCCGGATTTCGGGACATGCCCACGGCAACGCCATCGGCGGGTTCCAGGCCTCCATCGAGCCGCAAGTGACCGTCTCGGGGAATCGCGGGTATGGCATCGAGGTCGTCGGCTCGGCGCACGACAACGTGGTGTACAACACGTACATCGGAACGAATTTTGATGGAACCAAGGCGATCGGCAACCAGCTCGGAGGCATCCTCCTCGGCCCCGGCACGTCGTCGACGATCGTTGGCGGCCCATCGCCGGCCTTGGGAAACAAGATCCTCAACAACGCCGGCAACGGCGTGACCATCCGGTCGTCACACCGCAATCGGCTCCTCGGTAACGAGATCGCCACGAACCAGGGTTACGGCCTCTTCGCCGCCGGCGTGTGTTCCGGCACCCTGGTCAAGGGGAACACGATCGCGTCGAACACCCAGGGGAATGTCAACCTCACACAATCAAAAGGCGTTGTGTACATTCCCTGATTCCCCAAGGCAATCGGTTCGAGTGGGGTGCCCCGCTTGAATCACGCACGCACACAGTATTCTTATGACAATTGATCGTTTTATTTTATCGCAACCCTGGTCTGATCGAACCCGTAACACCAGCGCGTGAGGGCGAAGCCGGCCTGACCCTTGAACGTGCCGCGCGGATGGCCGAGAATCGTGTTCGGGGCCGAAGCGCTCCGTCGGGGTGAGCCACAACGGGTCGTCCCCGACGGACCTCAGCCCCCTGGCGGAACCGACTCGTGTCACGTTCCTTGGCGGGTCTATGGCTGATCGTCGTGGGCGGGTGCCTCATTCTCGTCGGGTTCCTGGTGTGGTCGGGCGCCCTCTCCTGGTTTGGGCAGCTTCCCGGAGATATCCGGATTGAACGTCCCAACGTACGAGTGTATATCCCGATCACGTCGATGTTGCTGCTTTCTCTGGTATTGTCGATCGTGGCGGCAATCCTTCGACGCTTCTGGTAGCGGCGCGCCCATTCCCACCTCGCGGCCGCGACTGGGCCCGAGGCTCTCTAATCCTCAAGACGATCGGAAGCTCCGATGGCAAAGATGCCGCCGAAACGTGCCGGGGCTCAACCGAAGGCCAAACCGCCGGGCGCGCCCCCCCCCGTTGTGGACTCTGCCGCAAGACGGGCAACCTCACGAAGACCGAGTGCTGCGACAACTGGATCTGCGACGATGAAGATCAGTATGTGATGTTCTCTTATGCCCGGAACAGTTGCCATCGCAATCACAGCCGCTACACGCTCTGTGCCTATCACTTCCACGAAGGGCACGAGGGAAAGTGGCAGGAATGCAAGAAATGTCGGAAGGATTTTCCCACTGAGCTGTATGTTTATTATGGAACTAATGAATATAACTTCGAGAAACTCGCCGACCCTCCCTCCTTCGAGCCAACGCGATGCGCCGAGTGCGGCACGGTGATCGCTCTAGGTGAAGGCGGATACTCGATCAAGGGCGGGGAGTATTTTTGCATGGAATGCAGCGTGAGGGACTTCGAGAAACCGTCTCCTCGAAAGCGAAAAATGAAGCCCTCTTGAGCGACAACGCGGCTTCGACCGCGTTCCCCGTCAGAATCGCCTCGGGTGCGATGGTCCGCGTTGCCGGCTCCAGTCGAGGGCAAGAGGGGCGACGCCGTCGGTGGGGCGGGTGGCAGCGCCCGCGA
>CAZRGV010000128.1:1662-4459 GCA_964599655.1 uncultured Isosphaeraceae bacterium | reverse complement strand
GCTTTGCTACCGGTCTGGGGTGCCACTGGTCGTCCCCGACCAGTGCTCGGCCTGAGCCGCGGGACACTGGTCGAGGACGACCAGTGGCACCCCAAAAACTCACATCGACCCGGTCCACCCGCTTAGAGCCAGCCAGGAGACGGAACGCGGCTTCAGGCCCGACATCAAGAGCGCCACGAACCCGATCGCGAGGGCCAGGCCCAACGCACAGGCGACGAACCACCCCTTGAGCGTCGCGAGACTGGCCAGCCGCCAGGGGGCCCAGCCCAACCAGCGTTCCATCTCAGCCGGGTCAAGCTGGATCCAGAGCCCCACCGCGATCAGGGCCAGCACCGACACCCCCTGGATCACCGCGGTCGCCTCGGCGTTCCAGCGGCGGCCCGCTCGTCTCAAGGTGGACCCGCGCCGCCAGGGCCAATGCTCCACGACTCTTGTCAGAGACCGAAAACCTTCGTATGCTGGCGGGGCATGGGGAGGGCCTTCGTGGAACATCGAGACGATCGGGGCGGACTGTTCCGTGGGACGCTGGGGAATCCGCTTGCTCCGTTGCACTGGCTGGAGCGAGCCAAGGGGCGTTGGCGGATCGCGCTGCTGGCGCTTTACTCGTTGATTGCTCTGGCGCTCGGGGTGCTCGGCTGGCGGGCGGTCAGCCTGCGGGACCTGCCGGACCTCGGCGACCCGTTCGATGTCGAGGCGTTCTGTTCGATCCGGGTGCCGGACGACCAGAACGCGTTCGTGCTCTACCGGAAGGCCACCGAGCGACTCAAACCGCTGGCGAGGGAAGAAGCGAATTCGCTGAACCTGAACTGGTCGCAGTCCAGTCCTGCGGTGAAGCAATGGCTGGGGGACAATCGCGAGGCCTTGGGCCTCTGGTTGCAAGGGAGTGAACGGACCAGCGGGCTGTATCTTCCGCCCCGCGAGCTGTCCATCGAAACTCCCTTGCCGGTGGCGCAAACGCTCCGCGACTTCAGCCGGCTGGGGGTACTCGAAGGCTCTCGACGCGAGCAGGCCGGCGACATGGAAGGGGCCTGGCGGATGTACCGGGCCGTCCTCCGGTCGAGCCGGCACCTCGCCCAGCACGGGGGGGCGATTCAACGGCTCATCGCCATGGCGATGCTTCGAACATGCGTCGAACCGATCACGCGATGGCTGGCGGACCCTCGCGTCGACGCGGCGATGCTGCGACGCGCCCTGGCCGACCTCCGGGCGTGCGGGGAGGCTACGCCACCCGTCTCGGAGATGCTCAAGATGGAGTACCTGATCGCCCTGAAGGCGATCGATGGGCCGCACGACTGGCTGCTGAGCGAGCGTAGCAGCGACGTGAACTGGTACCCGCACCTTCCGGGCTATCTGCCGGTTCGCGACTTCCTCTATCGCGAGCCCGAGCGGAGCCGTCGCCTGGTGCGGATCGTCTTCACCAACTGGCTGGCCCACTGCGACGAACCGAGGAGCCAGCGGCCGAAGCTCGTGGGCGAGAACATCGCCCTGTACGAGGCGACGTCCCCCGGCGGCGGCGTGCCCACGTTGGGTGGCCCTTCGGTGTCGTTGCCCGGTTCCAGCGTGCGGTCCATGAGCCTCAAAGCCATCGACGACTGGCTGGCGACCGCCGATCTCGCCCGAATCCTCTTGCCGGGCACTACCCCGCTCATCGGCATCTTGGATAGCGACCGATCCGTCGTCGGTGCCCTGACCGTGCAGATTGCCGAGACGCTCCACGAGCGCGAGCACGGCGCGCCGCCGAAGTCGCTCGGGGAACTCGTCGGGCCGTATCTCGACCGCCTACCCGAGGGCTACGAGGCCACTTCGGAGCCGATCCCGCTCCAGGCTCCGGATCCAGGCAAGAAACATTGAACAGACAATTTCATGTTTTCAGGCCGCGCCCTGCTGGGGCAACGGCGCGGCGCAGGAGGGGAGTCGCAGAGTGAAGGTGGCGCCCTGGCCGGGGCGGCTCTCGACGCGGAGGCGGCCTTTGTGGGCCTCGATGATGTCTCGGCAAACCGGCAAGCCGAGGCCGGTGCCGCCGAGGCCCGAGGAGTCGGGGCCAGTCTTCGTGGTGAAGAACGGCTCGAAAATGCGCTTCAGATCTTCCGGGGCGATGCCGACCCCCGAATCGGCCACCTGGATCTCGGCCAAGCGACCGGAGGGGTCGAGGCCGACACGGAGCCGAAGCAGGCCGCCGCTGGGCATCGCCTGTCGGGCGTTGATGACGAGGTTGAGCAAAACCTGCTGAATTTGCGCGGGGTTGACCCGGGCGTGCGGCCGGCCCTCGGCTTGGAATTCCAGGCGAACCCGGTGCTTCTGCAAATCCTTGCTGGTCAGGAGAATCACGTCCTCGGTGAGGCGGACGAGGTCGGTCGGGTCGCGTCGATCGGCCTGCGGGCGGGCCAGGCCGAGGACGCCGGAGGCGATCGCCGAGGCGCGCTGGGCCCCTTCGAGGATCTTCTCGAAGGCGCGGCGGCGGAACTCGGGGTCGTTGTTCCGCAGCCCGAGCTTCGCGTAGTTGAGAATCGGGGTCAGGGCGTTGTTCAGCTCGTGGACAATCGAGCCGGCCAGAACGCCAAGGCTGCTGACGCGCTGGAGCTCCGTCACCTGTCGTCGCAGCGCGTCCAGCTCGTCCTGGCTCGCCGCCGGCGTTTCTCTCGACGTGGCAACCATCGCTTCCGCGCCTCCACGAAACCCGGACCGGACGAATTCTCGATCCATCCGCACGAAACCCCGCCTGGCCACCGAGACAATCCACACGTTCCGTCTTTTCGTATCGGCCGGACCGACGGCCAGGATGAGCCGGTGGGAGGAT
>CAZRGV010000128.1:1250-1635 GCA_964599655.1 uncultured Isosphaeraceae bacterium | reverse complement strand
AGAGAAGGAGGAACGCGATGGCAGAACGGCACCTGGAGGGTTCGACGAACGACTCGAATCAGGATCGCCGACGGGGACGTCACCCGCGGTACGTCGGTTTTCGACACTCCGAGGTCGAGTCACGCGGGCGGGGCACTCCCTGGCCGAGAGGCGGGGACTGTTCTTGGACAGGGCGTTCCGAAGCCCGCCCAAGGTCGGGGATACGTGAACCGCCCGAAGCCCGCAAGACGATGGGAACCCTCACGACAGGCGTCTCGGGATGATTCGTCTTGAAGAAAAGTGTCGAGGAGATCGACATTTTCAACGCCCCCGAGGAAGACGCTCGTAAACCACGCGCCCGCCGGTCCCTGAACGTGTTCGGATTTCGATCGCCTGGCTCTCGATC
>CAZRGV010000128.1:0-1126 GCA_964599655.1 uncultured Isosphaeraceae bacterium | reverse complement strand
TGCGGACCATCCTCCTCGATCGGGCCAGAGCGGTCCGCACGGCGGACCCGACTAAGACAAGAAAAAATGCAGCAGTTCTTAGTTAACTACTCCAGATTATTCAGAGACGAGAATCTCAGGATTCAAGGAAGGCGACGACACGGGTCAGCCAGGTAAGTTCCCGAGGCGCGGCCTCCATCGGGAGGATTCGGACATGGTTCATCGGGTCGCACGTGGATCGCGCGCGGCGGCGTCGCGTCCATCGCGGGACGCGGCCTCGGGCTCGGGTATGGGGTGAGCGTCTTGCTCGGCGGCTCTGGCGATCGCGCGGGCCATGCCCCGGAAAATGAACCAGTGAATCGGGTAAAGCAGATTCCAGTAGAGGTGGCCCCAGAACGGCCTGGGGCGAAAGAAGGCGGTCTGGATCAACTCGGAACGACGCGCCTCAAGCGGCCGAACGCGGAGCTCGAGCCAGGCGTCGCCGGGCACCTTCATCTCGGCGTGCAAGAGCAGGCGCTCGCCGGGCACGAAGTCCTCGACCCGCCAGAAGTCGATGGCGTCGCCGATGAAGACCCGATACGGGTCGCGGCGGCCTCGTCGAAGGCCGACGCCGCCGATGAGCCGGTCGAGCCATCCCCGGATCTCCCAGAGCGGTTCGGCGTAGTACCAGCCGACGCGGCCGCCGATCCGTCGAACGCGGTCGAAAAGGGCCTCGGCCGGCACGTCGGCCTCGACGCGCTGCTCATCCTGGATCGGGAACGTGGACGGGTCGAACGGGGTGCGGCGAACGGCCAGGCGGCGACGCGGCAGGCTGGCGTTGCTCCAGCGCGTTTCCACCTCGTGACGCCGCTCTTTTTCCAGCGCGAGGCAAACCGCCTCATCAAAGCCGATCTGATCTACGTAAACTAGTTCTTTGATTCGATCATCCTCGCAGATTGTCTCGGCCTTGAGCCCCTCGATCAAGGGAAAGGCGATGCTGGCCGGCACGGGGGTCACGAGATTGGCCCAGTAGGCCGAGAGTCTTGGCGTGAGCACCGGCACGACGAGGATCCAGCGCTTCAGGCCGAGAATCGCGGCGAACCGCTCCATCATCTGTTTGTACGTGAGAACGTCGGGGCCGCCGATATCGAAGACCTGTCCCGCCGTG
>CAZRGV010000127.1:5035-17694 GCA_964599655.1 uncultured Isosphaeraceae bacterium | reverse complement strand
CCCGGAGCCCTGGTGGACCAGTCACCAGGGCCGCCTTCCGATCGGGTGCCACTGGCGGCTTGTCCACCAGTGTCTTGCGACGGGCCCGGAGCCCTAGTGGACCAGTCACCAGGGCCGCCTTCCGATCGGGTGCCACTGGTGGCTTGTCCACCAGTGTCTTGCGACGAGCCCGGAGCCCTGGTGGACCAGTCACCAGGGCCGCCTTCCGATCGGGTGCCACTGGTGGCTTGTCCACCAGTGTCTTGCGACGGGCCCGGAGCCCTGGTGGACAAGCCACCAGTGCCACCCGCCCGCCAGTGTCTGCAACGGGCCCGGAGCCCTGGTGGACAAGCCACCAGTGCCACCCGCCGAGCGTCGAACGTGACGTTTTTGTGACGACGGCCCGAGCGCGCGATCCTTGGGTGAGACCCGTTCCGGGACAGTCGGGGTCCTGTCTAGTATCATCCCGGGCAGGAAAACGCTACAGTTGCGCCGAGTTTGGATCGGTTCGTTCCCGTCGGGTTGAGTGATCGATGAATCCAGATCGCATAAACGAAACCAGGCTTCGAGGGCTGGATTACTGGAAGGCTCCCATCGAGGTCGAGCCGCTTCCAGGTGGCATCACCAACCGCAACTATCTGGTGCACACCGCGGGTCGGCGCTTCGTGGCGAGGCTTTGCGAGGAGCGCCCGCTTCTGGGAATCGATCGTCGCAACGAGGTCGTCTGTCAGCGCGCGGCTTGGGCGTGCGGCATCGCGCCGGAAGTGGTGCATCATGAGGATGGCGTCCTGATCAGTGCGCATCAGCGGGGTCGAACCCTGACCCCGGCGGACGTCCGAAGGCCGGAGGTCTTGCCCAGGCTCGCGAAAGTCTTGCGGCGCCTGCACGACTCCTGGGACGCCCTGTCCGGGATGATGCTGTACTTCTCGCCGTTGCAGACCGTCCAGATGTACGCCCAGACGGCCAGGGAACTCGGTGCCAGGCTCCCCGAGGACATCGAGACCTTGCTCGAAGATGCGAGGGCGCTGGTTCGACGGATCTCGCCGTTCACCCCAACCCTCTGTCACAACGACCTGCTGGCGGCCAACCTGATCGATGAGGAAGAGTCGGGCCGGCTCTGGGTGGTCGACTGGGAATACGCCGGAGTGGGCCACCCGCTGTTCGACCTGGCGAACGCCTCGGCCAACGCGACCCTCGCGGCCGAGGCCGAAGAGGCGTTTCTGGAAGCCTACCGAGGTCGCGTCGATCGGGTCGAGTTGGTGGAGTTGCGAATCATGAAGACGATGTCGTCGCTTCGAGAGGCCCTCTGGGCGGTGATTCAGACCGTCGCCTCGGACATCGAATTCGACTACCATCAGTACGCCGCCGAGAATTTTTCCGCCTATCGCGAGGCGCGCGCCCGTCTCGGGGTCGTTCGGTCTTAGCGCGTTCCTCGGGTTGGGGGGGTAAAAAATCGCGCGGGAGTGTTGGACAGATTGTGCCAGATCAGTACAATGCTTCGCACGGAATTCATCGATTTCTTCCGTGGTCTTACCCATTCTGGCTCGAGCACCCGGTCGGCCGGTCGCCAAAGGAATCAGACGCCGATGGGTTCAAGCACCGTCGACCTCGTCGTGGTCGCATTCGAGGCGACGGTCGTTGGATCTTCCATTGGCACGGATCGGAGTCGTCCCACCCCGCCCTGAGCCGATTGATCACGTTGCCCCGCCAACCCGAGACGTGCCGCCGTCCGGCCGCGAGATGCCGAACCGGCCCACGTTCTTCCGTATTGATTGCTGATCTCGAACCACTCCGCGAGCCGCGAACCCGACCCCACGAGGAGACAACATGACGACCGCCGATACCACGGCTTCCAAGACGCAGGCCTACGACAATAACGGCCAGTACAGCCGCGCCAGCATCCTGCGCTATGAGAAGATCTTCGGTGAGGGGTACATCAGCACCGGCGGGCACGACACGACCCTGTACCTTTGCTCGAAGCTGGGATCGTTCCTGCGGCCGGGCGTTCGAGTGCTGGACGTCGGCAGCGGCATCGGCGGCGCCGCGTTCTTTCTGGCCAAGCAATACGGGGCCGAAGTGACCGGCATCGACCTCGCCCCCGAGATGGTCGACATCGCTCAGGAGCGGGCCCGGCAGGCCGACGGCACCGACTCGGTGACGTTTATCCTGGGGGACGTCCTCGAGGAATCGTTCCCCACCAAGTTCGATCTCCTCTGGAGCCGTGACGCCCTGATGCACATTCACGACAAGCCCCGCCTCTTCCGACGGCTCCACGACCTGCTCGACGAGGGGGGGCAGCTCATCATCACCGACTACGCTCGGGGGGACGGGGTCGCCTCGCCGGAGTTCGAGGCGTACGTGACCAAGACCGGTTATCATGTGGTCAGCCCGTCTCGCTACGGCAAACTGCTCGAGGAGGCCGGCTTCGTCGACGTGAAGGTCGAGGACGCCACCGCGCGCTTCGTCGAGATTCTTCGCGCCGAGTCGCAGCGCCTGACGACAGAACGGGCATCATTTCTTGATATGTTCAGCGAGTCTGATCTGAACTATCTCATCGATCGCTGGGCCATGAAGGACGGATTCTGCCAGGCGGGCGACATGAAGTGGGGTATCTACCAGGCCACCAAGAGGTCGTGAGGGCACGTCAGGCCGAACCCTGGCCGGACGTGTCGCCGCCTGCGAGAGGATCGGAGGCGGCCACGTTCTGATCCAGGTCGCCGCGCGCTGGTGGGGACCGAGACCATGGTCGATCGCAAGCCGCCCCGGAACCATGTCGCCCGTTGGATGATCGAGACGGGCCGTCGGATTCAGGAGAATCGCGAGGCCCGCGCCGTCAAACGCGGTCACAAGGGGCGCCGCGTCCATCCCCGGCCACCTCGACCGTCTCTGGGCCGTCGCTTGACGCAGTTCCTGGCCTGGTGCGTGCATACCTACACGGCGCTCGGGCTCGTCATCGCCGCGGTGATCGCCGTGCTGATCGTTCGGGGAGACGCGGCGGCCTATCAGGGGGCCTTTGCCCTGATGCTCGTGGCCACGATCATCGACGCCACCGACGGCACGATGGCCCGGAGGATCAACATCAAGCAGGTCTTGCCCGGCTTCGACGGCCGGCGACTCGATGATCTCACCGACTTCCTCAACTACACGTTCTTGCCGCTCTTTCTCGTCTGGAGAGCCGGGATCTTGCCGCAGGGCTGGGAGGGTTGGCTCGTCTTCCCGCTGCTGGCCAGCGCCTACGGATTCTGCCAGGTCTCGATCAAGACCGATGATGGCTACTTCCTTGGCTTCCCCTCGCACTGGAACGTCGTCGCGTTCTATCTGTATATTCTCCAGCTTCCTGGATGGGCCTCGCTGGCCATGCTGGTGGCGCTGGCGCTGTTGACGTTCGTTCCATCCAAGTATCTCTATCCATCACAGCCGGGGCTCCTGAATCGCTGGAGCACGATCTTGGGTGTGTTCTGGGCGGGGGCCCTGGTGTATGTGCTTTGCCGGATGCCCGAGCTGACCACTCCCGGTGGCGATGCCCTTGTGCGAAAAGTCGCCTGGCTGTCGCTGCTCTACCCCGTTTATTACATGATCGCGTCCTGGGCGGTCACGGTGAGGCTCTGGACCGAACGCCGTCCTCGGGCCAGTCACTGACCGGCTCGAAAACGCGGCCTCGCTCGGGCCGGGCTCAGACCTCCTCGACGACCGGCGTAGGGACCTTGGCGTTGTTCTTGACGGATCGCGCCTCGTTCTGCCCTTGCGTGACATCGACGAACAGCAGCAAGAATCCGCCCACGAGGAAGAACGGAATCACGGTGAGGATCGAGGAGCGCGTCGAGCCGGTCAGGTAAATGCTCAGGCCAAAAAGCGCCGGGCCGGCAATGCCGGCAAACTTCTCGACGACCGCGAAAAAGCCGAAGAATTCCCCCGACTTTTCCTTCGGGATCAGGCTGGCGAAAAGTGAGCGGCTCAGGGCCTGTGTGCCCCCCTGAACCATGCCGACAAGGATCGCCAGCAAAATGAAATGGGTTGCCGTCGCCATGTAGTAGCCGAGCACGCTGATGCCCGTGTAAACGATCAGGCCACCCAGGATCATCCGCTTGGCTCCAAACCGGCTCGCGAGCGAGCCGAAAAGGAACGCGAAGGGAATCCCCACGAACTGGACGAGGACCAGCGAGCCGATCATGGCCGACTCGGGGATGTCGCGCTCCTTGCCGTAGATCGTCGCCATCCGAAAGATCGTGCCGATCCCGTCGTTGTAAATCAGAAACGCCAGGAGCATGAGGAAGCCCTGCTTGTAGCGCCTCAGCTCGTGGAACGTTTCGGTCAGTCGGACGAACGCCGCCTTGACGGGGTTTTCGCCCCGTCGCTCCCCGTTTTCCAGCGTGACGGGCGGTTCGGGAACGTGGCGGAACAGCGGAATCGAGAACACGAGCCACCAGACCGCGACCGAGAGAAACGCCAGTCGGGCCGGCAACGTCGCCTGAGCGGGGGTGAGGATCTCGCCCGAGGGAAGCCCGAACCACGCCGGGTACTTGATCCAGGCCAGGTTGAGCAGCAAGAGCAGGCCACCGCCGATGTATCCGAGCGCGTAGCCGGCCGTCGAGACGCGATCCATCTCGTGATCGTGGGCGATGTGGGGCAGCAACGCATCGTAGAAGACAAAGCTGCCGTTGGCGCCGATGTTGGCCAGGATGAACAGGAGCGAGGCCAGCAACCAGTCGCCCCGTTCGATGAAGAACATCGCGGCGACCGAGAGCACCCCCAGCGTGAGGAAGCCCCCGAGCAACCGCTTCTTGATCGGCCGATAATCCGTCATCGTTCCGAGAACCGGCGCCAGGACCGCGATGATCACCATGGCCACGGTGGTCGAGGCGGCGAACCGCTGCGTGGCCTCCCCCTTGGGCAGCCCCGCGCCGGCGACACCCTCGTAATAGACGGGAAACACCGCGGCGATGATCGTCGTCACCATCGCCGAATTGGCCCAGTCGTACATGGCCCAGGCGCGAAGCTCGGGGCGATGGAGCCCGAGCGCTTCGAGCCAACCCGCTCGAGCGGGCTTCGCGTCGCGACCGTCCGTCATGGGAGGTTCCTTGGGTTCCATCCTTGGATCAGGCCTGCCACGCGAGGATCGGCAACACTCGAGTCTGGGGGGGGCCGCCGGTCACGTGAACCTGGCGCTCGTCGTCAATGAACACGTTGACCTCGCTGCGCACGCCGAACTCGGGCAGGTAGATTCCCGGCTCGACCGAGAAGCACGTGCGAGGCAAAACCAACCGTTCCTCGTGGGTTTCGAGGTTGTCCATGTTGGCGCCGTTGCCGTGCGTTTCCTGGCCGATGTTGTGCCCGGTGCGGTGGATGAAGTGGGCCCCGTGGCCCGCCTTTTCGATGACGGCTCGGGCGGCGTCGTCGACCTCGAAGCCCCGGAGCGGACGACCCGCCGCGAACGCCTCGCGTACACAGGCGATCGCCGCGTCTCGAGCGCCGGCGACGACCTGGAAAACCGCCTCGAAACGGGCCGGAACTTCCTCGCCGACGAATCCGACTCGGGTCAGGTCGCTGTAAACGGCCCGAGGCTGGTCGAGCTTGGCCCAAAGGTCAATCAGGACGAAGTCGCCGGGCTGGATCGGCGTGTTGTTCTCGGCGGAATTCTCGAAGTGGGGATCGCCGCTATGCGGACCGACGCCAACAATCGGCGGCGAGTAGGTCGTCAGACCGTTCTTACGAAAATGGTCGAGAATCGCCGACTGAACCTCGAGCTCGGTGATCGCTCGGCCGCTCCGAACGCTTCCCGCGATAAGGCTCCAGGCCAGGTCAAACGCCGACCGAGTGTGCCGGTCGGCCTCGAGGTGCATCCGCCACTGGGCGTCGTCCCACGTCGCCTCGAAGAGCTGGATCAGGTCGCCCGACGAGACGATCTCGGGCCCGAAGGCACGGACGCGTTCGACGGTTCCGGCGTCGACCCGGCTGATGTATGGATTCGAAACCCCGGGGGCGTACTCCATCGCCAGCCGCTTGATCCCGGAGACGAGCGCGCCAATCGCGCTCTCCAGCTCCTGCCAGCGAAGATAAATCTGTTTTTCACCCGGCAAGTGATCGAGGGCACTCGTCTCGATCCGGTGGACGAGCTTTCTGGGTTCGCCGTCGGCGGGAATCAAGTAGAAGAAACGCCGAGTACCGGTGACCCGCGGGTCGAGGTCCAGCACGCGACGCGCCAGAACGTTGCTGCCTCGAAAGTCGTAGAGCAGCCAGCCATCGATGCCAAAGTCGCGCAAGGCCTTCTGGATCGCCGGCAGGTCGAACATGACAACTCCACTCCGTTTCCGGTCGTGCCGTGAACGGGTCCAAACCCGGTCGCGAGCCCGGAGGGTGGGCCCGGGTGTGGCCGCGACGTCCTAGTTTGGCCTCGATCGCCATCGAACACAACCGTTGGCCGGAATTCGGTCGTCGCGAGGCGCTGGAACCGTAAGCGTCGGTCTCCTTCCCTCAGCCATCGACCTGCGTCAGGAGCATCGTCACGTCATCGGCGAGCTGGTGGTCGGCGTGCCTGGCGAGCGTCAACGCCTCGTCGATGAGTTGCTGTGGGGGACGACCCTCACGCGATTGGAGGAGCTGGACCAATCCCCCGAGTCCCTGGCCGAATTCACCCCAGCCAACGGAATCGACGCCGTCGCTGTACAACAAGAGCCGATCGCCTGGCTGGAGCTCGATTTCATGCCGCGAGAACGTCGCGTCGAAAACCCCGAGAAGCGGTCCGCTCGGTTCGAGCTTCCGCGGGGCCTGTCCCGGCCGGAGCAACAGGGCGGGAGGGTGCCCGCCGCAGCAATAGGTCCAGGTCATCCGGGCCTTGTCGAAGATCCCGTAAATCATCGTCACGAACGGTTCATTATGAAAGCTGGCCGAGAGCAATTCGCGGTTGAGTTCGGTCAGGGAAACGTCGGGAGGAATGATCTCATATTGGTTCCCCTCGATCCGTTTCGTCCGGAGCACCTGCATGGCATAGACGCCCAGCAGGGCCGCCGCCGCTCCGTGGCCCATGACGTCGCCGAGGTAGACCCCGATCCGGTCGTGGTCGAGGCGGAACGCGTTGTAAAAGTCCCCCGCGAGATGCTGACAGGCCTGGAGCCCCGCGCCGAACCGGAAGCCCGCGACATTCGGCAGGGTTCGAGGGAGCATGCTCCTCTGAACCTGCTCGGCCAGTCGCAGCTCTCGCAAGAGGCTTTCGTGCTGATCGACCAGCGCAAGATGCGCGTCGCGCGTCTGCCGCCGCCGAGCATGTCCCGCGCCTCGGGGGCGTCGGGGTTTGATCCGGTTCGAACCGCCGTCCCAGTAACGCAACAGGGGAACCGACCGACGGTCGTTCGATGAGGAGATCCGACTCTCCGAACGTCCTGAAGCGCGAGGCGCGGATTCGCCGTCGTGACCACGTTCCGAACTGTTGGCCGAACGTCTCTCCGACTCGATCCGGCGTTCCGAACGGGATTCTCGAGGGAGCCGCGATCGCGGCTCGGGCCTCGTGCCCACCTCGTTGAGGAATTCCGGCAAAGGCGGTCTTACGGCGCTCCCTGTGTCGCGAGCCGGTCGAGAATCGAATGCGTCGGACAGCAGCATCGGGTCGTGAGCCATTTTGTCGAGACCTCCGGGCCAGGGCGGATTTGGTCCGTCTTGTTGTACCCTAGGCTCGATTCGTCGCACCGTGGATGATTGTGCCGAAAAAACACAGAGTAAGGACCGGTCACGGCAAGAACCGCGTCACATTCTCTGGCCAGGGTCGTACCCAAGCCGAATCAGGCCGAAACGCAGTTCTTGCTGGTGCAGCCGAACGTGGAACAACCCCCGACGAACGTCCAGCAATCGCGATGAAACGGCGTGCGGCAAAGGGTGCAAACGACGTGCTGACCCGTGATCGGGTCGCCACAGACCTCGCACTGAGGCGGCCCGATGTCCTCGGTGGTCGCCGGCCCGACCCCGACAATGTCGATCCCTTCCGCCAGCCGGTTGGCGACACTAACCTGAAGGGAGTCGTGAAGGATCAAGGCGTCACGAACCGCGGCATCGAGCTGCGGCGCGTGAAGGCCAAGGTTTCGGTCCACCTGAACCAGAAGCCGCTCGGGATTGACCGAGAGCAGCATCCCGGCCGGTGGACAAAGCCGTCGCAAGTTTTCGACGGCCCCTCGGACGGTCGATGAGTCGAGGAACAGGCGAGCCATGTCCGGATCGTTCGCCTGGACGACGTAATTGCGGTCAAAGTCGGCGAGTCCGGTGCGGACGGGTCGGGTCCCTCTCGGCGGTTGGGCCGGTTTCGGACGCGCCACGGGCAGCAGCTCCAGCCGAAACGGCAGACCGCGGCCAAAACGAGCAACGACTCTTGTCCGAGGTGGCGACGGTTGCCCGGCGACGACGGGCGCGAGGCCGACGCGGCAGCTCGAGCCCTGATACGAGAAGCTGACCGTGGGCGGATCGACGAGCCCTCGGGTCTCGCAGCGGCCACCATACTTGGCGGCGAGAAGCCGGTAGGCGCGGTGTCGGGCTCCCGCCAGACCCGCGATCAGGGCCGAGGCGAAGCGAATCACCACGTAAAGCGTCAGCACGACCAGGCCAAGAGCGACCAGTTCCATCATCGATCGAGCCGTGACAAATACGAGGTCCGGGGCGCATCAATGCGCCGGGGGACAGCCGGCCTCGATTTCGTTTCAGTGTAAGGCCGTGCCCCGGATCGAGGCAACGAGCACGCTGCGCGGGATTGTCCGCTCGAGCCGTCGAACCGAACCGTTTTCCCCTTGCGGTGTCGGGGGTAACATGGCTTCGCGGCGAAGTCGAACGTTGAGGAGGCCACGGGCGTGCGGTTGAGAGACGATGCGACAGTCGGCAAGTCCGCGAGGTTGGGACGTCGATGTGTCCTGCTGGCCGCGGTGCTTTGGAGCCTGAGCGGAGTCGTCACCAAGAGTGACAGCCTCAAGACCCTGGACGCCTCGACGATCGCCTTCTACCGGAGCCTCTTCGCGGGCCTCGCGCTTCTTCCACTGGTCCCTCCAAGCCGCTGGACGTTCCGGCCGGTCATGCTGCCGGTGGGGCTGATTTTCGGGATCATGACGGGTCTCTACATCACGTCGTTGAAGGCGACGACGGCGGCCAACGCGATTTTCCTGCAATGTTCGGCAACGCTCTGGATGGTTCCTCTCAGCATCCTGTTCCTTCGAGAGCGTCCCGATGGGCGTTCCCGGCTGGGGATCGCGCTGGCCGCTCCTGGCATCGCGACGATCGTGCTCTTCGGGCATGGCGGCAGCTCGACCGAGTGGCTGGGCGTCACCCTCGGGCTCTTCAGCGGTCTGGCCTACGCCGCGGTCGTGATCACCATGCGAGGGCTTCGGTCGCTAGATCCCATCTGGCTCAGCGCGATCAACAACCTGGCCGGGTCGCTGGCTCTGGGTGCCTGGATCGGACTGTCCTCGGGTTCGATCGCGGTTCCGAGCCCGACGCAACTGCTGATTCTTGCCGCCTTTGGCGTGATCCAGATGGCGATTCCCTACGCCCTCTTCGCCCGAGGGCTGCGCGAGATCGGCGCACCGGAAGCGGGGCTCATCGGCCTCCTGGAGCCGATTCTCAACCCGCTCTGGGTGGCGCTGTTCCAGGGTGAGCGGCCGAGCGTGGCGACGGTGGTGGGAGGCGTGTTCCTGCTTCTTGGCGTGGGATGCCGTTACCTGCCGGCGACCAGGAACGTACTTCCCGTCGCGCCGGGTTCGCCGAAGAGCGAGTCTCCGCCGGTCGAATCGGCCGCGTTGGGCTGATCGGTCCGGCCTGAGTGTCAACCTCAGTCGGCTCGGGTTCGATTCGCCTTGGCGGACGGGTTGCGGTAGCATGAGGAGTGAAGTTGGGGGCGTCATCCGTCAACAGATCGTACGGAGGTCCATTCATGGCGACGTCCGACCCGGCTGTCGGCTCAAGCATCATCGCGGTTTATCCGGATCACGCATCGGCTGAGGCCGCGATCCGGCTCCTTCACGACGAGGGGTTCGAGATGCGGAATCTCTCGATCGTGGGACGCGACTTCCAGGTGACCGAGGAACCCGTCGGGTTCTTTTCGGCGGGCGACTACGCGGCCGCCGGAGCCGGAACGGGGGCCTGGGTTGGCGGACTCTTCGGTTTGCTCTTTGGCGCGGCGTTTCTGATCTTGCCGGGGGTGGGACCCGTCGTGGTCGCCGGACCGCTGGCCGCGGCGTTGCTCGGCGGCCTGGAAGGAGCCCTGGCCGGCGCCGCCCTGGGAGCCCTGGCCGGCGCGCTGGTCGGATGGGGCGTCCCCAAAGACCAGGCGATCAAGTTCGAGTCCCAAATAAAGGCGGGGAAGTTTCTGATCGCCGCGCGAGGAACGCCCGAGGAGATCACCCGCGCCAAGGCCCTGCTCGAATCCCACCCACCCGAGCAGCTCGAAACCTTCGAGGTTCCCCCGGCCTGAGCGACGCGTTCGAGGGCTCAGGCCGGGTGGGTCTCGTTCGCTCGCCCGCTTCGCGTTTCAACGCAACGGGTTGAACACGAGGCCGGTCAGGAGTTTCGGGAAGAAGTACGTGCTCTTGGGCGGCATTTTCTCGAGATGCGAGGCGATCGACTCCACGTGCTCCATACCGGCCGGAGGGACGAGACAGGCCAAATCGCATGCACGAGCGGAGGTGGCCTGAAGCACCTCGTCGAGCAAGTGAACGTAGCGGAACTCCGGGGTTCCGAGCCCTTTCAGCAGCGACTTCATGACGAGCTCGTGGAGGATGCTCACGCCGAGCGACCGCCATTCGGGACTCTGGTCGGGCACGAGGGCATCCATCGTGGCATCGGAGCGAAGCCGGGCGACGAGCCAGCGGTCGTCGGCCACGGTGCCAAAGCCAAGGGTATCCTGATCGCCGCTCAGCTCAATGGCTTCCCAGGCCGCGCGACAGCCCGCGCCTCCCTTGCCGGTCGGCTCGATGTCGAACTCGGCCGACAGAGGCTCGGCCAAGGTTTCGAAGGTGAGTCCGGGAAAGCCCGAGACGAGCCGGTGGGTCGGCAGAATCAAAAGGCCCGGATCGCTCATGCTCACGAGCATCATGAGGATGAAGTTGGCAGGGTCGTCGGGACCGGACAATTCGCCAGCGGCGGCCAGCTCGTCGCGATACTTCAGCCCGGTTTCGTAACGGTGGTGGCCGTCGGCAATGAAGACCGGTAGGCCGCCCATCAAGCCCTGCGCGGCGGTCAGGGTCTCGGGGTCGCTGACCTGCCAGAGACGGTTGACCACGCCGAGGTGGTCGATCGCCTCGATCGGAGTGCGATCCTTGATTCCGGCCTCGATCGTCTTCAGCGCCTTGTTTTCCGGGTCCGGGTATAAGCCAAAGACCGGGCTAAGGTTCATCCCGGTTGCCTTGTACAGTGCCAGGCGATCGGCCTTCGGTCCCGAGAGCGTTTGCTCGTGCGGGTAGATTTTCCCCTGGCCGAAGGGTTCGAGTCGGACCCTGGCGAAGAACCCTCGACGAGTGAACGTGCGGCCCTCGAGCTCGAACGTCTGGTGGTAGACGTAAAACGAGGGGTGGTCGTCCTCTCGAAGGATGCCGTCTCGCCGCCAGTCCTTGAGAAAGCGGGCGGCGCGGGTATACCGGTTCGAGGAAGGATCGTCGCCCGGTTCCTCGCGGTTCAGTTCGAGGCGGATGGCGTTGTACGGACTGGCGTCGTAGAGACGATTCTGAAGGTCGGGGCCGATGACGTCGTAGGGAGGGGCGACGACGTCGGCGAGGGTGCCGACCCGCGCCAGATCATAGCGGATTCCGCGGAACGGTCGAATTTCGGGCATGAGGATCAGTCCAGCTTCGGTGCCAGGCGTTCGGTCGGCCGTCGCGGGTTCGCCACGGGGATGTCGGAGAGCATCGTACGAGATGGGCCGCCGTCAGGGCAACGTCGGAGAGACGGCGTTGAGGGATCGGCGAGGGCCACCGAGGGGGGCCCTCGCCAGGGACGCGACTGGTTGGAGACCCGGCAATCAGGTCCCCATTTCCCAGCTATCGAGATATTTCTGTTGCTCCGCGGTGAGCGAGTCGATGGTGATGCCCATGGTTTGGAGCTTGAGGTTGGCGACCCATTCGTCCACCTCCTTGGGCACCTGATAGACCTTGTGGTCGAGGTTCCCCTTGTTCTTGACGGCCCACTCGGTCGAGAGGGCCTGAGCGGCAAAGCTCATATCCATCACGCTGGCCGGGTGGCCGTGCGCGGCGGCCAGGTTGATCAGTCGGCCCTCGCCGAGCACGTAGAGCCGACGGCCGTCCTTCATCTCGTACTCGTCGACGAACTCGCGAACCCCTTTGTTGATCGTCTGGGCGATCTTCGCGAGGTCGTCCAGGGCGAGCTCGACATTAAAGTGTCCGGAGTTGCAGATCATGGCGCCATTCTTCATCACCGCGAAGTGCTCGGACCGGATGACGTGGATGTCGCCGGTCACGGTGATGAACAGGTCGCCCAGGGTGGCGGCGCGAGCGATCGGCATGACCTGGAAGCCGTCCATCGCGGCTTCGAGAGCGCGGATCGGATCAACTTCCGTCACGATGACATGCGCGCCCATGCCTCGGGCTCGAAGCGCCACGCCCTTGCCACACCAGCCATAACCGCAAACCACCACCTGCCGGCCCGCCAGAAGCATATCCGTGGCGCGGACGACGCCGTCGATGGTGCTCTGGCCGGTGCCG
>CAZRGV010000127.1:0-5014 GCA_964599655.1 uncultured Isosphaeraceae bacterium | reverse complement strand
GAAGAAGTGCTTGGTCTGGGCGTCGTTGACGGCGATGACCGGCAGCTTCAAGACGCCGTCCTTCTCCATGGCCCGCAGTCGGATGACCCCGGTGGTCGTTTCCTCCATGCTGGCCACCACGCGACCGGCGATCTCCAACCGCTCCTGCGCCGACAGGGATTGAGCCCAGCCGCGAACCTCGGGGTGAACGTCATCGAGCCGGTTCAACGCAATGAAGATCATGGCGCTGACGAGGTCGGCGCCATCGTCCATCGTCACGTTCGGCTGATGCTGAAGGGCCGCCGCGATGTGGCGGTAATAGCTCTTTTCGTCCTCACCCTTGATGGCGAAGACCGGAATCTGGAAATCCTTGACCAGGCTCGCGGCCACGTCGTCCTGGGTCGACAGGGGGTTGGAGGCGACCAGCACAAGATCGGCGCCCCCGGCCACGAGGGTCCGGGCAAGATTGGCCGTCTCGGCCGTCACGTGCAGGCAGGCCGACATCCGCAGCCCTTTGAGCGGCTTCTCGGATTCGAACCGTTCTCGAATCGCCCGCAGCACAGGCATGTCGCGCTCGGCCCAGACAATGCGCTGGTAACCGACGCCCGCCAGGCCGAGGTCTTTGACATCGGCCGAAATCGTGGTCGCCAAGACTGTGACTCCTCAGATCAAAAGGTGACAGGACACGGATCCGAACGGCTGGCTCCAAACCGGCCGTCTCTAACAGGTTTTGTCGCCTGGAAATGCGTTTTCTCACCGATCGGGAGCCGCGACGCCCGGAATCAATGGGACCGAGGCCCCAGCAGGCGCAGCGCCTTGCGACGTTCCCAGTCCATCCAGTCGAGCGCTCCAGACTCGGAACAGGGCGGGGCGACGGCGTGGATCAGCTTGGAGAGCGTCTCCCCAACCGCCCGGGCATGAGTCGGAGCCGAGGCCCCTTCCTCACGGACCAGCGCCTCGAAACGGCTCCAATCCGCCTCGGACATCGCGACTCGAAGCGCCCGGCTGATCCATCGTTCGGGGAGCAACGGGTGCAAGGGCCGAAGTCCCCGAGCCTGTTCCGGCCGACGTCGTCGGCCTCGACGGTCCCGATCCATGATCGCCCCTCTCCAAGACGCCGGCGTGTCCCCGCCGGACACGCGGACGGAGAGAGGATAGGACACGCGTACGCGTGTGTCAACGGATGTTGCGAGACGCCATCGCCGCCTTTCATCGAAGCGTGGCCCAATCGAATCGTCGCCGAGGCGACGCTCAGAACGGTTTGAGCACTTCGGGACGATCGAGAGGGGCCAATCTTTTCGGGCCGAGGTCACGGACCTGACGGACAAGGTCGAGCGAGACGATGCGGGGGTGGCCTGGACACGTGCCGGCGGCGCGCTGTTCGATGAGGGCGCGGGCGTCGTCCTCTGGAATCCCTCGGGCGACAAGGTAGAGCCAGATCACGGTGGGGGATCGGAGCTGCCCCGCGATGCAATGGACGTACACCTTGCTTCCGGGTCGAGCGAGCATTTCGTGAAGCGTTTCCAGGCACGCCAGGGCCCGATCCAGCGAAAGCGTTTGGTGATCGGTCAGGGGAATCCAGGCGATCTCATGGAACCCACCCGAGACACCAGGAGGGATCAGGCTTCGCTGGTCGCTGACATTGAGAATCGCGGTGATCCCTTCGCGTTGAAGCTCGGGCGCGCGTTCCATCGTGGCGAACCGTCCCACCGCAAGACCGTGCGTGATCCAATGGTGGAAGCGAGGGATTCGCTCGAATTCGCCACCCACGAAGGCCATGGAGCGTGCTCGGCGGAGACGGAGTGGGGTGGGTCGGATCAATCGGGACGTTGCGTGCGCCGGAGCCGACGATCAACGCTTCTCGACGAGGGAGGGGCGCGTCGGGCGGCCCTGGCCTCGCGCCGCGTCAAGGAAGGCTCGAACGCGAGCCATGTCCTTCCGGCCGGGAGCCGACTCGACGCCGCTGGCCACGTCGACCATCCAGGGACGGACGCGAGCCACTCGGGCGGCGACGTTTTCAGGGGTCAGGCCGCCAGCGAGGATCAGGCGGGGCAGGGGGGGGAGAAGGTCGAGCACTTCCGGATCGATCGATTGCCCGGTCCCGCCCGGCTGTTCGGGAACGAACGCATCGACCAGAACGGCGTCGGGGAGTGAGCCAAGCCGTTCGGCCGACTCGAGATACGACACCATGCGTGCGATCGACTCGGCATCGGCCAGCCGAAAGGCGCGCACGACCTGGAACCCGGCCAGGGCCTTGAGGGCCTGAGGCGGCTCGTCACCGTGCAACTGGACAATGTGCAGGCCGACCCGAGCCGCGATCTCGGCGACCTCCGCGGGTGGGCGGTTGACGAACAGGCCAACCGCGTCGACTCCCGGGGGCAAGGCCGCCACGATGGCCGCCGCCGTCTCGACGTCGACCCGGCGCGGCGAGGCGGCATGGAAGTTCAGGCCGATCCAGTCCGCGCCCGCCTCGGCGACCGCGCAGGCTTCCTCGGGCGACGTCAAGCCGCAAACCTTGACCTTGAGGTCGCTTGGGTCGAACGCGCTGAACTCATTCGTGGGGTGCATCGCTCCTCGTCACGCTCGACCCTCGGCGACCGTATGGCGAGAAAAGGCCCGGTTCAACGGGGGGTTGGCTCAGGCCGAAACGCCCAGACGGGCCAGGGCGTCCTTGAACTTGGCTTCGGGGTTGACCCCCACAAAGCGATCGACTTCCTTGCCACCTTGGAAGATGATGACCGTCGGAATCGAAGAGATTCTCAGACTGCCCGGGGTATCCATGTTCTGGTCGGTATCCATCTTGCCGACCTTCACCTTCCCTTGAAACTGGCTGGCCAGCTTCTCGATGGTCGGCGCGAGCATCCGGCAGGGGCCGCACCAGGGGGCCCAGAAGTCGACCATCACGGGGACCGCGGAGTCAAGGACTTCCGACTTGAAGTTCGCGTCGGTAAACTCCAGCACGTTTCCGGCCATGGGATGGGCCTCGATGATCGAAAGTTGAAGGCATTCAAGCTCTTACATTCCGCAGCCCCTTCGGGGGCCGCTTGGGAGACATTATAAAGTGCCGAGCAAGCGAGTCAACCAACCGGGTCGATCGGCGAACGATCGCGAAGGGCGACCAGAAACGGAGACCGAGGTGTGGCGAGACCTCATCGACCCTCGCCGTGGGGGCGGAATTCGCGTTCTCCTGGCCTTCGTCCCGTTGGCGATCGCGTTGCGCCTGTCGGGTGTTGCGGAGGTCTGGCAATTCCTGATCTCGGGGGTGGCCATCATCCCCCTGGCCGGTTTGATGGGCGAGTCGACGGAGCACCTGGCCAACCGGCTTGGGCCGGGAATCGGCGGACTGCTGAACGCGACGTTCGGCAACGCCGCGGAACTGATCATCGCGTTGTTCGCGCTGGCGAAGGGGCTGGACGACGTGGTCAAGGCTTCGCTCACCGGCAGCATCATCGGGAACCTGCTGCTGGTTCTGGGAGCGAGTTTGCTCGCCGGAGGCTTGAAACACTCGGTCCAGCGGTTCAATCGCACGGCGTCGGGCGTTGGGGCGACCCTGATGGTGCTCGCCGCCGTTGGCCTGCTGATTCCGGCGATCTTCCACGCCCTGCCGGCAATCGACGGTCGGGCCGCGAGGCTGGAGCATGAGCTGAGTGTGGGCGTCTGCCTGATCCTGATCCTGTCGTACGGGCTCCACCTGCTGTTCAGCCTGATCACTCACAAAAACTTGTTCAATCCGCACGGCGAGGGTCAGTCCTCGCATGGCGAGGTGGCCTGGAGCCTGGCCAAGGCGGCCACCGTCTTGTTGGTCGCGACGATTCTGGTGGCCTGGATGAGTGAGATCCTGGTCGGCGCCGTGGAGCAGGCCAGCGAGGCGCTCGGCATGACCGAGTTGTTCGTGGGGGTCATCGTGGTCGCGATCGTCGGCAACGCCGCGGAGCATTCGACGGCGGTCCTCATGGCGTTGAAGAACAGGATGGACCTGTCCGTGGGGATCGCCCTTGGCTCGGCGTTGCAGATCGCCCTGTTCGTGGCGCCCGTGCTGGTCTTCGCCAGCTACCTGCGGGCCCATCCGATGGACCTGATCTTCACGCCCCTGGAAGTGGTCGCGGTCATCCTGACGGTCTTGATTGCACGGATGGTCGCCGAGGATGGCGAATCCAACTGGCTGGAAGGGGCGATGCTGCTGATGATTTACGCGCTCCTCGGCCTCGTCTTCTTCTTCCTGCCGGTCTCGGCGTCGACCGGCGAGGCGACGTCGCCCGCGTCGCAAGGCGCCGTTGGTCCTCGTGAATCGCCGTCTCGCGCGCAAGCCGTTCCCGCGACCTGGACCGATCGGGAATGGCCGGAAATGGGACGGCGGACGTAGAACGGGGCCCTACCGTTTTTGGCGAGTCTCAGCCGCCGGAGCGCCGGGTGTTGGGACGATCTTCTTCGGCCAGGTAGAGGATCCGCCCACACGACTTGCAAAAGACCAGCGTATCGCCGTTGATGAGATCGTTGGTCATCTGCGCGGTCGTGGCGAGGAAGCAGCCGGTACAGGCGCCGTGTTCGACGGGAGCCATGGCGTCGGCGCCCCGAGCCTTGACGTTGCGGCGATACTGATCGCGCTGCTCGGCCGGGATGATCGACTCCGACTCCGTGAGGGCCGCTTCCAGCTCGGCCAGTTGGTTGCGTTGCGACTCCGCCTTGGATTCGACCTCGTTGGCCAGCGCCTCGACCTCGGCGGCGAGCTTCTTGACGTCGGCCTCCATCGCGGCCAGTTCCTGGGCCTTCAGGTCGTTGGCTTCCATCGCCTCGAGGATCTCGAGCTCCATTTGCTCCATGTGCTTCTTGTCGAGGGCGAGTTGGCTGAGGATGGCGTTGTATTCGTCCTGCTTCTTGACCTGGTTGAGCTTGACTCGCAACTCATCGGACTTGGCCTGCAAGCTCTGAAGCTGGACTTCGCGAGTCTTGACGTGGGCGCGGGCCGATTTCAGCGCCTCGCGGGCCTTTTCCAGCGCGGTCTGACGCGAGGCGAGGATGGCGCGGCGTGCCGCAA
>CAZRGV010000126.1:17106-17723 GCA_964599655.1 uncultured Isosphaeraceae bacterium | reverse complement strand
CTTGCCCGTTCTGGAACTCCATCGCGCGGCGGATCATGGGGCACCTCAGTAATCACAAGGATTGCCCCCCAGGATCCCAGACCCCGCCGCCGGACCAGAAACAATGACCGCCCCCCAACGCTCCCAGCGTGGAACTCCTGCTTGACAGAGTAAGAAATGGAGTTAGAGTTGGACGCGTGGTTCACTGGGTAAGCCATCCGAATGCGCCCCAAATCCCTGGAATCCAGGCGATCCTCCCGCGTTCGGAGCCAGCCGCGCCCCCGTCAAAGCATCGGAGTCCCTTCCGGCGAATAAGAGTGCTCGCCGTTGCCACAGATAATTAACAATTGTGGTCATGAGTGACCCTGAGTTCATTGATCGTTATCCCCAGGGACGCAGCATACGGATGGATGACAGGGAGGAATGCGCGGAGATCGACCGAACCACGGACGAACCGAGAGAATCCGTCACTCGCCTCGCGCCACGATCTCGCGGACGACACCAGGAACGCCCTCAAGGTTCCCCTATTCTTGTCGATGGCGTTAGCGTCGTTGCTCTTGCAGGCTTGCAACGATGAGGCAAAACTCCCGGATCGCCAGGCGGACTTTATTGAGCCTCGTGCCTGGCCCGAAAAGGGA
>CAZRGV010000126.1:0-17074 GCA_964599655.1 uncultured Isosphaeraceae bacterium | reverse complement strand
CGCAAGAAGATCCGCAGTTTCGCTTGGGCAATCCGCGGCGTCGGGAAAACCCGGCACGATGCGGTTGGCTTGGATCAAATCATGTCAAGAAATCGCCAACCTCAACCCAGGCAGGAACTTCCTGGAATTATAACACTATCTAATAATTTTACTTTTTGTGATATAAAAATAGTCATTATATTAATATTTTAACTTGTTTTCTATTTTGTTCGACATCTTTCGGTCCATTGACCTCCTATGGGCTCCGTTATCCCCGCTTTCGACATCGTCGTCGCCGACGCGTCCTGGACCTGGACCGAGCGGCTGTTTACTCCATTGGCAACGATGGGGAACCGACTGCTTCTCATCAAAGCCTGTGACTGGCGGACGGCGATGAAACAGGGTCGCTCGATCCGGCAATGGCGATGTCCCATGCAGGAAGTCGGACCGTCTCTCTGGGAAAAACGATTCGTGCTGCCACCGGGATGGATGAAAACTTACCCTCATATAGGTATGCGTCCCATCGCACGAGAGATCCGATTCTGGAGGCAGCGGCTTCAATCGAGCCGGCCTCTAGTGCTGGCAGTGTCATACCCACATTACCTCTTCCTAAGAGACCTAATAAATCCAGATTTTTTGGTCTATTATAATATGGACGACTACGCTTACTACTGGTCATCGCGTTCCGAAACGATTCGACGACTGGAACAAAAAGCGGTCGAGGAGGCCACCCTTTCGGTGTTCTGCGCGCGATTTCGGGCCGAGGAACTTACAAATTCAGTGGGGTCTGCGGCCGACCGAATCGTCCACTTGCCCCATGGTGCACCCTCGGCATTCATGGCCTCCAGGCCCCTCACCACACCGGGGCCGGCTCCTTCGGATCTGGCTCGACTGCCCGGACCCAGGCTCGGCTTCGTCGGGTCGATGGAAGATCGGCTGGACTGGGACCTAATCGCCTGCCTCGCCCGAGAGATCCCCGACTGCTCCATCGTACTCATCGGAAAGGAACCCGCTCCCGCAGATCACGAATCGTGGTACAGATCCTATCAAAGAGCAATATCAAACAAAAATGTTTATATTTTGGGATGGAAGAATCAGAATGAAATCGGCCGATATATCTCGTCATTTGACATATGTATTATTCCATATCTCATCGATCATCCGTTCAATCTGGCTGCCTGCCCGACAAAGGTCATGGATTACATGGCCTCGAGTCGTCCGATGATCTCGACCGCACTTCCGGAGTGCCGACTCTATTCCGATCTGTTCGATGTCGTGGACTCGACGTCGGCGTTTGTCGAGTCGGTCCGGCGTATCCTCCGAAATGGATCCGATGACGGCCGCGCTCATCTCAGGTGGGCGAGGGCTAGAGCCAACACTTGGGAGCGAACCGCCGCCCAATTTCTTCGACTCTTTCAGGAGCGGTCTGAGCTTCACGGATCGTAGACCGCATATCCCTCGCGACTCGTCTGACTCATTCGGACATCGGTTCAGAATCTGAATCTTGCCGGCATGAGCAAGCATGCGAGCAACCACAATCACTGCAATGTGTCATGCCAGGCGATCCTCTAGGTCGCAACCGGGGCAGATATTCCAGGGTCGACGGGATCCTCAACACGACTGCGGAATGCGGGAGGTTTGGTTTCGGCATCGTGGAAATCTTCCTCAATCGCTCGAAATCGGTATGAACCACCGTCTCCCCCCCATGCTCGATGGCGATCATCAAGTGGGGGTTCGGCGATCCCACCCACATTTCCCCCTTCACACCCGCGCCGACTGGTGGAAAACAGCCAGGATGACCGAGGGACGCACCTGAACAGCTCAGGTGCCGCTGTGGAGGTTGCACCCTTCCTCGATCGATCACGACAGCGATTCGAATTGAGTCACGGGGAGTGTTCGCTTGACTCCCACCGTTTTTGTACGGTCCACCCTTGACCAGCATCCGGTTTTGAAGCAATGTTAAACGAGATGGCGGTCATGGGAGGATTCCCTGCGACCGAGTGGCCAGTACCAAGACGGCCGGTATTCCCACCTCCCGACGGAGCTCCGAACCCGAACCGGGAATCCTCAGCCACCTGGTTCTTGTGGATCGACGTCGGACGCCTACCCTCTGGGCTTGCTCGCGAAGGACCCTCCTTATGATGCGCAAGCGGCTCTCAATGGCCCTAATGATCTTCCTCAACTTGGTTTGGGTTACGACCGCAAGGGCGGTCAACGAACCGAGAACGCTGGAGATCTTCCCACCCAAGGTCGTTCTCCACGGACCAACCGCGTCGCAACGACTCGTGGTCGTCGGTGTGTATGACGACGGTTCGCGTCGAGACCTTACCGGTCAAGTCGAGATCGAGCGAATCGGCTCGCCTGTCCAACGGGATAAGCTCGGGCGTCTGGTTCCCGAAACCGATGGTTCCGGGGAGATCACGGTTCGCGCGGGTTCGGCCGAGATCAAGGTTCCGGTCCAGGTCCTGGACTCGACCAGGGAGCGAATCGTCAGCTTTCGTCATGAAATCATTCCGGCCCTGACGAAGCTGGGATGCAATCAAGGAGCCTGCCACGGATCACAGCATGGCAAGGGCGGATTCCAACTGTCACTGCTCGGATTTGAACCGGAGACGGACTACACGTCCATTGTCAAGAGCGCCGAGGGCCGGCGCGTCTCGCCGTCAAGCCCAGAGGATAGCCTTCTGCTTCTGAAGCCCACACTCGCCGTCGACCACGGAGGCGGCAAGCGGATGGAGCCGAACAGCCGAGAATACCAGTTAATTCAGCTCTGGCTCGAGCAGGGGGCACCTGCCCCTCGGGAAGAGGACCCGAGCGTAACCGCGCTCCAGGTCTTTCCCGAACAACGCCTCATGGAGCCCGACCAGGAGCAGCAACTCGTGGCGGTCGCCACGTTCAGCGACGGAACCACTCGGGACGTGACGGATGACGCCAAGTTCGACACGCTGAACGAGGCTACCGCGACTGTGACCGCGACCGGATTGGCTCGGGCCGTCGGGCAAGGCGAGACCGATATCATGGTCCGCTACCAGGGTCACGCCGCGATGGCAAAGCTGACTATCCCCTACGCCCGGGCGAGAGACTTTGAGTTCCCGATCGCAAATATCCTCGATGAAAAGGCCTCCGCGAAATGGCGGCAATTGGGGCTGGTCCCCTCCCCCGCTTGCACGGACGCGGAATTCCTTCGCCGTGCCATGCTCGACACCATCGGCACGACGCCGACGCCGGACGAGGTCGACGCATTTCTCGCGGACCCCGATCCCGACAAGCGAGTCACGTTGGTCGACTCACTTCTGAACCGGCCGGAATACGTCGACTTCTGGACCCTCAAGTGGGGCGACCTGCTTCGCGTGGATTCCCAGAAGCTAGGCGCTCAAGGGATGCTCGCCTTCAACCTCTGGCTTCGAGATTCGTTCCGGGAGAACAAGCCGGTCGACCAGATGGTGCGGGAACTCGTCACCGCGCAGGGTTCAATCTACACGAATGGTCCCGCCAACTACTTCCGGGTGGCCTCCAACCCCGAGGATCTGGCAGAAACTACCGCACAGGTGTTCATGGGCGTGCGACTCCAGTGCGCCAAGTGCCATCACCATCCATTCGAGGCGTACGGGCAGGATGACTACTACGGCCTCGCGGCTTACTTTGCCCGGATGCGAACGAAAAACAGCACCGAGTTCGGCCTCTTCGGCCGCGAGCAGGTAATTTACGTCGCGCCAGCCGGCGAAGTCCGACAGCCCAGAAGCGGCCAGGTCATGAAGCCGACGCCTCTGAACGACGAACCGGCCGACGACCCGGTGGACCGCCGACGCGCACTGGCGCAATGGCTCACGAAGCCCGACAACCCTTGGCTGGCCCGAAACATCGCGAACCGCTACTGGGGTTACTTGCTCGGTAAGGGACTCGTTAACCCGATCGACGACCTTCGAGAAACCAACCCCCCGTCCAACCCCGAGTTGCTCAATGCCCTCGCCGATCACTTCGTCAAGAGCGGCTACGACCTCAAGGCTTTGCTTCGGCTCATTCTGACCAGTCAGGTCTACCAGCGAAGCTCCCGGCCGACTCCCGACAATCGGCTCGATACTCGCTACTTCACCCACTACACCCTCAAGCGACTGACCGCCGAGCAGCTGCTCGATGCCCTGAACTTCGCAACGGGAACCTACGAGAAATTCCCGCTCCGTCCTTCGGGCACCAAGGCCATCGAACTGCCCGACACCAGCTACTCCTCCTACTTCCTCGACACGTTCGGTCGACCAGCAAGAGCTATCACCTGTGAATGCGAGCGTTCGAGTGATCCGAATCTCAGCCAGGCATTGCACCTAATGAATGGCGATCTGATCAACCGAAAGCTCTCTCAAGCCGATGGTCGCCTCGCCAGGATGTTCAAGGATCCGAAGCTGTCCGACGACATGCTGATCCAGACCCTTTACAAAGTCGCGTTCTGTCGTCCTGCAAGCGAGGAAGAGCTCGCCACTGCCAAGCGACTCATCGCCGAGGCACCAAGTCGAACGGTCGGAGCCCAGGATCTGTTCTGGGGACTCTTGAACTCCAAGGAATTCCTCCTCAACCATTGACCGGAGCAACACGAGGCGGGATCGTGAAGAACTCTCGCTCACGATCCCGCTCGCTCGGCTCGAACCTCTTTCCTCCCTGGTCATCGCCCGCCATGCACGTCCCTCTCAGCCTTCTGCTCTCACTGATGCCTCTCACGGCCGCTGATGAGACGCCAACCTACGAACGAGACGTCCGCCCCTTGCTGGCCCGCCGCTGCCTCGTTTGCCATAACGAGAAGAAGCGGGAAAAGCTCGATGTCTCCGCCGGTCTGGCCCTCGACACCTTCGACGCAGCGATGATCGGCACCAAAGATCATAAGATCATTCAACCTGGCAAGGCGAGCGAGAGCTCGCTGTACACCCGGCTCATCGACGAGGACGAAGAGCGGCGGATGCCCTACCTCGAGGAACCCCTTCCCGACAGTGAGAAAGAGCTGATCCGTCGCTGGATCGAGGTCGGCGCGCCTCGAGGCGAGCCGACGGAACGGCCGTCAAGTGAGCCCATGCGCTCCTCGGCGAGGCAGGTCCTCCGCACTCTCGACGTCATTTTTCCCACCGATCTCAGGGTCCCCAAGGGGGTCGACGGTCTGGGTGAAGGTGGTCCCGTGCAACTGGCGTTGAAGGTCGGCCCGATCCCCGCCATCACGGCGCTGGCCTTCCGTGCGGACGGACGGATCCTCGCGGTGGGAACTTTGGGGCGTGTCGTGCTCTGGGATCTTTCGGAAAACACCGCCGCGGCTAGTCTCGAGGACATTCCCGGTTCGGCTCACGCCCTCGCGTTCAGCCCGGATGGCCGTCGTCTGGCCGTTGGCGCCGGGTTGGCGGCTCGATCCGGCTCCGTTCGCGTGTACTCTGTGCCTGACGGCACCTTGATCCACGACCTTCCGGGCCATACGGATTCCGTCTACTCGCTGGCGTTCAGTCCGGACGGATCGCGCCTCGCGTCGGCCGGCTTCGATCAGACGATACGGATCTGGAACCTCCTGAGCGGAAAGGCCGAGGGACAATCCAAGGGGCATTCTGACTTTGTTTACGAGGTCGCCTTCGCAACGGACGGACAAACCATTCTTAGCGCCAGCAAAGACCGCTCCGTGAAGCGGTTCAAGGCCGCGACGCTGGAAGGCGTGCGGACCTACAGCGACCACAACGACGACGTCCTCGCCCTCGCCGTTCGCCCGGACGGATCAGGGTTTGTCTCGGCCGGAAACGAGCCACAGATTCGATGGTGGGAGTCCAACGGGGAGAAACCCGTCAAGCGCGTCGGGGGTCACAGTGGGCCGGTGTTCGAACTGGCCTTCAGTGGGAATGGCAAGCGATTGATCTCGGCGAGCGGTGACAAGTCGGTTCGCCTCTGGGACGGCTCGAGCGGCGTGTTTCAGCGAACTTTGCCCGGTCCGACCGAGTGGCAGTACGCAGTCGCTCTCTCGGACGACGCCACTCTCGCGGCCGCTGGCGGCTGGGATGGCCTGGTTCGTGTCTGGGACGCCGAGAAGGGAACCCTGCGGGTCACCCTGATCCAGCCTCCATGCCAATCGCCCGGTCATTCGAGCTGGCTCGCTCTCACGCCCCTGGGCGAGATCTCCGCGTCCGACGATCTGAAATCCCTCGTCCACTGGCGGGTCGGCGGAAACGAAGTCGCCGCAGAAGCCGTCGCAACTTGGATGGCCAACACCAAAAAGTAAGGTATCCTTTCATTTCATTTCAGGACCACGCTCATGATTGCGCCGCGATGGTTCTTCTCCGTCGTGCTGATCGCCGCCCTGGGAACATCGGTAAGGGCGCAAACGTCTTATCCGATGGTCACTCGCGTCGAGCCGACGGCCGTCCAGCGCGGCACCACGTCGGACGTCGTCATCTCCGGTGTTCAGAATCTCGCCGGCGCCTCGGGAATCCTCTTTCAAGGGAAAGGTCTCACCGCAGTCGTGAAGGATGAACCGGTCCAGCCGATGTCGGGCGGTCGACGCGGTCGCAACGGGCCCGGGGGTTCCATCAAGGCCACGATCTCCGTGGATGAGCGTGCGGCACTCGGTCCTCGAGAGTTTCGACTCGTCACCCCCCGAGGCGTCTCGTCCGTGGCTCAGGTTGTCGTCGTGACCGACCCCGTCGTTCCCGAGGCAAATGACAAGGAAAACGACGATCCCCAAAAGGCCCAGCGCGTTCCGTTGCCGTCGGTCGTGACCGGGTCGGTCGGCAAGTCAGAGGATGTCGACTGGTACGCCTTCGAGGCCAAGGCCGGTCAGACCATTGTTTTCAGTCTCTGGGGAAACCGGCTCGAGGACAAGATCCACGACCTCCAGACCCATCTCGACCCAATCCTCTCCCTCCACGATGCCGCCGGCCGTGAACTGGCGGTGAGCGACAATTACTACTTCGCCGACCCGATGCTCGCTTACCAGTTCAAGGAGGACGGCCTGTATCAGCTCCAAGTCCGCGATGCCACCTACGCCGGCAACGCAAACTGGACTTACGTTCTTCAGGCCACCTCGGGACCCTACGCAACGTCCGTTTTTCCCATGGCGGTTCACCCGGGAGAGACAAGCGATCTCCACGCGATCGGGTTCAACTTCGACAACGCTCAATCCATTCCAATCCGCGTTCCCTCGGATGTGAAAACAGGCCCACTCATGTTGCCTCTGGAGACCTCCGAGGGCACGACCCCTCCCGTGCCACTGGTGGCCACCACGCTGCCTCTGCGGCTCGAGCAGGACGATACGGGGGAAGAGGGCGAAAAAGCTCAGGCCCTGCAATTCCCCTCCGCGCTCAATGGTCGACTTGCTGACGCCAACGATGTCGACGGTTACCGTTTTGAGGCCACAAAGGGAACGACCTACGCCTTTGAAGTGGTCGCTCGTCGAGCCGGTTCGCAGGCCGATCCGGTTCTGCGGTTGCTCGATGGTTCGAAGGGTCGAACACTAACCGAGGTGGATGACACCTTTGGCAAGGATCCGAGGATCGAATGGACCTCGAATCTCGATGGGCCGGTGGTCCTTCAGATTCGCGACCTTCACAGTCGAGGCGGCCCAGGTTTTGGCTACGTCGTGCTCGCCGAGGTGGCCCGACCCGACTTTGTACTGACCACCGATCCCGATAAGCTCAACGTGGGTCCTGGTTCTCGAGCTCCCCTTTTCGTGAAAGTCGAGCGTCGCGGCAAGTTCAACGGCCCTGTCAAAGTGACGCTGGATGGTGTACCGGCGGGTCTCTCCTCCAGCCCGTTGACAATCCCATCGGAGATGACGCAGGGCGTCATCGTTGTGGAGGCCTCACGCGACGCTTCGCCGGGCGCCGCGATGCTCTCATTGCGGGGCGAGGCAGAAGGACCGGAGGGTCCAATCGTCCGATCCTCCACGCCGAACGAGGAGATTTACCTACCTGGGGGTGGTCGAGGCCTGTTCGAGGTGGAAACCCTGGCCGCTGCAGTCACGGAACCTTCGGACATCCTCGTCGAGGCAAAGCCGACAGAGGTCCGGCTCCATCCTGGTGAAACGGCGACGATCGACGTGACGATCCAGCGGCACGAAGGGTTCGACAAGCCAGTGAACCTGGCCGTTGACCTCGCCCATCTTGGCCGGATTTACGCGAGTTCGCTTCCTCCGGGTGTTTCCTTCAAGGCGGAGGGCAGCAAGACACTCATCGGTCCTAAGGAGACCACGGGCAAGATCGTCCTCGAGGCCAAGCCGAACGCGCCAGCCTGCCCGGCTGTCCCCATCACAGTGATGGGACATGTCTCCATTAACTTCGTCGTGAAGACCGCGTATTGCAGCGCCCCGATTTTGGTATCCGTTACCCCCAGGGACGCCTCGAGCAAGTAAGGGTTCACCAACACGCGTGATGCCCCCTGGGGATCGGTTCCTCAATGACGCGTCAAGCGGTCCGAGCAAAGCCAGAACCGCTCGCCGGATAGACGACGAGCGGCCTCGGCCCGATCAATTCTTCGCTGGGTTGGATCGTCACTGATTCACTTGCCCCTGGATCCCTTGGATCAAGGGAAGCAAGCCCTTTTCGAAGACCGGTCCCACCGTGCTCGGCAGCACGAAGTCGAAGTGGTATCCAGCGGGAGTGGGCGTCAGCGACCCACCAAAGAGCGCCGGTTCCTTTGGCAGGTCGCCAAGAGGTCGGGCTTCCGCAGCCATCATTGTTGACAGAACCTGCGACATCTGCTTGACCAATCCCTGCGCGCTCAGCAGCATGAGGATTCCCACCTCCTTGGGAAGCTTGGATCGAAGTGCCCGAAAGCCCGCGCTCTGGCCGATGCTTCCTTCACCGGTCAGCACGCTGTCGATCCTGGCCTTCGTCTCCTCGGCGCTCTTGGCGACCACGGAAATCAGCATCTTGCCGTCGGTTCCGTACCAGTTGGTCATCGTGCCCCCGCCAAGCATCTTTTTGATCGCCTCCGCTCCGCCCGGATTATTGGGCTGAGCCTGGGCCATCTTCTCGATGTCGTAGGTAACGTCCACTTTTGCGAGATCGAAAGCCTTGTAGGACAGAGCCTTAGGCTCAACTTTGAATTCCTTGATCAGTTCCGAACCTTTCATCGCCTCCATCATCTCGGTTGATGCCGCGACAGCTTTCCGAGGATCGCTGGGAAAGGAGAGGTTGATCATCTTGAACCCGTCGTCAAAGCTGGCCATCCCATACGATTCCTGCGGTCCGAGCGCCTTCAACGAGTTTAGCGCCTTCTTGTACACGGGGCTTTCCTTGGCGTTCGGGCCCAGGACCGAGGCCATTCCAAGGCTCTGTAGTCGTTCGAGACTGTTAGAATCAGCGTTCATGTACATATAGAAAGAACCGTCATCCGGCAGCGTGCCGAGCTTCGCCCAGGTTCCGCGACGCGCTTCCTTCAGTCGCGTGGCGGCGTCGCTGTCAGCCTTGACGGTGGCAAGCCCCGCCAGCGTAAGCCCCTCACCCGCGAAGTCGAAATTCAGTGCCAGGCCATCGGCGATCTTCAGCGCATCGAACATTCTGTCGTACATCGCCTTGGCGGCCTCGAGCTGGTTGCCGCCCGCCTGCGCGGCCTGATCCATCGCCGCCATCAGCCCTTGCCTGGCCTGGTTGATCTGTTCTCCATATTTCGACTGAACGGACGACAGGCTCACGTACAGTCCGACATCTCCGTTCAACAAGTGTTCTTGTAGCTCTGCGCTGATCGTGGCCCCGAGGTTCTGCATGGGCTTCGACGCGATATCCGCGATCATTTCCTGGCCCATGGGCTGGAACGCGACGAATCCATCCCCTCTGTACGTGGCCAATCTCTGGCCGTTCTCATCCGTCAACAGGTCGAAGCCGGCTGCCTGGTGTTCGGGCTTGGGGTTGCCCATCGGTCCCGCCAGACTCCTCAGAACTCCTTCGTAATCATCGGACTTGAGCAGGATGGCAAACGGCGGCGGGCCGTTGGCGTTTTCTAGCCTGGGTAGTTTCACGACGACCAGAAACGGCGCTGTCGACGTGGGTTCACCAAACCGCTCCCGAACGTGCCCAACCGCGTCAACAATCGCGGGTTCGGTCTGCTGCCCGAGCCGGACGCTCATCGCGTTGAGCATCTTGACGAGATCATCACTCGTGGAATCGATCCCCCGAACGTGGATGACCAGATCCACGTCCGAAGGGACCACTTTCAACCAACTCGCCTCGATGGGCACCTGGCCGAGGACTGTCGCCAGGCAGAGCGCGAACAGACCGGTCACCATGTCGCACCTCTCCAAAGGTGGGCTTATTCGGATCGTCCAGGTCCGGACGATTCACTCTCGCCCGAATTCGAGAACGAACACGTTCAGACTACAAGGCCCCCTTCGGCCCCGCAAGGTGGGGAGATCGAGACTCCTGGCCGGCGTGCGTTCGGTCCCGCGACAGTTTCTGCGACTCGCAAGGCCGGGCTCGTGGGTTCCGGTGGGAGGGTGTCGACCGGCAGCAGGTCGAGAACCTCGATCGTCGACGTGCCTTGCGGCGATTCCGAAGGCGAGCTGCCTCTTGCCCGGAAATTCGAGGTCGGTCTGGCCTGGCAAGGCGTTCCGAGCCCGATCCGGACAGTAGCAGGTGTTCCAGACCCCAGCGATCACAGTACAAGCAGTACGCGATCGCATTGAGCGGCTGACCGTGACAGGCGGGACAGCAGCGTTTCGCCAGCAGCGCCGGGCCAGGCCAAGGCGTCAACCTCTCGCCAATCAGCAAAGTCGGGCAGGCGGAGATCATCAGCTTTGATCGTCCTCCGAGAACGTTCCGAGAAATGTCCTCGGCAACCTCCACCGCAAGATCGGGTGAGGGAAGTGGGTCGAAGACCAGATCCAACTCCTCGATCGCCGCGCCAGCGGCAACACGCCGGGCTTTCGGGGATGGTGGTTCAGGCGCGCCGATCTCGGTCCATCGGGGCGGCTGATCCTCGCTGAAGTTCCCCAACCGCACCCCCAATCGCTCGGCGCCCCAGGACGAGAGCGTCACGACGATGCCATCCGGGCGTTCCCAGACACTCAACCAACCCGCCACATGCATCGAGGCGAGTTCGTCCGTAACCGCATCGACATCCCGCCCAAGTCGGCCGGCAAGCTCGACCGGAGATTGCCACGCGACTGATCCTCGGATCAGCGAAGAAAGAATGCTTTGCCACGCGTCTTTTATTTCAATCTCAGGCATTTTACTCTCTAGTACAAATAAGTTTCATATTTACAGAGTAACCAAAAAATACGATTTGCATTCGACCGTGGTTTCCCGACTCAAGGACGGCGGCCGTACACTCCAAAGGTCGTTCCCTTTGCCATCGAACTCGTCGAGTCGATTGTCCTGAGCTCGGAATTCGACAGACGATTTAAAAAGAATTTTATGGCTTCGCAGACTCCTTCCATGCCTGAGGATCGGTCTTGGTCTCATTGGTCGTTGCGGCCTGGAATTCCTCCATTTCTTGAGGCTGGCGTCCTCGGCGATGGAGGGTCAGGCCGATCGGCTCATCTGGCTGAGCGACAGGCCGAGCCTGGAACCTCGCGTTCCGTTCGACTTCGCTTGCGTTGAGGGCCTCGAGCCGAGGAGATCGGACATCGGCCTCGGCCTGGGCGATGGCGAACTCGGCGATCGATTTCGCCGCGTCGGCGTCGGCTCGTCGGGCGTCGACTTCCCAGCCACGAACGGCCTCCAGCGCCGCATCAGGAAAATCATTCAGACCATCCAGCAGGTCTCGGACCCATCGGGCGGCCAGACCTTCGGGTGCCTCTTTCGCCAGCAGGAACGCGGCGGCGCAGGCGTTGGCATCGCGAGCCTCGAGGGACTGGGCGACAAAGACTTCCAGTTCCTCATGCCCACGCCCTCTCATGGCGTCGACATAGCGATCGATGATTCGCACGTTGATCCGGTCGGGTCGGTCGCAAGCCAGGTCGATTTTCCGGTGGTCTTCCTCGCTGGTGACGCGGGAACGTAACGACTCGAGTTGTCGGCGGGCCCACTCCATCGCCGCGTCGTCTCCCTCCAGCCGCGCGGACTCATGAAACGACAGCAAACTGTCGAGCGTCGGCGCTGGAGGACCACCGGTCATCGGCCGGGTAAAGGATCGGCTTTCAAACTCATAAGCACGATTGATCAATTGTTGTTCGATGACCGTCTGCCGAAGCAGCCGATTGGTCTCTCGTTGCAGGCTCTCGATCGACTGGCCTTCTCGGCTTCGCTTGCGTGCCTCCCCCACCTCAACAATCCGATCGAGAAACGGGCGAGGCGACGAGGCAAACGCGCCCGCCTTGCGCTCCAGTTGCGACCGTAACTCTTCGGCCGCGGTGGTCAGCCGCTCACGCGCGACCTTTACAGTGAGATCGCCACGACGAACCTGACGTTGCAGGTCGTCGCGGATCGACCGGAAACTCGCCAGGGCCGTCTCTGCCTCGGCCCGGAACGCGGAATTCCTCGGAAAGGCCGCCTGCCCTTTCTGACTCAGGCGATCTCGAACGGGATTCAATCTCATCGCAGATTCTCCAAAAAATGGATTGTAAGAAGCATTATTACGTTTGGTTCTTTCCCCAAAGACTTTACAAGCCGGCAATTGAGCTTGGAACGGCCGGCAAAAAACGTTTCATTCGTCATCCGAGGATAGAATCAAGGTCAGCGCGCCCGAAGCGCGCTGGACGGCTTCGCAGCGGGTACGTCCCTTTCTTTCGACCGTGACCGGCACCTCGGGGCAGGACAGCCGGGCCAGCCAGAGACCCTGCTCGAGTTGGTTCCAGCTCACGAGCCACGATCGCCGCCCAAACTCCTCGCGGAGGTTTCGCGCGCGGAGTTCGTCTCGTTCGTTCAGGATGTCGATTAAGTGGAATTGCATCATTAGGCCTCAATGGTCAACTTCGACACGGCCAATCCTTGCCGTCCCTCGTGGTTGATTGCGAATCGTGAGCTTCATCGCCTCACTAACATCACTATCGAAAGAAGCATCCCAAACTATCACAGTAAAATTGGGAGTTTTTTCGGACCTGGTACATCCGCGATAGGCAGCCCATCTCGATTCGGGTAGACTCAAAGAGTCAGAGGACGAACCAACCCAGCAAACCTCGAGTTCCCGAATTGGTCACGTTTCCCGATTTTACGTAAAGGTGAATCATCCCCCAGGCGGAGCGCTCCCGCGGACGAGAACTGATGACCGACGAGATGAGAGACGAGAAAATCGAGGTGACGACCGGGGGCGTGCGTTCCAAGTCCGAGGGTCTTCCAAAACGGCTCCGAGGAACGCGCGTGGCTCAGGACGACGTCTCGGCCGCGGCGGTGGCCCGTACCGATCCCGGCCGGCTCGAAAAGGCCCTGGAAAACGCGCGCTTTTGTGCCCGGATCGCGGAGGAGAATCGCGGCAAGGACATCCTCCTGCTTGACCTCCGACAGGTCACCTCGCTCGTGGATTTCTTCGTCATCGTATCCGCCGTCTCGAGACGGCAGGCCAACGCGATCGCGATCGAAATCGACATGGAAATGAAAAAGCGGGGCGAGCATAAACTCGGGATCGAAGGTTCGGAAGAGGGGCGATGGGTCCTGATGGACTACGGCGATTTCGTGGTTCACATCTTCTCCGAAGACGCTCGAACTTATTACGGTCTGGAAGAAATCTGGGGCGACGCTCCCCAACTCGAATGGGCAGACCCGAATCGACCACTGCCATCGACCCGACACACCGCGGCCACCACACCCGAGTATTCGGACGAAACTCCTGACCCAACAATGGGTTAGATCGGTAATTCCTCAATATCAGATCCCCGTTGCGGAGGACGGGTCCGCCCGCGATCCTGGCTCGTCGGGATCGGAAATCCGTGTCTCCTTGGGGCACACTTGAGACCGGTTCCATGAACGTCCTGGAAGCCTTGCGAGCCGCCTTCACGGAGGCGACTCCGACGGGTAGCGACCCATCCGCCTTCGCGGCCGCCGTTCGGCAGAGCACTGACTCGAAGTTCGGAGACTACCAGGCGAACGGGTGCATGGCTCTCGCCAAGGCCCTCAAAAGGAATCCGCGAGAACTGGCGCAGGAGGTTGCTTCACGCGTTCACCTCGAACCCATGGCCGACGCGCCCGAGATCGCGGGGCCTGGGTTTCTCAACGTCCGGCTTCGAGAGTCCTGGATGTCGGCCGTTCTGCTTGACCTGCTCGGCGATGAACGGCTGGGCCTACAACCACCCTCGAAGCCAAAGACCGTCGTCATCGACTACTCCTCGCCCAACGTCGCCAAGCCGATGCACGTTGGACACATCCGATCAACGGTCATTGGTGACAGCCTAGCCCGAATCTATAACGCACTCGGCCACAAAGTCATACGAGATAACCACCTGGGCGACTGGGGTTCACAGTTCGGCATGATTCTTTGGGGCTGGAAAAACGAGCGCGACGACGCGGCGTTTGCCGAGGACCCGGTGGGCGAGTTGGCGCGGTTGTATCGATCGGTTCAATCGCACATCAAGGCCGGTGAGGCTCTCGATGCGAACTACGCCAAGGTTTTCGCGCTCGAGAAGCAAGGACGTCGGGATGACGCCCAGGCGCTCTTCAATCACCTTTGCAAGGGTTCCGGTCTGTCACGCGCGGACGTCGATCGCGTGATCCAGAAAGCCAAGACGGTTATCGAGGAATCCAGGGCCGAGACGGCGAAACTCCATGCGGGCGACCCCGAGAACCGTGCCCTTTGGAACCAATTCATGCCCCATTGCCTCCAGGCCCTCCAGGCGATTTATGACCGCCTGGGTGTTCAATTCGACGTCCAGCTTGGCGAGAGCTTCTACGACGCAATGCTGCCCGACGTCGTCCGTGACCTCGAAGCGAAAGGCATTGCGCAGGAGAGCGAAGGAGCCGCCGTGGTCTTTGTCGAGGGCCTGAAGGCCCCGATGATCATCCGCAAGCGTGACGGGGCCTACAACTACGCGACGACGGACCTGGCGACGATCAAGTATCGGGTCGACACTTGGCACCCGGACCTGATCCTCTACGTCGTCGACCATCGGCAGTCGGACCACTTCAAGCAACTCTTCGACGTCGTCCGCAAGTGGGGAATCAACCATGTCGAACTCCAGCACGTGGCGTTCGGCACGATCCTCGGTCCCGATCGGCGGCCGTTCAAGACCCGGGAGGGCGATACCGTAGGGCTTGAGTCCTTACTCGATGAGGCCGTCGCGAAGGCCCGGAAGGTCGTCGACGAAAACAGCCCGGATCTCGACCCCGCCGAACGGGCCCGGGTGGCTGAAATCGTCGGCATCGGCGCCATCAAGTACGCCGACCTTTCCCAGAATCGCCTGAGCGACTATGTCTTCGACTGGGACAAGATGATGGCGCTCAACGGCAACACCGCGACCTACATGCAGTACGCCTACGCCCGAATCCAGAGCATCTTTCGCAAGGGGAACATCGCCGCCGAGTCCATCCGCCAACGTCGCCCCGAGATTCTGCTCACTCAATCGGCGGAACGTGCGCTCGGCCTCCAACTGCTTCGGTTGCCCGAGACCCTGGAGCAGGCCGCCGCGGAATGGAAGCCAAACGTCCTGACCGACTATCTCTTTGATCTCGCCAATAAGTTCAGCACGTTCTACGACGATTGCCCCGTGCTAAAGGCAGAGTCGGAACAACGGCGCGACAGCCGACTGGCCCTGAGCGATCTGACCGCCAGGACACTGAAGCGAGGACTTGAACTGCTCGGCATCGACGTGGTCGATCGAATGTGATCGAACTGAGGAAAGCCACTCAGGAGCCACCGAGATAGCGTTCGATCAGGATGGGCAACTCCGCACTAAAGCGACTTCGAGGCAGGACCGGATCACAACCTGCCGCAGCGGCCGCTGACAGCGCCTTCGTGTCGACGTGCGGACCGAACGCAACGAACGGCGTACCCGCCTTCGCTGCGGTTCGAAACGCCAGCAAGGCCGCGGGAGCGACCAGATCCGCGGCGGTCAGGTCGACGAAAACCACCTTCGGCTGCCATTCCTCGATCATCGCCAGGGCCAGCGCCTGGTTGCCTGCCGTCAGGATCTGATACCCGAGGTCGCGGGCGGTTCCCATGATCCTAGAGGTAAAGATCAGGTCGCGGCTGAGAAGCAATCCCGCTGGACCATCCGGCCTCGGAGTAGCGTCGGAGGTCACGGAGAAACCTCCTGGCGAAACATCCGTTCGACAACATCCGGCCGAAGCGTTTCCAGGCTCGAGAGCACCGCGTCCGCGCCGGCGGATCGTAACTCGACCTCGTTGTACGTGTTCGAGACACCGACAGCCCACATACCCGCCGATTTGGCCGACTGCACCCCCGCGAGGCTGTCCTCCAGTACCAGGCAGTGAGCGGCTTCCAAATCCTCACCGTGAAGGGATCGCAGCGCGTCGAGCGCCAAGAGATACCCTTCCGGATCGGGCTTGCAACGCTGGGCGTCCTCGGCCGAGACGATGGCGGCAACGAGATCGAGAACACCCATCTTTCGAAGGGCGAACTCGATTTCCGCCCGCAAGGCTCCTGAGTTAATCGCAATCGGCCAGCGTTCCGCGAGTGCCTTCACACACTCGGAGGAGCCGGGAAAGTAGCGAAGCCCTTGCTCCGCCCGGCTCACGTATCGCTTCGCCTTACGGGCTACGAGGTCATCCGTCCGATCGTTCGAAACCGCCTGGCCCGCGTTCTTCAAGGCTTCTTCGAAGCAACGACGGTCGTCGAAGCCCAGGTAAATTTCGTGGTACTGCCGTTCCGTCAGTGTAATCCCCTCGTCGGCCAGCACGTCGCGAAATAGCTCGAAGTGGACCTGCTCGTCGTCCACCAAGACACCGTTGAAGTCGAAAATCACCGCTCGAATCATCTGGTTGGGCCACCGGGTTATGACGAAGGTATCACAACGACTGAAGATACTCCGTCAACGCCCGGTGGTCAAACCCGCGAGGTCTCAGATGGCCTCCGGGCCTCGCTCTCCGGTTCGGATCCGGATGCAGTCCTCCATCGGAAGAATGAAAATCTTCCCGTCGCCGATCTTCCCGTCCGACCCGCCGCTGCCGACTGGGAGGGCGGCGTGGAGGCGGGGTGGGCGGGGGGGAGGTGGTGGGGGGGCGGGGACGATTTGCGGGTGGGATCAGGCGGAGCGTAC
>CAZRGV010000125.1:3318-17770 GCA_964599655.1 uncultured Isosphaeraceae bacterium | reverse complement strand
CGAATCGAAAACGGCTGCACGCCGCTGGTGATCGGGTGTTTCGGCAGGCTCTTGATCTCGGCCGTCCAATGCGGGTTGGTTGAGAAGCCGGTTTCGTAATAGCCGCCAATCCAGTCGAGGAACTTGTCGCCGGGCGTTCCCTTGGGCACCTCGACGGCGTAGTGCAGGCAAACCAGGCCGACTCCCTTGTCCATCAGTTTTTGCATTTTCTCCAGGTGATCGCCCTGGATCATCGGGTGTCCGCTGCCGCCATCCATGAAGAAGACAACCGACCGGGCGCCGTCGAAGACGCTCTCATCCTGGGGCCAGCCACCAGCCACGAACACTGGCTGAACGCCGGGAACCTCGCTCAGACACTTCGTCAGCAGCTTGCAACCCGCGTTGAACTCATGGTCGCCGGGACCGTGGCTGGGCCGACCGGCGATCAGAACAATCTTGGCCGTATCGGCGGCGTGGGCCGTGAGGCCCGGAACGGCCAGGCCGAGCAGGAGCGTGAGGACAAGGAGCTTCTTCATGTCTTGATCGCCTCAAATTCCAAGAAGTAGGTCGCTGGTGGGTTGGCGTTCGGCGAGGAAGGGTCGGTATTCGAGGACGGCCTGTCGCGGTGATCGAGTCCACCGCGACAGGCCGCTGGGAATCACGTCGGTTCCGTTGTTCAGACCAGTTCGGTCGTCCCGGGCTTGGCGACGACCGGAGGCGGCATGGTGCCCCATTCGAGCTTGCTCGGGAAGGTGTCGAGCTTGGAGTTGAGGGCCTGATCCCAGGTGACCGCCTTGCCGGTGAAGCTCGACATCCGGCCCATGATGGCGGCGAGCGTGCTCTCGGCCACCTGCTTCAGCTCGTTGATCGGCTTGCCGTCGTGAATGCTGGCGAGCAGGTCGATATGCTCCTGAACGTAGGGGTTGACCTCGTTTCGGACGCGGATGCGGTTGAGACCGGGGCCCTCGAAACGGTACTGGCCGGGAGCCAGGTGAGCTCGACCCTTGGTGCCGACGATGTATTCGGAGACGTCGTTGGCGCAACCGGCGATCTGTCGGGCCATGCTTTGGACGTGGATGCCGTTGGGGAATTCGAAGTCGACGGCGAAGTGGTCGAAGCTCTCGCCGTATTCCGGCCCGGTGTTCACCTGCTGGCCGCCCATACCGACGCAGGCGATCGGATGCATGCCCAGGGCCCAGAGGGCGACGTCGATGTTATGGACGTGCTGCTCGACGATGCAGCCGCCGCAGAGCCAGGTGAAGTGATACCAGTTGCGGAGCTGGTATTCCATGTCGTTCTGGCCAGGCTGCCGCTTGTGGGCCCAGATGTTGCCCTGGTTCCAGAAGACGCGAGCCGTCATGAGGTCGCCGAGCGCGCCTTCGTGGATCCGCTTCATGCTCTCGAGGTAACCGGCCTGATGGCGCCGCTGGGTGCCCGCGACGATGGAAAGGCCCTTCGACTTGGCTTCCTCGGCCGCGGCCAGGACCTTGCGGATCCCCGTGCCGTCGACGGCCACGGGCTTCTCCGTGAAGATGTTCTTGCCGGCCTTGACGGCGTATTCGAGGTGCTGCGGACGGAAACCGGGCGGGGTCGCCAGGATCACCAGGTCGGAGCAGTCGACGACCTTCTGGAACGCGTCGAAACCGACGAAGCAACGGTCGTCGGCGACCTCGAGCTTGCCCTTGCAAAGCTCGTTGTCTTTCAGTCGGTTGACGCAGCCCTTGAGCCGGTCCTCGAAAACATCGGCGAAGGCGTGTACCTTGATGTTATAGGAGGTTCCGGACGCCTCGCAGATGTTCTCGACGGCGCCGGTTCCGCGCCCTCCGCAGCCGATCAGGCCGACCTTGAGCGTGTCGCTGCCGGCCGCGTGCACCGCGGGGGCATAGCCGAAGCTGGCGATCGCACCGGCGGCGATCGACGAGGACTTCAAAAACTCGCGGCGACTGGTACCTTTGGGCTCGGTCATGAGCGCACTCTCCTTGGGAGCGGTGAGAGACGAAATTCCACTTGAAACCTCAAATCTGAGTGTCCGAATCGGAGATTTCAAGTCAAAAATCGACGATCGGCGAATTCTAACGCGAACTACTCGGCATCTCCGTCGGCTTTCTTGGTTCCTTTCCCCTTGATTGTGATCGACTTCAGGCCGCGAAGGTTCTCCTGTTCCTCAAGCGGCCGGACCACGCGAAAGCCGACAAAGGTGGCATCGGTGTGCCACCAGACGCTCTGGGGGCGCTGGGGATCTTGAACGCTCCACTCGCGGTTCGAGGCCCGACGCGCGGCGCTTCGGCACAGTTCGGCATCGTCGTCCCACGAACCCCCTCGCACCACGTAGGGGTATTCATACTCGTCGGGAAGCACGACGGGGCCGATCGCGGGCCGATCACTGGGAAGCTTGCTGTAAGCGTCGGCCTCGTAGTGGTCGAGGCACCACTCGGCGACATTGCCGTGCATGTCGAAAAGTCCCCAGGCGTTCGGCTTCTTCTTGCCGACCGGCATGGGCTTCTCGGCATTATTGACATACCAGGCGTAGTCATCGAGCTTTTCCGGGTCGTCACCGAACGAGTACGCGGTTTTGGACCCGGCGCGGCAGGCGTATTCCCACTCGGCCTCAGTGGGGAGGCGATAGGTCTTACCCGTCTTAGCGGAAAGCCATCGGCAATACTCCATCGCGGCGTGGTGGGTCATGCAGATGGCCGGTTGCCGGTTATGGCCGAAGCCGAAGGTCATGTCGGCGTAGGGAGGCGTGGGCCGGGTCACGGCATCGGCCTGCTTCTGATTGTCGGGCTGCTTCGCGAGGTCGATCCCTTCTCGTTCCTTCCGCTTAAGTTCCAGGCTGAAGGCGAATTCGTCGAACTCGTCCCAGGTGACCTCGTGCTTGCCCATCCAGAATGGTCGAATGGTGACCTTGCGCTGGGGACCTTCGTCGTCGTTGCGGTTTGCCTCGCTCTCGGGGCTGCCGATGGTATAAGTTCCCCCGGGAATGGGTACCATGTCAAAGGAGAGGCTCGTGTTGGGGATGGTCTCGGTGTAGGCCTTCATTTGGTCGGCGGACGCGGGTCGGTCCTGGGCCAGGACCGGTTGCTGGCCGAACAAGGTGAGTACAACGCCAAGCGGCACCATCACACCAGGAAGCGACCATCGACGCTGCGAAGTCTGCGGCACGTTTGATATGCTCCATTCCGGGCCCCGAAGCGGGGCGTTGCGTTCTCAAGAGGATCCAGGAGAGCCCACGGATGCCCGTATTTGGCCTTCTGACCGGTTGTCCGCTCTGGCTGGTTCTCGCGCTGGCGGCTCCTTCGAGCGGCGAGACCTCGCGGTTCGAGTTTCGTGAGCCGCACATGGGAACCGAGTTTAAACTCGTTTTATACACCAGCGACGAAGCGAGGGCCAGACGCGCCTCCCGGGCCGCCTTCGAGCGAATCGAGGCGATCAACGCCAGCCTAAGTGATTATGACCCCGAAAGTGAGTTGATGCGTCTCTGCGCCCGGGCGGGCGGACCACCCTTGCCGGTCAGCGATGATCTGTTTCGCGTCCTGTCGCGGGCACAGGCGCTTTCCAAACGATCGGACGGTGCCTTCGACGTTACGATCGGCCCCGTCGGCCGGCTCTGGAGGCGGGCGAGGCGCAACCGGCTCATGCCGGATCCGAAGCTCCTGGCTCAAGCCCGGGAACTCGTCGGCTTCGAGAACGTTCGCCTCGACGCCGAACGGCGAACCGTGCAGTTACGGAAGCCGGGGATGAAGCTCGACCTTGGCGGGATCGCCAAGGGATTCGCGGCCGACGAGGCGTTGAAGCGTCTTCGCGACCTGGGGATCAAACAGGCCCTGGTGGCCGCCGCCGGGGACATCGCCGTGGGAGACCCTCCGCCCGGATCCGACGGTTGGACGGTGGACGTCGCGCCCCTGAAAGCAGCCACGTTGGGGCCGGCCCCACGCCTCAAGCTGGTCAACCAGGCCGTCTCGACGTCGGGCGACGCCGAGCAGTTCGTCGAGATCGAGGGCGTTCGGTACTCGCATATCCTCGATCCGAGGACGGGGCTCGGCGTTGTCGGTCGCAGTAGCGCCACGGTCGTCGCGCCCGACGCCACGACGTCCGATAGCCTGGCCACGGCGCTCTCGGTCCTCGGTCCCGAAAAAGGTCTGAAACTCGTCGAGGAAACCGAAGGGGCCGCCGCGTTCTACGTCCGGGCGACGGAGAACGGCCTGGTGGTCGTCAAATCGCGCCGTTGGGACGAGATCGCCAAGGTGGTTCCAGCGCCGGCGGAACGCGAGAATGGATCATGACCCGTGGAGCGGGCGCCTCACGACGCGCGTCTCCGCGTCAGACGCCAGAACACACCGATCAAACCCGCGATCCCCATCGCGATGGCCAACGATCCCCCAACCGCTCCGCCAAACGCTTCTCCAAGCGCGCCGCAGAGCCCCAGGACGGGAAGAATCACCAGATTGATGACGACGATCATCCGAAAATAGCGGACTTGACGATTCTCCGGCCTCGCAATCAGTCCCAGAAGCGAGGCCACGCACGAGCCAAGCCCCGCCCCAAGGAAAAACCCAATCCACGAGCCGATCCTCGTTCCGGTCGCCGCTCCCAGGCCCAAGAACCCCGCTCCCACGACCTCACCGATTCGAGACCCAGCCATCGCGCCGAGCGCGACCCCCAGGACGGTTTCCCAGCCCATCCGGGGCATGCCGGTTTGTGGCCGGTTGGTTCCGGAGACCCCGGTCGTCTTCTGCTCGCTCATCGAAGGTCGTTCCTCGTCGCGTTGGGAAGAATCCGCGTATCAGACGGTATCGGAGCAGGTGGATTCCCACAATCGTCGGTGGGAAATTGGGTTGGGCGATTCTGGGGGTTGGGTTACGATCACGACCCGCCCGTCGTGATCCTTCGGCCGAGAAAGGACGCCGGTACAGGGATGGAAGGCTTCGTTTGCCCGATTTGCCGGGCCGATCTGCTCGAGGGCGAAACGACCTGGCGGTGCTCAGGCTGCGATCACTCGTATCGCGCGCTCCGCGGCATCCCCGACCTTCGCACGGCGAACGACACGTTTCTGCCCAATCAGGACGACTGGGATTACGCGCTTCGACTCAATGAGGCTTACAATCGGCTCGATTTTCGAGGGTTGCTGGAATACTACTTCGATCTCTCACCCGAAATCCCTCTCGATCTCCGACGCCGGCAGATCGCCCATATCCTGACGGCCTCGGGACGCGTCCGACAGTGGCGCGACGCTCTCGGAGAGACCGCCGATGGTCCGATCCTGGATCTGGGCTGCGGCTCGGGCTCGTGCCTCTCGGCGCTCGCGAGGAACCATGAGTCCCTCTGGGGAATTGATATCGCGCTTCGATGGTTGATCGTGGCGAGGAAACGGCTCGACGAGGAAGGCGTGCGGCATGTCCGGCTGGTTTGCGGCTGCGCCGAGCGTTTGCCGATACGCGACGGTGTACTCTCGGGCATCATGGCCGGCGACGTGATCGAGCACGTCGCCGACCAGGCGGCCACGATGGCCGAGGCGCACCGAACGCTCCGGCCTGGCGGTCGCGTCGTTCTGGCCTCGCCGAACCGATTCAGTCTTACCCCGGAACCGCATGTGGGCGTCTGGGGGGTTGGGTTCCTTCCGAGGTCCTGGATGGCGCCTTACGTTCGACGGACGCGAGGGCTCGACTTCCGTGCCATTCATACGCTCGGTTACGCGGATTGGACGCGGCTCTTGCGACGTAGCCCCTTCCGGGGAGGGCGCATCGAGGCTCCCACGCTTCCGGAGGCGGATCTCGAGCACTTTCGCCCGTTCAAGCGATTTCTGGGTAGGACGTACAACTGCCTGGTTCGGACTTGGCTGGGACAGGTGATCGCCAAACGCGTCGGACCACTGTTTCACATTGTCTGCACGCGGGAACCGACGAGCGACGCGGAGCCGTTGTCCAGCCGAGCCATTCGCCGACACTCCACGCCGTCAGCAGCGACGCGGTGATCGGAAATGATTCCACGAGAAGTCCGAGATGCCGCTGTTTCCGCGCCAGCGTAAGCGCCAGGCGGCCGAGCTGAAGCAGAAGAATCAAGGGCCCGAGCAACGCGGCCGCAACCCGCCGAGAGGTCGGTTCCGTGCAGGCCCGGAGCCGGCCGAACTCGAAGCCGAACCGGAGCCGATCCCGCAACGCGCTTCGGAGCGTGAACCGTCGAACGTGTGTCGCGACCGCCCCTTCGACCAGAGCGATTCGGAAACCCGACCTTTGCACGGCCTCCGCAAGCAGCGACTCATGCACATCGCCCGACCCGAGAACGCGTTCGAGTGACTCACGACGCGCCGCGAAGTTGTTTCCGGCGAGCCGTGTCGAAGTGATTTGCCGTCGACTCGACCTCAGAAACGGCGCGTATTCGCAGAAGAAGACGGCCCAGTCGAGGATCGAACCTCCCGTCGCGTGTTCGACGGGCCCCGTGGCGGCGACGATTTCCGGATTCTCAAAGGCGGCGAGCCAGGCATCCACCCAATCCGGGCCGAGACGACAGGAATCCTCGGTGAAGGCCACCACCTCTCCGCTTGCCCGCGCCATCGCTCGCGTTCGAAGCCGGTGGACCCCTTCTCCCGGCAGGGCCTCCACCCAGAGGACCCCGCGAGGGGCGGGTTCCGGCCGTGGGATTCGCTCCCGATCGGCCGCCACGAGGAGTTCGAACCTTGAGGTGCCGGCATCACCAAGCGACGCAAGGCAGCCGGCGACGGCCTGCGGCGAGTCACTCGCCGCGACCACGACGCTGAGCCGAGGCCGGCTCATTCCACCTTCTCCAGGCTTCGACCCGGCCCGAAAAGGTAACCCAGCATCTCGCCGAACGAGCCGACGGTCAGAAACAGGGCGATCAGCGGAGCGCAGAGCACGAACCGGCCAAGGTGCCGTCGTTTCTGAAACGCATTCCGCGTGACCCGCAGCATCAACAAGGCCGGCAACGCCAGCGATCCGAATCCATAGACCAGCCGCTGGATCCGTGATTGTTCCACGCGCCGCATCCCGGCGTACGACCGTGCGAAATGGAACCGTTGCGCGAGGAAATCGCCGAGCCGAAACGGCTTGATGTGGCGGACGATCGCCCGGTTTGTCGATGCGATCGGGACCCCGTCGGCCCGGAGCCGGTCGTTGAGCCAGGACTCCCACTTTCCCTCGTCGAGCACTCGGGCATGTCGGAGCAAGTGTGGACGCTTGTACGCGATGTTATTGCCGGGCAAGTCGGCGTGCTCACCCTCGGGAACGGGGGCCATGTAGGTTGTGTATTCGCAAAAGAAAACCGCCCAGTTGACGAGCCCGCCTCGCCCATTTTCGACGACTCCACCGACGGCGCCCCAGGGGCCTTCGTGGGCATCGAGCATCTGTCGAGCCCAATCGCGATCCACCTCGCCGTGATCCTCAAGGATGGCGACGATCTCACCGTTCGCCCGTTGCACGCCGAGGTAACGAAGCCGAGGGATCGTCAGGCGCTCCTCCACCGCGACGCAGTCGACGGGCGGTTGATGGGACCGGATTCGCTCGCGAGTCGCGCCACCGACGACGTCCACCACGACGATCTGCATCGTGTCGCGCTCCGGCTGAGCGTCGAGCGCGCGAAGGGTCGGCTCGAGAACCGACCAACCGTTGACGGACGCGATCACCACCGAGAGTCTCGGAGCGTGGGCCGAAGTCTCGACTTTGGGACGGGTGGCAAGCGAGCTCGAAGTGGCCATCTGGGGAATCCTTTCCCGCGAGGATCCGACGAGCGGCGCGGATGATTGGCCGCCCTGTCGATGAGCCGGCATGGTAGCGGCGGAAGGAGTGTCCGACAACCGGAACCCGCCCGATTCCCGATCCAACGAGGGTCCGCGTCAGGTCAGATCGAACGGCGATAGGCCTCCGAGATCCAGCCGATCAGTTCCTCGTCGACGTCCTCCAGACACGTCAGCTCGACGCGATGGGTAATCCGCTCGTTCAGGAACGACGACGCTTCGAGCAATCGTCCGTTGGGCTCAACCCCGGGTAACTTCAATCCGAGGTCGATTTTCGATGTCGTGGTGACTCGCACGATGGCGAATTGTTGCGCGCGGAAGACGGAAACGTAGGTCTTTCTCGGCAGAATTCGAACTTCGGGACCAAGTTCTACGAGGACCTCGGTTAACCGGACATAGATCGGACGGAGCCGATTTCTCTCGCCGTCGAACTGGGCCTCCAGGGCCAGATTCTGGTCCGAACTTCGGGATGAAATCGCGCCTGGCCCACGGTCCTCGTTCGAGGGTGTGGTCCTTGATCGCTCGGCCTTGCTCTGATCCACGTCGCATTGAGCATTTGCGGACTGGCCGGAATGCCTCGAATCCGTCTGCGAAGGCCTCATCTCCCAGGGCTCCTACGACGATCGGCGAGATGACTCGGAGTTGACGACACGATTTCTTAACGCATAAGGGGTATAATGTCAATCGTTGTTCTTGTATCATTTGAAATGATCGCTAAAGATGGCCGGTTGGCGGAAAGGGCGGATCGGCGGGCGTTCGTTGCTCCGGGGCGCGCGAAGGCCGTCGACTCGGCGTGTTGGATTCACGGGAGTCGGGAGGGGAGGCGCTTGGGCGGAGAGGGGTCAGGAGTCCTTCTCGGAGTCCGGAGCGTCGTTTGCGGGTTTCGAGGCAGCGTCGGGTTCGACGAGCTCGTACGTTTTGTTGGTCTCGAGGTCCTTGAGGATCGTCTCCGCGCCGGAGGGCCAGTGCACGAGGACGGTTTCGAGCCGATCGACCGGCCCGACGCCGATCAGGACGCGGGGGTCGTTCGCCGACTCGAGACTGCACCCCCCTTTGCGCTGTCGATCGATCGTGCGAACTCCGGTCACGACCTCGATGCGAGTGCCAACGGCGTCGCGATTGCTTCGAGTCCCTCTCAGGTCGAAACGAACCCAACGGTTTTCGGTGGGCGTGTCGTTGCGAAGCAAGGCGGGCGCCCCGTCTTTGTGATTGACCACGATGTCGATGTCGCCGTCGTTGTCGAGATCACCGAACGCGGCGCCTCGGCCAACGTGCCCCTGTTCGAAATAGGGACCAGCCGCGAGCGTGGCCAACCGAAAGCGCCGGCTGGCGCCAGGGCCTTCTCCGAGGGGGACATTGCGATGCAGCAGCGCCGGCTCTTCATAGGGCACGTCGTCGATTCCGAGATCCTTGTAGTTATTGTCGACATGGCCGTTCGTCACGAAGGCGTCGGGCCAGCCGTCGTTGTCGAAATCGGCCAGGGCGCAACCCCAGCCGACCCATTGCATGGCGTCGGCGGCGAGACCGTAGGAGGCCGTCTGATCGTAGAACGTGGCGTGTCCGAGGTTTTGATACAGCGTGTTGTACTCGTTCGCGAAGTTGGTTTTGAACAATTCCGGTAAGCCGTCTCCGTCGACGTCGGCCGCGTCGGCGCCCATGCCCGACTGCGTGGCCCCCTTCTCGTCGTACGCCGCGCACGAGGTTTCGGTGGCGTCCTCGAAGGTGCCATCACCCTTGTTGAGAAACGTGAACGCTGGGTTCTGGTCGTTGGCGACGTACAGGTCGATCAGGCCGTCGTCGTTCAGATCGGTGGCGACGACGCCGAAGCCGTGGCCGTCGGAGCGGCCGACTCCAGCCTCGTCGGTCACGTCGGTGAAGTGAGGAACCCCGTTCCGGAGGCCGTCGTTTCGGTAGAGAATGTGCTTGACGGTTTGCACTTCCTTGGGTGAGCAGTACTGCCGCACCTTTTTCTCCACGTTCCCGCAGAACTTGGAGCCGTGTTGCTCGAGCGTCCACCAGCCATAATTGGAGACGTAGAGGTCGAGGTCGCCGTCATTGTCGTAGTCGAGGAAGGCGCCGCCCGACGACCAGGCGGGACGGTGCTCGGAACAGAGGAACGGAATCGGCTCGCCGAGGTCGCGCACGACCTCGAGTTCGGCCATGACGACCGGCTCGGCGCCGGCCGCGATCGAGGGGAACGTCGTTTCGAGCCGCGAGGTCTTGGCCCCAACTTCGCGGAGGACGGCCTCGTTCTTGTCCGTCTGGCCGATTGAGGCGAGCCGGCCAGGATCGGCCAGCAGCAGAAGCCCTCGAGCGGCGGTGGAATCGGCCTGTCGAAAGATGAGCTTTTGCCCCGTCTTGACCTTGATGGTCAGGTCGTCGCTCGGTTCCCCGCCATTGACCCGCCAGCGAAGCCCTTCCACCGCGTCCACGATCACCGGGTCGGTTCCCGAGGCATTCGCGTCGTGCACGATCCGGCCTTGGAACGTCGGGGGAGCGACACCCGCCTCTCGACCAATATCGCGGAACGTGCCGTCGCCGTTATTCAGGTACAGCGTATTCTGAAAGTAGGTCGCCAGAAAGATATCCTGGTCGCCGTCGTTGTCGATGTCGCCCACGACGAGTCCATGGCAGAACCCCTGAAAATCCAGGCCCGCGGCCTTCGTCGTGTCCTCGAACTTGCCGTTGCCGAGGTTTCTGTAGAGCCGATTCTCCCCGATTTTCTTCGATCCAAGAGGAAGGAACGTGTTCGAGGCGAAGTAAAGATCCATCCATCCGTCATTATCGTAGTCGAAGATGGCCACCCCGGAACCGTTCGCGGTCGGGAAGTGGCGTTCCTCGGTCATGCCCGAAACGTGCACGAAGTCGATTCCAGCGTCCTTGGCGATCTCCGCGAAGCGGAAGGGGCTGGGCTCTTGAGGGATCGTCGGATCGGCAAAACCGGTGGCTTTCGGCAAAACAGGCACCTCCTTGGCGGGAGCCTGTTCCCTTCCGGATTCGCGAGACGTTGAGGTTCCGGCCGACCTCGACTCACAGCCGCTCAGCAGAATCAAAAGACCGAGGATCAGGCCGGGCAGCAGGCCGGCAGCCAGGATGGCGAAGGCGCTCAATGACGACGACCGAGAGATTCTCGCGATCAGTCGAGACATGAAGTGAGACTCCTCTGGGAGCGTTGCGACCGGCCTCGACGAGAAAAAAACGGGGATGAGGACAGGATCGGGAGCGTGCGAGCCGCGTCCAAGGGGCCGTTTCGCGACCTCAACGATCGTAACACGATGGCACCGGATTTGTCTCCGGCCTGTTGTTCGAATCGCGGAACGAAATTCAAGCCCCTCGCGAACTTGGCCGTTTAGAATAAGTACGGACCGTCTGGCCGTTTCCGCTTCCTGGTTGACCGATGTCCTCAATCGTGGGAGTTCGACTGATGTCGCGGGTCGGTTCGGCCGATCACTAACGATACGGCCGACTGATTTTTTCCAAGATCGACTTCCAGCCGACGAACCTGCGAGTAGGCGATCCACGAGATGCAACGCGGAAGGGGTGAGGATCATGGGGTTGGACCTGGCTCTTGGTGTCTTCGTCCTGATCTGGGCGATCCGAGGCTGGTTCAAGGGATTCCTGCTCCAGGCCATCGACCTGGCGGCGCTGGTGGGCTGCGTTTACCTGGCCGACCCGGTCCGTGACCAGATTCGTCCGTTCGCCAAGGAATATCTGCCTTCGATCCAGCCCGAGGTGCTCGACCGCCTCCTCTGGTGGAGTTCGGCCGTTCTGTCCTACGTGGTCACGTCGGGCGTGGCGAGGATGATCGTCAAGGCCCGCCGCAAGAGCCCTTACGGTGATCCCGAGCCGAATCGCGGCGACCAGGGAGCCGGTTTCGCCTTGGGAGCGGCCAAGGGCCTGATCGCTTCCGCCTTCCTGGCCTCGGCGATCGTCAAGTACGCGCCCGGCTACGTCAAGCCGGGCGGTGTGGTCGAGGAGCAGGCCAAGGCGTCGAAGGCGCTGGCCTGGTCGGCCGAGTACCAGCCCGCCGATCGGATCTGGAGCTCGACGCCCGTTCAGTCGTTCGTGGCTCATGTCCGACGCCGTGGCTTCTGGGACGACTCGGCGCGACCGGGCGAGAACCGCGACGAAACGAACCCAACGCCCGCTCCGGTCGCCGACGAGACGCGACCCCCGTCGAAGCCGCCCACGCCGCCGGACGCGACGGGTGAGCGATCCCGTTCTGGATCCAAACCCCCCGCCGGGCCCGTTCAGACCGCGAGCCGACCCCGAACCCTCAGCCTGCCCCGCGCCTCCCGGCTCGACCCGAAGGCGCCCGACTTTCGGCGAGCCCTGGACGAGCAGTTGCGCGCCCTTGGGCTTGACCTTCCGACGAACTCCGATTGACCGATCGAACCGATCGCGTCAGACTCCGCGACGCCGGCCGGCCGGGACCGCGACTCGGCCCTTCCGCGCATTGGGGGAGAGGCGACACGGATGTCGGAAGTCGACAGAAGTTTTGACAAAATCCCACGTTGGGTCGTGTTTCTGACCCTCCTTGGCGTGTATCTTACGCTTCGAGGCTACCACAGTCGAGACGGCGATCAGGCCTATCGGCTCCCCTTGCTTCTGCATCGACAGGACCCCCAGCTTTTTCAGGACGATCCGTTCGTGCGGGCGTTCGACGTCTTCAACCCGCACCGGGGCTACCTCGCCTTGCTCGATGCCGCAAGCCGGCCATTCGGGCTTTCGGTTGGGCTGTTTGGGCTGTTCGCGCTGACGTTTTTCCTGACGTGTCACGCGATCGAACGGCTTGGTCGGTGGATCTGGCCGGAATTGGGCCGAGGGGTGGGTTTCGTCGCCGTCATTCTGTTCCTTGCCGCGGACGCCGGAAACATCGGGACGAACCACCTGTTCGAGGCGATGCTTCTCGACCGTCTCATGGCCCTCGCTCTGGGATGGCTGGCACTCGGCCACGTTGTCTCACCCAGCCGGCGAGGTCCTTGGATTGCGTCGGGGTGCCTTGGCCTCGCGGCCTGGATTCACCCTTCGATGGGACTTCAACTCGCCATGCTGGTGGGATCCTGCTGGGTCCTGCTCGATCCATGGCCCGGCCAGGGTGAGGAGTTGGTCCAGGGTTCGTCCACCTGGAACGGCGCTCGAGTTCGTCGATTGGTCGTCGCGCTCGCGATCCTGGGATTGGCCCTGTATCCCTCGTTGGCCGGCATGTTTGCCCAGGGGCGACGGCTCTTTGAAGGACTCGATCCCGAGGAGTTTTACCTCTTGAGCGCGCGGGTCCAAGGCCCACAGCACATGATTCCGCATCTCTGGCGATTTCCTCAGTGGCTGGCTTGGTTCTGCTATCCCATGCTGGCGGGATGGACCCTGTTTCAGGGCGGCATGGGTCCGGGAACGAATCGCGTCTCTTGGCCGCTCGCCCGACGTCGAGTGGTGGTGATCCTCGGGATCGTTTTGCTCGGGCTGATGGTCGCCGGGGCGGGAATCGAGGGTGGGCGCGACCTCCGGCTCATCCTGTTCCAACCGTTTCGGATGGCCACCGTGGCTCGTGGACTCTGCGTCTTGATTCTCGCCGGTTGGGTCCGCGCCCTCTGGCAACGGGGCACCTGGTTCGGTCGCGCGCGAGCAACCTTACTGGTCGCGGGTCTCTCGGGAGATTGGGCGATGGTGGTGGCCTGCTCGGTCGAGCTGGCCACCTCGGCCGCCGAGCGGTTTCCTCTTCAACGCCCGGAACTGGTTTGGGGCGCGCTCTTGGGGCTCGGTCTGCGATTTCTTTCACGCAACGATACGGAGTCAGGCCACGACTACCTGCTGGGAGTCCTGCTGGGCGTCGGTCTCATCCACGGCCTGGTTTGGGGGCGAGCGATCGTCTGGAGCCGACCTCGACAGGCGAGAATCGTGGCGTATGCCTGGACGTTGCCGGTGCTCGCGATGGTTCTTCCCCCGATCTTCGACGCGGGAGGTCGACCGATGCCGGCCTGGGTGACGAAACTCGCGTCCCACTGCCGGTTCGGAGCATGGCCCGTCGATTCCGTGGAGCGGCTGGCGGTTTGGTGCCGCGAGCAGACGCCGCGAAACGCCCGGTTCATCGGACCTCCTGGACCGAAAACCTTTCGACTCTGGTCGCTGCGCTCGGTTGCGTTCAACCGCGCGGCCAGTCCGTACCACGCGGCGGGACTGGCCGACTGGGCCTCTCGTTTCCGCCAGCATGTTGCCTTTCAAGGCTCGACAGCCGCGTTTGCTCGGGCCTATTTGACGGATCGGAAGGCCCTGGAACAGAGGTTCGACGACCTTCGTCCCATGGAGCTGGCCGCACTGGCGAGGCGCCAAGGGGCGTCCTACATCCTGGCGCGTGCTCCGATCGGACCGCCCGAGAAGGACGGCCCGATGGAACTGCTTCACATCGATGGGGATTACGCGGTCTATCGAGTCCGACCTCAATTCGACCCCGATCAAGCCCCCGCCACCGATGCGTACCAGATCGCCGGCCGGGAGTCACGGCGCGAGCCGAGTTCGCGCCGATAGGTCCCGCCCGACGCGCCTCAGGCACGAACCGGGGTTGTATCCGCCGGAACCGGGTAATCCTGGACGAACTCTCGGATCTCGGCGCGGACACGGTTGGCTTGCTCTTCATCGTCCGGGTTCGCCAGGACCTGGACGATCCAGCCGGCGATCTTCCGGATGGCGTCTTCCTTCATGCCACGAGTCGTCAGGGCCGGCGTTCCCATG
>CAZRGV010000125.1:0-3277 GCA_964599655.1 uncultured Isosphaeraceae bacterium | reverse complement strand
GCGTCGAAAGGAATCAGGTTCCTGTTGACCGTGATCCCGGCCCGCCCGAGGGCCGCCTCGGCGATCTTGCCGGTCAGTCCCTTGGAGGTCATGTCGATCAGGATCAGGTGGTTATCCGTCCCTCCCGAAACGAGGCGGAACCCCGCGCGCGTCAACTCGTCGGCGAGCGTCTTGGCGTTGGCAATGATCTGGGCCCCATAGGCTTTGAAATCGTCACGAAGCGCCTCGCCAAAGCAAACGGCCTTGCCCGCGCTGACGTGCTCCAGCGGGCCGCTCTGCAACCCTGGGAAAACCGCGGAATCGAGCTTCCTGGCCCAGTTGGACTTGCAAAGGACGATCCCGCCGCGAGGTCCTCGCAAGGTTTTGTGCGTGGTCGTCGAAACGAAGTCGGCCAACGGCGTGGGGTTGGGATGATGACCGCCCGCGACGAGTCCGGCGATGTGGGCCATGTCGACGAACAAGACCGCGCCGACCTCCCGGGCGATCTCGGCGAATCGATCGAAGTCGATGATTCGCGAGTAGGCGCTGGCACCGGCGAGGATCAGCTTCGGCCTGTGCTCACGAGCCAGGACGGCCACCTGGTCGTAGTCAATCTGCTCGGTCTTCGGGTCAAGGCCGTAGCCGATCGTGTTGTACCAGCGCCCGGAGAAGTTCAGTTTCATGCCATGGGTGAGGTGGCCACCCTGGGCCAGGTCCATGGCCAGGACGGTGTCGCCGATCTCCAGCGCCGCGAAATAAACCGCCTGGTTGGCCGAGGCCCCCGAATGCGGTTGCACGTTGGCGTGCTCGGCTCCAAAGAGGGCCTTGGCGCGCTCGATCGCCAGCGACTCCGAGGTGTCGACGTTCTCGCAGCCGCCATAGTAGCGTCGGCCCGGCAGTCCCTCGGCGTACTTGTTGGTCAAGACCGAGCCAACGGCCTCCATGACGGCTCGGCTGGTGTAGTTCTCCGAGGCGATCAACTCGAGTTCGTCGCGCTGGCGCTCCTCTTCGGCGACGATCGCCCGAAACACCTGGGGGTCCAAATCTTCGAGAAAACCCATCCGTCATCTCCGTCCGTTTCGAAACCGCGAGGCGGCGCGACGAGCGTCGCGGTGTTCTCTCGCCCATCCCACGCGATCAGGACATCCCACCCGTGACGTAGCGCCACCGATAGGACCAGCAATGTGTCGCCCGCCGGGGTTCGATCACGGTTCCCGCTTGAACCCGAGTGGCCCGCCGTCCCCCCTCGGAGACACCGACCTGGGCCGATGCGACCCCTTCGAAGACTAGCACGTTTGCCGTCGGATCGCCTAGATCCCATGTGGCTTGGGCCGGAGTGGCTTCCCGCAGAGCCCCCGGAGGACGATCCACCTGGTAAGTGCTCGCCATCGCGTCGATCTCGGCGCGACAGCGGTCGGCGACTTCCACCTCAATGGTCACGCCAACGGCCCGTTCCTGGACCGTGAAGACCGCCGAGAAATGATGTGGGCCCGACTGCCCAACGAGCAAGGCCCTCGGAGCGTCGCCGCCCGTCTCCAGGTGGAGCTCCTGAAACGTGGGGCTGACCACTCGCCGAGGTCCGTCCCGCGCCGGGTCCGACTCGACGGCGAGGACCAGCGGTTGCCAGGTTCCGGGCGCTGGGGGGACAGGCCCCGTCAGAAGTCCATGCGTCCATCGGTCGCCGATCCAGACGAATTCGAGCCGAAACGCGGCGGTTCCGATGGAACAACGGTCATCCGATTGATGGCATTCAAGCATGGTGCCGTCGGAGTGAGTCCGAAGGGTGCCGACCTGGGCCGTCGGCACCCCCGCCCGATCACGCCGTCTTTGCCTCCCCCTGGGCGAGCTTGTACCTCAGGTAGGAGTCGATGAAGCCGTCAAGATCGCCGTCGAGCACCTTGCCGGGGTTGGTCGACTCGAAGCCGGTACGGACGTCCTTGACGAGCTGATACGGCTGCAAGACGTAGTTGCGGATCTGGCTTCCGAAGCTGATTTCCCCCTTCTCGTCATACATTTTGGCGTACTCGGCCTCGCGCTTCATTTCCTCCATGCGAATGAGCTTGGCCTTGAGCACCGCCAGGGCGTTGGCGTCGTTTTTGTGCTGCGAGCGTTCGCTGCGGCTCTCGGCGGCGATACCGGTCGGGAGGTGCGTGTACCGCACGCCCGACTCGGTCTTGTTCTGGTGCTGTCCGCCGGGGCCGCCCGAGCGGAACACGTCGCGCTTCAGGTCGCACTCGCGAATTTCGATGTCGATGGTTTCATCGACCTCGGGCAGCACGTCGACCGAGGCGAACGAGGTCTGCCGCCTCGCGTTCGCGTCGTAGGGGCTGATCCGCACGAGGCGGTGTACGCCGGCCTCCCCCTTGAGATAGCCGTACGCGTACTCCCCGTTGATCTTGATCGTCGCGGTCTGGATTCCGGCGGCGCCACCTTCCTCGCGGTCCTGAATCTCGACCTTGTAGCCCTTCGCTTCGGCCCACATCATGTACATGCGAAGGAGCATCTCGGCCCAGTCGCAGGCTTCGGTGCCGCCGGCCCCCGCGTGGATCGTCACGAACGCGTTGCAGTGGTCGTTCTGGCCCGAGAGCATCGAGCGCAGCTCGAAACTCTCGAAATCCGAGTCCGCCCTCTGCTTGGCCTGGCGAATCTCCTCATCGAGCGAGTCGTCGCCAACCTCCTCGGCCATCTCGATCAGGACTTCGAGATCGTCGGCCTGGCGGACGAGCGCCTCGAACGGCTTGAGGACACCGTTGAGCGTCTTGATCTCTTGGATGATCTGCTTGGCTTTCTCCTGGTCGTTCCAGAAGGTTGGGCTTTCCATCTCCCGGGTCAGTTCCTCGCGACGGGCTTGCTTGTCGCTCAAGTCAAAGAGAGTCTCGCAGGTTAACGATCCGGTCGATGACGCCCTTGGCGTCGCGCTTCAAGTCGGCATCCATGACAGCATAACCTCTCGGGAAAACCCGGAATCCCGCGGGATTCCGATCGGACTCGCTCGAAACAAAATCCGCGCGGTACAAGTCGCTTGTGCGTACGATCATCGTATCCGGAATGTGCGAGCGGAACCAGTCGAACCGCGGACCGACAACTCGCGACGAACACCCCATGACCTCCACCACAATCGTGGGCCGGCTGGCCCCATCGCCGACGGGTGGCCTGCATCTCGGTCACGCCCGAACCTTTCTGATCGCCTGGCTAGCTGTTCGAGGCGCGGGCGGGCGCCTGATCTTGCGGATCGAGGATATCGACGCAACCCGGGTTCGTCCCGGAGCCGACGAGGCCGCGATCGCGGACCTCGCCT
>CAZRGV010000124.1:7448-18080 GCA_964599655.1 uncultured Isosphaeraceae bacterium | reverse complement strand
GAGCCCTGGTGGGCAAGCCACCCGTGCCACCCGCCCGCGAACCCTCGAGGCGGGTTCCTCGTCGGAAGTATAGCGACTTCACGATGCCGGGTGCCACTGGCGGCTTGCCCGCCAGTGTCTTTGGACCGGAGCCCTGGTGGGCAAGCCACCAGTGCCACCCACCAGTGTCTTTGGACTGGAGCCCTGGTGGGCAAGCCACCAGGGCCACCCGCCGTGTTCTCGAAAGAATCGTTACCCCGCGCTGTTGACAGGAGATCACTGGCGACCCCAGAATCATCCACGGCCGATCCCTCCGCGCCCGTAGCTCAGGAGGATAGAGCAGCGGTTTCCTAAACCGCAGGTCGCAGGTTCGAGTCCTGCCGGGCGCATTGCCGACCCTCCGCGACAGCCCCCCGCGCCGCCAAACCAGGACACCGCTCCCGAACACCGAAGCTTCGGGGAATCGTTCAGCGTCGCGCGGCAATCGGTTGACCAATTCGTCGGACCGTTGTGGCTGGGGTCTCGGCACGAGACCCCCAGAGTTTCGGCCGCCCACAACCGGCTTCACGAAGAGACCGCGGAGAACGGCCTCGGCTCATCCTGAGTCCATCGCATCCACTTATTGTTGACAACGAATCCATTCTGGGCTTCCCGGAGACCGATCATCTTTTTCAGCTGGTTTCCGTGGCTTTCGATCCAGGCGGTTCGATCCCGGGCGCCGAGCAGCGAGATCAGATGTCCGCAACCGCATTCCGAAAGGGCCCGTCTCAGAAGCGGATCGCGAACAATATCGCTGGTTGTCAACGTGTAAAAGTCATCGAGCTTGTATCGCTCGATATCCACGCGGAACAAGCCGAGCTTTTGCCGGAGTTGCTCGGCTTCAGGCGTCCCTTGCATGGTTAGGAACAGAAACGTCTTGATCAGGACAAAGCGGGGGTACACGCGTGCCACGAAGTAGCCAACCCGGCCGAAGCCGAAGTCGGCGTCGACGAGGATCTCGCCGCTCGCTCGAGGGGTGATGACGGGATATTCGAGGCAGTCGATGAGCATGTTGTGCAGCAAGGGGATCGCGCCGCGCATGGGGACCCTCTCGTGCAGGCGAAGCAGCGCGTGTTTGGCGACGAACAGAGGCAACTCGCGCTTGGGTCCGTCGATCCCCAACTTTTCGAGATTCCAGCAAATCTGGGAGAGTCCGTCGATGTCCAGGTTGCGGGTACAGGGATAGGCCGAACAGGTGTGCGAATCGAGTCGGAGCATCTGCGGATGAGCGTGGTGGAGCCGGACGACGATGCGAGCCCGCGCCGATTTCTCGTTCTTGGGATCGTACACGAAGTTCGTGGCGATCATCTTCCCGTCCACGCGGTATCGGCGACTGGCCACCCATTGAAATTGGCAGTACAGCCGGTTCATCAGTCTCGGGAACCAGCTTCGATCCAGTTGTTCGAGATTGGCCACGGCGTCGTTGAGCGCGTGTCGAAGGCTCCCCTTGCCGCGACGTTCGACCAAATCGGGGTTGCGCGCGAGGTGCTGGAAGAAACCCTTCACGACGTGGTAGCCGCGGAAGTAGTCCTGCAACGCGAAATAGAAGGGGCGGCCGGCGATTTCCCCACTCACCGGTTCGTTCAGCTCCCGCTTGAGCTCCCGGACGGCCACCTTGACCTCCGGCGCATCGCGGCAATCCTCAGCGGCGACGACCTCGATGCTGGGTCCAACGCTGTGGAGGAAGTGAAGTCGGGTCCACTCGGGAAACTGGAGGTAGACGTCGCGCACCCCGAACACCGCCAGCACCCGATCGAGGGCTTCCGCTCTTCGGATGTCCTGTTCGGTCTGTTTCCGTTCTCGACGCTTTAATTTCTGCTTGCGCGTGAGACCCATGAGTCTGGCTCCGTTGCCTCGAAGACGGCGATTGTGAGTTCATCACACCGCCCTCGTTCCCCTCGACGACGTTGTCGAAGGGCCGGGTCCTCAACACTCGTGGATGCAACCGGTTGACGCTGAGGAACACACGCAATGTTTATCGGTCGCCCGAGCGGCACCGCTTGATGGCCTCGATCGATTTCCACGACCGGTCCACGGTGCCGGCGCGCCCTTCGCTCGGTGTCCACGCGACGGGTGAGGCGGCTCTCCGTCACACGCCGCTTGCACCGCCGTCGGGAACCGGATCGGCCCGGTTCTCGACGGCCCTCCTCGAACAGAATCTCTCGCGAGTCCGTTTCGACGTGTCAGGCGAGCGAGACTCGCGGCGAGCGTTGGTCACGGAGCCAGTCGTACCAGTCCCCGAGGCCGTCGCCTCGAAGCGCCGAGATCGGGAAGACGTGGATCGCCGGGTTGATCCGACGGGCGTGTTCCAGACATCGATCCACGTCGAACGGAACATAAGGCAAAAGGTCGATTGTATTGAGGATCATCACGTCACTTTTTCGGAAAATGTGCGGATACTTCAACGGCTTGTCGTCTCCTTCCGTCACGGAGACGATCACCACCTTGGCGCGCTCGCCCAGATCGAACAGGGCGGGACAGACCAGGTTTCCGACGTTCTCGATGAAAACGAGGGAACCGTTGGGAGGATCGAGCCGTTGCAGGCCACGGGCGACCATCGTGGCGTCGAGGTGGCAACCGGCGCCGGTGTTGATCTGCACGACCGGGCAGCCCGTCGCTCGAATACGCATCGCGTCGTTGATGGTTTCCTGGTCCCCTTCGATCACGGAGACGGACCGTTCCCGCGCCAGATCTCCAATGGTACGCTCCAGCAGCGTGGTTTTTCCGGCCCCCGGCGCGCTGATCAGGTTCAGGGCCAGGATTTCGCGGTCGGCCAGCCACAGCCGATTTCGCCCCGCGAGCCGATCGTTCCTCGCCAAAATCTCGGCTTCCAGGCGGATGGTGGTGGTGAGTCGGCCATCATGGTGGTGATGGCCGTGCGGGTGTTCATGGTGTTGAGAATCCTCAATCATGCCGTCCGTTGGATGGGAATGTTCCGATCCGCCGCCGGCATCCAGCGGAATCGTCACGCCGCTTCGAAGGTCGGTCAGTCGGGGGTTCGACTCGTCGGAGCAGCCGCAGGTTTTGCACATCAAATCACCTCGAATTCCTTGACCTTGAGCTCCTCGCCGGAGAGCCACTCCAGGTCGGTCCCACCGCATTCGCAGCGTCCGAAGGGCCTGTCAAGCGTCACGTCTCCCCCGCAGGATCGACAACGCGCCTTTCCCGGCGTTTCAATGATGTCCAGAGTCGCGCCTTCGACGACGGTTCCCTCGCTGCAGAGGTCGAAACAGAAGCGAACGGCGTCGGGCAGGACGGCCGAAAGCGTGCCAATCTCCAGCACCACGCGGGAGACCTTCGCCCCTTGGGCGTGCTCGGTCACGATCGCGACGATGCTCTGAGCGATTCCAAGTTCGTGCATGAAGGTCAGGCCGACATCCGTTTGTTGCGGTAGTACTTGCCGATCGAGCCAACGGCGAAGAGGCTTCCGATCAGCAGGGTCAGCATCATCAACAGGCCGAGCACAATGCCTCCAAGAATCTCCAGCACTTTCATAAGGCGGCTCCTTCACGAAATCCGTGTTGTGACAGGGCTCTCGTTATCCCACAGCGGAGTGGCGCCGTCCTTGGCGGCAAGGATCTTCGCGACAAGGGATTCCACGAGTTTCACCGCCTCGTCGACGGCCGTCCTCACAGGGGCGCTAAGTCCCGGTTCCGACTCGTCCATGTCGAGATTCGCGGGCTCGCATCCGACCAGGAGCAGCCGGCGGGTTTTCCCGCCGAGCGCGGCGACGAGTCGGAGGACTCTGGCGGGATCCATGGCGTGCGGGTCGATCCAGAGCTCAACGGGCGACAGTTCGCCCGCTGCTTCGGGCTCGGGCTCGAGGACGGTCAACGTGCCGGGCGGCTCGCCACGAGGGGTCGCGTCGAGCAGGATCACGGTCTCCGCGTCCTCGAGTAACGCGAAGGTCAGGTCGAAGCCTCGTATCCCGAAATCGACCACACGGACGCCCGCCGGCAAGGGGCGATCCATCAGGCGGCGGGCCACCTCAACACCAAATGCATCGTCACCGAAAAAAATATTGCCAATACCAGCAATGAGGATACGCGAGCGCATGGTGTCAGGCCCTCGATTCGTCGACGTCCAGCGGTTCGACCTCTTCGGGCCGGAAGAAAAACCGGTGGCCGGGCTTCCCTTCGGCGCCGAGGTCGCGCCCTGGGTCGTCGTCCACCGTCACGGCGAGGAAAATGCGGTCTTCGAAGTCCTGTTCGATGCTCGCGATGATCGCGGTCTTGCCCTTGAGGGCCAGGTCCAGGATGTCGGCCTCTCCCAGGGGCCAGAGTCGCACGCGGTCGCCGGGTCGATACTCGATGCCAGCGATGCGAACGCCCTGGATGATCGGCCGGTCGCTCAGGGGATCACCGAAACCCATGGGGGTCACTCCTTCCGGGTCGGCCGCAGGTCCCGAACGGCCCCGTGCAACTTCCGGAGTTGGTCCTGATCCAGAGACTCCGTGCGTTCCAGAAGGGCACGGGCCTTTGCGTCGAGCGCCGCCATCGACCGCTTCTCCGCGTCGGAGAGGGTCAGGATGCGGAGCGTGAGGATCTCGTCGATCTCCGTGGCGTCGAAGAGGTCGCCTGGGCTCTCCGGGGCCACTTGCGGGTAGTCATGAAGGATGATCGGCGCCGAGAGGATCGCGTCCGATTCGCCGGGCTCCCCGACCAGGACCGGCCAGGCCCCGACGTTCCGGCACTCGGCAGCCGGGGCGAGAAGGTCTTCGGGAGGGTCGATGAGCGAGACGAACGCCCCGTCCTGAACATGGAGAATCATGTGAGTCGACGCCAGTCCGTGTTGCATGGCCTCGTCGCGGCTGGCGGTCTCGGCCCCCTCGAAGGGAGTTCGATTCTCGACGTTCGCCGAGACTCGGAAGGCACCTTTTCCGACGGACTCCGCGGCGAGTTCGACCCAGACGTGCAGGGGTTGCCGATCTCGCAGAATGGCGCCGACGAACGCCCCATCTTGTCGTCGCAAGGGTTCGCAATCGCGACGGCCTTCGACCGCGAACTCGACCTGACGGGGTTCGTCGAGCAGCGCGTTCAGGTTCCACGCTCCCAGGTCGAGCGTCTGCTCGACGGCTTCCTGCCAGGTCGAGACCAACTCGTCTCCGACCTGGAGCGCCTCGACGAATCGGAGGGGCGGTTCCTCGATTTCCGGCCAATCGGCTGGCGAGCCGTCGAGTTCCCCGACCCGTCGTGACACGAGGTGGAGAAAGCGAACCGAGACCGACAACCGGGTTTGGGCGTTGCCTCTGAGCAGGCATTGCGTTTGCGTTTTCCAGGCGTCGGAACCGCCCTGTGACTCGCAGTAGCGCCGAGGTGCCAGTCCGCCGAAGGTCCAACGATGTTGGTTCTTCACCGAGGGACGATAGGGGTACAGGAGATATCCTTCGTAGAGGACTGCGGCGGCAATCCGGTCGATCAGAGCAGGGTTCATGATTTCATGCGCTCCTCACTGACGTCGAGGAGGCGTCCGATCGCCCGTTCCCAGGACGGCAGGCCGAGCCGGGTCTTGTAGAGATAGAGCCGATCGAAGACGTCGCGTTGGAGGAAGAGATAGGAACCATTCGGGTAGTAGTGCGCCATCAATTCTTTCCAGGTTTGCGCTGGCAGCCGGAACCTTGCCTCCTTCTCCCAGGGAATCTGCGAGATCTGGAGTAACCCGTCGTGGTTGGTGTGGAAAATGGTCCCGCTGAAGAGGACGCAGAGAGGGAGCTCACCCCCTTCGAGGGCGTGGAAATACTTGGTGGCCGCCACGTTGAAGTCAAACGTGCAAGGCACGGGGAGCTCGACGGTGGTGTCGCCGGAAAACGGAGGAACAACTACATTGACATGCGTCCAGAGCATACTGCGGAGGGTCTGTCCCCAGCGGCTGGGTTCTCCGAAGAGGTCGAGGAGTCGCTCTTGCTCGGAAGCGGCGTAGTTCCGCTGGGTTGGCTCGATCCGGATCTGGCAGCGGAGGGCGACGGCTGGGATGGTTCGTGATTCGGCCTGCTCCGGGCGCGTTTCGCGAATCCGAAGCGTGAACGCGAGAGCCGGTGACGCGGCATGGAGGACCGGTTGGGCCCGATCCACCGAGAAGTTCAAGTCAGGCATGAGTCGAGCCTCCTGGAGGGGCCGATCGTGCTTTCAGGCAGTCGAAGAACCGCTCGACGTCCGCCCAGACCTCGGAGCCCCCTGAGAGTCCGTGCCATCGTGAACGGATCAGGCCGACAAGCTTGTAGCATTCGTCGATCGGCACGCGGTAGTGGTCTCGAGCCTGGCCGATGCGGTTGACCAGAAGCGCTTCGACGTCTGGTTCCAGGTCGTTGAGGATGGGGTTCTCGCGCAAAAGGATGTGCCAGTTCTCCAGCGAGTGGAGCGATTCGATGGCCCCCGCCGGGCTGGGATAGAAGGCGCGCGCCGGGCCGTCATGGGCACCCGGAACGAAAAAAACGAGGTTGATGGGTAGATGCAGATCCTCCCACTGCGCATCGCTGAGGCGGAAGTCCGCCAGCGTCTCGAATCGCCGGGGAACTCGACGATAACGGGCGTCTGGATTCGCACTGAAGAGGATGGCGCAGGGGTCGCAGGCGCAGAACAGGCGACGGCGTCCCGACTCGATCAGATGGGGATGCACGGACGGGAGCGAAGCTCCACACAGGTCGCAACGTTCGTCGGCCGTGCGCCTGTTGACGAACTGTCGAAGGCCGGCCAGTGCCGAGCGTCGCGGCGAGTCGTTGGAAGACATAGACGTACCAGGATCTCAGGACTTGTCGGTTCTTGCCGGCAAAGGACCCAGCGTGACGAGCGGCGTGGAAGTGCCGTTGGGGGACGGTTCGGCCCCCTCCACCTCGATCGCCAGGGCGTCGGGGGCGGCCTCGTGGATCGCGTTTTCGAGGGTCGACTTCAGGGTGATCGCCGACGAGGGGCAGCCGTGACAGTTCCCGAGCATCCGGAGTCGGATGATGCCTCCGGAGGTCTCCAGGAGCTCCACGTCTCCTCCATGATGACGGAGCAACGGCCGGACCCGTTCCAGCGCCGCACGGATCCGGGTTTCGAGGTCGTGGGGATGGAGGTCGTAGAGCAGGAGCAGGCTCGACACGAGGTCATCGGCGGCGAGCGAGTCGAGGATCGAGCGGCCTGGCTCACCGGATTCGGCCAGTCGCGCGAGAATCCGTGACAGGGCTTCCCCGTGCACGTCGAGAAGGGCCTGAACCATCTCTCGAGCATGGGCGCGGGCCGCGGGATCGCCGAGCCGGTCGACGCCCTGGAGCAAGGCGTCGAGCCGCTCGATTTGCTGGCGATCAACGCGCGATTCCAACGTGCTCACGAGGGGATCTCCGTGGGTTCGTCCGTCAGGAATGCGACACGCCGAACATGGGAGAGTGCCGCACGTCGAGCACTTTTCCATTCCCGAGAAACATATGAACGCCACAGGGCAAGCAGGGGTCGAAGCTCCGAACGGCCCGCATGATGTCGATCCCCTTGAACTTGTCGGGGCCGTTTTCCTCGAAGATCGGCGTGTTCTGCACCGCGTCTTCGTAGGGTCCCGGTGTTCCGTAGACGTCGCGGGGGTTGGCGTTCCAGGGGGTCGGAGGGTAGGGGTGATAATTGGCGATCTTGCCCCCTCGGATCACGACATGGTGCGAGAGGACGCCTCGGACGGCCTCGTGGAAGCCGCAGCCGATGGCCTCACTGGGCACCTTGAACTCGGTCCAGGTCTTGGTCCGGCCGGCATGCAGTTCCGCCAGGGCCTTCTCGACGAAGTGGAGGGCCGCCGCGGCGGCGTACGCCTGGAAATAGGTTCGGGCCCGGTCGCGCTCGATGGCGTTGCTCCACTTCGGGATCTTCCACTCGAACTCGACCTCGGGAAGCATGGCCGTCTTGGGCAGATAAATCTTGACGCTATGACCCGTGGATTTGAGATAGCCGATATCGACCCGGCCGGCCAGCGCGGTGGCCCAGAAACGGGCGAGCGGGCCGCCTCCGGTGTCGAGGGCCAGGTAATCCCCGGTTCGCTCGTCGTACCAGCGAGGCGACATGACCCAGGTATATTTGTTCTTGAAATCGCGCTTCTGGGGCCTGGGCGTCGTGGTCTGGTTCCAGGGATGCCGCTGATCGACGGGATTGCCGAGCGGATCTTGCTTGACGAACGTCTCCCCCTTGTCCCAGTCGTCGTAGTAGGAGCTGCCCAGCAGGATGCGGATGCCGAGGTTGATCTTCACCAGGTCGTCGGTGACGAGCTGCCCGTCGACGACGACGCCGGGGGTGACGAACATGGCCCGGCCCCATTCGGTCATGTTCTTGTAGGTATAGTCGCAGACATCGGGATCGTTGAACGAGCCCCAGCAGCCGAGGAGGATGCGGCGCCGCCCGACGTCCTCGTAGCCGGGAAGGGCCTGGTAGAAGAAGTCGAAGAGGTCGTCGTGCAAGGGGACGACCTTCTTCATGAACTCGACGTACTTCATCAGGCGAACGATGTAGTCGGTGAAAAGCTGCACGGTGGGCACCGTGCCGACGCCTCCTGGGTAGAGCGTCGAGGGGTGGACGTGCCGGCCTTCCATCAGGCAGAACATTTCGCGGGTCATCCGGCTCATCTGGAGGGCCTCTCGGTAAAAGGCCCCGGTGAACGGGTTGAGGGCCCGCATGATGTCGGCGATCGTGCGATAGCCGTGCAGGTCGGCATGCGGCGACTCGGTCTTCTCGGCTTGTTCCAGGACGCCGGGGTTGGTCTCCTTGACCATCTGTTCGCAGAAGTCGACGCCGACAAGATTATCCTGGAAAATGTTGTGATCGAACATGTACTCGGCCGCCTCGCCGAGGTTGACGATCCACTCTCCCATGGCCGGCGGGCGGATGCCGAAGGCCATGTTCTGGGCGTAGCAGGCGCAGGTGGCGTGATTGTCTCCGCAGATGCCGCAGATTCGGCTGGTGATGAAGTGGGCGTCTCGAGGGTCCTTGCCCTTCATGAAGATGCTGTAGCCGCGGAAGATGGAGGACGTGCTGTGGCACTCCGCGACCCGACGGTTGGCGAAGTCGATCTTCGTGTAGATGCCGAGGCTTCCCACGATCCGGGTGATCGGGTCCCACGACATCTCGACAAGGTTTGAGGATTCGGCCCGGACGTCTTTTTCAGGTCGGACTACCGTCGACATCGCGTTGCTCCTTTCCTCAACTCTTGCCGTAGGTGGTGGGACGATATCCGGTGGTGAGTTCCGGGCGCCTGTGCCGCCAGTTGGGCTCCTTGTTGCCCGTGTCGTTGGTGAAGCGGCGAAGCGTGCGGATCAGGCGGCCGTACAAGCCGATGGCGGTCGACGAAAGCCGCGCGCCGGGCGGTTCATCCATGAACGGCATGAACTTGTCGGGGAAGCCGGGCATGGTGCAGCCGATGCAAATGCCGCCGACGTTCGGGCAGCCGCCGAGGCCGTCCATCCAGCCCCTTTTGGGAACGTTGCAATTGACCACGGGCCCCCAGCAGCCCACCTTCACCAGGCACTTGGGCGAGTTGTAGTCGCTGGCGAAGTCGCCCTGTTCGTAGTACCCCGCGCGGTCGCAACCCTCGTGCACGGTCTTGCCGAACAGCCAGGTGGGCCGCAGGGCGTCGTCGAGCGGAATCATCGGCGCGAGGCCGGCGGCCTGATAGAGCAGGTAGAGCAGGGTCTCCATGAAGTTATCCGGCTGCACCGGGCAACCGGGAACGTTCACGATCGGCAGGCCGGCCTTGGACTTCCAGTCCCATCCCAGGTAATCGGCCAGGCCCATGCAGCCGGTCGGGTTGCCTTCCATCGCGTGGATGCCGCCGTAGGTGGCGCAGGTGCCGGCCGCCACCACGGCGAGCGCCTTCGGGGCCAGTCGGTCAATCCATTCGCAAGTCGTGATCGGTTGGCCGGTTTGCCGGTCGGTTCCCAGCGCGGCCCAGTAGCCTTCGCTCTTGATCTTCTCGTTTGGAATCGAGCCCTCGACGACCAGGACGAACGGGTCGAGCCGCCCCTCCTCGGCCTGGTACCAGTACTTCATGAAGTCATCGCCCACTTCATAGGCCAGCACAGGATTATGAAGGTGGACTTTGGGCAGGCCGGGGATGGCGCCGAGGACCACGTCCTCCACGCTGGGCAAGGTCGCGGCGGTGATGGAGACCGAGTCACCGTCGCAACCCAGGCCCGCCGTGATCCAGAGGACGTGCACCTCCTTGACGTCGGGTGCTCGCTGGGTTTTCCGACCGTAGGGGACTGTCGCTTCGGCCATCGCGCAACCTCCCTTCAAGTTCGGCCTGGTCCCGCGCGGGGCGCGGAAATCGTGGATGGGTTTAGCAAATTCGCGGCAACTGCTCTCCCGTCAACATCGAGACCACGCGCTCGCCGCCGATGAGCGATCGCAGAGTGACGATCCCCGGGTGATCGGCGACGACCTCGCCGATCACCGCGGCGTTACGGCCCAGCGGATGGGCCTTCATGACTTCGACAAGGCGCTCGGCGTCCTCGTCGGGGACGACGGCGATCAGCTTCCCCTCGTTGGCGACGTACAAGGGGTCGAGGCCCAGCATCTCGCAGGCGCCTCGAACCTCGTCGCGGATCGGCAGGGCCGCCTCCGAGAGGCGGACACCCACGCCCGAGGCCGTCGCCAGCTCGTGCAAGGT
>CAZRGV010000124.1:6384-7438 GCA_964599655.1 uncultured Isosphaeraceae bacterium | reverse complement strand
ACACCGCCCCGCGTCGGGTCTCGCATCGCCCGGATGCTCGGGCACGCGCCGAGCATGACCCGGACCAGACCGATCAACGGGGCGCTATCGCTTTCGAGGACGGTCTCGAACTCGATCCCCTCGCGCCTCGACAGGATCGCCACGCCGTGGTCGCCGATGGTTCCCGAGATGAGAATGCGATCGCCGGGTCGGGCCGACCGGATCGAGAGGAATCGTCCTTCGGGCACCACGCCGACGCCCGTCGTTGTGATGAAGATCTGATCTCCTTTGCCCCGGTCCACGACCTTCGTGTCGCCGGTGACGAGCGAAACGCCCGCCTCGTCGCACGCCGACCGCATGGACGCGACGATGCGGCGAAGGTCGTCGATCGGCAGCCCTTCCTCAAGGATGAACGCCGCCGAGAGGTAGAGCGGTTCGGCCCCGCCGACGGCCAGGTCGTTCACCGTGCCATGAACCGCCAGCCGGCCGATGTCGCCCCCCGGAAAGAACAAGGGACGGACCACGAACGCGTCGGTGCTGATGGCGATTCGGGAGACGCCGTTCCCGTTCCCGTCGGGCAAGGGAACCGTCGCCTGGTCCTCGAGGGTGGCGAGCACCTCATTGCCGAGGAGTGGTAAGAAGAGCGACTCGATCAGATCGGCGGTCAACCGGCCTCCGCCGCCGTGGCCGAGCAAAATCTGGTCGTACCGCGAGCCGGGCACCGGGCAGGTCCCGAGGCGTTCCAAGGCGATCGGCGTGCCAGGCTCGCCCATCACGGTTCTCCTCCAATCGAGACCAGCGATCCGACGTCCTTCGCGACGTGGCGGCCGTAGGCGAAGTAGGCGGCGCACGCTCCTTCGGACGAAACCATGGTCGCCCCCAGCGGGGTCCGCGGCGTGCAAAGATTGCCGAAGGCCGGGCAATCGTGAGGCTTTTTCAAGCCTTTGAGAATCTGTCCACTGATGCAAACGGGCGATTCTTGCGTCTCGATCTCCCCCACCTCGAACCGCCGTTCCGCGTCGAGGTCGTGATACTCCGGGCGAAGCCGGTAACCGCTCTCGGGGATCAGCGCGAC
>CAZRGV010000124.1:0-6273 GCA_964599655.1 uncultured Isosphaeraceae bacterium | reverse complement strand
GTACTGGTTCTCGACCTCGGCTCGGCCCGCTTCGAGCTGCCGGATCGTCCGCAGGATGCCTTCGAGCAGGTCGATCGGCTCGAACCCCGTGATGACGATCGGAACATGAAAATCTCTGGCGATTGGTTCGTACTCGGCGCCTCCCATCACGGCGCAGACGTGGCCCGGCCCCAGGAAACCCTGAACCCGGTTGTCGGCGGCACCGAGGAGGGCCCGCATCATCGGCGGCACCAGAACATGCGAGACGATCATGCCGAAGTTCGAGATCCCCCGCTTCCGGGCCATCCAGGCGGCCATCGCGTTGGGGGGAGCCGTCGTCTCGAAGCCGATCGCGAAGAAGACCACCTGCCGATCCGGGTTGGCCGCCGCCAGATTCACGGCGTCCAGCGGCGAGTAAACAATCCGCACGTCCGCGCCTTGCGACTTGAGCCGCAACAGGTCGCCGTGGGACCCGGGAACACGGAGCATATCGCCAAAAGAACAAAAGATGACGTCGGGTCGCGAGGCGATCGCCTGAGCCCGGTCAATCGTCTCCAGCGAGGTCACGCAGACCGGACAGCCCGGCCCGTGAACCAGCTCGATGCCGTCCGGCAAGAGCGTGTCGAGGCCGTACTTCACGATGCCGTGCGTCTGGCCGCCGCAGACCTCCATGATGGTCCAGGGCCGGGTCGTGGCCCGCCGGATCGCGGCCAACAGCTTTTCGGCCGCCACGCCGTCGCGATATTCATCGAGATATTTCATGGCGAGGGTGCCTTCAATTCCTCAAGCTGGTTCATTTCCTCGAGAAACGCGAAGATCCGCCGCGCCTCGGTTTCATCGAGTCGGGACAGCGCGAAGCCGACGTGGACCAGCACGTAGTCGTCCGGCTGGGCCTCGGGAACGTGTTCCAGACAGACGCGACGGGACACGCCGCCGAAGGCGACTTTTCCCATCAGCACGTCATGTTCTCGGTAAGTCTCCACCACTTTGCCGGGAATCCCGAGGCACATGGAGGGAACCTCCTGCGAGCACGCTAATCCTCGTCCATCGCCGCCGCGACCGCGAGCTGTCCCAGGCTCAATCCGCCATCGCCGGGCGGCACGCGTCGATGGCGGAAGACCCGGAATCCGCCGTTCGAAAGTCGCTCGGTCACCTCGACGGTGAGCAGCGCGTTCAGGAACACGCCGCCACTGAGCGCCACGGCGTTGAGACCGGTCTCCTCGCGTAACCGGTCACAAACATGAGCGATCATCTCGACCAGGGTCGAATGAAACCGCCGGGCGATCCGGGCCGCTTCGAGTCCTTGCCGCAAGTCCTGGACCACCTCGGCGATCATTGGGCGATGGTCGATCTGGTAGACGCGCCGGGGCGGATCGCCCTCCAGCCCATCGAGAACCTCGAAGGAATAGGACCCGTCCGGCGCGACCCCCGAGGCCAACCCTTCGAGCTCCATGGCGGCCTGGCCCTCGAAGCGGACCTGCCGTCGGAGCCCGATCAGGGCCGACAGGGCGTCGAACCATCGGCCCGCGCTCGAGGTGAGCGGCGCGTTGAGCCCGCGTTCGATCATCTTGTGAGCCATGGCCAGCGCGGGAGCCGGCACGAACCCTCGGAGCGGCGAATCCTCCAGGCCCGAGTCGGCCAGGTAGGCCAATGCCATCCGCCAAGGCTCCCGAATGGCCTGCTCGCCACCGGGCATGCGGAGCGGCCGAAGGTGGGCCGCGCGCCGGAACGCCCGGTAATCGCCCACCAGAAACTCGCCACCCCAGACCGTGCCGTCGGTTCCGAAACCGGTGCCGTCGAAGGTCACTCCGATGACCGGCTCGTTCAGCCCATGTTCGGCCATGCAGCTTGCCATATGTGCATGATGGTGCTGTACGGCCAGCCGTGGAATCGAGCCGAGGCCCTCCGCGTGGCGCGTCGAGGCGTAGTCCGGATGCAGGTCATGGACGATGCGTTCCGGCTGGATACCGAAGAGGCGCTCGTAATGCGGGATGGCCTCGGCATACGCCCGGTACGCCTGGAAGTCGTCCAGGTCGCCGATGTGATGACTGAGAATGGCGTGTCGACCTCGACCGAGGGCGAAGGTCACCTTCAACTGCCCGCCCAGCGCCAGCAAGGGCCGGCGACACGCGATGGGAAGCGGAATGGGCTCCGGGGCCTCGCCCCGAGAGCGACGGATCGGCAGGGGCGATCCCCCGACGACTCGCGTTACGGAATCATCACAACGGATATGGATGCGACGATCGTGAGTCAGGAACAGGTCGGCGATGTTCGCCAGTCGCTCCAGCGCGTCGCGGTCCTCGAACGCGATCGGCTCGTCCGACCGGTTCCCGCTGGTCATGATCAGCGGAGCGCCGTTCAGGTCGTGGAGCAGCAGGTGATGCAACGGCGTGTACGGCAGCATCACCCCGATGTTCGGGTTCCGAGGCGCGATCTCCTCGGCGATGGCGGCTCCGGGTCGACGCCGAAGCAGGACGATCGGCCGTCTTGGTGAGGTTAGCCACGCCTCCTCGGCCGGATCGACGTCGCCGAGCGCCCGGGCCGCCTCGAGGTCGGCCACCATGATCGCCAACGGTTTCTCATCGCGATGTTTGCGACGCCGCAGCTCCGACACCGCGCGGCCATCGCTGGCGAGACACGCAAGGTGATACCCCCCCAGCCCCTTGACCGCGACAATCGCTCCCTTCGTGAGGGCCTCGACCGCGAATGCCAGGGGATCGTCGACCGCGACCGGGTTTCCGAGCGCGTCCCGCACCGACAACGTCGGGCCGCAGCGCGGGCAGGCGGTCGGCTGGGCGTGGAACCGACGATGACGCGGATTCTCATATTCCAGGCGGCACGCCCGACACATGGCGAAGTCGGCCATGGTCGTGCGTTCCCGGTCGTAGGGGGCTCCTTCGATGATCGTGAGCCGGGGACCACAATTCGTGCAGTTGAGGAAGGGGTATCGATAGCGGCGGTCTTTGGGATCGAAAAGCTCGCGCAGACAGTCGTCGCAAGGGGCCACGTCGGGTGAGAGAAAGACGGGCCCCGCCACGCGTGGATCACTCGATTCAATGCGAAAGCGGCGTTCGCCCCGCGGCGGCTGTGGTCGGCATCGGACCTCATCGATCCTCGCCAGCGGCGGCGGCCTCGAAGTGAGTTCCTCCAGGAACCGGTCGAGGGACGGGGCATCCCCTTCCACCTCGATCAGCACCTCGCCGGTCTGGTTTCTCACGAAGCCGTGGAGACCGAACTGGGTCGCGAGATCGAAGACGAAGGGCCGGAAACCGACCCCCTGGACGACGCCTCGAAGAGAGATGGATCGGCGATGCATCGGGTGCGATCCTCGCTCGGGCACCCAGTTTCACAAACGCCGCAACTCCGCCTTCCCGATCCTCGGCCGCGTTTCCGTCAAAGCCGGCAAGGCTCTTCCCGACAACAACGGCCGATGTCACGGAAGCACGCCACGATCGTTTCGGGTTCCATCCCTCGGTCAGAACCGACGCGCCGGACTCGTTTCACGACCTCGAGCCAGCGTTCTTCGAGGGCCGACTCCTCGGCCTCGCGGGACGGAGAATTGACAATTCCAAGGGTCGCCCCGCGGCGCTCGAAAGTCAAGGCCCAATCCGTCGGAACGAACCTCGTCGGTTCTTCGATGGACTCTCCGCGTGAGCCGGACGAGGATCACGCGATCGAACAACAAAAATGATCCAATCTTAATAGGTGTTAAGACGGCTTGTTCACCCTGGCGAGCGCGTCGGGCCAGGCCACGCAAGAAATCGTGAGAATCGCAAATGTTCCACAGGATCGCGATCCGGGCCCGGCCCCGCGAGGCAAGCACCGCGCGCCCTTCGAGGCGGGAAAGCCACCGAGTCCAGCCGCTCGGCCGTCGCACACAAAAAAAGAGTTGTCTAAGTCGATAGGTTGTCAATACTCATGGTAACGGAAGCCTCGTCCTCCAGGTCCGGACGCGGGGCCGTCGAACCAGCCAGGACCGGATCATCGCCTGGTCGCTTCTGTCGAGACAACTTGGACATCCCGATCGTCGGGTGGGACGGACCCTGGATCATCGACCACGCGATCGAGCCAAACGTCCCGTCCCCATTCCGCTCTTGGGCTGGCCACGAAGATCCACGCCGGAGTCCTGCCGCCCGGCGGGTCTCCGGTCCATCGCCGCGCTTGCAAAGGGTCCGCGGGTTGCTACAATTCCCATCGCGTCACAGGTTTTGGCGAAGGTCGACAGGTCCGACGTCGTCATTCGCGAACCTTCGAGTCGCGGATTCGACTCTCTCTTGGGGTACGGACCGCGTCTCGCGGCCTGGTCGTTCCGACGGATGCGCCCGTAGCTCAGCTGGACAGAGCAACGGTCTTCTAAACCGTTGGTCGCAGGTTCGAATCCTGCCGGGCGTGCTTGCATCCAGAATGGCCAACGATGGATTGGCGGTGAGGAAACCGCGTCGTGGAAACGCATCTCCAGACCAGTCGGTGCACCGCGCCCCATGGCCCCCTCGGGGCGGTTTTCGGCGGAATCGACCTTGGTCATCCGGGGAAGATTCCTCGGCAACGGCGCGTCGAAATTGGTATCATCCGAACGTGTGGACGAGTTCCGTCGGCCTGAAAGGGTCGCGATACCATACCCTCACGACGAGGAGTTGAGAGCGATGGCCCACGACGAGTTGAACCGCGCCGATCGCCGCACGTTCCTTCAAGCCGGGGCCCTCGCCACGGCGTCCGCGTTGAGTTTCTCCGGCACCGTAACGGCTCAGGATGCCCCGGCCCAGTCCCCCACGATTCCAAGGCGGCCGCTGGGAAAGACGGGCGTCGAGATCACGTTGCTCGATCAGGGGGCCGTGCGAAGCCAGAGCCTCGAACGCATCCTTCGATTTGCCTTCGCGAACGGCATTCGTACCTTCGACACCGCCAAGGTTTACGGGTCCGAACCCGACTTCCGAAAGTGGTTCGAGCGCGAGCCGGAGGTACGCAAGCAAATCTTCCTCGTCACCAAGGACATGCCGCGCACTCCGTCCCAGATGCTCAAGATGCTCGACGAGCGACTGGAGACCCTGGGAACCGACTACATCGACCTTTTCTTCATCCATGGCCTCGGTGATGAGCATACCCTGGACGGGGCCATCAACATGGTCACGAGCCAGGAGTTCAAGGACACCGCCGAGAAAATCCGCAAGTCGGGCAAGGCGAGGTTCGTCGGCTTCTCGTCCCACCACAAGAACCGCGCCCAGATCATCCAGGCGGCCGCCGACGCCGGATATGTTGACGCGATCATGCTTCAATACACGCCCTGGCTCGACAAGGATTCCCCTCTGAACAAGGCGCTCGACGCCTGCTGGAAGAAGGGGATCGGCCTGATCACGATGAAGCAGATCGCCGGTCAGTTCTTCGGCGACAAGCCCAAGGGCAACATCCTTGAGGACGTGGTTCGCCGTGTCCCGATGCTCAAGGAGCGAAACCTCACGCCGTTCCAGGGGCTCTTGCACGCGATCTGGACCGACGAGCGGATCAGCAGTAGCTGCGTCTCGATGCGCAACACGGACCAGATCCGGCTCAATACCGATGCCGCTCGCCGCTTCGAGCCCGTGAAGGAGGCCGACATTCGCCAGCTTCGAGATGCCGCCCTGGCCCATGGCCCGATGCTCTGCGCCGACTGTGACGGCCGATGTTCGGCCGCGGCTGGCACTCGGGCCGAACTGGGCAACCTGACCCGGTTCCTGACCTATCACGAGCATCACGGTCTTCGCGACGAGGCCCGTCGACAGTATGCCTCGCTTTCCGACGAGGCTCGCGACTGGTCCGACGCCGACCTGGACGCCGCCCGCGAAGCCTGTCCCAACCGGCTCAACTTCGCGAAGCTGCTCCCGGAAGTCGATCGCCACCTCGCGTAAACCTTGACCAGAGTTGCTGGAAACGTTGGGCCGGCCGGGGCGAACCTCGGGCCGGCCCGCTGGCGTTTCGGAATGTCGAGGAGCCGGAGTCCGCGCTTCGGTTCGACCCTGGCCTTTGCTTGCTGGAAGACTCTTCGTCCAGGCTTCGTACGCGGCCAGGCAGTCCTCCGGGCTGACGAACGGCTTCCAGACCAGGCGGGCGCGGACGCCGTATTCGCGTTCGTTCCGAGGGTGGTGAATCACCTATTGCCAGTCCCAGGCCGGCCGTGGTGCCTTTTCCAGCTTGAATTTGAACAGACTGAACCGGATCTCGTCCTCCTCCTGATCGGCCCGGTCGAACATCACGTCGTTCCTGTAGTCGGGTCCGCCGTGCGGACCATCCTCCTCGATCGGGCCAGAGCGGTCCGCACGG
>CAZRGV010000123.1:0-18518 GCA_964599655.1 uncultured Isosphaeraceae bacterium | reverse complement strand
TCGAGGACACCGACCGCGACCGCAGCCGGCCGGAGTGGGAACGGGAGATCATCGCCGGGCTGCGCTGGCTGGGCCTCGACTGGGACGAGGGCCCCGATCTCGGCGGACCGGCGGGTCCTTACCGGCAATCCGAGCGTTGGACGTTCTACCAGGCGGCGCTCAATCGGCTCAAGCAAAAGGAACTCGTCTATCCCTGCACGTGCACCAGGGCCGACATCGCCCGAGCGGCCTCGGCGCCGCATGCCGAGGACGAGGGTCCGACCTATCCAGGCACCTGTTCGGGGCGATCCTCGCTCGATGCCGGAGCACTCGGCGATCGGCCGTTTGCCTGGCGCTTCCGGGTTTCTCCGGGCGAGGTGATCTGGAACGACCTGGTTCGAGGAGAGTCGCGAATCGACCCGTCGCGGATCGGCGGCGACTTCGTCGTCGGTCGCTCGGAAGGCGGACCATCGTACCAGCTCGCGGTCGTTCACGACGACGCGTTGATGGGCGTCAATCAGGTCATCCGAGGCGATGACCTCATGACCAGCACGCCACGCCAGATCCTCCTCTACCAGGCCCTGGGCTGGGAACCGCCTCGATTCGGCCATGTTCCCCTGGCGGTCGGTCCCGACGGCCGACGCCTCGCCAAGCGCGAACAGTCGATCAAGCTCGCCACGCTCCGGGAGTCGGGCGTCGATCCTCGAAGGCTGGTCGGCTGGCTGGCGGCTTCCTGCGGTTTGAGCGGCCAACCCAGGGACTCCGCTCCTCGAGACTGGGTCGGCCTGCTGGATCTCTCGCGACTGCCGGAGACCCCTTGGGTCCTAACCGACGCCTTCCTCGACGATCTTCGGACCGCCCGTTGAAAGAGGGGACCATCCCCGTTACCGGTTCAGGACGTCCCAGATCAACCGAGCGACGACCACATACGCGTTCTCCCAGTCACCGCCTCGGAAAAAACGCGTGGGCTGGCCTGGATCGCCGATGAAGGGCCGAAGCACCCAGCCCATCTGAACACCGATAAACGCATAAACCAGGAGCCAGGCCTGAAGCAGTCGCCGATGTCGGGGGTTCACCTCGATCAAGGGGCGGTAACCCCTCCGCAACGTGAGCTGGGCGCCAAGGCTCGCCAGCCCGAACATGGCCGCGTTGAACAGGATGGCCATCTGGTAATCGGCCGAGCACGCGTACCAGAACAGGGTGATGGGCGAAAGCGACACCAGCACGATCGTCAACGCCGCCTGCGCGGCGGCCACCGATCGAAGCGCCCGAGGAAAGTCGGCGCGGAGTCCAAGAAGCGTGTTGAGTACGAAGAAGCTCGGCACGCTGAGAGTGAACGTCACCAGCAAGAGCAACGGAACCTTCAACGCCGAATAGGCAAGCTGACGAATTCCTCCGCCTTCGAGGAGTCCAAAGCATCCCATGGCCGCGCCGTAAAGCAGGCCGCAAAGGACCACGAACCCGACCAGAGACCCCAGGCCCCCGCCGGTCCGAGCCCGCTCTCCAGCGACCAAATGACCCCGGAGGAGCTCGTCAGCCTGTCGAAACCGTCGGAGGCGGGTCATCCTCGCCTCACGAAAAAAGGCTGAGAAACGTGTGCCAGACCGCCTCGAAGAAGTTCGACTCACGGCCTCGAAGCCAGACGAACGGGCGGTTCGGATCGCCGATAAACGGCCGGAGCACCCAGCCCATCTGGGCACCGACCAGCCCGAAGACAATCAGCCAGAACCGAAAGACCAGCTTCACGTGCCGGCCGAGCAGACGATCGTCGAGCCGGTCAAGCGGCCCGGTCGCCTCGGGTCTCGGCCTCGGATCGGTGTGCCCTTTCTCGTCTCCGACACTCTCGACGGTCTCGAACGTACCCGTCTCGACCGGAGGCAAACTCAGCCGATGCAAGGTCTGGAGCAGAAAGCTCAATCCGAGGAATCCCGAAAGGGCGAACACCGCCACGTTGAGCAGCACCATGAACGGATAGCTCGTCGTGCTCGCCGCGAAAAACGCCACGATCGGCCCCAGCGACGCGAGCATCGTGGTCATCACGGCGAGCGCCGCGATCAAGATCCGCAACGTCGACCGCAGCGAAAGGGCCGAACCCACGAGCGCGTTGAAGACATATAACGACGGAAAGGTCACCGCCAGGGTCAGCACGAACAGGGCGGGCACTTTCAACGCCGCGCCCATGAGCGGCCAGAGTCCCGGCAAACCCGACCGGAACACCGCGAAGCTCCCCATGCAGACTCCGGACGACACGCCGAGGATCAGCACGGTCCACGTGAGCCCCGACGCCGAGACCTCGATCGTCCCCCGCCGAAGCGCCGACGGCTTCGTCGCCTCCCCTCGCAAGATCCGATCGAGCTGCAACCAACTCGCCCTGAGCACGCTCATCGCGGCCTCCCCAACGATGGTTCCTCAACGCGTTTCTCCTGAACGCGGCAGTTACTTTGCCATGCAAAGTATCCGAGTTCAAGAGAAAAAACCGGGGGTTGGCCGCGATTTTTCCGGGTCGGTCGTGACGCTTCTAGCTCAATCGGATGACCTGATGGTCGATTCGCTCTTTATCGTAAACCCCGAGACCGAGGGCTCCGGCGCCGGCGATGTGCTGAGGCTGTCGGTAGTCGAACGCCTCGGTCCCGGTGGGGTTCTTGCCGGACTTGCCGAGCTCGGCGACGGGGGGCAGACCTTCCTGGACGCGCTTGGCGTCGACGATGTCGTTGCCGATGCGATCGAGCGCGACGGGGTCGGTCGCGAAGAAGAGGGCCTCGTACTGCCAGACGTATTCCTTCCGCGATCCCGGCCCGCCCTGGAAGACGGCGTTCAGGCCGTCGAGCACCTGGAGCACGGCTTTCTCGCGAATGACCGGATGCGAGACGATGGCCGGGATGAACAGGTTGCACGTGTTCGTGTCGTGGGTGCCGTGGCTACGGCTGACGTTATTCACGAAACCGTGGCTCATATTCTTGAGGGCCAGGGTGACACCGCCGGAGCCATGATCCTTGAGCACGGGAATACACACGAGTTTGTTCACGCGCTGGGTGACGACCTTGGCCAGGTGCGATCGATGTGTTCGATCGTCCTTGGGGTCGTGGACGCCCGGTCGAGCGTGGACGATCGGCAGCGACACGAAAACATCGGGGTCATATTGCGCGATGTCGAGCTGGGCCTCGTCGTAGGAGTCGACGGCCCAGTCCCATCGGCAGCCATCGGGCAGATGGTCCTTGTAACCGGCCTGGAGGAACTGATCCTTGTAACGGTCGAAAACGATGATGTCCGAGCGCTTGACGCCCGCCGATTCGAGGCCCTCGACAATCGCGTGAACGGTCGCGTAGTTGCTGATCGCGTGCGGCTGACCGACCGGGTTGACCTTGATGCCGACAACGTCGCCTGGCTGGAACAACGATCGCCAGGCTTCGACGGGCTCCTCGATGCGCGTCAGCGCCGTGATCCCTCGACGGACCATTCCTCGAACCGCCTCGGCATCGGGCGTGCCGCCGGGGCAAGAGCCCGGCTGCCGCACCTCGACGACGCGTCCCGGGTGTGCGCCCGGAAGTCCCTTGGACGGTCCGGTCGATGCCTTCGGACTCGGACCTGACGTGGCATGCGACACGTCGGGCAACATGGCCGTGAGACTGGCCGCGGCGGCCGACGCGTGCAGGAAGGCGCGACGATCGAGGGCCGATCCTCGGAAATGCCGGCATGGTTGGCGCGAGTTCATCAGACGTCTCCTCGAAGGGGGGTAAGGAAGTCCGGATGATGGGAGGCGTTTGCGCACGGCCCGCCCTCCCGTTGTGCGGGATACGAGTATCGTCCGCGATCGGCGACGCCGGCTCAAGGGGCGGATGCCTTCGCGGGATCGGCCGGCGACGAGTCGACGACCAGCTCGGCCGCGCTCATGAAGGGCTGGCCGTTCACCTCACTGAGTCCGCGGAGCCGCACGTACCGGGCGGTTTTTCCTGGCAGAGAAACAAACTTGTATGTGGGATCGTTGTCCCATTCCCCGTTGGCCACGATCGCCGACCAGTGTTCACCGTCGTCGGAGAGCCGAACCTCGAACGCCTTCACGCGCCCGATCGGACTGTCTTGCCTCGGCACGTAGACCAACCCGTCGACCTTTCGCTCGGTCCCGAGATCGACGACCAGCTCATGGGGATATCCGGGGCTGGCCCCAACAAACTCGGTTTGCCAGTACGTGGAAACATCTCCATCCGCCGCGTGGCCCGGCGGGTCGTCCGGCGCGTAGCTGTCGGCCGAGAGGCGAATGTTGTTTTGATCCGTCGCCACCTCGCTCGAGGCCTCGCGAATCCAGTCGAGCAACGCCTGATAGGCGGGGTGTTCGGCGCTCTCCCAACGAGGGCCGCCGACGTGCGTCAATCCGGTCGGGCTCGACGGATCGGCCCCCCCCTGCCCCTGCGGGCTCCTCGGCTTCCGAAGGATCAGGCTCGACTCGGGTTCTCCCAGGTTGATGACCTTGAGCACCGAGTTGTAATTCGTCATCAGTTGCTCGCCCGTGAATCCTTTCGAGGGGTCGGCCTCCGCAATCCTCAGGATCGTGTGGTTGGCGTGGCAGCGCGAGCAGGAGTATCCGTCCTCGCCCTGCTGGTAAAAGATCGGATTGACGCGCTCCCGGAACGTCGAAAGGTTCAGGAGACGCGGACGACTCAGTGAGACGTCTCCGATCAAGGTGCTGGGGTCGAATCCCTGAGAACGGAGCGCGGCCTCGGCCCTTCCCCTCAGGGCCGGATCACCGGCGACCACCTTGACACGTCGTGCCAGGGCCGGCGAACCCTCGATCAGACGCTCTCGCTCGACCCTCGAAAGCGCCGCCTCGCGCACCTTCGCATCGGGATCCACGAGCAATCGGAGCAAAACTTCTTTCGCATCCGCGCGCGTCCAGAAGTTCAACTTGGTGTCGGCGAGTGTGAGCCCCAGTCGCCTCAAGGCCGGCGTGTCGTCGGTCAGGGCGGAAAGGAGCAAGGTGTTCGAGACCTTTCCGGCCCAGAGGACGTCCAGGTTACTCACGACGTTGAGTGTCTTTTCCCGCACCGCCGCCGACCGGTCATGAACGGCGTCGCGAAGGATGTCGAGCGCCGGTTCGGGGGGTTCCTTGACGTTGATCAGCGATCGCCTCGCAAAGAGCACGTCCAGCAGCGCGAGCCGTTCGTTGACCTCGCGCGACCGCTCCCACCCTCGCGTCAAGACTTCGAGCACCTCGGTGTCCGTGAACACCGGGAGCCGTAAGACCGGCTGGAGCAGCGTCGCGGCGTCATCGCGACCCAGCATTTCCTTCAATGCGTCGCGTACCTCGACTCGATCCACGAGCGAGGGTTGCCGGCCGATCGCTCGAAGGACCGCCCCCTGCCCTTCCTTCGAGTTCCTCAGCAGTTCCAGCAAGTTCAAGAACCGGTCCGGGTCACGCTCGATTCCCTCGATCGACAGCTCCTCGCCGACGACCTTGCGGGCCGCCTCGCGAACCGACTCATCCGGATCGGTCAGCCCCTTGAGCAGTGCGGATTGGACGACCGGGCTCGACGTCCGTCCGGGGACGAGGAAGAAACTGGCCAGCAGGATCGACTGGCGACGGACCTCGGGCGACGCCTCGGCCTGAAAGACGGCTTCGAACGTCCGGTCGAGCACGTCGGTCGGCGGTTCGTAGAGGAAACCAAACTCGCGGTCGTTGCCGACGTCGAGCATGTTTGTCGGCCGTCTGGCGTAGAACCGCCCCTTGAAGAACGTGCCGTCGAAGGAGCGAAGAATCGCCTCGCGCTGGCGGGCGTTGCCCGATTCGAGAGCCGACAGGACGGGCGTCAGCAAGACCTGCCGTTCAAACTCGGCCCGAGCGGCCAAGATGCCCGGCCGCAATCGCTCGGGCAATTCCCCGATATTCTTGTGCAGGCTGACACCACCCCCCAAATTCTCATCCAGCATGATGTACATACCTTCTGAGAGGTTCTTGCGAATCACGGGATGCTCGTCCGCCCGCATCCGGGCCAGATACGCATAGACAATCCTGCGCTGAAGGTTCGCGTCGGCCGTGCGGTAGAACCATTGCCGGAGCGTCTTGAGCGCCTGGAGCCGGGTCCAGAGATCCGGGTCGTCGGTTAGGTTGATCAGCCGATAGGCGAGGTCGAGCCGCTCGTCCATGCCATGGAACTGGTACGCGAAGATCCTCGTCGCGCCCCGTCGCGTGAGCGGTTCGGCACTCTCCAGCGCGAGGCCGATCGCATCGCTGCCGAGCCCCGCGTTTCCAAGCCGCCGCAAGGCCCACGCCGCCGCCCGCCAGACGATCTTCGACGGATCTTTGAGGCGCTCGATCAGCGGATGCACCGCCTCTTCGCGCTCCAAGCGTCCCAGGCAGGCCGCCGCGTAGGCCCTGACCAGGGGCTCCTTGTGCTCGAGCAGCGGAATGATCGCGGCGGCGAAACCCGGCCGGTCGGCCTCGGCGACATCCCAGAGGTTCTCCAGGTCGTCCAGCGTGTGGATCAGTGAATCCGTTCGAGGCAGCCGGGCCGGTTTCTCGTCGCGGTTCCCCCAGGACGTCCGCGCCGGCCCGTTCGGAAACGCCTCGGCCAGGGCCTCGACCGCGTATCGCGTTTCCCTCATCGGTGTACGAAAGTTTTCATGCGTCGTTGTCTGGATCCATCCGCCGAACGGCTGCTGCTGAGAGAGAAGATAGCGAAGCGCCTTCGCGATTCTCGGGTCCTCACGCGTGTAACCGAGTTCCAGCAGGGTCCAGACGATTTGGCCGGTCGTATAGACCGCGCTCGGGCCTTTCGACCGGTCCACCTCGTGCCAGCCGCCGTCCTCGTTCTGGAGTGCCAGAATGGCCTCCGACTCGTCGTGAATCGGCCCGGAATGGGCCTCCAGGTCGACGAGCCACCACGTATAGATGCGATGAATGCGGTCCTGCAGCGTCTCTACCCGCGTGTCGGCCGCGGGCTCGCCGACGAGCTCGGCGATGCGGGCCGCCGCCTTGTGGTAGGAGGGATCGCCGGTCCGGCGGGCCATCTCGGTCAGGACGCGCCAGTCTCGCCAGGCGAAGCCGAACTTGCTGTCGAGCGGCACGACGCCGTTCTTCTCGTCCTCGGGAAGGTCCTCACGATCCGCCCAGGCCGCGCGCAGGAACGGGCCGAATCGCCGGAAGGTCGACGTCTCTCGCCCCGAGACCTCCCTTTCGAAGTCCATCACGATTCCGCCCTGTTTCCCCTGCGCCTGAAGCGGAATCGCGATGAATCGCTGCCAGTACAGCCCATCGGGCCCGTAAAGCGGCGTGATCGAGTTGTAGATGCGGTCAACGACATATTGAAAGTTCGATTTGGAGCGGATCGGATACCCGTTGCGATGCGCGACGAGGTTCGACTCCGTGGAGAACACGGCCGGGTGACAGGCCGTGCAACGCGTGCCGGTGTCGTGGATGTTGTCGGCTCGGACGTAGATATTTCCCTCGCGAGGCACTTGCGCGAACCAAGCATCGCCCACGTTCATGATGTAGTGCATCCCGGCCTCGACGGCTTGTTTCGGGTCGTCGTAAGGCGGGACGGGCAATTTGCGGGTGCGGAGGATATACGACGGGTGATTGGCGTTGATCTCGATATAATAGGTTCCTTTTTTGAAGACACGGCTCACGTGTTTGGAGTAGCGCTCCCGCTCCCGATCGTGCACGATCTCCATCGGGTCCTTGCCCTCGACGTAGGGCTGAACCGCACCCGCATCGTCGACGGTAGAAACCCGGATGTTGGCCGAAACGTCGCGGTCGAGCAAATCGAGCTGGAAGTAGACCAGAATCGGCTCCTCGTCGGTCACGACGAGCCGGAACCAGTCGAGGCCGGACTTGCCTTCCTCCGTGTTCTCGAGGTAGTCGACATCATCGGCGGTCCCATAGACGTCTCGGCCGAGGACCAGCGTGTTGGCGTGCCGCCAGTCGTCGTTCGGCTCGGCCTCGATCGCGCTCGCGTCGTCCGCCCCGAGGTCCTGGCGGTCCCACTCCACAAGGACCGGAATCTCACGGGCCCCGTCCTCCGAGCGAACCACCAGCCGCCCCGTACCGTCCTTCGACGGGCGATAGCTCAGGTAAACGTCGGGATCGCCCTCGTGAAGCGTCTTGGACCGTTTCTCGCCGTCCGGACCGATGAGCTCGACCTGAACCCGATCGCCCCTCGCGAGCGTCCCGCTCCTCAGCGCAACCTGAATCCGGTACGTCTCGCCCGAGCGAAGGCCATCGAGCGACCGGACCCATTCTTGCCCGCCTCGGAGGGTCTCCGACTCCGGCGCAACGGCCTCGAGCCGTTCAGACGCCGGGCGCCCCGGCGTCTCGGAGCCGAGCACCATGAGCGGGATGAGAACGAGACAGGCAAGGCCGAGCGCACGGCCGTTGGAGCGGGGACGTCGAGTGGCCATCGCGTCGCCTCTGGAGAACGAAATGGGACGAATCGATCCCTCGCGAAGGGATTTGGACGCGCACGCGAGGGACCTCCTTCCAGGCTATCCGTCGACTGTCAGAAGGGCAACGGCCGTTGGCGACGCCGTGATGTGGCACGGGAGACGGATCGCGTCGCTTCGCAACGCGGAGACGACCCACTAAGGGTCTTTCACATCGAAGATAAAATTGGAGTGCCTACGTGTGCTTGAGCGTCTCTGGAGTCCTTCGATCACGCGCTGAGCGTCCGACGAGTCACGCGATGTTCACGCCGGCCCCCCGATCGAGAGTGGCAGCGATGGCAGGTGGATCAGCATCGGATTCAGCCAGACCAGGAACTCGTGGTAGACGAGGAACTGGCTCAGGAGCAACTGGAAGAGCACCGTCAACCAGATCAAAAACGAGGCGACCCAGAGCACCGCGTTCTTGCCTCGGCGGCCGGTGCCGAGCACGACCGCGACCAGAGGATGGCGCCGCCTCGCCGGTGCCTCGGGGAGCAACCGGAGTTCACCGAGCGCGCGAGAAAGCGCCGGATGCAGTGAGTCGGCCATCTCGGGTCGACGGGCCAGGACCCCCAGCACCGCGCCTCGGTAAATCCTCGAGGCCAGAAGATGAACCAGCACGTACGCCGTGAAGAGATAGACGCTATTCACCAATGTGAATCGATTTGCGAACTGTTCCCACTGTTCGGGCGTCGCGGTCGGCAGCCACTCGAAGATCTGGGGCAGGAAGAGAACGATGCTCCAGAAGACCGTGGCGGGAAACATCAGCAGGGCGAAGACCGCCGTGAAGAACGTCAGTGCTCCCAGCCGATGCCGGATCAGCTTCGAGACGAACCGGAATTCGAAGAACGCGCGGGGGTCGCCCGTCGTCGCGAGGTGGGCCCAGGCCATCGGCACGTAGAGCATGGCCGCCACGAACAACAAACCGCCGACCGCCCAGACCGATCGACCCACGAACGCCTGCTCATACCCCTTGTTGAACGAGACGTTCCAGCCGTATTCCCATCCGCCGAGCATGAGCAATCCGCCCGGCAAGGTCAGCGCGGCCGTGCACGCCAGCGCAATCAAGCCCGTTCTCGCGTTCGCCCAGAGGCCCGCCAGCAGCACGCGGGGCAGCCTGGCAGCCCGTCTCCATCGGCTCGGGGCCGCGCCGTCGCGACCCGGCTTCGCAAGCCGCTCCGAGGCGTCCTCGGCCACCAGCCATCGGGGCGACAGGCCGCCCGCGATGTCCGGTCCCTGTCGCCTGGCGAACTCCTCGAACGTCAACGAATCCCTCGCGGGGCTCCGGCGCCACCAGCCGCAGAGGGTCTGCCGTCGCATGAGCCGGAACGTCCAGCCCACGGCCAGCAGCGAAGTCAGATACTGTGTGCATAAGAGCACACCAAGGAACCAACGCCCTAGCAAGGCGAGCCGCGGCCCCCATCGTTTCCCCTCGCGCCTCGTCGCGATTCGCGGCGTTTCCAGGGTCGGGACATCCTGAAGCAGCGTGCTCATGCGAAGACCTCCCCGAGCGCGGGCCCTTCGGCGAACGGCATCGGAAAGCCCATCACGGCCGCCACCGTGGCCGCCACGCTGCATTGCTCGGCCGGCTTGTCGACCACTCGCCCTCGGTCGATGCCCGGCCCCGCGACGACGCAGAAGACCTCATGCGCGCTCCGAGATCCGAAATGATGCTGATAGGGCACGGACATGAACGGGTTGCTGTCCCGCCCGCAATCCGGCACGACGACGAAGACCGTCCGGTTGCGATAAGGCTCCTGCACCTCCGCCGCCTCGTAGATTCTCCGCAAGCCCTCGTCGACGATCGTCACCCCTCTCGTGTAATGGCTCTTGATCCCCCAGTGCACATAATCGGGATCATTGAAGTTGACAATCATCAACCTCGGCTGAAGTTCCCGCATCGCCCAGACGGCCAGCTCGGCCAGAAGGCGGTCGCCCCGCGGGTTGACCAATCCGGTCTTGCCGTAATAGCCGGCCCACTTGGCCCAGAATCGCTCGAGCGCGGGGCTCGTGGCGGCGGCGTCCCTCGCCCGACGATCGAGGCTCTCCAGCTTCTGCAACTCCTTCCGCTTGGTGGTTTCCTCATCCCCTCGATACCGCCCATTGGCCAGGTCGGTCCGCAACAGGTAGAGCTTGAAGCGGTAGAGGCTTAGGACCGTGGAACGGTAATCGACTCCGAACAGATGATGATTGCTGAACGAGTAAAACTCCTCGTCGATCCGGTCCTCGCCGTTGATGATCAAGGCTTGATGCTCGGGGATGTCGAACTGCTTGCGAAGCGACTCGAAGATCGTGGGGACCTTGGCTTCGAACCTCGCGCCGAGGAACTTGTTGTCCACGTCATGATACCGGTCGTACTTCCCGGTCAGGATGTTCAGCGTCCCCTCGCCGTGACTGGTGTTCACGCCCGGCAGCGATGCGATTTCCATCTTCGGGAAGAGCACGCCGCGTGGAGCCAGCACCTGTTTCAAGAAGGGCGCGTATTCGGCGTCTCGTTCAATCGACTCCTGGCGCCGGACCCCGCCCCCGAACCGGATGATCACCACGTTCGGCCCGTCGTAAGCTCGCCTTGATACGGGTTCGGCCGCCAGTCCTGGAGCAACCATCGCCGTTGCGCCGGCGGCGGCCACGCCCTTCAGAAACGCGCGTCGTTTCATGACAAGGTCCCATGGGGTGACTCAGGGTCCTGACCCGCTTGTTTGCGTGATTGGCTCGGCTCAGGATACCCGGGTTTCGGCGACCCGGTTTCAGCCTCCCTCGTCGATCACTCGACAGGAAGGCTACAATCAAACGGAGAACTTGACATCCTCATCCATTCCACCGCACGGACCCAAACGGAGGCAAGACGGTGGAGCGCAAGGCCGATCGCGTCGCCGCTCCGTCGTCGAGCGTTCCGAACCTCTCGGCCGGTCAACCTCCGTTCTTTCGAGCAAGACCCATGAGCCACGAGGCCGACATCGTCAGTCCCGACACGCTCCGCGAGCAACGCATTCCTCCCGGTCAATTCCAGACCCGAAAATGGCCGGTCCTTCACGCCGGTTCGGTCCCTCGCGTCGACCTGGCCCAATGGCGACTGTCGCTCTTCGGCCTGGTCGAGGAACCGCGGTCCTGGACCTGGGACGAATTCCGCGCCCTGCCCTCGTCGAGGGTCTTCGCCGACATGCACTGCGTGACCCAGTGGAGCCTGCTCGACAACCTCTGGGAAGGCGTGCTCGTCCGTGAGCTGATGACCCACGTTCGACTCAAGCGCGAAGCCCGCTTCGTCCTCGTCCACGCCGAGCACGGGTTCACGACCAACCTGCCACTCGACGACTTCCTGGGCGACGACTGCCTTTTCGCCTGGTCCCATAACGGCCAACCCCTGGACCCCGACCACGGCTGGCCGCTTCGCCTGGTCGTCCCTCGCCTCTATGCCTGGAAAAGCGCCAAGTGGGTCCGTGGCGTCGAGTTCCTTGATCACGACGCCCCCGGCTTCTGGGAACAAAACGGCTATCACCGCCGAGGCGACCCCTGGACCGAGCAACGCTACTGGTGAGCCGGTTTTCGAGGCAATTTCGCGACCCTGGTTTTTCCGAGGTTCAACATCGTTCCAGCACCGATCGGCGATTGCGTGAGTCTCGATTTCGAAGGTTCCATCACATTTCTCGTTGAGCCGGTTTTTTTTCGAAAACTGATCTTGCGTTCAGTATCCGTGTGTGGCATGATCCGCCCCGGATCAACACGTGGGAATCGGACTCCATCGCTGCTGAGCGAGGGCGATCGGACGCCCTGGCGCACTCGCGATCGAGGATTCCGAACAAGGGAGCCAGGTCATGCCTCGCGTGGTACACTTCGAAATCAGCGCCGACGATCCACAACGCGCCAGCAAGTTCTACGCCGATGTTTTCGGCTGGTCGATCCAGAAGTGGGACGGGCCCGAGCCGTACTGGCTCATCGAGACCGGGCCCAAGGAAACACCCGGCATCAACGGCGGGCTCTTCGTCCGCCAGGGGCCCATTGGCCACGTGAACACCATCGACGTCCCTTCCATCGACGAATCCCTCGCGCTCGTGACCACGAATGGCGGCGAAATCGCGATGCCCAAGCACGCCATTCCGGGCGTGGGATGGCACGCCTACTGCAAGGACACCGAGGGCAGCCTCTTTGGCCTGTTGCAGGTGGACCCCTCGGCGAAGTAGGCGAGACACGTTTCTCAGGCCGTTCTTCGACTCGGCTTCGGGTTTGCTCCACTCCTCCCTCGCGCTACAATGCGCAGCCGGATCTCTGCGACGGGAGGAGTGATGCATCAAAGAACGACGGGTCCGTCCGACGGCACATCCCGGCCGGTCGGCCAGGAGCTGACGCGGGCCCTCCAAGAGCGCTTCGGCTTCCGACGATTTCGACCCGGCCAGCGCCAGGCGGTCGAATCGGCCATTCGAGGCCGCGACACGCTCGTTCTCATGCCGACGGGTTCCGGCAAGAGCCTCTGTTTCCAGTTGCCCGCGCTGGAGCTGCCCGGCACCACGATTGTCGTCAGCCCCCTGATCGCCCTGATGAAGGATCAGGCCGACGCTCTCCGCCGCCGGGGCATCCGGGTCGCCGTCGTCAACAGCACCCTGACCCCTCGCGAGGAGGCCGAGGTGCTGGCCGAAATCGCCGCGAATCGCGTCGAGTTCGTCTACACGACGCCCGAGCGGATGGGCCGTCCCGACTTCCGCGCCTTGCTCCGGTCACTCGATCGGATCGACCTTTTTGTGGTCGACGAGGCCCATTGCATTAGCCAGTGGGGGCACGACTTCCGCCCCGAGTACCTCGCGCTCGGACGGGCCATCGAGGAGCTCGGCCACCCTCCGGTTCTGGCCCTCACCGCGACCGCGACGCGCGACGTGATCGACGACATTCTGGAACAACTCGACATTCCCGACGCCGAGGTCGTCGACACCGGTTTCTACCGGCCGAATCTGTTCCTCGAAGTCGTCACGCTCTCCGACGAATCCGAACGCCGGGCCCTTCTGGCCCGCCTGCTGGAGAAGAATCAGACGATCGGAAGCGGCATCGTTTACACCGCCACCGTCAAGGCGGTTCGCGAACTGACCGAGATGCTCGTCGGGCTGGGCCTTTCCGTCGCCCCGTACCACGGTCGCATGAAGGCCGCCGACCGGATCGTCAATCAGGATCGCTTCATGCGAGGCGAGGTCCTCGTCATGGTCGCCACCAACGCCTTCGGCCTCGGAATCGACAAGCCGGATATTCGTTATGTGATCCATCATCACATGCCAGGCACCATCGAAGCCTACTACCAGGAGTTCGGCCGCGCTGGTCGCGATGGGCGTCCCGCCCGTTGTACCCTGCTCTATCGCCCCGAGGACCAACGCCTCCAGCGATTCTTCCAGTCGGGCCGGTTTCTCGATGGCCAGGACCTCGTCAACGCCCATCATGCCTTGAAGCGGCTTTCCAAGGGGCCGAAGCCGCCGAACCTGAAGGAACTCCAGGCGATCTCCCCCTTGCCGAAGTCGCGATTGAAAGTCGCGCTCGCGCTGTTGATCCACAAACGCGTGGTTGGCGAGGTCGAGGGTCGCCGCTTCGTGCTGCTCCAACCGGATGTCTCGCCCGACGAGATGGAGCGCCTCGCCGGCGTCTATCGCGAGCGCCACGAACGCGAGTTGCTCAACGCCCAGCGCATGGTGGAGTACGCCGAAACCCGCAACTGCCGATGGTCCAACCTCCTCGATGACTTCGACCAGCCCGACGAACTCCCCGGCGACCGCTGCGGCCATTGCGACCGCTGCGAAGCGGCTTCGAACGACGCTCCCCCCTGACCCTCGCCCGACCGCTTGCCAGGTCCCACCCAGATCCTCGGGTCGCCCCCAGGTTCCGAGACCGCACGACGTCGCCGCCTCGATGCTGATTTTTTGTCTCGACCGAATCTCCCCTGCCCTTTCCTCGATATTAAGGAGTGGAAGAGTTGGACCCGCGACCCTCGGTCGGACCAGGCCCGGCTTCGTGACCAGAAACGACCTGTCATTTATGATTGGGTGATACCAGTCGTGCGTGGAAAAGGTTGGGTGGTCAACGGCGACCTTCCGCGAGTCCCACACCATCTCCGACCCTGGAACGTGCGGAGAGCTCGTTCTTTGACAATCCAAATGTCTCCCGCGCACGATCGCGTCCGCGACGCACTTCGAGCGTCGATCGCCGCGTGCGCCGCGCGCCGAACGAACTCTGGTCTCAAACCACAAGTCCCTTTCTCAAGCGGAGTTGTGGGACTCGATCCTTGCGAAAAAACGCGCACCGCGAGCGCACCTTGACCGCGCTCGGGCCGTTTCCTGACGATTTCGGACGCCCCAACGACTCGCGGTCACGAGTTCCCCATCCCTTCGCTCCCCGCCTGAAGATCGACGTGCGCGCCGTGCGCCGAACGAACTCCCGCCTGTTGTCATAAAGACTGATTCTTTCTTGGGTTATGGAAACCCGACTTCGAGAAAAATCGCGCACCGCCAGCGCACGGAGCCGTTGGGCGATGCGTTCGGACGCAGCGTTGGGAGCACTTCCACGCCAGCCGGATCGTCCTTCATCGATGGCCAGGTCCAAGGCGGTTGGATCGATCCGGCATGGGATTGGGCCGAACGCGACGCGCCACCTGCCCCGAACGGGACTCGGTTTGGCCGCGTCGCTCAAAGTGCGCATCGCGCGCCGAACGAACTCCCTCTTTCGCTCGCAACCAACAACCAGATCAACGTTTGCGACAATCGCGGATCGCGGTTCATCGCGCACCGCGAGCGCACCAGCCTGGTTCGATAGGTGTCTCGGGGCCCACCCCGAGAACGCTCGCTTCGTTCGCAGGTTGCCCCTTGCGGGTCACCCGACGCGGTGGCGCCGAACCACCGATCGAGGAGTCGAGCCAATGGCCGAGGGAACTCGTTGATCCCAGGCAGAGCCGTCGAACCCGAGGCTCCAGGGTTCGAACAACGTCGGCGAGCGTTCCTGGCACCTTCCGGGAACGGCCTCGCAGTGGGTTTGCGTTGCCTGGCATGCGACGATCCGTGATGTTAGGCTTATAGGAAGGAACGCGTTTGTGGCTGGGTTCGCGACGGGGCTTGGGTTCCGTTTCGAGTGCCCGGCCGGGTAGCTGGAGCCGCCATGTCCGTCGCTTCCGCGTCGACCTCGACGTTCTCAGCTCGCCTGCTGGCCGACCTGGCCGCGGTGGTTGGTCCCGAGAACCTGATCCATCACCGCGACGAGTTGCTCGTCTACGAGTGCGACGGCTACGTCATCGAGAAGAACGTGCCCGACGTGGTCGTCTTCCCGACGTCGACCGAGCACATCGTCGAGGTGGTCAAGCTCTGCAACCGTCATGACGTGCCCTTCGTGCCCCGAGGCGCCGGCACAAGTTTAGCGGGTGGGACGCTCGCGGTCGGCGGCGGCGTCATGATCTGCCTGACCCGCATGAAGCGCATTCTCGAAATCAACCTTCGAGACCGTTACGCCGTGGTCGAGCCAGGCGTGGTCAACGTCTGGCTGACGCGGGCCCTCGCCGGCAAAGGGTTCCACTACGCTCCCGACCCGTCGAGCCAGAGCGCCTGTACGATCGGCGGCAACGTCGCGACCAACTCGGGCGGTCCTCATACGTTGAAGTACGGCGTGACCGTCAACCATGTCCTCGGGGTCGAGCTCGTCCGGCCCGACGGCTCGGTGGTCGAATGCGGCGGCATCACCGAGGACAACCCCGGATACGACCTGACCGGGCTGATCGTCGGCAACGAGGGGACCTTCGGCATCGCCTCGAAGATCACGGTCAAGCTGACCCGCGACCCCGAAGCGGGCCGCACGTTCCTCGGCGTCTTCGACACGGTGGACGCCGCCACGGAAACCGTCAGCGGCCTGATCGCGGCCGGCATCGTTCCCGCCGCGCTCGAGATGCTCGACAACCCGATGATCCAGGCCGTCGAGCAGGCGTTCCACTTTGGCTTCCCCACGGACGCCGGCGCGGTCCTGATCATCGAGATCGACGGCCTCGACGCCGGACTGGATCGCGAGGCGCAGGCCATCGCCAAGATCGTTCAGCAACACGGCGGCACACTCCGGATGAGCATTCCCTGGCGGACCCGCAAGGAGCCCGAATACGTGGCCATCTGGAAGAGCCGCAAATCGGCCTTCGGCGCCATCGGCCGGCTCAGTCCGACGTTCTGCACCCAGGACGGCGTCGTGCCTCGCACCAAGCTGCCGCATATCCTTCGCACGATCACACAGATCGGCGCCCGCCACAACATCCGGATCGCCAACGTCTTCCACGCCGGTGACGGCAACATCCATCCGATCCTGCTGTTCGACGAGCGCGATCCCGACCAGGTCCGGCGCGTCCTGGAGGCCAGCCACGAGATTCTCGACGAGTGCATCGCCGTCGGCGGCAGCGTGACCGGCGAACACGGCATCGGCGTCGAGAAAATGTCGTTCATGCCGAAGCTGTTCTCCCCCGAGGACCTGGCCGCCATGGTCGCCTTGCGGACGGTGTTCAATCCCGAGGGGCGCTGTAGTCCCGACAAGATGCTCCCCACCGGGGCCGGCTGCATCGAACGAAAGACGCCCGGCCATCGAGCGTCTGCGTGATGTGAAGATGAACGTACGATCTTTCGAGCAGACTTGCATTTGTTCTTTGATTTGCGCATGAATTTCCAGAAGGTGATATCGTGGCCAAGCAACTCCGCTTTTCGCGATGGCGACGGCTGCCCGGGGCGCACCGGATCACCGAGCGGAAGCTGCCCGATCATCGGACGGAACTCCAGCGACTGACGCTCTACCTGCCTGGCGCCGTCCTGGACCATGCCGAGTCGCAAGCCAGCCAGGCGGGGGCGGCCTCGGTGCAGGCGTATTGCGAGGGGCTGCTTCGAGAGCTGATCGAGGCAAAGGCCCGGAGCGAACGGCTGGAGCAGTCGGAGGCCCGTCGCGCGCTGCTTGAGGGGCTCGACGCGATCGCCAACGATCCCGACTACCTGGCCGAGTGGTCGGCGGTCTCGGTCGATCGCCCTGCCGGAAATCGGTCCGAGCCGCTCGACGTGGAAACCGCGGAGCCGGGCCTGGACGACGCGGCGGAGGCAGTCGATGCGTGGGAGCCGGGACTCGAGGCCGCCTCGTGGCCCATGTTGCGGAGCCTGGATGTGAACATGCCTGAGGATGAGGGTGGGCCCGGCGCGATCGATCCGGTGAGGGCGGACGACGCCCCAACGATCGACGATCTGGAGTTGAGGACCGCCGCCGTGGTCTTCCGGCATGCAGGGCTGAACGACGAGGATCCGACTGCCTTCTTGCCGACCTTGCGACGAGGCGAGGCCGTCGCTCCCGAGTCGGCCCGCGAGCTGGTCGGTGCCCTGATCGCGATCGAGCGGCAACTCGGAAAGGCACCGACGCTCGATCGCCGCCTGGCCTATGCACTCCACCGGCTTGCCTTCGAGGGGCAGGTCCTCCTCACCGACGCCTGGCCGACCGTGGCCTCGGACCAGGCGACGGTCGACGTGCTCCGGATTGTCCAGGAGGCCGTCGATCGAATCCTCTCGGGTGAAGATATTCGCTACTATCAGCATGATCCCTCGCCGGAGCCTCCACCGTGAGTAACGGCGACTCACCTTCAAGCCGTGGGCCGGCCGTCGAGGCCAGCGGCTCATGGAGTCCCGCCACGGTGGCGGGATCGCCGTCGGGCGCCTTCACGGCGGCGACGGCACCCGACTCCTCGAGCGTGGACCCGATGCCGGGAGGGCGGCTCGGAATCCGCACGGGGCCATTCGAAACCGGCGTACAGGCGTCGACGCCGAGGCGTTTACCCCGGCTGGAAAAGGGTGCGAGGGTCGCCGGTCTGGTGATCGTTGGCTTCAGTGCCGCCGTGCTGATCGCGTTCTGGTCGGGCAGTGAGCGGATTCATGAAGTGCTTCCGGCGATGCTCACGATGAACCCCGCGACAACGCTTGGGTTCATCCTCGCCGGGTTTGGCCTTCTCCTGATCGTCCCTGCTCGGAGCGATGCCGCCCTCCGCCCGTTCGTCCGAACCATCGCCCTCGTCATCATCGCGATGGGGTTACTGCGCGTCTTGGGTGACGCGATGCGGTTGGAGGCCTGGATCGAACGCAGGTTCTTCTCACATCCAAGAACTTTTTGGT
>CAZRGV010000122.1:4800-18765 GCA_964599655.1 uncultured Isosphaeraceae bacterium | reverse complement strand
GGTGGGCAAGCCACCAGTGGCACCCACCGGAGCCCTGGTGGACCAGCTACCCGTGGCACCCACCCGTGTCTTGCTCGACCACCCGGAGCCCTGGTGGACAAGCCACCAGTGCCACCCACCGACGGACTCGGAGCCCTGGTGGACCAGCCACCCGTGCCACCCACCGACGGACTCGGAGCCCTAGTGGGCAAGCCGCCAGGGCCACCCGCCGCGTTCGCTCACTCGTGCACGGGCAGACGTTTCCAGCCCCAGCTCGGCGCGATCTCCTCGCAGGTTTCGGGATCGATTGCCGCGGCGGCGATCCGCAGGCTGGCTTCGAGCCGAGGCCCGGGCCGGGAAAAATACGCCGAGCCGTCCACAAGAACGACCCGGCCGTTTCGAACCGCCGGCAGGTCGCGCCAGGCGCGAAGGGCCGTTAAGCGGGGCCGTTCCGATTCCGTTCGTTCGAGAGAGAACCCGCAAGGTGAGAGGAGCACGACCTCGGGCTTCGAGGCGGCGACCGCTTCCCAGGCCACACGTCTCGACGGTTGACCGGCCTGTCCCAGCACCTCGCGACCACCGGCCAGCGCGATCAGCTCCGGATTCCAGTGACCGGCGAGGAACGGCGGGTCGAACCATTCCAGCAGGACGACGGAAGGAACCGGGCGGCCCTGACGGCGTCGGCCGATCTCCTGCATGGTGGCCTGGAACCGGGCGATCAGGGCGTCGGCCGCCTCCTGGGCCCCGATCCGTTCGCCGATCCGCGCGAACATCGCGAGGACGCCGGACAGGTTCGTGGGGTTGACGCTCTCCACCGGCGGCGAGCCCGGTAATTCCGCGGCCAACTGCCGGACGGTCGTTTCATTGACGGCGCAGACGTCGCATTGCGCCTGGGTGAGAATCAGGTCGGGTCGAAGCTCGGCGAGTCGTTCGGCGTCCAGCTCGTAGAGGTGCCCGCCCTGTTCGGCGACCAACGCGTCGATCTCGGCGCTGGAGGCCGAGGACGGGATGCGGCTGCGAGTCAGGTGGGGCAAGGTCTCGACACCGGGCGGGAAGTCGCATTCATGCGTCACTCCCACCAGGCGAGCGCCCTGGCCCAGTTCGCAAACCAGCTCGGTGAGCGAGGGAAGGAGGCTGACGATGCGCATCGTGTCGGGCGAGCTCCCGCAAGCCGAGGGATCGAGGAGACCGATGGCCGAGGCCCGGTGGGACGCGACCGTTCAAAGCGGCGAATGCACGTCCGTGACCGGGCCGACCGACACGATCGTCATCGGCAGGAGCGGCCAGCGGTCGAGCACGCGTCGCAGGTCATCGAGCGTGACGGCCGAGTACGCCTCGAGCTCTTTCTCGACCGACATGTACTCATGGCGGTAGGTCCAGTGGAAGCCGAGCGACATGAGCCGGCCCATGGGTCGCTCGCTGCGCAGGACGGTCCGAGAAAGGACCTTGTTCTTGGCCTGGTTGAGCTCGTCCGGCGTGGGGCCCTCGCGGAGCATCGCTCGGTAAACCTCGGCGATCCGGACGAGATTGGCCTGGGTTTCGGAGGGCTCGCAGCTCAGGAACGTGTAGAAGGCGCCGGCCTGGTTGTAATCCTGGTAGGAGATCTCGGCGCCGTCGGCGTGGCCGGGGTCGATCAGGGTCCAGTAGAGCCTCGAGCTCGTGTGGTCGCCGAGGATCGTCGCGAGCAGGGCGGCGGCGTAGCGATCGGCGCTTTCGAGCGGCGGGGCGTCGGCCACGGCGATGACGGTCTCCTGCTGGTCCTCCTCGCGAAGCAGGGTCCGGAACGTCCCGGTGCCTCGGGGCGTGACGGCCTCACGAGGGGCTTGGCCCCCGGTCCAGGCGCCGCAGCGGCTCTGGGCCAGCTCGACGACCTGGTTCCAGTCGGTGTTGCCCGAGACGGCCAGCACGATGTTCGCCGGGCTGTATCGCCGCTCGAAGTAGTCTCGCATCTGCTCGACCTTGAGCCCCTCGATCGACTCGACCGTCCCCAGGATGCTATGCCCCAGCGGGTGCGCTCCGAAGTGCGCGGCCTTGGCCGCCTCGTACGCCACCGACATCGCCTGGTCGAGGTACATCCGGATCTCCTCGACGATCACTTTCTTCTCGGTCTGGAAATCCTCCTCGCGAAGGCTGGGACGGAGGATATCCGCCAGGACGTCGAACGCCTTCGGCAGATACTCGGGCAAGCAGGTCACGTGGTAAACCGTGTCTTCCTCCGACGTCTGGGCGTTGTGCTTGGCCCCGACGCGGTCGAGTTCCCGGTTCACGGCCAGCGCGTCGCGGGTCGCGGTTCCCTTGAAGACCATGTGTTCGAGGAAGTGGGAGACCCCGGCCAGCTCCGGCGACTCGTCACGGCTGCCCGTCTTGACGAAGAACCCGGTTGCGACCGAGTAGGCCCGATCGTTCAACTCGGCAATCACCTGCAGGCCGTTGTCGAGGGTCGTCTGATGGAATCGCACGGCGAAGGGCTCCGGGGAAACGCGTCGGGTTCGGGACGGGCCATTATACCGGCCTAAGGAATCTCGTTCACCCACTCGATCGGCCGGCCCGAGCGCCTGGCGATGAAATCGATCACGACGCGGTCGTCGGGGAGCGGGAAGTGGGCGCACATCGCGTTGGTCCAGACGCGGCCGTCTCGGAACGTCACCTTGAAGCTCGGCTTGGGCGCCATCGCGCCCGGGATTTCCGAGAACACCCGGACGCCATGGATGTGCGTCACGTCGGAGAGCTTATGCGTGACCGGCGAAACCCGCATCAGGTCTCGGGCGACGATCGCGTCGTCGGTCACGACGGTCCAGGAATTGATGAAGGCGAATTCCCAGTCGACGCAGAGCGGGATGATCCACACAATGAACAGGTAAAAAAGCCGTCTCGCGTCGAAGCCGTAGCGATGGTCGCCGCAGGCCATGTCGACGTGGTAGCTCCGCCAGCGGATCAGGCGGACCATCCCGACGGCCACCGGCCCGGTCAGTGCGATCCCCGCGAAGATCGGCGACAGGAACGCGTAGCCCATCTGTGACCGGAGCACGAAGCGAGCGCCTGGCAGGTTGGGACCGCAGCACCACTCGATCCAGCGAAACAGCACGAACCAGCCCACGGTCACGATCGGCCAGAGGAGAGAGCCAATCGTCGAACCGAGCCGGTTCATCGACGTCGCCCGACGGGCACGTTCCTCCTCGCTCAACGCCGAGACGAAGGGCCGGGGCGGCCATCGTCGCTCCATCTCGATGAACAGCACATGCAACGCCAGCGACTGAACCGCGATGATGGCGAAGAACCGGACCAACGTCGCTCACTCCGGCATGCCCAGCGCATTCGGTCCCAGCGTCAGGATCGTCAGGTCGTTGTACGCCTGCCGTGCGGCGAAGTCGTTGACGGCTTCGGTGGTGAGGGCGTCGAGCGCGGCGGAGATCTCGGCGATCGAGCGGACCCGGCCGAGGTAGTACCAGTCCGACGCGAGCGCCGCCGATCGGCTCATGCTCGACTCTTGCTGCATGATCACCGACGACTTCAGGCTGGCGCGCATCGTTTCCAGTTCGTCCGCCTCGATGCCCAGCTTCGCCAGGTGGCGGATTTCGGCCAGGGTGACGTCCAGCGTTTCCTGGGCGCGATCGGCCGAGGTGCCCGCGTAACACAGCACGGCGGCGCGGTCCTTGAGGCTTTCATAGCCCGCGTAAACCGAGTAGCAGAGGCCACGCTTCTCGCGAACCTCCGTGAAGAGCCGGGCCGAGGAATAGCCGCCGAGGATCGCCGTCGTCGCGCGGGCCAGGTAATACTCGGGGCTGGCGACCGTCGCCGTCGGATAGGCCAGGGCGATCTGGATCTGCTGCGTTTCCTTGAGGATGTGGTCGCGCCGAGGGCCCGCCGCGTGCAACGTGACCGGGGGAACCGGGCGGGGTGCCCAGTCCCCGAAGAGCCGTTCCACGGCGTCGCGAAGGGCGGGCCAGTCGATGGCGCCGGCGACGGCCAGGATCGCCCCGTTGGGCCGGTAGCACGACTCGAAGAACGCCCGCAAGCTTTCGGCCGTGACCGATCGGACCCCTTCGGGCGAGCCGTGCGAGGGGCGTCCCCAGGGGTCGGGGAAGTGCCGCTTTCGAAGCTCGTAGAACACCTTCGTGCCGGGGTCGTCCTCCAGGCTCTGGAGGCTTTGCAGGGCCAGCGCGCGGATCGGCTCGATTTCGTCCTCGTCGAGGTGTGGGCGGCGGATCACGTCGGCGAAGATTTCCAGCGCCGGGATCAGGTTTCGGCCCAGGGTGGCGGCCGCCACGCTCGAGTGGACCGTCTGGGCCCCTTCGCTGTGATTGACGCCCAGGTTGTCCAGCGCGGTCAGGAGTTCCCGGCTGTCACGAGGCCCGGCCCCTCGGAGGATCCATTCGGCGAGCATCGAGGCCGTGCCGGCTCGGTCGGCCGGTTCGAAGGCCGCGCCCGCCGGCAGCAGAAAGCTGAACGCCGCCGATTGCACGCCCGGCATCGTCTCGGCGATCAGCGTCAGGCCGTTGGGAAACTCATGCTGCGAGACGAGCGATTCAGGCACGTCGAAAGTCCTCGGTCAGTCGTGATTCCGAATCGCCCGGACGACAACAACCACGTCCAGGCGATTCCCTGGGATTCCGCGATCCTGGCGTGCGCTCCGTCCCTCAAGGCAGAACGCCACGAACCGCGGAGCAAGCCCTATCATAGCACACAACGCGACGTTGCGACGCGGGTTGGCTCGCGAAAGACGTCGCGCGGCCGTCAACCATCCACGGCCTTGTAGAGCGTCTTGGACCGGCGAAAGCCGATGTCGCGGTAGAGCCGGACGGCCCTCGAATTCTCGGCGGTCACTTCGAGGTAGGCCTGCCGCAATCCGGCCTGGTAGAACCCTTCGAGCGCCTTGCCCACCAGTGCCCGACCCAGGCCGAAACCCCGATAGGCGGGAATCACCCCAACGTTCTGAATCGCACCGATCGGCCCGCGATCCATGACCCCCTGGATCGTGCCGACGTAACCCTCGGGCCCTCGGATCAGCCAGGTGGCCCCCGGCAGGAAGCCCGCCTTGCGTCGAATCTCTCGCATCAGGCGCTGACAGCCGTGACGATCCCCCAGGCAAGGGAAGACCATGCTGTCGATCTCGTCGCGGAAGCTGAGATACTTGACCTCCGCGTGATCGTGGAGCAGGGTCTCGTCCCAACCGACCCATTGAAACAATGAGGGTAAGGTCGGCGTCGGGAGCGAGTCGCCGAGGTCGACCTCCATCCGGAACCGCTTGTAGTACGTGATCGCCATCGCGTCGAAACGGTCCGGTCGTCGTTGACCACGATCCAACGGAATCGCCTGAGTTCCAGCATTTTAATTCTGGCCCATGATGCCGGTCAACGGGCCCGAAATCTTGGGTTTGGCGAGTTCTTCGACGAACGTGACGAGTGAACCAGGCGTTCAGGTTTCGACCGGCGGCTGGCCGGCCGGCGGAGGGACGCTCGACTCCGCCCCTTCGACCCCGTTGGCCAGCGAGGACGACGTGACCGGTCGGGCGATCAACATGGGCAAGTCGACGCCGTGTCGCACCTTGTCCACGGTCTGGCCAAACAGGAGGTCCCGAACCAGTCCATGGCCGTGCGAGCCGAGCACGAGCAGGTCCACCGGTTCCTTCTTCAACCGGTTGACGATCTCGCCGACGCGGTCGGCGCCTTGCAACAGGACCGATTCGGCCTGATAGCCCTTCTCGCGGAGCACGCGGACCACCTCGGCGAGGTAGCGCTCGTCGGCTCCGGTGTGGCGGTCGGCGGTCTCGACTCCGTAGACGCCGGCCAGGGGCGTGTCGGCCACGTGAATCAGAATCAAACGGGTTCGTCCGGGCCGGGCCAGGCTCAAGGCTCGGTTCAGAATCTCCGCGTCGGCCGCGCTGTGCTCCAGCGCCACGCCGACGGTTCCCAGCGGTCGCGGACGAAGCGCGTCGGCCCAGTCGAGCCGAACGCTCGGCGCTTCCTTCCAGGCCGGAGCCGGCCGGACCCACGGCTTGACCGTCACCCAGGCCAGCAAAACCAGCGTCGCCGCCACCAGAGCATACAGCACGCCCCCGGCGATCCACGACGCCGGCAACGGCCCAATCCGCGTTCCCGCCTCGGCCAGCCCACGGACCCACTCGTGGACCTGGTCGATCACGAGCTTGCCGTTGAGCGTCACGATGATCGCCGCGGTGACCCACGCCAACGCCTGACCCCAGATCGGCGTGGCGAACTCCCCCATGTTCTTGCGGTTCGAGGTGAAATGAATCAAGGGAATCACCGCGAACGAGAGCTGCAAGCTCAGAATCACCTGGCTCAGCACCAGCAGGCGCTGCGTCGACGACTCACCCGCCAGCGCGATGACGATCACCGCGGGAATCAGGGCCATCAACCGCGTGACCAGGCGCCGCAGCCAGGGAGCGATTCGAATATGAAGATACCCTTCCATCACGATCTGACCGGCCAGGGTGCCCGTCAGCGTGGAGCTCTGCCCGGCACACAACAGGGCAATGCCGAACAGGATCGGCGCCATCGGGCCGAGGAACGACGGCAAAAGCTCGTGGGCCCGCTCGATGCTGTCGACCGGCTCGCCGCGCGTGTAAAACGTCGCCGCGCTGAGGACCAGGATCGCCGCGTTGACGAAGAAGGCCGCGTTCAGCGCAATGGCCGAGTCGATCAGGTTGTACCGGCAGGCCCGCGACTTGCTCTCCCCGTCCGGGCCGATCCGCCTCGATTGCACCAGCGCGGAGTGGAGGTAGAGGTTGTGCGGCATCACCGTCGCCCCGAGAATGCCGATGGCCACGAACAGCGCGCCACTCGGCAACGACGGCCGGAAGCCCTGCAACAGCAACCCCAACTCCGGCCTCGCCTGGACGATCTGAATCAGGAAGCACGCGCCGATCGTCGCCACCAGCGACAGGATGACCGCCTCCATCTTCCGGATGCCCAGTTTCTGGATATAAAGCAGCAGGAACGTGTCGAACGCCGTGATCAGACAGCCCCAGAGCATCGGCAGGCCAAACAGCAGCTTCAAGGCGATGATCGTGCCCAGGACCTCGGCCAGGTCGGTCGCCGCGATGGCGATCTCGGCGAGCAACCAGAGAACCACGTTCACCGGCCGGGAGTACTCCGCCCGGCAAGCCTGCGCCAGGTCGTGGCCCGTCACCACCCCCAGCCGCGCCGCCAGGGTCTGCAACAGCACGGCCATCACGTTCGACATCAACAGGACCCAGATCAGGGCGTAACCGAACCGCGCCCCACCCTCCAGGTCCGTCGCCCAGTTGCCAGGGTCCATGTAGCCGACACTGACCAGATACGCCGGACCCAAATACGCGAACAGCCGCTTCAGCGGATTCGATTGCGTGACCGGCACCGTGCCGTGAACGTCTTCCAGCGATCGTCGTTCGTCATGCCGCTCGGCTTCCGTCGCCATCGGCACCGTTCCTCCCCCGTGTTTCGACACGACAAAGTTCCTTTTCGAAGCGAAGCTAGCACGCGCCCGAACCGCCGTGCAAGTCAGATTTTGGGAAATTGGGCGATCGCGTATTTCTTACCAGAAAACGAGAATTTTGGGAAACCAAAATTTCGGCGGGCCTCACAATCGTGGGCTCCCGCGAATTCGCGGGGCCTGCCGGTTCCAAGCGCACCGGGTGGCCGATCGGGAGGCAGGCCCTCGTCCGGCCCCTCGTGCCGGTGACAACGATTTTGAGTGCCATCCGACGCCGTGAACCATGATCCAAAGGAATGAAATGACAGGAAGTCTTGACTTCACAACGAGTTGCAATCGGGCGTCACGGGCGGCTCGTCCGCCCGTGCTCTGGCCGGGTGCGGATCGGTGACACGGGTGGACGAGCCGCCCGAGGCACCTGGCGTTTCCGATGGCGACGGATGCCCGATCGGGTAGGGAGGGACTATTCCGGCCGCGCATCCTGGTTACAATGCTTCCAGTCTCATCGATTGAAGTTTGTGCGTTTCGCTCGCGATCGAGATCCTCAACCTCTGGGAGCGCACCCATGCGAGCCCTCATCGGACTGATGGCGGCGGGCGGACTCTGGCTGAGCACGGTGGCCGAGGTTCGGGCCCAGTACGTGGTTCGTTATGGAACCGGTTACGTGAGGCCGACGTACACCGTTCCGCGGCCGACCTACACCTACCGGGTCGCGCCAGTCGCCCCTGGGTACACCTATGCCCCGAGCACGACTGCCCCGAGCACGACGACGAGGACCTACACGGTTCCCCGGGTGCCTCGAACCACGAGTTACAGCATGGTGGGAGGCGGTGCGCCGTCGGCTCCTGGGGTTGCCCCGCTCGCTCAAGGCGCCACGGTGGTTCCTGGAGCGAACGCGATCGGTGCCACGGCGCCCTCGCTCACGCCGTCGTCGAACTACTACACGGCGTATGGCTTCCCGGGAACCTACGCCTTCCCGACCTACACCTCCTACGGCTCGTACGCATCGCCTGGAGTGGGCGGTGGGCCAGGGTATCCGGTTCCCGCCGTGACCTACACGCCGCCGGGAGGGGCCCCGTCGACCTACTACCAGGTGGGGGGAGGAACCGGGCCTTCGACGTACGACAACGCGGGTTATCCCGGCTATGCCGCCCGGAGCGGTGTCTACAACCAGGGATTCGCCTCGCCGACCTACCCGTCTTCGGTCTCCTACGGCCGTCGAGAGCCGGGCGGTGGAGGAGCTCCCGCCGGCTATTACCTCAACTACGTGATGCCGAGCCAGACGACCGCCCCGATGCCAGGCACTCCGACCGGCGCGATCGGAGGCGGCTCGGGATATTACATTCCTTACAATCATTAGAAGTCGCCGGGAGCGCGACCCGGCTCGGGCCGTGGACCTCGGCGCAAAACCGAAACCCAACGGTTGGCCCTTGTGATATCCTCAGAAAGGGGATGTTGATCCGCCTCCCGATTCCCCTCAGGAGCCGGGGCGGCTGGTGGGTCTTGGAACAATGGAGGCGAACATGCGACGCCTACTCTGGGCGGCCCTGGTCGGTTCGGTCTTGCTCGTGAGCCCTTCGACGTCGCGAGCCCAGTTCGTCGGGGGCTTTAGCAACTACTCCGCGAGCATGAGCGCCTTTTACGCGACTCCGGGCGCGTATGGCATGGCCTACGGCTACTCCAGTTTCGGTTTCCCTCGAACCTACACCTCGTTCTCGTCGCCGTACGGCGGCGGTTATGGTTACGGCTATTCGCCTTACGGCTTCTTGCCGGGCAAGTACGGCGTGGGGCTCTGGCGTCCCGGATACACGGTGCCGGGTTATGTTTACGGCGCGTCGTACTACCGGACGTTCCCCTACTCGCTCCGGCCGAACCTGCCCGTCGCGCCGGTTGGCGCCTATGCGCCCGGTTTTGGGCCGCCCTCGTTCTATTCCTGGTGAGTCGAGTCGGGCGAGACGGAGACGTTCCGGGTGCCTGTGACAACCGGGGTGGCCCCGATCCGCCGGGCCAACTCTCGGGTGAATTCGTCGGCCGCTCGGACGGACCCCGGCAGGACGCTCACGGCGAACCGGCCCGATTCGTCCACCACCACGACGGCCGGTTCGCGCCTCAGGCCGGTCGCCAGCGGCCCGATCCGCCGCACCATCGTTTCCAGCGGCATGACCCCGAGGATCGCGTCGAACCGCTCCCAGAGATCTGGGAGAAACCGCCGCAAAGGGCCCGTCCATCCGAAAACGCCCCGCGTCTCGGTGGGAACCACCTGCGGCGGCGGGTCGCCGAGCGAGGCTCCGGACGTTGGTTTCACCCCGCAGCGCCCGACCACGCAGGTGGGGCCGAAGATGGTCGTGAATTCCGGTTCGGCCTGCTGAATCCGGGCCGCCAGTCGAAGGCCGTTCTTTCGCAGGACGAGGATGGCGATGGTTCGTAACGTCCCGTCAGTCATCGTTTTCGCTCGACGTGAGCGTTCTCCGAGGCGTCGGATTGACGGACCCGGCGCGGAACCTTAGCCTATTAGGGACTTCCGATCCATCCGATCGCGGTTCCCGGCCCGCCTTCCCGCCGCATTGTACTGAAGGTCCACCCCCGATGACATTTCCTCCGATCGCACGCGTCCGACAGTCGATCCCGCAGCCTCGGGTCGACGACATTCCGGCGACGGTTCGCCGCTTGATCCTCGAAAGCCGGTTGCGAGAGCGCGTGCCCGCCGGAGGAACCATCGCCGTCGGGGTCGGCAGCCGGGGCATCCTGGCCATCAAGCCGGTCGCCCGAGCCGCCGTCGACACCCTCAAGGCGATGGGTTACAAGCCGTTCATCGTCGCCGCGATGGGCAGCCACGGCGGAGCGACCCGCGAAGGCCAGCGCGAGCTGCTGGCCGGCTACGGGATCACGCCCGAGGAGTTGGGCGTCGAGGTCCGCTCCGACATGGACGCGGTTGTCGTCGGAACCAGCCCGATCGGCCTCCCGATCTACTTTGACCGCAACGCCTTCGGCGCCGACGGCATCGTGCTGTTGAACCGCGTCAAGCCGCATACCGACTTCCGCGCTTCGCACGAGTCGGGCATTCTCAAGATGCTCGTCATCGGCCTGGGCAAGCAGCAAGGGGCCGAGCAGATTCACAAGCTGGGCCTTCGCGGAATGAAGGAGGTTTTGCCGGCGGTCGGCCGCATTCTCGTCGAGAAAACCCGCTTCGCGCTCGGACTGGCCATCCTCGAAAACGCCGAGGACCAGCCGGCCGAGATCGTTCCGCTCGAGCCCGAAACGATCTTCGACGTCGAGCCCGGTTTGCTGGAGAAGGCGCGCCAACTGATGGGTCGGTTGCCGTTCGACCAGATCGACGTTCTGGTCGTCGGCGAGCTGGGCAAGAACTACTCGGGGGCGGGCATGGACCCGAACGTGATCGGCCGGTTGATGGTCGAAACCCAGCCCGACTTCGAGCGGCCCGTCGTGACCCGCCTGGCGGTGCTCGACGTTTCGGACGAGAGCCACGGGAACATCGTCGGCGTCGGATTCGCCGACCTCACGACCGACCGGCTGGTCTCGAAGTTGGACCCCGAGCCGTTCCGGATCAATGTCCTGACCTCCTGCTTCCTGGAGCGGGCTCGTATTCCGATCACGTTGCCGACCGACGAGGAGGTCTTCCGCGTCGCCATTCAAACGTGCTGGCGGGTCGATCCGTCGGAGGCCCGGATCGTCGTGATCCCGAACACGTTGGAGCTGAACACCCTCTGGGCTTCCCCGGCGCTCGAGGCCGACATCCAGGCCCATCCTCACCTGACGCGCGAAACCGACTACCAGCCGATTCCCTTCTCGGCCGAGGGAACGCTCGACCAGGAGTCACTGTTCCCGGACAGCGTTCGGGGCCGTCGGTTGTCGGGCGTGTCGCACTGAAAAAGCCACGGCGCGGCACACGCGGGGACAGGTTCCGGCCGATCGAGGCCGTTGCCTGTCCCCTGGCCGGTCGACTCAAGGCGTCTTCGGCTCAGCGGCGGGCGGCTCGTCCCTGGGAACGGCGAACGGAATCGAAGGCACGTCACCCGTTTTGGACGTCACGCCCGGAGGCAGTTCGGCGAAGTAGCCTTTCTTCTCGGCCCCCTTGGCCCGAAGGATCGGGGTGGGCACCTCGGTGAACTCGGGAACGGTCTCCCCCTTCACGAGGCTCCGCGCGACCTCGAAGGCTTTGTGAGCGAGCGTGCCGAGGTTGCGGTCGACGACACCCGCCGTGAGGTTGAACTCGGCCATCATCACGGTCTCGCGCGACGTGCAATAGCCCGCGACCACGAACCGCTTGGGGTCGTCGATCCGTTCATGATGGAGCAAGGCCGCCATGCGAGAGCCCTGGTCCTCGTCGGCAATGACCATGGCCGTCTCGGGATGTTCCTTCAGGACCGGTTCGAGCGCGTCACGCGCCGCCTGCTGGAACCCCTCGAAGACGACCTCGCGGAGCAGCGTCACGTTGGCCTCCTTGATCGCCTGTCGAAGCGCGGCGACCCGTTCGCGGCCGGCCTCGTCGTACGGCCCGTTGACGAGCAGGATCGCGGGGCCCTCGGCCGGATAGCCGACGGCCTTCGCCTCCTCGACGGCCGCGGCGACCAGGGAGCGGGCGGAATCCTGCACCGGGGTGAACGCCACGAGCGGAAGCGGCTTCCCTTCGACGGGTGAGGTGTGATTCAGCAGAACGATCGGCACGCCCTGGTCGCGGGCCTCGGCCAGGGCCGACGCGACTTCGGGCCCGTCGTCGGGCCGGATGATCAACGCCGAAACCCCTCGCTGGACCGCGTCGCGGATGGCCTCCGGCTGTTGGCCCGACTCGGACTGGATGACTTCCGAGAGGACCCCTTCGCGGGCGGCGTCATGCCGCAGGGTCTGTTCCCAGACGACGGCCTCCATCATGGTCGCCTTCGGCACGATCAGGCAGAAGGTTGGCACTTCGGCCGGTGGTGGTGCCGAAGGAGGCGCGTCGAGCCTCGCCCGTGGTAACGAGCCGGGCGCTTTCGACTCGCAACCCACGCAGACGCACAGCAATCCCAGCGCCAGAAGCCACCCGCCGTCGGGGGGCAGGCGGTGCGCGATGACTCGACTCATGCGGACAGCTCCAGCGATCTCCCGGATCTAACGATGGCGGAGAGGCCGCGCGCAACGTGGAAGCGGCCTCCGGAGATGACCCACTTTATCCTAACCTCTTCCGCGGACTTCGACCATCACTCAACGACGGTTCCCGGGCGAGGTCGAGACCAGTCGGCTCAGGTTTGCCCGGAACGTTGACCCCGCGGTACGATGTGGACCAAAGCTCCATCCCCCGGCCTCCCTCGAACGCCGCAGAGTGTTGCCCTTGCACGATGGTTTGACCCGCGAACCCGGCCGCCGATTCCGGCTCCTGGCCCTGGACGTCGATGGCACCTTGCTCGACCGCTCCAGCGTGCTGCGCCCCAGCACCGCGGCGGCGGTCGCCCGAGCGGCCGAGGCCGGCATTCGCCCCGTCCTTTGCACGGGCCGACGCTACCGAAGGGCCTTGCCGGTCGCCCAGCAGCTTGGCCTGATGGCCCCTCTGGTCTGCAACTCAGGGGCCTTGGTGAAAGATCCGAACGGGCATCGCACGCTCTGGCGCGCCGATTTCGAGCCGCCGTTGCTGGCCGAACTCCTCGCCCGTTTTCAGGCGATCGACCAGCCGGTCATCAGCTTCACCGACCGCGACCCTTCCGGCTTCGACTTCATCATCGACGCCTATCCCACCGGCCGCGCGCTCTTCGATGAATATGTCGAGATGAACCGACCGCATGCCGAGATCGATCCCGACTGGCGGTCGCGACCCGATCGGACCGGACATTTTCATCTCTGCGCGGTGGGGCCTCGACCGGAGATGCTCGACGTTGAGTTGGCGGTTCGAGCGGCCTTGCCCGGTCGCGTCCGGACGTTCGTCCAGAAGAGCCCGCGCTACACCGGCTGGATGTGCGAGGTTCTGCATCAGGAGGCGAGCAAGTGGTCGGCCGTGCGGCACCTGGCCGAACGGTGGGGCGTGGACCCGTCGGAGATCTGCGCCGTCGGCGACGACATGAACGACATCCCGATGCTCGAAGGGGCCGGCCTCGGCGTCGCGATGGGCCACGCGCCGCCCGAGGGGGTGCAGCGCCGCAAGCGCAGGCTCAAAATCTCGCCGGTTCCGCGTCAGGCCATGCAGGCACAGGATCGGCGGGCCGGGCTGAGGTTGGCCATCGGGTGTTAAGTCAGCGATGAACAGCGCCCGCCCATCGGTGCGGGTGACCCGCAAACCCCGAGCCGCCCGCTTGCCGGACGTTTGGAATCCCGCTTCCTCCTTCCCTTCGACGATGGCCAAGAGGTTCCCGTGTCCGAAATGTCCTGGGTGCCCGACGGCGTTGATGGCGAGTCGAACCAAACGCTGGAGCGGAACTGGCTCTTTCGCCTGAGCCGCGAACGGTTCCGCTCCACGCTCTCGGGCAAGACCCATGATTTCTACGTGTTGCATCTGGCCGACGCGGTGAACGTGGTCGCCTTGACCCCCTCGGGGGTGGGTGTGCTGGTTCAGCAGTGCCGGGCCGG
>CAZRGV010000122.1:642-4702 GCA_964599655.1 uncultured Isosphaeraceae bacterium | reverse complement strand
GGCGATCCGCCGCGATCGCTCGGAACGGTCTTCGCGAACCCGTCGATCCTGTCGTCGAAAAGCACGACCATCCTGATCACGAACGCCAGGCCGGTCGCCCCGCCGTCGCCCGACGCCGAGGAGGAAGTTCAACTGGAGCTGGTTCCCGCCGGCCGCATCCCCTGGATGATCCGGGACGGCCGGATCGACCACGCACTGGCCGTGCAGGGGCTCCTGACCTGGCTGATTTCCGAGCTGCCCGAGAGCCCGCTGGCGCCCACGCCGCTCGAAGCTTCACGGTTCCAGTTCCATCTGAGAACGATCATGGGTTTGGTGGCCGTCAGCGCGGGGCTCTTCGGCCTGCTCACGAAGCTCGGCAACGGGGCCTCGATGGCGTTCCTCTGGGCCGCTTCCATTCCCCTGGGCGCCCTGCTGGCGTTCCGGGTGCTCGACCCGCCAAGCCGGGCGATCCTGCTCCGAAACCGCGTCCTCTCGGTTCGTTACCGGATTTTCCGCCTGTTGGCGATGCTCGGGCTCGTGACCCTGATGTTCGTCATCGGACTCGTGATCATCCGTCTGATCGATTTCTGATGGCGCTCGCGTCGCGGAGCCGCTGCGTCAACGCGGGGCCGAGCCCAAATTCCGTCCGGGAAGGGGCAGGGCGGGGGGCTCGGAGGGCGTCAGCAGCTCACCCAGCGCCGATCGAATCTTCGCGCGGTCCCGCTCGGTCCCCTTCCACGGAAGGTCGAGCATGCCGTTCGCGTCGTAGACCTTGGGAATTTCGAGGATCTCGACCCGGCCGAACGTGTCCCGGATCGCCTCGCGACCGATCCCCAGCCGCCTCGCGACCCGTTCGGCCCGGTCGAGCTTCGCCAGGTCGATCCGCTGCAACCGGGCATACTCCGCGGCCAGATACCGCGCCCGAAGGAGCTGAAGCTCGGGAATCACATAGACCTCGGCTTCCTCGTCCGACATCTCGGGAACGCCATGGATGAACAGAGCATCAACTCTTGGCTGGTTGGCGACGACCATCGCGCCCTGGAACAGCAGGAGGGCGATCGCTCCCGCGCGGCTCAACGGGACGACTTCCTGGTTGGGAGGCGATCCGAGTCGTCGCGACCACCAGCCCATCGCGAACAGGATCGCGCCGACGAGCGGAATCGTGTCGTACCAGGGAACGATCCCCCGCAGGCTCGAAAACGGCAGGTAGCCCCGAAAGCTCCATTCGACGAAGTAGCTCGAAACCAGCAGAAGTCCTCCCGCGCCTTCGAGTGGAGTCGGCGTGAAGCCAGGTCGTAGGCTCCAGCCCCAGACAAAGACGATCAGGGCCGTGAGGACGGCCCCTTGCAAAAGACTCGTCTCCGCCTCGACGCCGAGGTTTTGGAACACGAGGTCCTCGGGAATCGCCTGCAAGGTGTGTTGCGCTCCGGTGACGAAGTTGACGGCCTCCTTCGACGTGCGGCCATGAAAGCTGATCTTCGCGTTGATCCGGCTTCCGCCGAGCAACAGGGCGACCACGACCGCGATCGTCGTGGCCGAGAGCGGCACGGCCGACGCGATCCGGCACCGTCGACGGCCGTCGGCCCAGAGGTAAACCGCCCCGACCGGACCGGCCGCGTGGCCGATCGTCCAGAATCCTCCGGCCACCCAGGCCGCGAGCACGGCCGCCACGAGCCGCCACGAGCCGCCCCAACGCCGCCAGCCTTGCAGGTACCAGAGCATCGACAGGATGCCGAACGACGCCCAGAGCGTCTGACCCGAGGAGTACCACGTCGCCGACGACTCGATCACCGACGTCGTCCCGAGCGCGACCATCGCGGTCAGCCCAAGGGCCGTGCGTCGCGTCTCCCTGGTCACGAACCGGCCCAGGAGGATCAGGTTCGCGGCCAGCATTCCGTAGGCCGCCATCGCGAGGACATCGGGCAGGTTCACGAGCCGGCGGGCCATCGCGACCATCGCCCACGTGACCAGCCGCCACGACGGCACGATGTGCGTGTTGTGCGGCACGAATAGGTTCGCCAGCGTCTTCTCGAGGTTGCGCGAGGCGGCCACGTAGGCGAAGTCGTCGCTGTGCAGCCGGTAGGTCCCGAGCCGGTCGGCGAACAGCCAGGCCGGCACCAGAACGATGAGCACGCCGAGGTTCAAGGTCGCCGCTCGACCGAGGGGACGACGCATCCAGGTCGATGGGCTCAAGGGAAGACTCATCGGTGCGAACGAACCACCCCTTCCAGGCGACACGGGCCGGGGAACACGCCCGTCCATGATGGTCGCGTCGAGGGGCGGATTCAACCCGGGGGGCCGCTCTGGCCGCGAGGCGGATCGGGCGGGGGCCAGGCTTCGTCGGGCGGAAGCCAGGTCGGCCGGGGCCGCGGCTCGTTGGCGAGCAGCTCCCCGAGCGCGGCGATGATGCGGCGGCGATCGACGACCGGGCCGCGCTCGGGCAGAACGAGCAGGTCGAGCGCATCGTATTCGGTCAAGGCGTCGGGCCAGCCGGGAAGCACGATCCGCCCAAACGTTTGCCGGATCGCCTCGCGGCCGATCCCTTCCTGTCTCGCGACCTCGCCCGCTCGATCGAGCCGGATCAACGCCCGCCACTGCCGGTCGGACAGCTCCGAGGCGAAGTACAACGACCGGAGCCGCTGAAGCTCGGGGATCGGAAACCGGAGTTCCTCGCTCTCGGTCATCGGCGGCGCCTCGGCGATGACGATGGTCTCGGCCCTCGGCACCTGAAGGGCCAGCAAGACCAACGCCAGCCCGGCGACCGCCAGAACCTCGCGACGGGTCAACGGCTGGGGCCGACCCGGTTCCCGGAGTGCGGGCCCCGCCCACCAGCCGCTCAGGAACAGCACCCAGCCGATCTGCGGCATCGTGTTGTACCAGCCGAGCGATCGAAGGCTCGCGAATTCGAAGCCGCCCCGGAAGGTGAGGGCCAGCAGGTAGGCCGTCACGACCAGCGACATCCCCGAGGCTTCGAGCGTGTTCGGGCGAACCGATCGCCTCGACCAGGCCCAGGCGATTGCCAGGGCCAGGCAGAACACGACTCCTTGCGCCGGCGTTGTCGCGGCGTCGAGCCCCAGGTTTTTGAAGACAAGGCTCTCGGGAATCGCCTGCGCGGTGTGAGTGAGCCCGCGCCAGGGGCGCGTCGGTCGAGGGTCTCTGGCCTGCTGGTCGCGGATCGACCCGAGGACGGCGTTTCCGGCGACCAGGACGACAACGCCCGCGTAGACGAGCGACATCAACGGCGGCACGAGCGCGGCCTTGCGGCAACGCGATCGGCCGTCGGCCCAGAGGTAGGCCATTCCCACGACTCCGGCCGCGAACCCGCCCGACCAGATGGCCGGCGCGGCCAACGCGGCCAGCCCCGCCAACGCGAGTTGCCAGGTCCGGCCGCCCCCGCGCCAGGCTTGCAAGGCGAGGAGCATGACGAGCGTGGCGAACCCTGCCCAGAGGGTCTGCCCGGCCGAGAACCAGGTCGTGGCCGGCATCATGACCGTGGTCGCTCCCAGTCCAAGCATCGCCGCGAGCCCAAGGGCCAGCCGCCGCGTTTCCCACGCCACGACGTGACCGCCGGCCAGCATCACCAGCACGAGCGCGGCGTAGCTGGCGTATCCGAGCACGGCCGGAAGACTTCCGAGCGAACCTCCCAGCCGGGCGAGGACCGCGACGCCGAGGCGGAACAGCGGGACGACGTGGGCGTTGTGCGGTTTCCAGAGGGCCGACCACGGGTCGTGCCCGGATCGCGACTCCGCCAGGAACGCGAAGTCGTCGCCCAGGAGCCGGAAGTTCCCGAGCTTGTCCCACATCAACCAGCCGGGGATGACGCACAAAATCGCCCCGAACGCGAGGGCCAGCAGGCCCCAGACCGGCCGATCGGCCCATGCGGTTTTCGGCCCTGGGGCCGGTTTCGCCTTGCGACTCATCGCGCGCCCTGGGCCTCGGCCAGCATGGCCAGGGCCTCCTGGCGGGTCGATTCGGCGGCCGAGTCGCCCCGAAGCATCGCGGCCAGCTCGTCGACGCGCTCGGGCTCAGCCAGCGGGGTGATCGTGGTCCGGGTTCGCCCGCGCTCGGTCTGCTTGCGGAT
>CAZRGV010000122.1:0-498 GCA_964599655.1 uncultured Isosphaeraceae bacterium | reverse complement strand
GGCACGCGATCGACCTCCGCCAGAACGGTCTTCACGGCCAGCGTCACTCGCGAAAGCTCGCCGCCCGAGGCGATCTTGCGAAGCGGTCTTGGAGCCTCGCCGGGGTTGGGCGCGAAGACGATCTCGATCCGGTCGGCCCCGTCTTCCGGCGGCGGGGCGGCGGTCGGGTCGTCGCCGAGCGGTTCCGACTCCACCTCGACGGTGAGCCGCGCCTCGCCCAGGCTCAGGGCCTTCAACTGGGCCTGAACCGACTTCGCGAACGCCTTGCACGCCTTGCGACGCGCCGCGGAGAGATCGGCCGAGGCCGCCTTGAGGGCCTCCCACGCCTCGGCCAGCGGGGCATCGAGCCCGGCCAGGTCGGTCTCGTCCCGCTCGATGGAAGCCAGTTGCGTCTCGATCTCTTCGAGCCGCGCGGGCAGTTCGTCGGCCGGCTGCAGCTCGCCAGCGACGCCCAGCGCGCTAGGGCGACCCTCAATGCCACCTCGGAACCGTTCCAAC
>CAZRGV010000121.1:0-19197 GCA_964599655.1 uncultured Isosphaeraceae bacterium | reverse complement strand
CCTCGACGTCGTTGTTCGATCGGATTCTGGCAGTGGGCGATGAGGGACTCGAACCCCCGGCATCCTGCGTGTAAGGCAGGCGCTCTAACCAACTGAGCTAATCGCCCGTCATTTTCGAGGAACGGCCGCCACGGGCTCCACGGCGATTCTAGTCTCCGGCGTGGCGGGAGACAATCGGTGGCTCCCGGTCGACGGCGGGGGATCGTGGCGAGGACTCGGCGTCCTCGAGCGCCAGGTGATCGGCGTAGAGCTTGCGGGTCCAGCGGGCCAGGCCCCAGTCAACGAACCTCGGCAAGAGCCGGTTGACCAGCAAGAGCGTCCGGCCACCGAGCGAAAGGGTGACCTCGTTCTTGCGGCGTTCGAGGGCCCGAAGCGTCGCCCTGGCCACGACCTCCGGGCTCGTCGTTCGGCGCTGCGCCACCTTGTAGACCGCCGTGTCGACGATCAGGTTCCGCTCGAAATCGGTCGCCGTGAATCCCGGGTTGACCAGCAGGATGTGAATCCCGTCGCGCGACCACTCGGCCCGGATCGCCTCGGTAAAGCCGGCCACCGCGAACTTGCTGGCCGAGTATTCCGAACGTCCGGGCAAGCCGCGCCTCGCGACGATCGACCCCATGTTGATCAACGCGGGCCGCCGACCCCGTTTCAGCAAGGGATGCAGACCCCTCGTCAACTCGATCAGCGCGAAGACGTTGATCTCGAAAATCTGTCGCAGAACCGAGGGGTCGTGGCTGAGGAACCGCCCGTACGCACCGACCCCCGCGCTGTTGATCGCCAGGTCGAGCGCGCCGTCAAATCGCTCGGCGACCGCGTTCAAGAGCCGTTGCCGCTGATCGTCGTCGGTCAGTTCGGCGACCACCGGATGGACGCGACCGGCCGCCACCCCTTGGCCCTCGAGCGCCTCGACGAGCCCCTTGAGCCGTTCCATCGAACGACCCGTGACCACCACGTGGGCCCCCGCGCGGGCCAGTTGCTCGGCCAGGGCCCGGCCGAGGCCCGACGAGGCGCCGGTCACCAGACATCGGGCGTTTTCGAATGGGCGGCGTGCCATCGGCGCAAGACTCTCGAACCTCGATTCCCGCCCGTTCTGGAGCGGAACTCGGGAGATTACTGGGTGACTTCCTCGTCCGAATACACCCCGCTGACGCGGGTCGTCGCCACGCCGTCCGTTCGGCCTCGCCAGCCGAGCCGCGAACTGGCGGGCCGGCTACCGATCGGCTCGCTGATGACGACGCGGGCCGGCCGGCCGGAACCCGTGACCGCCGGCTTGGCTCCGTCCGAGCCACTGGCAAGCAAAGCGCCGCCGCCCACGCGCGTCGGAACCTCGCAGACCGAGCCGTAGGCGACCGGAGCCGAGACAACCGGGGCCTCACAGACCGGAACCGCGTTGCCATAGTAATAGTTGTGGGTGCAGCCGACCGCCCCGAACGAGGCGGCCAGGACGGCCACTCGAAGAATCCGGGCGTGTCTCATGGCGGAACTCCTTTGCCAGGGCCGAACTCCGACGCCTCCTGCGTCCAGGAACGATCCGGGCAAGAAGGGAAAACGGGTCGGTCAGAGGCGATCCGGGATGCCCGCGTCGAGGTGCGAGACCACCGCTCCGGAGGCCCCGGCTCGGCGGTTTGGGCGGACTTTACTCCAAACCGGACGGTTCTCCAACCGCAAATTCCCCGATCCACGTTCCCGCATCCGGTTTCATCGACCATCCGGACGCGACGCGTTCAGTCCTCCTCCTCGATTCCCATGTCGCCTCGAAGTCCCTCGCGCGCCGTTTCGATGCTTTCGAGCAATCTTGCATGCAGAAGCGCCGTCACCTGGTCTGGGGAGAGGCCCTCGAGTTCCTCGGGACGGATCGCACGGCCGTAGTGGACCCGGATCGGGTGGGGCCGGGGGAAGCTCCGGTCTCGGGGCCAAGCCTCGAGGGTTCCGGCGATTCCCGCCGGAACGATCGGAACCCGTGCCCGGCTTGCCAGCGTGGCGATGCCCGGCTTGAGCGGGCCAAGAGTCCCATCACGGGAACGCGTTCCTTCCGGGAAAAAGGTCACGATGCCTCCGGATCGAAGCCGCTTCAGGGTTTCCTTCAACCCCTGGGCCCCCATGCCGTCTCGCTGGATCGGAAACCCGCCGACCGAGCGGATCAACGACCCAAGACCCGGCTTGAACAGCGTCGAACGCGCCACGTAGTTCAAGGTTCGAGGCAACAGCAGTCCCAGCACGAACACGTCGAGAAAGCTGAGGTGGTTCGAGATCAGCAGCACCCCGCCCGTTTTCGGGACGTTCCGCCGCCCGGTGGCGCGGATGCCCCCGCTGATCAAAACGACCTGCGTGACAACCTGCTGAACCAGGCGATACCAGAGCAAGGACAGCCACGATCGGTCGCGGTTCGGCCGCGACGGTTCGTTCACGGTCGCGTCGGCGGCTGGCCCCGAGGCGTGGGTCTGCGGGGTGTCTTCGGTTCTTGAGGCCATGGTCGTCTCAGCCTCCCGAACCAGTGGAGGGCCCGGGAAAGCCGTCGGACGGCGTGAGCTCCAGCATCGCCGACGGACCGTCAAACGTCGCCCGGAAGAACTCCAGAAACCCCGCGTGACCCAGAATAATTTCCTCGTCGCTCGGGTCGGCGAACGTCGCGAAGCCGACGCGACTCGTCCAACGCAACGCCTTTTCCCCTTCGCCAAGCTGCCAATCGACGCGTCCCGTCACGATCTCCACCTGATGCCCAGCGAATCCGATGACGGAGGTTGACTCCCCCGGCTCGACCACGGCCCCGATCAGATCGGCCAGCCGTCGAGGAACCAGGGTCACCTCGGCGCCGGTATCCACGAGACCTCGAACGCGAACCGAATCGGCGACTCCCGTCACCCGGATCACGACTTCCGGCCTGGGCAGGCCAATTCCCTCCCGAAGGAAGGGTGAGGGAGACTCCGAATAGCGCGAATACGCCGACTTCATCCCATCGCCCCAATCGTCAGGGCATCGAGCCGGGGAACCTTCTGGAGGATCGGGTCCGGTTCGCCCGCCTCGGCGCGAGCCGCCCGATGAACGTTGTCGATCGTCCTCGCCACGGCTAAAATGCGACCCCCGCCCTGATTCCACGCGATCCAGAGTCGGGAAAAGTAGCGTGGAACCATCGGCGGAGGCCCCTGCGCGTCGCGCGTTCCCTTCCCCGTCCAGGCCGACGGGTCATGGTCCCGCGTGGCATGTTCGATCAGCTCGACCACCTGTTCGGGCTCCATGCCCGTCGTATCGATCACCAGCGCGTCGTCGGCCGGTCGCATCGGGGCGACCTTCCTCGAAGCGTCCCGGGCATCGCGCTCGCGGAGATCGTTCTGAACCGCCTCGTGGGTCGAGTTCTCCCCCTTGGCCACAAGCTCCGCGTGACGACGGCCGGCTCGTTCGCTCGGCGAGGCGGTCAGGAAGAACTTCCGGTCGGCGTCCGGAAACACGACCGTCCCTTGATCGCGGCCCTCCGTCACGGTGTCGTTGGCCGTCGCGAACCGTCGCTGCCAGTCGACCAGACAGGCCCGGACCGCCGGCCTCGTCGCGACCTGACTGGACGCCCGCGAAATCTCCGGCGTTCGGATCAAGGCCGTCACGTCCTCGCCGTCCAGCACGACCCGGTTCGGCGGCAGCTCGACCGTCAATCGCCGGGCCAGGTCCCCCAGAACCGAATCGTTTTCGAGGTCGATCCCCTCGCGAACGGCCGCCAGGGCCACACAGCGGTACATGGCCCCCGTGTCCAGCAAGCGCCAGCCGAGCCGCCCGGCGAGCAGCCGGGCCACCGTGCTCTTGCCGGCCCCCGCCGGCCCATCGATGGTCACAACCTTGCGCATGGTCCCTCTGCGGCGCTGTGCCAGACTCAACGGGCCCAATGGACCTGGAAAAACGCGTGTCTGGGGTCTCGGCAACCGCACGAGAGCCCAGGCGGAGGCCGAGACCACGGCCACCCAGGTCCGTCGAAAGGGCCAGCGGATTCCGGCGCGACTCCTTACGGGTTCACCAGCACGTCCGCGATCCAATCCCATTCCACGACAGGGCAGTTTATCGCCCACGGGCCGTTCGGTCCAACGGGTCGCGACTCGCCGCTCGACCCAACCCGCGCGGGACTCGAGAATCGAGCCGGTCGGTGAGCCCCGTTCCCTTCCGGTCGAACTCGGAAAAGGACACCGACACATGATCCGAATCGTTCTCGTGGGTTGGTCCGACAACGACTGGCGGCTCTATCGCCAGTCGCTCTGGATCGGCCAGGTACGCCGACAACCCCAGGCCGCGCGCTGGCCGCGACACCATTTCGATATCGACGAGGCGTCCTATTCCTCATGCCTCGATGGCTGGGAACGATCCGGCGCGAATGCGTCACGCCAGGCGGCGCTCGATCGCCTGGCCGAGTACGGGGCGGTCGAGATTCCGGCCTCGTGAGCCAAACCATCCCATCGCGTTTCGAACGACCGCCGACCCGGCGTCACGCCGCGTCTGGTCCGCGATTTGCGTCAGCGTCCCGCCATGGCGGACGGATTTCTTCAACCATCACGCGTGCGGGAGGCGCACCCATGAATAACCATGAACGACCCTTGACCCTGGACGCGCGGCAGTGGAACACCGCGGAGTTGGACCAGGCCGACGTGCCGGTTCCTCCTCCCGTCGGCGCGGAAACAGCGTCGCCGGAAACCGCGAATCCGCAAGGAGATCCGATCGCGCCTCCTCCGGTGGTCGTCTCCATGGTCCCTCAGTCGGCCCAGACCGCCGATCGCCTCGAGGAAACGACCCTCTGGGAAGCCCGCTACTCGCTCAAGAACTTCATTGGTCGCGTCGTCAGCCGCGTCGTGGCCACCGTCGCTTGGTTGGCTCTGGCCGTTTACGCCTGGTGGTTCGATCCGTCGAACCTCACCCTCAAGACGCTCACCGCCATTCTGGGGGGTTTTCTGGCGATTTCGTGGCTCTACCTTGGCTGGCGGGTCCTCGTGGCGCGTTACACCCACTTTTACCGACTGACCAACCGTCGCCTGTTCGTTTCCACGGGGATTTTCAACCGTCGCCTCGACCAGCTCGAGCTGATCAAGGTCAACGACGTGTACATCCGCCAGCCGAGCATGTTCCACCGCTGGTTCTCGGTCGGAACCGTGGTCGTGGAATCGTCCGAGGAAACGTACCCGATCACGTACTTGACCGGTGTGGATCATCCGGCGGAGGTCATGGACCTGCTGTGGCGGACCGCGCGGCTGGAGCGCGACCAGCTCGCGGTCCGGATCGACGAGGTCTGACCGGACCGACCCCCAACACCTTCGAACACGATCCGCGAGCGCCGCTTGCCGAGTGTGGTCCAGGGCAGTAGGCTGGGAAGGCCGGTGTCGAGGAATCGCCGTCTCGGGTCGGGTGGGCACCGCTCACCGAACTCCTTACCCAAAGGGAGGATCGGCCGGCCGTGCCCACGACGCGAAAGACAACGGTTCCCGGCGATTGCGTCTGAGCCCAAGGAGATCGGAACGCCCATGCCTACCGTAACGGTCGAAGGTGAGAAGTCGTTCGAGGTCGCGCCGGGAACCAAGCTGGTCCTGGCCATTGAGGACGCCGGGATCGACATCCTGCACCGATGCGGGGGGAATGCCCGCTGCACGACGTGTCGGGTTCAAATTCTCGAAGGCAACCCGTCTCCCATGGAAGAGCTCGAGCGCGAGCGACTGGCCCGCGAGTCGAGCCTCGGCCCCGACATCCGGCTCTCTTGCCAGATCCGCGTCGCGTCGGACCTGACCGTGCGCGTCCTGGGTCGCGCGGCGGCCTCCGGCGTCACGCCCGGCCCCCGGCCCGCCGACTGAGTTGAGCAACGACGCTCACGCTGCGCCTCGGCAGCGCGACCGTTTGGCCCTATCCGAAATCGAAACCGACCGGGCGTCTCGCCCTTGAAGAAAAGGCGATCGTCCCGGTCGGTTGGCTCTTGGTCCGTCGCCGGATGGCCCGGATCAGGAACCTTGCTTCTCGTTGCACTTCTTGCAGCGGGCGATATGGCGCCGAACCCGGCCTCCGCAGCGTTTGCAGATCCCGAACTTGGCCTGTCGCGATTTCTTCTTCCTCGGTCGGAACGGCACGGGTCACCTCGATTCACTCAACAAAACGGGCCAGGACGCCCTCGAAAGCGGTCCAGATCATCCCGAAGGCCCCGGCCGATCGCCGGGGCGCAGACCCAACATCATAGCCGATCCTCGAGCGCCGGCGGTAGGCGAGTCTCTCACTTCGTCGCCGGGGGCAAGATCTTGTACCCCTTGACGCCCAGGTCGAGCCGGAAAAGCGCTCCCGGATCGCCTCCCGTGACGAACAGCTGGTCGAGATTCGGACCCGCGAAGGCCACGTTCGAGGTCGTCAGATTCCCCCCTGGGTATCGGCGGATCACCTTGCCCTCGGGGCTGACGACCTGCACCTGCCGCATTCCATAGTGCGCCACGTAGAGGTTCCCCTCCGCGTCGAGGCACATCCCGTCGGGCTGGTTGTCGATCTGGCCCTCCCCTTTCTCCGGCAGCTCGACCAGAACTCGAGGCTCGCCGAGCTTGCCAGGGGCCTGAACCGGAAACGCCAGAATCCGGTTTTTCTTGCTCTCCCCGACGAGCAATTCCTTGCCTCCTGGCCTCAGAACAATCCCGTTCGGGAACGCGAGCCCCTTGGCAATCGTGTGCGTGACTCCATCCTTGCCCGTGTAGTGGACGGTCCCGATGGGCGTCTCCAGGCTCGATCCGCCCGGGTCGGTGAAGTAAAAGCCCCCTTCGGGATCGAGCGTCAGATCGTTGGGACCCCGGAGCGGCTCGCCGTCCGACTGGGTCGCGGCCGGGGCCAGCTCGCGCCCCAGCTCGTCAAGGTGGAGGACCGCGTGCCGACTCGCGTCGCAAATCAGATGATGGCCGTCGCCCAGGATCTTGTGGCCGTTGGGAGCCCCCGTCTCGGCCCAGACCTCCGCGTTCTTGCCGTCGGGACGGACCTTGGTGATCACGCGACCGTGCGAGAAGTACAGGTTCCCCTCATGGTCGACCACCACCCCCTCGGAATAGTCGCCGGTCCGAATCACCTCCACCGGCTTGACGGCCTCCGCCATGGGCAGGTCCATGGCGATCGAAGCAACACTCAACGCCCACGTAACGGATATCCAACGGGTCATCATCAGGGTGCGTCTCCGTGAAATGGGTGGCTCGGACAGGTGAGATTCGGGCGAATTGTTCCCAAAATGCAACGCGACCTCATGCGTATTGACATCCCGTGTTCGGTTCAGTTCAATCACATTGTTGCCTCGCGTGTGTTTGCTTGCTCGCGAACACAAAACCGAGTCATTGTTGACGCGATTCCGCCCCCAAGGCAACACGTCCAGATCGAACATCAGGGTTTTTATGCGAAAAATGAATGCCTTCGGATGGTTTGCGGCGGGACTGATCGGCCTGGCGCCACTCTATCCGAGTGAAACGAACGCGGGAGTGATCACGGCGCAAACGACGTTCAACCCGTCGGGCGCTTCGGTCGTCAACGTTTCGTTCAACGGGAGTTCGGGAAACTACTACGCGGCCCCCTTCACGACCCAGGTCTGGGACGGCGGCACCCCCATTATTGCCCCGGGTCCATCCTATTGTGTCGATTTCGTCAACGAGCTGAACCAGACGGTCCTAACGGCTAACGTCTCGAACGAATCGGGCATCGTCACCGCGGCTCAGGGGGGCGGAGGTTACGATCGCAACATCGGCGCGGCGGGCTGGCTGATGGCCAACATCAACCCGACCACCTCCCAGGAACGCGCGGCGCTTCAAGTCGCGATCTGGGACGCCATCTACGACGACAACGGCTTCAGCAATCCCAGCATTTACAACGCCTCGAACCCAGGTGCCGCCAGCCTCACGTCGGGCCTGTTCCGCCTCAACACCACCGGCACGATTTTCAACCTGGCCGCCAGCTATCTCAACCAGGCGCTCGACCCGATCACGCACACGCTCAGGACCGCGACGATCGTGTACATCAACTACTCCCCTCCGGGACCTGCTCCATACAGCCAGGATCAGATCATGCTCCCCGGCGGTTCCCGCGCCCTGACGCCCGAGCCCTCGACTCTGACGGCGGCCTTCGCGGGGCTCGTTCTCCTCGGTGCCGGCTACGCCCGGCGGCGTCCCCGTTCGACCCACGCGGCCTGACCAACGACGCGCGACTCGATCGGGATTCTCCTCCAACACTCGACTCGTCGCCGGGACCCCTCGCCGCTCGGTCTCATCCCGGGCGGCGAGGGGTTTCGCGTTTCCGGGTCACGGCCTGGGCAAGGTGACGCCCAGCTCCTTGACCAGGAAGGCCCACTTGTCGGCGGCCTCCTCGATCAGCTTCGAGGTCGGCTTGCCCGCGCCATGACCGGCCTTGGTCTCGATCCGGATCAGGATCGGGTTGTCGCACGACTGCGCGGCCTGCAACGCGGCGGCGAACTTGAAGCTGTGCGCGGGGAAGACGCGGTCGTCGTGGTCGGCCGTCGTGATCAACGTCGGCGGATAGCAGGTTCCCGGCTTGATGTTGTGCAGCGGGGAATAGGCGTAAAGCGCCTTGAACTGCTCCGGGTCATCCGAGGAGCCGTAATCGTCGACCCAGGCCCAGCCGATCGTGAACTTGTGGAACCGGAGCATGTCCAACACGCCCACCCCCGGCACGGCCGCGCCAAAGAGGTCGGGTCGCTGCGTGATGCAGGCTCCGATCAAGAGCCCGCCGTTCGATCGCCCCTCCACGCCCAGCCTCGGCGTGCTCGTCACCTTCTCGGCGATCAGCCACTCGGCCGCGGCGATGAAGTCGTCGAAGACGTTCTGCTTGCGGAGCTTCGTGCCGGCCTGGTGCCACTCCTCGCCGTACTCGCCGCCCCCTCGAAGATTCGCGACCGCCAGCACGCCCCCCATCTCCATCCAGACCATCGTGGACGGACTGAACGACGGCGTGATCGGGATGTTGAACCCGCCATACGCATAAAGATACGTCGGCGCCTGGCCCGTGTCGAGCTTCGTTCCCTTCTTGTAGCTGAGGAACATCGGCACGCGCGTGCCGTCCTTGCTCTGGTAAAAGACCTGCTTCGTCTCGTAGTCGTCCGGGTTGAACGCGACCTTCGGCTGCCGGAAGACCGTGCTCGCGCCGCTGGCGACCTCGTAGCGATAAATCGTCGTCGGACGGTTGAACGAGGTGAACGCGTAGAACGTCTCCTTGTCGGTCCGCTTCCCTCGGAACCCGCTCGTCGTCCCAAGCCCCGGCAGTTCCACCTCGCGAACGAACGTTCCGTCGCGCCGGAACACCTTCACTTGCGAATGGGCGTCCTTGAGATACGACGCCAGAAAATGGTCGTCCACCAGGTCGACGCCATCGAGCGTTTCCTCCGCTTGCGGAATCACCTCGCGAACGTCGGGCTGTCCCGGCGCGCTCTTCGAAACGTCGATCGCCACCACCCGGCGCCGAGGGGCGTCGAGGTCCGTCTTGAAGTAAAAAACCGGCCCGACACTATCAATGAACGAATATTCGTGATCAAAGTTGTCGATCAGATCAACGAACTTCGCCTCCGGGTCTTTGAGCGACTTGTAAAGAATCCGATACTTGTCGTCGGTCCCCTTGCTGACCGTGAGGATGAGGTATTCCCCGTCGTCGGTGACGTCCGGGTGGAACTGCCACTCCTTCTGGTCGGGCCGCTCGTAGATGAGCCGATCGTCCGCCTGGGGCGTGCCGAGCGCGTGGTAATACAGTTTCTGGTTGTAGTTGGCCTGCTTCAGGTCCTCGCCGGGCTTGGGTTCGGGAAACCGGCCGTAGAAGAAGCCCTTGCCGTCCTTGGTCCAGGTGGCCGACGAGAACTTGATCCACTTCAGGTGGTCGTCCAGGTCCTGGCCGGTTTCGACGTCGCGAACCTTCCACTCCTGCCAGTCGGAGCCGGCGGAGGCCAGCCCGTACGCCATTTTGCGGCCGTCGTCGGTGGCCGAAAGGCCCGAAAGCGCCACGGTTCCGTCGGGCGACAGGGTATTCGGGTCGATCAACACCGTCGGCTCGGCGTCGAGCGACAAGGTCGAGTAGATGACACTCTGATTCTGGAGCCCGCTATTTCTGGAATAGAAGTAGCGCGTGCCTTCCTTGGACGGGATGCCGAACTTCTCGTAGTCCCAGAGTTCCGTCAGCCGGCTCTTGATCGATTCGCGTGCGGGAATGGCGTCGAGGTAGGCGTTGGTGATCTTGTTTTCCGCTTCAATCCAGGCGCGGGTTTCCGGCGCGTCGAGGTCTTCGAGCCATCGATACGGGTCGGGGACCTTCGTCCCGTGGTAGTCGTCGACCGTGTCCCCCTGGCGGGCCTTGGGGTAATCGAGGGGCGCGCGTTGTTTCCGGGGCACGTCGCCCCGTGCGGCGTTGCCAAGGCTCATGGCCAGCAATACTCCCGTGAGACTCACAACGAGGCGAGTTCCGATCATGTCTGATGACCCATCCTTTCCATCCTACCGGATCGCCGGACTCCGTGGTCGTTCGAAGGGTGGGCAACGCCTACCGATCCCTCGGTGCCGCAAGGGGTTCAGTGGGCGGTCCCCAACCGGCGGCAGACGCGTCTTCCGGACGATTCCGTGGGGGACCAGGACGCGACGGCCGACCTCGCGACCTGGCCCCTCAGTTTACGAGTCGGTCCGCGCTGCCGCCAGCCCGGCGGCTTGCCCGGCGACCCCGACCCCGCCACAATAAAGGTCCGCCAGGGCCGTCGCCAGAACGCTCGTCAAGGAATCGCCATGAACCTCCGACGCCTCACCGCCCTCTTGCTCCTCCCGCTCCTGAACGCGCCCAGCCCCCTTCGAGCCGCCGACCCGCCCGCCGTCTCCGCGAGGGCTCGAGCGATTCACGACTCCGCGTTGCTCTTCGATGGCCACAACGATCTGCCCTGGCGGCTCCGCCAGCGAGGCGACCTGGCCTTTTCCAAAATCGACATCGCACGGCGCCTCGAGTTCGGCCAGACCGACATCCCGAGGCTCCGCGAAGGGGGCCTCAAGGCCCAGTTCTGGTCGGTTTACATTCCGAGCAAGCAGCCCAACCCCGCCCGAACCGTCGCCGACCAGATCGACCTCGTGCATCGCATGGCCGAACGCTACCCCGACGACCTCGCCATGGCCTACTCCGCCAACGACGTCGAACGCGTCGTGAAGTCCGGAAAAATCGCCTGCCTGATCGGCATCGAGGGGGGCGTGGCGATCGAGAACGACCTGGCGATGCTCCGCGCCTTCTACCGTCAAGGAGCGCGCTACATGACCCTGACCCACGGCGACAACCTCCCCTGGGCCGATTCCGCCACCGACGAACCCGAGCACGACGGCCTCACCCCCTTCGGCGAGCGCGTCGTCAAAGAGATGAACCGGCTCGGCATGCTCGTCGACCTCTCGCACGTCTCCCCCGCCACGATGGACGACGCCCTCCGCGTCTCCAAGGCCCCCATCATCTTCAGCCACTCGAGCGCCTTCGCCCTCGCGCCGCACCCCCGCAACGTCCCCGACGACATCCTCAAGAAGGTGAAGAAAAACGGCGGCGTCGTGATGGTCAACTTCTTCTCGGGCTTCATCGTCCCCGACTTCGCCCGCAAGTCGGCCGACGCTCGCAAGGAACTGAAAACCAAGTATCCCGATCCTGTGGACTACGAAAAGGCCCTGGAAGACTGGTACAAGTCGGCCACCCTTCCGAGAGGAACCATCGCCGACGTCGCCGACCACATCGACCACATCGTCAAGATCGCCGGAATCGAACACGCCGGCATCGGCTCCGACTTCGACGGCGTGACCAGCGTGCCGGTCGGCCTCGAAGACGTCTCCTGCTACCCCCGACTGACCGACGAGTTGCTCCACCGAGGCTACTCCGAGGCCGACATCCACAAAGTCTTGGGTGAAAACGTCCTGAGAGTCTTCCGCGAGGCAGAAGCCGTGTCGAGGAAGCTCCAGGAAACAACGGCCCCCGAGGTCGATTCGCCCCCACCCTCGGAGTCGCGTTGAACTCACTCAGGAACCAGAACGTGCTCAAGCGTGTCGTCACCTCGATCCTCGTCGTTCTGGCCGGCTGCGCCGCCCGCGACGAGGCCCCCAGCGGCCCGCTGTCGATCTCGCTTCGAAGCGACGCGTTCGACGACGGCGGCGCGATCCCCAAGCGGTTCACCTGCGACGGGGACGACGTCTCGCCGCCTCTGGCGTGGTCCGAGCCGCCCCCGAGGACCAAGTCCCTGGCGTTGATCGTCGACGACCCCGACGCCCCCGCCGGCACGTTCACCCACTGGGTCCTCTTCAACCTCCCCGCCAATCGCCTCTCGCTGGAGGCCGGATTCGCGTCAAACCAGAGCGCCGGGCCCGCGAAACAGGGAACCAACGACTTCGGCAAAGCCGGCTACGGCGGGCCCTGTCCTCCCAGTGGAACGCATCATTACATCTTTCATCTCTATGCGCTCGATGCGCTCTTGAACCTGGATACCGGCGCCGGACGAGGCGCGGTCCTTTCCGCCCTGAAGGGCCATATCCTGGCGGAGGGCCGGTTGACGGGAACCTATGCGAGGCGCTGACCGGCGCGACGCTACAACGTTTTCAGGTACTCGATCACCGCCCAACGCTCGTCGTCGCTCAGGTCGTCTCCGAACGTGTGCCCCGAGTTGCTCAGGCCCCATCGCGAGGTATCGTAGAGGAACTTCGCCTCGAAGGCCGGCGTGTCGGGCGCGATCGGCTCGCAAACCTCCTCAAACTTCCATCCGACGCGCTGGGTGTCGTAATGGGCGAAGTCGGTCGACGGCGGCCGGCGGAATCGCTTGGGACGGGTCGTCGATTTGAGCAGGTTCTCCAGCGTCGGGACCGACCCGTTGTGCAGGTAAGGCGCGCTGGCCCAAATCCCGTCGAGCGGCGGGGCCTGGTAGCCGATTTGCGGCTCGACCACCGGATAAATTTCGCCGAACCACGTCGCGTTGTAGTGGTCGAGGAACCGATCGGTGATCCCCTTCAACCGCGCCGGGTCGGTTCCGATCACATCCAGCGGAATGACCTTGTTCGGGTACTGGCCGTTGGGCCCGTACGTTCCGTGGCATCGAGCGCAATGTTGCTCGAAAACACGTTCTCCTTTCGATGCCAGGGCCCGATCGATCGGAAACGGATACTTCGGCGGCTCGATGCTCTTGATGTAAGCGTCGATCTCCTGGAACGTCGGTTCCAGCTCCTGGAATTGCGGGAGCGTCAGGTCGCCGAGCAGGAATTGCATGTTCGACCGCGCCGCCCTCGCGTCGGTGCGGCCATCGTAATACTTGGTGGATTTCTTCTTGAGGTTCCACCAGGGCGGCGTGTCGAGCTCGGGCAGGTTGGCGCCGGTGAACAGCGGAAACTTGCGGAACGTCAGGTCCGTGTTCCGCACGCTCAGGAGCACGACCGCGATTTGCCCCGCGTTGTTCGTCCCTCGCGCCGAGTTCAGCGTGAAGAACGAGAGCGGAGGGACCTTGCCGTCGGCGATCGTCAGGTCGTCGAGCAGGGCTTTCAGGTCGAGCTGTGAGTTGCCCAGCCCCACATAACTTTGACCTCCGATCGACCCGCCGTGACAGACCATGCAGTCGAGCTGAATGCCGGTTTTGGTTCCGTCGCCGCTCGAGGCGCGTCGCAGGCCCATCGGCAGGCCATCGTTGGGGTAGGGGGCCGGATGCAAGCCGTACCGGCGGTTGAACGCCGCCGCGTAGGCCTCGGGCTCGGTGTCCGGGTTGGGGGCCTTGACGCCCCAGAGCGAACCCGCCTTCTTGTAGGCGTCGAGGCTCCAGGCCGGCGGCAGGTAGCTCTTCGAGGTCAACGCGATCCGGCCTCGCTCCGCGGCCGTCGGGCATGCCGAATCCGACGCATTGGCCAGCGACACCCAGCCCGCCAAAACGATCCCGAGCCACACCCCTCGTTGATTCTCACGACGTGCTGACATGGCCCGTCACTCCCGACCCGACCCGGTCCCAACGCGCTCAACCAGTGGCCCTCCTCTTTAATGCTAGGCGTCGGGGCCCGGCTCGGAAATGGGGCGCGCGGAGGAAACGTCCCCGAAACTCCAGGGCCGATCCTCCCTCCACCGCTCCGACGCCCGATCAGAGCGGCTTGATCCGAATGTTCCGGAACTGCACCAGGCTGGGCGGTCCAAGATACTTGCCGTCGCGGTAGCCGCCGTGGTGTTGCAGGGCGATCGGCCCCGTCTTGGGAATTCCGGGCAACTGGGCGTTCTCGATCACCGTCGTCCCGTTGAGCACCACCGTGAGCCGGTCCCCCTTGAGCGTGATCTCGAACGAGTTCCACTCGCCGACCGGCTTGTCGGCCTGGTGCTTCGGCGTGACGCCCGCTCGCACTTCGGCCGGCAGGCTCTTGTCCATCCGATACCCGTAAACTTCGCCCGAACCGATCGGCCAGCACCAGATGTTCACCTGGCTTTTCCCGTTCATGTCGCGAAGGTAGACGCCCGAATCGCTGTCCGGGAGCCGAAGCTTGAGCTCTTTCCCGTCCGTGCCACGCGCATGGATGCCGTCGGACAGCACGTAGGGGATATTCGGGTTCATGTAAGGCGTTTCCTTGATCCGCCAGTCGAACTTCAGAACGAAGTCGCCGAACTCTCGGCGCGAGATCAGGTTCTTGTTGCCGGGCGCCTCGCTCCGAGCGTCATAGTCGATCACCTTCTGACCACCCTGATCGACGACCTTCCAGTGCCCGTTGTCCCCTTCGGGAATCATCCATTCCGAAAGGTCGCCGCCGTCGAACAGGGCGATAAACCCCTCGTCCTCAACGTTCGGTTTCGACTCCGGAGCCGCTCCCGGCAGCAACAGGAGCGCGAGGGCGGGAACCGCCAGGGCCACTCGAGACGATGCGCGCGACATGGATAAACTCCAGTGGGTCGGTGGGAGGGATCGCAACCGATCGTCCCCAAAACAAGGCCACGCTAACCCGTCTCCCAGGGGGAGTCAACGGGCGAAAAACCGAACTTCGACCTGGCCGGTTGTATCGATTGGAACGGTTGGTCATAATGAATTTTTGGACGGTTGAACGCCGGTCCATCGACAACACCCGTGCGCTGTTGTAAGATTCGCGAAAAGCCGGGTTGGAGAGCCGAACGTCCGCGCTCTCGGATCGTTACGGACGATCGGCGCGTCGAGTCGATGCGGGGGGAGACGACCGATGGGACCCGCCGAAATCGTGGCGAGCCTGAAAGAGCTTTGCGAGGGAGACGGTCCGCGCATCAGCACGGATCGAATCGTGCGATGGATCGAGTGGCACGGCGGCTATGAGTCGAACGCCGAGCTGATCGCCTTCGCCAAGAAGATGAAAGCCCGCCAGTATGCCCGTCAGCTCATGTTTGACGACGAGGAATCGGGTCTGCGCGTCAAGCGGCTCTGGAGCTTCCGCGACCGGGAAACCGGCGAACGCTACTACCACGACATCGCTCAGCTCTCCCCGGAACGGCGCCGCAAGCTGATCCAGCAATACGCCCGCTTTGTCGACCAGCTCCGATCCGTCCGTCGCGCCATGGCCGACTACTTCGCCGGCCAAGCCTTCTTCGAGTTCTACGCCGGCCACCCCGAAGAAGAAGACTCCGAGCTGAGCCGAGGCACGTAACCGGTTCCACGCCATGGCCCGGAACTTTCGTCCTTCGGAGCGTGGCACCGCCCACCGAATTCCTTCGGAGTGGCCGGGATCGTCTCGACCCCGGTCACCTGCCCCTGGTTGATTTGCCCCCAGCCGCCACCGTCCGACGGGGTGGCCGGGGTCGTCTCGACCCTGGTCGCGCCCATGCCGCCACCGTCCGACGGGGTGGCCGGGGTCGTCTCGACCCCGGTCGCGCCCATGCCGCCACCGTCCGACGGGGTGGCCGGGGTCGTCTCGACCCCGGTCGCGCCCATGCCAGAGGCCGCTGGGGTGGTCTCGGACCGCACAGTCCGCGGTACGTTGAAAGCCGTCTGGTCTCCGGTCAGGCCCACGACCTCCGACGTGCGACCCACTTCTCGATTTCCACGATCCAAAGCACGCTGACGGCGACCAGCAGCAGCACGCACCAGTCACCGAATCCGATGGCCGTGGTCCCAAACAACCGTTGCATAACCGGCGCGTAAGTGAACAGGAGCTGGAAGCCGACGACTAGGGCGATGGCCAGCAACACGGGCCGACTGCCGAGCAGTCCTTGGACGCTCAGCACCGGCGCGACGACGAACCGGGTGTTGAGCAGGTAGAAGACCTCGAACATGACGATCGTGTTGACGGCCACGGTGCGCGCGAAGGCTTCCGACGTCCCCTGGTTGCGGTACCAGAGAAAAAGCCCAAAGGTTCCCGCGCACATCAGCGCGGAGACCAGCGCGATCCGCCACAAAAAGTAGCCGCTGAGCAGGTTGGTCTTGGGATCACGCGGCGGACGTTTCATGACCGTCAGCTCGGGCGGCTCGAAGGCCAGGGCCAATGACAGAGTCACGGACGTAATCATGTTCACCCAAAGCACCTGCACGGGCGTCAAGGGCAACGAGCGTCCCAGCGCGATGGCGAAAAAGATGGTGAGTCCTTCGCCGCCGTTGGTCGGCAGCATGAAGAGAATGGCTTTGCGGAGGTTGTCGTAGACCGTGCGGCCTTCTTCGACCGCGTGGGCGATCGAGGCAAAGTTATCGTCGGTCAAGACCATCTCGGCCGCTTCCTTGGTCACCTCGGTCCCCTTGATGCCCATGGCGATGCCGACGTTGGCGCGCTTCAGCGCCGGGGCATCGTTGACGCCGTCGCCCGTCATGGCCACCACCTCGCCGCGCGACTGGATGGCCTGCACGAGCCGGAGCTTGTGCTCGGGGCTGACTCGGGCGAACACGTCGCACTGTCGAGCCGCCTGACTCAACGCTTGGTCGTCCATCGCGTCGATCTCGCGGCCGGTCAAGGCGCGGTTCCCGTCGCCGATTCCCAATTCCAGGCCGATGGCACGGGCGGTCTGGGCGTGGTCGCCCGTGATCATGACCACGCGGATGCCCGCGTCGTGGCACTGCTGGACCGCCTGGATCGCTTCCTCGCGGGGCGGATCGATGATGCCCAGCAAGCCGAGCATCACCAGCCCGTCTTGAACCTCGTCAAAGTCGAGCCGATCCTGCCCCGGCGCCGCGGGCCGCGACGCGACGGCCAGCACCCTTTGCCCGCGGGAGGCCATCGCTTCCACCTGCGTTTCCCAGAACGGGGCGTCAATCGGCTGGAGCTCGTTGCCGTTGGCCTGCTGGTCGCACATCTCCAGGAGCCGTTCCGGCCCGCCTTTCACAAACACCACGGCATGGCCTCCCTCCTTGGCGGGGCCACGGTGCAGCGTCGCCATGAAGCGGTTGCGCGATTCGAACGGGATGGTGTCGAGCGTTGGCCAGGTGCGCCGCGTCTCACGGACGTCGAGCCCGGCCTTGCTGGCCAGCGTAATCAGGGCCCCTTCCATGGGGTCCCCTCGGGGACGCCACTTGCCCTGTTCCTGCCGCAAGTCGGCCTCGTTGCAGAGCAGGCCGGCGCGGATGACCTGCCTCAGGACCGGGTCGAGGTCGATGGTGATCGGCCGGCCATCGCGAACGATTTCCCCATGGGGCTCATAGCCGACCCCGGTGACCTCGTACGGGCCGTCCGCGGTCACGAGGGTGGTGACCGTCATTTCGTTGCGGGTGAGGGTGCCGGTCTTGTCGGAGCAGATGACGGTCAGGGCCCCCAGCGTGTCCACCGCGGGCAAGCGCCGAATGATGGCGTTGCGGCGGGCCATCCGCTGCACACCGATGGCCAGGACGATCGTCAGGATCGCGGGCAACCCTTCGGGGATGGCGGCGACCGCCAGGGCGACCGAGGCCAGGAACAGCTCCACCGGCGAACTGTGCTCCACGAGGTAGCCCATCGCGAAGGTCAGCACGGCGAACACCAGGATGACCACCGCCAGGATGTGTCCGAACCGATTCATCTGGCGGATCAGGGGCGTGGTCAGGGCCTGGGTCTCGGACACCATCTGGCTGATCTTGCCCAGCTCGGTTTGGTCCCCCGTGGCCACGACCACGCCGACCCCCTGGCCGGTTGTCACCAGCGTGCCCGAAAACGCCAGACAACTCCGGTCGCCGAGGCTCGTGTTCTCCGCGAGCGGCTCGGTCGTTTTCTCGGTCGGAACCGACTCCCCCGTGAGCATCGCCTCGTCGATCCGCAGTTCTCGGACCTGGGTCAGTCGCAGGTCGGCGGGGACCTTGTCGCCAGAGCCGAGCACCACCAGATCGCCCGGGACAAGCTCTTCGGCGGCCACCGTCTGCCTGGCTCCGTCCCGGATGACCGTGGCTTCCAGCGACAGCATGCGCGTGATCGCTTCCAGCGACTTCTCCGCCTTGCCCTCCTGCACAAACCCGATGAGGGCGTTGATCAACACCACCGCCAGGATCACCCCGGTGTCGATCCAATGTTGAAGCAAGGCCGTGGCGAGTGCGGAGGCCAGCAAAACATAGATAAGAATGTTGTGAAATTGCAGGAGGAGACGAACCAGCGGCCCCCGGCGCTGGGGCGGTCGCAGGCGGTTGGGGCCGAACCGCTCCAGACGCTCCCTCACCTGGTCGGCCGTCAACCCCTCTGAGCCGGTCTCCAGCCGGTCCAGCGCCGCCTGGCTGTCGAGCGTGTGCCAAGGCGTCCGCGAAAGCTCGTTCGTTTCGAGCGTGCCCAGTTGGGTCCTTACCGACATGATGCACGTCCTTCCACAGTCCAACGGGGTCGAATGGGTCCTGCCACGCGAACTTGGTCCCGCGATCGCGCCCGAGTCGAACGAAACCACGCCTTATCAGAAACTTTCGGAGGGTAAGGCGTGGATGTCAAACAGAATCGACGGTGGGGCCTGCGGCGGACGGCTGGCCCTGGGGGCTTGTCCACCAGTGACTGCGACGGACCCGGAGCCCTGGTGGACCAGCCCCCCCGTGGCACCTTCCGATCGGGTGCCACTGGTGGCTTGTCCACCCGTGTCTTCCTCGACCAGTCGGAGCACTGGTGGACCAGCCACCAGTGGCACCCACCACCAGTGACTGCGACGGACCCCAGAGCCCTGGTAGACAAGCCCCCCGTGGCACCTTCCGATCGGGTGCCACTGGTGGCTTGTCCACCCGTGTCTTCCTCGACCAGTCGGAGCACTGGTGGGCAAGCCACCAGTGCCACCCACCACCAGTGACTGCGACGGACCCCAGAGCCCTGGTGGACCAGCCCCCCGTGGCAC
>CAZRGV010000120.1:13926-19226 GCA_964599655.1 uncultured Isosphaeraceae bacterium | reverse complement strand
CGATCGTGACATCCAGGCGATCCTCCCGCTCCGCGGCAAGGTCCTCAACGTCGAGCAGGCCGGCAAGGCGAAGCTCCTCGACAACAAGGAGCTGACCGACATCGTCAGCGCCCTCGGCTGCGGTATGGACGACCAGTACGACCCCGGCCGGCTTCGCTACGGCAAGATCATCCTGCTGACCGATGCCGATAGCGACGGCCACCACATCGCGACGCTGCTCCTGACCTTCTTCTACCGCCACCTGCCGGGCCTCATTGACGACGGACGCGTTTACCTCGCCTGCCCTCCGCTCTACAAGATCACCCACGGCAAGGAAACCTACTGGGCGTCCGACGACAACGCACGCGATAAGATCCTGGCGAAGATGCCCAAGAATGCCAAAGTGAACATTACCCGCTTCAAGGGGCTCGGCGAGATGCCTCACCAGCTTCTCTACGAGACGACCCTCGACCCTGCCCGCCGCCGGTTGCTTCGCGTTGTCGTTCCCGACGAGGATCGCCCTTACACCGAGAGCACCGTCACCGAGCTAATGGGCAAGGACCCCGAAGCGCGATTCCGGTTCATCATGGCTGAAGCGTACACCGCCAAGGATATTGACATTTAACACCCTGAAAGAAGACGCTGAGGTTCATGGACGATGAATCAGACCCTCGCGTCCTCTTCCCCCGCGATTCCCCGCGTTCTCCGCGGTCCCCTCGCGTCGCCGGCCAAGCGGTCTCGCTCCAGGCTCGCCCTGCCCCTCTTACTGCTGGCGGTCTTTGTCTTGCGGGCCATTCGCGCCGATCAGCCGATCGTTGAGAACTACGTCGGCCGACAGGTCCCCACCGCGATGGTCGCCCGCAACCTCGACCGGGGTTCCGGCTTCCTCCACCCGGAGCTCGACACCGGACCGTTTCCAAATCTCTTCCTCGTCGAGCCGCCGCTCTACGCCTCGATCGTCGCCGTCTTGCATCGAGCCACGGGCCTCGCGCTCGAGTCCTCGGGCCGGCTCGTCTCGGCGCTCGCGATGACCCTCGGTGCCTGGGGCCTTTTCGGTTTGGCCCGACGCCGTGAAGGGGTCGCGGTTGCGACCCTGGCCGTGGCCGCGTTCGCCCTCTTCCCGGTCACAATCCGATACGGCCGAGCCTTCCAGCCCGACGCCACGGCCCTCGGGCTTCTGCTCGCTGGAATTCGATGCTGGGATGAACACCTGGCAAAACCAGGCGGTTCCTGGCTCTGGCTCGCCTGGCCGCTGGTGAGTCTCGGCCTGGCGATGAAGATCGTGCTGGCCTCCATGCTCGTGCCGCTGGTCTTGATCCCGCGTCGGCAACCCGAAACCGCCAGGGAGAGTACGAGACGACGTCTTCCTCAGTGGCTCTCCATCGCAACGACGCTTGCGCCCGTCGCGCTCTGGTACGTCCACGCGCTCTCGCAGCTTACCACCGGCTCGCGAGCCTCGGCCGACAACGCGAGCATTTGGATTCATGTGCTCGTGCCGACATCCCTGCTAAAACAAGAAACATACCATTATGTTCTTCGATTTCTCGTATTCAGAGCATTCACGCCGCTCGGATTCGTCCTTGCGGGCTGGGGCCTCCTTCGAGGCCGCGCCGACCGGCTCTGGCGCGTCTGGGCGCTTTCGGCGGGTGTGACCCTGGCCCTTCTGGCGGGGAAGTTGCACCACGAGTATTACTGGCTGGCGATGACGCCCGTGGCCGCGGTCGGCATGGGCCGCGCCCTGACCGATCTGGGCCAACGTCGACCATGCTCGGCGCTCCTTGTGGCGATCTCTTTTGCCGGCCTTTGCGTGGTCCAGTCGGCCTCGACGTGGAAGACACCGGCCGAGTGGCAGGCTCTCGGCGAGGCGGCGTCGGAGATCAACCGGCACGTTCCGGCCGGCAACTGGGTCATCGCTCGAGAGGCCGTTCTGTTCGCGGCCGACCGTCGCGGTTGCCGGCTGGAAACGGAACCCGAGGCGATCCGGCGCGCCCTGGGCGAGTGGGGCCGGGTGATTTCGCTCCAGGAGGCCACGCCAGAAACCCTGGTCGGTTGGTATCATGACAGGGGGGCCCGCTACTTCGCCGATGTCGGTGACCCCTCGCGAGGCCGGCTCCGAGACCCTTCGCACGAGGCCATCCGGAGCCGTTATTCTCCCATCCTGGTCGACCGGCCCGGGTTTCTCCTGGTCGAATTGAACGAGGCGCCTCATGTCGCCCCACGATGACACGCCCGTCACGATCCCCGACTTCGCTCGCTGGAAGGCCGAGCGCCGCCCGATCAGCGTCCTGACCGCCTACGACTATACCACGGCCCGGCTGCTCGACGCCGCCGGAGTCGAGTGCCTGCTCGTGGGAGACTCGCTCGGCACCGTCGTCCAGGGGCACGACACAACCCTATCTGTTACGCTTGATCAAATGATCTATCATGCCGAGATGGTCGCTCGCGCCTCGAAGCGAGCGCTCGTCGTCGGCGATCTGCCGTTCCTCAGCTACCACGCCTCCGCCGAGCAGGCCATCCTCTCCGCCGGCCGGTTCCTGAAGGAAACGCACGTCCGGGCTGTCAAGCTCGAAGGAGGCCGGCGGATGGCCGCCACGATCCGCGCCATCGTCGAGGCCGAGATCCCCGTCATGGGCCATGTCGGCCTGACGCCGCAGTCGGTCCATCGCCTTGGCGGCTTCAAGGTCCAGCGCGACCAGGACGGCATCCTGGCCGACGCGATGGCCGTCGCCGAGGCCGGGGCGTTCGCCATTGTGCTCGAATGCATTCCGAGCGGGTTGGCCGAACGGATCACCCGCGAGATCCCGATTCCTACCATCGGCATCGGAGCCGGTCCTCACTGTGACGGCCAGGTCCTCGTTTCGTCCGACGCCTTCGGGCTCTTCGAGGGCTTCCGGCCCAGGTTCGTGCGACGCTACGCCGAGCTCTCGGAAACCATCCGAAAAGCCGCCACCTCCTACGTCGAGGACGTCCGGGCCCGGCGCTTTCCCAGCGATTCCGAAGGCTTTCAGTAACTCAAAACAAAGGAGTCAGCACCATGGATATTCTCACCGCCGAACAGTTGACGAAGAAGAAGTGCGTCCCCTGCGAGGGCGGCATTCCCAGGCTGACGCGCGAGGAAGCGGAGGGTTTCCTCAAGAACGTCTCCGGTTGGACCCTCACCGAGGACGGCCAGCGGATCCGAAAGGAGTGGACCGTCAAGCACTTCATGGCCGGGATGGACTTCTTCAACAAGATCGCCGAGCTGGCCGAGGCCGAGGGGCACCACCCCGACCTTCATCTCGTCGGGTATCGCAACGTGGCGATCGAAATTTGGACCCACGCCATTGGTGGGCTGTCGGAGAATGACTTCATCCTCGCCGCCAAGATCGACCGGATTCCGGTCAAGCTCAGGACGTGAACCCCGACTCACTCGAAGGACGCTCCCTCTCAGCGGCCGAACAGGGCTTCGAAGAAACGGCCAAACAGACCCCGTCGTCGTCCTTGCGTCGACGAGGCGGAAATCGGGCCCGCATCGTTCTGGAGACGGACCGTCGAGAGCCGCTGCGGGCCCGACACCGTGGTCATCGGACGGTCGCCGGCATGTCGCAGGTGGGCGATCATGGCTTGGCCGGGCGCTTCCGCTGAGGCGTCGAGCCGCTGCGACAATGGCGACGCGCCCGCGGTCGTCCGCAGGTCGGCCAGATAGGAGAGCAACGCGGCCTTGCCGGCGTTCTCGCCGTGAAGCAGGTAGTGGACCCAGGCCCACGACTCGCGATAGTCGCGAGGGGTCATCTCACGGACGTCCTTGAGCGACTCGAGCCGACGGAGGTCGGGCGCCCAGCCCGCGCCAAGGTCATCGGGCAGGCGAGAAAGGTGCTCGACGTTCCAGCCCTCGCGATCGTCGGGAACCTCGAAGTACTCGGCCAGCCCCTCGTCGAGCCAGAGCGGAAGGTCGGCCACGGCCGCGTGCAGCAAGGCGTGCGTCGCCTCGTGCCGCAGGTCCTCCTCAAGCCGCTCCCCCTTGTAGGCGTAAACCACCCGCCGAGGGCCCTGCGCGAAGAAGAACGCGCGGCGAGGGGGCAGTTCCGGATAGTAAAACGTCAAGAAGTGTGTGAAGGCTTTTTTGTCATCAAGAATATAAACTTCGATCGGATTCGAGGCCGGATCGACGCGCAGGCCGAGCTGTGTTTCGAGATTTCGCTCGAGCGATTGCAGGTCGCGAATCTCGACCGAATCGGCCGGCAGGGGGAAGTTGGTGTAAACCGCGTAGGGACCGGTCGTGGTCTTGTAGCGGGTTGGAACCAGGGAGTTGCCCTGTCGGTCGAGCAGGGCGCAGCCGGAAAGCGGCAGGAGCATCAAGGTCCAGGCGAGGAGTCGGGCCGGGCGGCTGGTCTGGCACATGATCGAGGGGCCTCGGCAAGTGGGGGCGATCGGTCCTCAAGGTTCTCGTCAGGTCAGGGCGCGCCCATGGCGGCGATTGCGCTCGGTCTTGACCTGGCAGGCCCCGTCGACGGCCCGCCAGAGCGCTTTCCAGGAGGCGCGGGGGGTGTGGCACCAGGGCAAATACGCCCGGAGAAACCGGAGGGAATCGGTCCGGGTCCGGCCCGGAACATGAGCCAGACTCAATTGCAAACGAGCAAGATTTTGAATACGACGATGCTCAGGCAGTGGGTGTTTCAGGTCGATGGCGACCAAGTCGATCAGGCTCAGCTTCGGTTCGGCGGCCTCGGTCGGACCTTCGATGAGGATATTGGTGGCCTTCAGGTCGCGGTGCGAGAGCGACCGCTCGTGCAAGGTCCGAATCAATCGGGCGAGCACGCGAAGGTAGCGTAGGATCGCGTCGCGCCGGGCATCAGGCGGAATTGACAAAATTTGTTTATATGCAAATTCGTGAAGAGTGATTGCCCCCTCGGCCTTGAGGGTGACGAGGTACGTCTCGTGCGGCCAGAAATGGTGGGGGAGCCAACGGAGGCCGAGCTTGCAACGCTGAAAAACCGCGAGGTTTTTCGGCGTCGGCACGGCGCGGCTGGCCAGATGCTGACCGGCCTGCCAGGCGCGCCAGGCACGGCTCGGTCGGAACAGGCAGAGAATCGGGTCGAGCCACTTTTTGCGATTGAACCGTTTGTAAATGACGGCGGTCGGCCGCTCGTTGACCAGCACGGTCAACTCGGCCACCGTGGTCGTTCGCGAGTCTTTCAGAATGCGGGCATCGGGCCGTCGAAACGGGGCGTCGAGGTCGTTCATCAAGTCGCGGACGGTCGGGCGATCGAGGTCCCGCGACGCGACACAACGGACTCGAGGGGCCCGGAACCGCTTGAAGTACTTGTTCGTCCCGCGGCAAC
>CAZRGV010000120.1:0-13906 GCA_964599655.1 uncultured Isosphaeraceae bacterium | reverse complement strand
CAGAGCCGCTCGGCCCAGGCGCGTGTGGCGGTCTCGATCCCGTCGGCGAAACGGCGGACGTCGGGCGTGCGCCCGGTTCTCGCCCGCAGGTAGGTTACGAGGAACCGATGTCGATCGCTCCGGCCGCAACGAAGCCAGAAGTAGTGATTCAGCAAGGCGAGGTTCGACTGCGCGTCGGACCAGCTCAACCCTCGACGGAACCGAAGGGCATCGAGGTCGATCATCGCCAGCTCGATCCGGCTGGTCTCGTCCATGCGAACCAGGACATTGCCCGGATGGAAGTCCTGGTGAATGAATCCCGCCTCGTGCAGTCGGGCGGTGAGGAGTGCCAGTTCCTCGGCCAGCGTCCGCCGCATTCGCGCTCGAAGCGGAACCGGCAGCGTGGACAGCCGCTGCTCGACGAACTCGTCGAGCGGCAAGGTACCGGGGATCTCGGGCGTGACCAGGTAGTTCTCAAAAAGGAATCGCCGCTTACGCTGCTCGCCGAGAGCGATCGGCGTGATGGTCGCCACGCCGATACGGGCCAGGCGCAGGGCCCGCTTTCCCTCGTTGCGGCCCTTGCCTCGTCGCACCCACTGACGGATCTTCTCGCGCCATCCAGGAACCTTGAAGTGCTTGACATAGACCGATCCCTCGGGCAAATCGGCCCGGTAAACAACCCGGTGCGGGCCGGTCTTGACGGTGGTCAGCCGTCCCTCGCGCCGCCATTGTTCCAGCCGGAGGCCGTCGGGCCCCAGAAGTGCGGATCGCCAGCTCGGCCGCACCCACCAGCCAATTTCTCCGGCGCGCGTCCAGTCCCATCCCGGGGGGCGGAACAGCGGTTCAAACGGCGGCTCGGAGATCGCGGGGAGGCAGGCGTGGCGATTCATCGTGCGGCGGCCTTCCATGCCACGGCGGTTCCATGAAGCGTTTCTACTTCCGAAATTTTTATGGTAAAACATATTTTTAATTTTATGTTATTTTAATTTATATATCTTAATTATTATTTGTCTGATAAGATCTCGATGTTCGCTCACTTGATCCGCTCGTGGCGCGTGGTCCCGGCGAGGGGAGGGCGCGCGCCCCGGTGATCGCGGCCACGAACGCGGCCGACCAGGCGGTGACCGAGTAACGGGCTTCGACCGAGCGGCGGGCCTCCCGACCCATCGCGATCCGCAGCTCGGGATTTGTAGCCAGCAGGCGGATCGCGTCGAGCCAATCGTCCTCGGACTCGGGCAGGAAGCCGTTGACACCCGGCTCGATCATCCGGGGGTGGACGCCGACGGGGTTCGCGACGACGGGGAGTCCGGCGGCCTGGTACTGGAGGATCTTGAGGCCGCATTTGCCCCGGCTCCAGCGGTCGTCCGGCACCCAGCTGATGCCAACGTCGCGGGCGGCGATGGCCCGCGCTTCGGTCGGCTCGCTCCAGGGGACTTCGAAAACGGGCAGCGGATCGAAGCGCGCGAAGCGATCGCAGATGAGGTGAAGTTCCAACTTAGGGATCTCCCGGCCGAGACGTGCCCAGAGCGGGCGCTGCAGTTCCAGTCCTTGCAGGGTGCTGGACGACCCGACCCAGACCATTTGCAAGTGGGCGGCGGCAGGGGATTTCGGCTCGGGCGTGTAGTGTGCGGTGGCCACGCAGGTCGGGACGACCCGGACGCGTTCGGGACGGGCTCCGGCGGCCAGGGCGCACTCGGCCAGGAAGTCGTTGCCCGCGAGGATCAGGTCGGCCCGTCCGACGGTGCGCGCAAATCGCGAGGCGCGTCGAAGGTCGTACGGTCCCCGAGGATCGTATGAATCACGATAGAGGACGGCGTCGTCGAAGTCGAAGATCAGGCGCTTCGCGCTGCGGCGGAGCGCGTGCAGTTGCCAGGCGGGCAACAACTTGCGCTGGAGGAGGACGGTGTCGTAACGCGAGGCCCGACCAAGCTGGACGAGACGAGCGATCGGCCCCCGGGCCAGTCCTTCGACAGTCAGTTCACAGCCCGAAGCGCGGAGGGCCGGCTCGAAGGCGAGGACCCGGTACCGGCAGCAGACGTGGCCGGGCGATTCGACCAGGGCGAGGGCCTTCATCCGTCCTCCCTGACGGCTGGCGTTCCATCGGCGGGACTCGTCGTCCGTCCCACGCGCCGGAGTCTAATCGTGGACCGCGCTTCTGCCAAGAGGAAGATCGAACGAACTCGTGGGAAGCACGGGGCCCGAACAGCTCGACCGTCGGGATTACGACCTGTTGGGTTGAATCTGGATGTTCAAGCGGACGGTTCGTGCCGCAACGGGAATCAGGCCGTTTTGCTCACCCGAAAAAACGGTGGGGCCGCCCTCGAGTTGGAGCGACAACGTTCCCTGGCCTTGCAGGCTGGCGAAGGTCCCCGAGGCGCGCTCGATCGCCGCGTTCAACGGGATGGTCTCGGAGAATTGGGCGCCCTCGCCGTCGGTCTGGAGCTCGAACCGAATCTGGACCCACCCCCGAGGGTTGGAGAGGACCAGCGAACCGGTGATCCGCCCCTTGGCGGCCGAGACCACGAGCTGTCCACGGAAGTCCGTCTGTCCGATCGGGTTCACGCGTCCGCGTCCGCCGAGGTCCACCACCTGGCCAAAACCCGGGAGAGTCTGGACGGTTGCGCTCGCCTGCAATTGTCCCGAGAGAGATAGGGCCCGACCGATCACCAGGGGTGCCGCCTGAATCTCGGCGGCCGGGATGAGCGGCGTGCCCAGTGCCCCGGGAATCAGTCTCGGCTCGAACGACTCGAGCCCCGGTGTCCTGCGTTTGCGACGCCGCATCGAACCCTCTCCTCGCCCACTCCCGGTTGCTTAATCCCCGCCCGATCGCCTAGCCAAGGGAGGATCGTTTCGAGCGGCCGGCACCGCAGTTTTGACTCAAGCCTTTTGATGGAAATCACTTAAGAGAATTTGTCGCGCCTTCCCGCCGGGTCACGCACCGAGTCTCGACGATTCGGAGCTGGTCATTCGGGATCGCCCGGGAACCGTTTCCCTTGACCGGTTGGGCCTCGCCTACGAAACTTCCGACACCGCAAGGGGATCGGTGGGCAATGCCCAACCGACAAGAAACGGGACTTCCAGGTGATCCCGAATCACTCGCTCTATCTAGTCTCTCGAAATCGGGGCAGGAGTCCTGCCAGAGCCAAGCCTCGACGGATCGCGGCAAAAGAATCCCGCCAGGGCTGTTGAAGGCAGGACTCGGCTTGCCGAGATCGGCCAATGCTGGTACAAGGCGGCTCGGCCTGAACCCTTCCGGCTCGCGCCTGGGTCGGTTGTGGGAGGCATGGAGGCCCAAGGCTGAAACCCGTCCTCGGCTCTCGCCAACCATGAAAAATTTTATCCGCCTTGCGCAGTTCGCATGGCCTTATCGTGTTCGGTTCGGCCTTTCGCTGGGGTGCGCGGTGATGGTGGCCGTGCTCTGGTTCGCCAACATCAGCGCGGTCTATCCCCTGCTCCAGATCCTCTTCTACCACCAGAATTGCCAGAAATGGATCACGGAGGAGAAGGCCGAGACGGCGACGATCGTCGCGTCGATCCAGGCCCGGCTCGAGGAACTCGACACGGTCCAGCCGCTCGCTGGTCAGCCCGGTGAGAAGGGGGCCACGCTTCGCGCTCAACTGCTCAAGCGCCATCATGAATTGACGGTTGAGGCCGATCGAACGTCATCGGCGGCCAGAGAACGCGAACTTCGGATCGAGGAGGAGCCGGCGAGGGCTGGGAATCCCGGGCAGGCCGCCGCCCTTCCCTCATTGGCGGAGCTTCGACTTCGGAGCTCGGTGGCCAGTGCCCGGCTCGAAGAGCTGACCGAAGCCATGAAGCAGGCTCGGGTCGGGAACACGACCGCTCTGGCTCAGCGTCGAGCCACCCTCAACCACGACCTGACCAAGCAGTTGAAGTATGCCGAGCGGCTGCGATGGCTCGAGCCCTGGATCAACCGTTACCTTCCCAACGACGGATTTCGAACGCTGGTCTTGTTGCTGGCGATGGTGATGACCGGAATCGCCATCAAGGGGCTCTTTCAGTTCCTCCAGGATGTGCTCGTGGCGAACGTCACCCAGCTCAGCCTGTTCGATATCCGCAATCTCTTCTTCCGACGGACCCTGGCGCTGGACCTCGCGGCGTTTTCCGACCAGGGGTCGTCGGAGCTGATGGCGCGGTTTACGAACGACATCGAATCGCTCAGCCAGGGATTCAATACGCTGCTGAGCAAGATGGTTCGCGAGCCCTTGCGGGTATTGAGCTGCCTGGCCGGCGCGATGTGGTTCAACTGGCGACTGACGTGCCTGACCCTCGTTCTCGTGCCGATCTCGGCCGTGACGACGTATCGCGTGGGCAAGGTGATGAAGCGCGCGGTGCGTCGGTCGCTGGAAAGCATGTCAAATATCTACAAGATTTTGCAGGAATGCTTCCAGGGGATCCAGGTCGTCAAGGCGTACACGATGGAGCGTCACGAACGGCGCCGGTTCTTCCTTGAGACGAAGAGCCTGTACAAGAAGAGCGTGCGGGTCGCCAAGATCGACGCACTGTCGGACCCCGTGCTCGAACTGCTTGCCCTGACAACGGTTGCGATCGCATTGCTCTCGGGATCCTACCTGGTGCTCTATCAGACCAAGTTTCTCAATGTCGGTTTGTTCAAGCTGCAACTGGCCTCTCAGCCGATGATGATTGAAGATTTGTTGACTCTTTACGCGATGCTTGCCGGCATGTCGGATCCGATTCGAAAGCTGGCCAACGTCCATTCGAAGATTCAGCGCGCGGCGGCGGCGGCGGACCGGATTTGCGGATTGATGGATCGTCAGCCGGCGGTAGCCGATAAGGCCAGGGCGCCTCGGCTGTCCCGTCATCGACGGGCCATCGCCTTCGAGCAGGTCGGCTTCACCTATAATGGCCGGGAAACCGTGCTTCAAGGGGTGGACCTTACCGTCCACCACGGCGAGACGATCGCGCTGGTGGGTCCCAATGGTTGCGGAAAATCAACATTGATGAGTCTCGTGCCGCGATTCTGGGACGTGCAAACGGGCGCGATCCGGATCGACGGTCACGACATCCGGGATATCCAGATCCGGAGTCTTCGCGACCAGATTGGCTTCGTCACGCAAGAAACCGTGTTGTTCGAAGGAACCATTGCCGAGAACATCGCTTACGGTAGCCGGTTCGCGAGCCGTGAGGCCGTAGTGGCCGCCGCCAAGCGGGCCTTTGCCCATCAGTTTATCTCGGCCCTGCCGCAGGGGTACGATACGCCGCTTGGCGAGCGCGGCATGGCGCTTTCCGGCGGCCAGAGGCAGCGGATTGCCCTGGCTCGCGCCATCCTGCGCGATCCGGCGATATTGATTCTCGACGAGGCGACCAGCGCCGTCGACATTCAGGATGAAGCCCTGATCCGCAAGGCGATCGAGGAGTTCGTTCGCGACCGGACCACCTTCGTCATCTCCCATAACCTCGGAACGCTCCAGTTCGTGGACCGGATCGTCCTGATGAACGCAGGACGCGTCGAGGCAGTGGGAACCGACGCCGAACTTCGTCGCAACTCACCGCTCTATCGTCGGTTACACGATATCCACTTCCAGCGCGAGAGCGCCTGAATCCAGCCGGAAGAGACGAGACGGTCGGCGATCCTCGCTCGTCGTCCACGATGAGCCGGGACTGGCCGGCCGCGTTGTCTTCCTGTAAGATATTGATAGGTACGATTTCCCCCCTTGCTGGCGCCGGCACTCCCGAGTTCCCTCCCTCGCGCCGGCACTCTTGGTGTCCCCGGCCTGACATCGACAGGTTTTTTCGAAAAAGTTGTTCCGTCGGCCGTCACAACCGAATCGCGGCGCCGTAGACTCCGCAAGGGAAGTGGTATCTTCCTTGCACTTTCCTATCCCTCCATGCACGCAAAAATTCGTGATGTCGCTCAAAAACACTTTGACGAACGCCGGTCTGGTGTCGTAGGTTGAAGGTTACCCTCTCCCTAACGTCAAGCGGCAGTCCGAGTTTCGAGGCAACGAGCCACCCACTCGGAGGAGCTCGATCATGAGAGTCAGTTTCTTGGCACTTCGATCCGGACGGATCTGGACGCTCTCGTTGCCCTTGGCGATGGCGATCCTGGCCCTCGGCCTTGGAACCGCTGTCGGGGCGGAGGAGCCGAATTCAACGGATGGTTCTTCCTCGAGCGCGAACCGCCTCGACTATATTGACACGATGATCGAGGAGGCTTGGAAGGACGCGGGGATCAAGCCCTCGCCGGTTTGCACCGACGCGGAGTTCCTTCGACGGGCCTACCTCGACTTGCTGGGCCGGATTCCGAATGTCGCGGAAGCCCGATCGTTCCTGGATAGCAAGGAGAAGGGCAAGCGCGCCAAGCTGATCGAGTATCTTCTGGCCAGTCCCGACTACGCCAAGAACTTCGGCATTCTTTACTCGAACCTGCTGGTCGGACGGCGGCCTCAGGAACGCCGGGTGGATCGGGAAGCGCTGGGCTCCTGGCTTCGCCGGCAGTTCGGCGAGAACAGGCCCTGGAACAAGATCGCCTTTGACCTGATCGCGTCGAAGGGCTCGAACAAGGAGAATGGCGCCGTCAATTTCCCGCTGGCGCATTTTCAGGATCAAAAAGTGAACCTGACCTCGTTCACCACGAGGATCTTCCTGGGTCAGCAGATTCAGTGCACCCAGTGTCACGACCATCCCTCGAACGACTGGAAGCAGGCCGACTTCTGGGGCATCAACGCGTTCTTCCGAGGGACCATGGCTCGAGACGTGAAAAAGGTCGATGCCAGCGGCGCCGAGGTGGATGACTACGTCGAGGTTTACGACGAGCCGACGGACGAGTGGGCCCGTTATGAAAAGCGGAACGCGGTGGTCGGCGTCGTGCCTCCGACCTACCTCGACGGCCGGAAGATCAGCTCGGGCATGGACGTCGATCGTCGGACCGAGCTGGCGAAGCTGATCACCGATCCGTCGAACGACCAATTCGCCCGGGCGTTCGTAAACCGCATGTGGGGCCATTTCATGGGACGGGGCTTCGTGCAACCCGTCGATGACTTTGGAGACCACAACCCGCCCAGCCATCCCGAGCTGCTCGACAAGCTGACGGCCGACTTCAAGGCGAGCGGCTACGACATCAAGGCCCTGATCCGCTGGATCACCCTGAGTGAGCCCTATCAGCTCTCGAGCGTGATGACCAAGCAGAACGAGAAGGACGAAACGCTCTTCAGCCACATGAAGCTGAAGCCGATGCAGCCCGAGCAGCTCTTCGATAGTCTGATCACCGCCACATCGGCGCACAAGGCCGGCGGGGGCGAGTCGGACAAGAAGCGAGACGCCTGGATGCGTCAGTTCGTCGTGACCTTCGCCAACGACGAGGCCGGCGAGAGCTCGAACTTCCAGGGGACGATTCCACAAGCCTTGATGATGATGAATGGCGAGATGATGTCGAAGGCCACCGGCGGACAGGCCGGCAGCTACCTTCGGCACGTGCTCGACCAGGCGACCCTTCAGCGCAAGGTGCCGCCACTGCGTTACGTGGTCGACGACCTTTACCTCGCCGCCTTGAGCCGTTACCCGTCGTCGAACGAACTTCGGCGGGCCGAGGCGTTCCTGCGATCGAGCCCGGATACCATCCAGGTTATCGAAGACCTGTTCTGGGCCCTCTTGAATTCCAACGAGTTTGTCCTGATTCACTGATTCCAGCGATTCCGTCCTGGGCTCAGATGAGTGGTCCCAGCCGGAATCGAGTCGCCCGCCCGAGGGGTTTGCAAAAGGGGGTTTACGAACGATGCTCGACCACCTGGTCACGCCCAAGGGAATGTCTCGACGCCACTTCCTCGGGCACATGGCGACGTCCGCCATGGCACTTCCGGCCATGCAGTTCATCGGTGCTCTTCAGGCCCAGGGCGCAGCGCTCCGCAAGAGCAACAAGAGCTGCATCATGCTCTGGATGGGGGGCGGCCCCAGCCACATGGATACCTGGGACCTCAAGCCCGAGAGCGAGAAGAACGGCGGCGAGTTCCGCCCCATCGACACGTCGGCCCCCGGCGTCAAGATCTGCGAGCATCTGCCAACCGTCGCCAAGCAGATGCATCACATGAATATTATCCGCTCGTTGAATTCCCGCGAGGGAAACCACGATCGCGGCACGTACATGATGCACACGGGTTATTCGCCAAATCCGACCGTCGTGCATCCGGCCTTCGGGTCGATCTGCTCGTACGAGCTGGGGTACAAGGCGGGAGACGGCTTCCCCCTGCCCCACTGCATCTCGATCAACTCGCCGGGTGAGGGGGCGGGCTTCCTGGGGATGACCCACGCGCCCTTCTACATTCAGAACCCGACCTCGCCGATCGCCAACCTTCGGCCGCCGGTCGAGGCGTACCGGATGAACCGCCGCCTGAAGATGCTCGGACTGGTGGAGGACAGCTTCGGCGGGCAGAATCGAGGCCAGGCAACCGCCGACCACAAGGCGGTTTACCTGAAGACCGTCAAGATGATGAACTCTCAGTACACCAAGGCGTTCAGTCTCGACGACGAGCCCGACGCCGTTCGAGACGCGTATGGCCGGAACTCGTTCGGTCAGGGTTGCCTGATGGCCCGCCGGCTGGTCGAGATGGGAGTGACCTTCGTCCAGGTTTCGCTGGGCGGATGGGATAATCATCAGAACATCTTTGATACTTTGAAGCGCAACAACCTGCCTCAGCTCGACAAGGGTATGGGGACCCTGATCGCCGACTTGCAACAGCGGGGGCTGCTCGACAAGACGCTGATCGTCTGGATGGGCGAGTTCGGCCGGACGCCCCGCATCAACCAGAACGGCGGTCGAGACCACTGGCCTCGAAGCTGGTCGGTCGTGATGGGAGGCGCGGGGATGAAGGGCGGCCAACTCGTCGGCTCGACCGACAAAGACGGCGTTGAAATCGTGGACCGCGAGGTGGGAGTGATGGACCTGATCGCCTCGATGACCAAGGCGATGGGCATCGACGTCGCCACGCAGTACACGACGCCCAACGGCCGACCGGTCAAGGTCGTCGACGGCGGACAGCCGCTCAAGGAACTCTTCTGATCGGCTCCGCTTTCCGAATTCGCGAAACCTTCAGGGGCCGCCGTCGAAGTGCCTCGACGGTGGCCCTCGGCGTTCTGGAGCCAGGGCCGCAGACGACGCTCAACGGCCGAAGAAAAATCCGAGGCCAACCATCCCGAACCAGGCAAGCAGCATGGAGGCGGGAACGCCGAGCAAGACGGTCGGCGCCACCAAGGCAAGCGTCAGGAGTGCCAAGAGCCGAGGGTGGGCATTCCACGAAGCGGCGACTTGCACGAGGATCGTCAGGAGAACCGAGACGCCGAGCACCATCAAAACTTCGGGGCGTCGCCAAAAGGAGGGGGCGGGATCCTCGACCCAGGCGATCGACGGCGTCTCCGGATCGGAGGGACTAGCGCCTCGGAAATAGGAGGGGCGTCCGATTCGCCGGATTCGAGGGACTCGAACCGGGTCCCAGACCTCGGGCAGGACGCGAAGTGGATCCTCAGCTTGGAGGCCGACCCTGGCCTCGGCCGATCGAGCGAATTCCTCGAGGCCGGCGTCGCGAAGGGCGGTCGCGAGAGCGTCCTGGCCGGCGCGTAGCCTCGAAAGCACTCCCACGTGCACGTCGGAGGACCACGACGATTGACTCGCGCTAAGCCCCTGCGCCATGCGCCTCGCCGACCGCATCTGGAGCTCGTATTGAACCAGCAACGCCAGCAAGGCCGCGCGTTCTCTCGAAGAACCGCGATCGAAGCGGCTGATGCGGTCGAGGATCCGTCGGCCAAGCTCCTCGGCGCGTTCGACCTCGATGAGATCGCCAGGAGACTCGATCAAGGAGTCGTCCCGCGGTTCGATTCGAACACCTTCGGGCGTGTGGATCGACAGGAGGGTGGGTACCCGCCCTTCTGGGATCGACGGCAAGGGGATCGAACCGCTTTCGGGTTTGTTTTTCCCCTCCAGCACGGGGCCCGTCCAGGCGAGAACGACCCTGCTCGCCGGCGCGTCCCCGAGTGGAATTAGTACGTGTCCATTTTTTTCGCGCATAGGGCGGACCGGCAGATTATCGACCGAGGCCGCCAAGGGCTCGGAACCGGCGGGTAGGAGGACGGTGAGCAACGGCCCCGCGCCGGGTTTCAACTCGAACCTCGCCTGGCCCCAGAAGCGCCTTTGCTGGTCGATGGCGCCGACGATGTCGAGGAGGCTTACCAACGACGCGGCCTCGCCATTCTGGCCGGTGGCGAGGTCCGCGGGGAGCTGAATCTGGAGCGACCACTCGTCTCGGAGCACGTGGTAAACCTTGCGTTCGGGCGCGTCCGGCACGGGGAGGCTCGAGGCGTCGAACCGCCCCGGCTCGACGGGCTGGAGGCCCGCGGAGCCCTCGGCCACCAGGGATTGCCCGGAGAGGTCGACGAGCGCCAGGAACGTATCGACCCGGCCGTAGCCCAGAGGCACGAGGTCGGGAAACGCGATTCCCTTCGTCGAAAACGGGCGGGTCGCGCGAAGGACCACCTGCTGCGACGCCCAGGCGGGTGGATCGAGCAGAATGTTCAGGATCGTCTTGGCTCCGTTTTTCTCGAACCGGACGTCCGCGCGGCCGGAACCGACCTCCACCCGGGCCGAGTCGGCCCACTCAGTCGGGATCTCCAGCTTAATCGAGCGATACGCCCCGCCAGCGACCTCGTAGCGGGCCGTGGCCACCCAGTCGGCCGATTGGGGATGGATGGTCAACTGGCTGAAAACCGAGACACTGGCCCTAGGAATGTCGGGCATCCAGCGGAGAACCCCAAGGTCCTCCGAACGATCCACGCGATAGGCGGCTCGGAGGGTGGTCACTTCCTTCAGGTCGAGATCGGCTCCCTTCAACGGGGTGAGGCCGGGGCGATCCTCGAGGCCGAGCGGAACGGACGGGGGTGCGGAGATCGTCAACAGGCCGGGCTCGAGCTCCACGCGCTGCCAGTGCAGCCAGGGAACCGTCAGTTCCCTCGCGGAGAGTTCGTTCCCCATCGGCGAGGTTCCGACAGGAATCCAGCCGTTGAGGCGAAACGTCTTGATAGTCCAATCCGGACCGTCGAACCGCAGCCGAAGTCGATCGGCGTTCGGCCGGCTCCAGTCGGTCAGGCCCTCCGCCTCGATGTGGTCAATCTGGAGCGCGGGCGGAATGATCGCGTCGAGCTCATGGGTCCGTCCGGTCGGGTCTTCGAATCGGGCCTCGGCGCTGACGTTCAAGCGGCCGGGAGCGATGTCAACGTGCAACCGGGGTCGAACCTTGCGTCCCGAGGAGGATGGTCCGGCCAGCGCCTCCAGGCCTCGAGCTTCGAGCCAGCTCACCGCCCCGACCAGGCTCGTGGGACCTTCCGGCAACGGACCCCAGGCACGAAGGAACATATCCTCGATCAACGGGTTCGCGATCGGTTCGGGCAGGATTTCGGTGGACCAACCGTCAGGCGCCCGGAGGGCGACCAGGCCGCTGTAGCGGGCGACCCGGATCGGTTCGACGCGGGGGACCGGTCGCGGCTTTCGGACGAGGAGTGACGACTCGGGCAAAGGCCGCCAGAGCTCGAGTGTCACGATCTCGCCCTCGGCGAGGGGAGAAACGATCGGCGCCGACCAGACCGGCTCGCTGGGCGTTCCTTCCCAGGTGGCGTCGTCCCAGCCTGGAAACGACGCGGATCGGACGAACATCCCGGGATCGAGGCGGAGCCGGAGCCTCGTCAGTCCATCGGGCTGACGAACGCTGAGCCGGACCCGAACGCGATCACCGGACGGTTCGAGATCCCAGAGAATCAGGCCCTCGACATCGCCCACCTCGTCGCGACGTGAGCGGTCCCCGGAATTCCATCGCAGATCAACATGTTCCACCGGGCCAAGCGCAATGGTCAGGCCGTTTTCTCGCGAGACGACGCCGCCCAGGGCACCGGGGCACTCTACATTCGGAGCCGTGAGGGGAGGCTCGATCTGGAGCAACGACGACGCCACTTTGGGGACGCTGGCTCGCGCCCGGCCGCGTGGATCAAGTGGCACGGCGCAGCGGACCTTCAGGGCGTGTCGGCCTTCTCCCGCCACTCGGACGCGGGCCGTCTGACCGTCGGCCTCGATCGAGATCGGGGCCCACTGGTTGTCGAGCGTGGCGGAAATATCGCGCGACGGGCCGACTGGCCAGTGCCAGTCAGCGGAACCCTTGCCATCCAGGACGAGGTCATAGTGACTTTCCATCACGACGGTTCCCGGATCACCGTCGCGAACCACGTGTCGAGCGCTGAGAACACCGAGGAAGGACTCCGGAGCGTTGGGCACGGGGCGAGCGAGCCTCGCGAGTCGTTCGTAATCGCGGAGCAGAAGGATGACCTTCGGGCCTGGCGTGATCGGATCGGGCACCTCATCGTAGGGGAAAATCGCCAGGATCGCCGGCGGTGGCTCGGGCTCCTGGGCAACGATTCGCGGACAAACAGACCGGGGCAAAACCAGGATCAGCAGCAGGCCCATCGTCGATCCCGCGCGAAGGGCCTCGCGGACCGGCGAGGAACGTGACGAGGAGACGTTTCGGGCGATCGGCTCGGGCCGCAAGCGACTTCCCAGCCAGATGCCGAGAACCGCCAGACTGCCGCAGATGGTACCAACCGCGAGGGGGGCGGCACGACCGTCACTCCAGACCACGGCCATGAGTCCGGTCGAGAGAACGATCGACACGAGGAGAAGCCGCCAACGCGGGGCCAGCAGCCGACGAGTCGCGAGACCGAGGGTGACCAGCGCCAGTCCAACCACCCACGCGAGGGCGTTCTCGGATTTCGAGTCGACGAGCGGGAGGCCGTTCGGAAGAGAGGGCGGGGCACCAAGCTGCTCGAAATGCCGGCGGCGCTCCCAGTGAGAGGTCGCGGGGCTCGCCAACGACTCCCGCGTCTCGGCGGTCGCTTCCCGTCGCCACTGCGCCACCGAGAGAAAGCGATCGGTCGTGTCGTAGCCTCGCGTGGCGGCGTCGCGAAGAGAGGCGACCCACGCGTCCCGGCCTCCCGGCTGCGAGAACGGTCCGCCGGATCGGTCAGGGGCCTCCTCGGCAATCGTAATCAGGAGCAAGCCGTCCATGGGAACCGCGTACAGGCCGAACGCTTGCAGAACCTTGGCCGCCGCGCCTTGTTCCTTGGGCAAGGGACCGACAGCCGCGATCGGCCTGGATCGTGGTCCGAGGCCCACCGAGGCCAGCGCGACGCGATCAACAACAAGGGGCCAGGACCCCGCGTCGAGCCGGGTCAGCCAGTCGCCAAGCGTCGGCTCGATGGGACCGATCGCGAGAACCCGCTGGTCGAGATCCTTTCGCATTTCAGCCGCGAAGCTAGGGCGCTTCGAGGGAATCAGGTCGGGCCATCGGCCGAAAAGCCGCCGCGACCACGACGGCGAGGCGACCGGCTCGGCGACGATCATCGGCGATGGGGCGGATTCGATCGTCCAGGGTGTGGGGCTCGAGACGTTCCAGGAACTCGCCAGGCAGGGCATCGAGAACCTGGGCCAATAGGCATTTTGGTCGCGGGAAGCCGCGGCGCGCTCACGATCGGTCAGATAGTCGAGGACCAGTTCCAGTGTCGGCTTACTCGAGCCGGGCGAGCCGAGCGAGAATGTCAGAGCAGATCCGAGCCGGGAGGGGACCACGGGCTCACCATCGCGATTGGCGCGTTGAAGCGTCGATCCGTCGGGCAGAGTCACTTCGATCGACCGCGCGGAGGCTGGGGCGATTGTCAGGGTCAGCCGGTGTAGGCAAGGTCCCTCGGGCGATGCGTCGGTGTCGAGCACGGCCTCCTGAATCACACCATCGGATGGGACCGGCTGGAGACGCTCGGTCCTGATCATGAGGCCGCCGGGTTTCGGCCCGTAGTCGAAACACTGAATCAGCCGATGGAGGCTCGAAAGCGACGCGTCCTCGGAGCCGCCGGGAAACGTCTC
>CAZRGV010000119.1:6478-19340 GCA_964599655.1 uncultured Isosphaeraceae bacterium | reverse complement strand
CGAGGGCCAGAACTTCCTCGGCGTCGAGCACCTTGTCGTTGCTCGTGAACAGCTCTTGGATGGCTTTCTTGTGAATCTTCATCTTCGTGCCGCCGACACCGAGGGCTCCCCAGGCTTTCACGCCGTCGCGATCCTTGCCCTTGTCGCCGGCCTCGATCCCCTCGATGCCCAGGGGTGGCACGGCGTTGAGATCAATAACGACCTTGAGGTCGGGTAGGGACCTGCGGAGCGATTCGGGCAGGAGGACCGCACCCGCGGCACCGGCGGCGACGATCAGGGTTGCGCCGTCGAGTCCGAAGGCCATGCCGTGGGCGTCGGCCGAAGTGAAATAACGGGGCGTGTGGCCGGTGGCGGTTCGGAGGACCTCGGCGGTGGCCTGAGCCCGGTCGAGCCGCCTTGATCCCAGAGCGACGTCGGCTCCTTCGCGAATCAGGAGTCTGGCCACGCGTTGGCCGACCGGCCCGGTGGCGCCGAGCACGGCGGCCCGAACGCCCTGGAGCGAGCCGCCCATCCCCTCGATGGCGGCCAGAACGGCGGCGGCGGCCGTCGTGTTGGCGCCGTTGGCGTCCATCAGCACCGAGACCCGGAACGGCCCGAAGAAGGAATCGGTCACGGCCTTCAGGAGCGCCTCGCCCGCAGACACCTCGGAGCCGCCGATGAAAACTGCGGAGCGGTGAAGGTCGGCCGGGCCTCGGGTGAAGAGCAGGCCGTAGATCAGGTCACGCGCGCGGTCGGGTGTGATCGAGCCATGTCGAAGCAGGTGGTCGACCCCAGCGTCCACCGCCACCACGGCGTCGAAGACGCTCGGTTGCGGGTCGGAGTCGAGCTGGAGCAGAATCGAGGGCTTCATGGCCGTTCTGGTTCCGTCGAATCGGAAGGTCGAGGCGTGTTGGCGACCCAGGTAAGCCGATGGCCGGATCGCGTCGAGGCGATCGGCCACCGGCGGAGACGCTCAGGCGAAGGGGTGCGAGGCCGAATCCTTCTTGGCGGTCACCTCGGAGACGGCCGGAGCGCTGGTCATGGCGTTCTTGATGGCCAGCTTGGTCGCCTCGTAGTTGAACTGCTTGATCTTGGCGTTGTCGTCGGCCTCGGGGTGAATGAAGACGCCGCAGACGATGACGAGGTCTTCGGCCTTGTCGGCGGGAATGGTGCCGTCGGCGACGCTGTCGGCCACGGCCTTGGCGACGGCGTACTGGGCCGGTCCGAACATCTGGACGGCCTGCTTCATGCCCTTGATCGTGACCTTGGTGATCAGGACGGTCGACGGCTTGACGGCCAGGTTCGGGGTCAGCACGGCGAGCAGGTTGGTGTGCCCGGCCGACTGATTGGCCAGGGCGTTGGCGAAGGCCGCGCCGACCGGGCCGGACTTGGATCCGATCATCAGGTCGATGTGAGCGATCTCGTTTCCGTCGCCCACGAGGGCCTCGCCGACGAGCATGGTGTAATCGGCCATCTGCGGTTCTCCCACGATCAGTGTCACATGGACGCGTTCGCCCCGAGGCGAACGTGCGCGGGCAAACGGAGGAAGTTTTGGCCCGGCCATGAGGAGGGTCGGGTCCGTTTGCGCGGTTTGGTCTGGCATGATAACAGGCGGGAGGCGGTCCGCAACCCCCGGGCGTCACCCCGAACCAATTGGAAAAAAAATGTTGTTTAACACCGGCCGACCTGCTTCAATGGGCCGCTGGTCGCAGGGGCGTGGAGTCCTTGCGAGGGCGGCCGACCGGCCGCCGCTTCCAGAGAGAGGTTCGTCACTCATCCGAGGAGATCGACGATGCGGAAGCTGTTTCCGATGCTGGCCGTGGCTGTTCTGTTCGCCGGATTCACCCTGGTCGTCAAGGCGGCCGAGAACAAGACGATCACGGGGATGGCCCAGTGCGCCAAGTGCGCGCTGAAGGAAGCCAAGCAGTGCCAGAACGTGGTCGTGGTCAAGGAGGGTGACAAGGAGGTCAAGTACTACCTCGTCATGAACGAGGTTTCCAAGAAAAACCATCGTGCCGGTGGATTCTGCACCGCGCCCAAGGGTGACGGCCCGAAGGTCAAGGTGACGGGCGACTGTGAGGAGAAGGACGGCAAATTGGTCCTGACTCCCACGGCGATCGAGGTTGTGGAGGAGTGAGGCCATAGGCCTTCACGGTCTGATCCGCCTCCGAGCGGCTCGTCAACGGACCTCATTTCCGAGGACACGCGGCGCCCGAATCCCTCAAGACGACCTTGAGGGGTCGGGCGTCTCGCCATTTTCCAGGATGGCATCATTCTGTTGCTGCTTGGTGCGAGTGTTCGGGCGGCGGCCTACTCGGCATTGCGGGCCGGGCTGCGGCCCGTGGCGATCGACCTGTTCGCCGACCTCGATCTCAGGGCCGTCGGAGCGGTGACACGGATAGATGCCGAGCGCTATCCCGAAGGTTTCTTGCCGATGGCCCTGGCCAGTCCGCCCGGCCCCTGGATGTATACCGGCGCCCTGGAGAATCGTCCCGACCTGATCGATTCGATCGCCGGCTCGCGACGGCTCTGGGGGAACGACGGGGCCACAGTCAAGGCGGTTCGCGATCCGATCGCCCTCGCCGCCGCCTTGCGAGAGGCTGGCCTGCCATGTCCCGCATCGCGTTTGGATGGTCGAGGCGTGCCGCGTGATGGCTCCTGGCTGGTTAAGCCGATCGCCTCGGCGGGCGGTCGGGCGATCCGTCTCTTCGTTGACGATCAGGACGAGGACATCGTCGAGGAGCCGTCGTATTATCAGGAGCGAATCGAGGGAGAGAGCCTGGGGGCCCTGTATCTAGGTCGCGGGAACGGCGCCGAGCTGCTAGGGGTCACCGAACAGTGGCTTGGGAGGCCAGGCGCCGCTTTCGCCTATCGAGGTAGCCTCGGTCCCCGATCGCTGTCGGAGGCCACCAAGCGGCAGGTCGAGAACTTGGGCCGCGCGATCCGGGCGGCGTTCGGTCTGGTTGGTTTGTTCGGCGTGGACCTGATCCTTCGGGATGGCGTTCCGTGGCCGGTCGAGGTCAACCCGCGTTACACGGCGTCGGTCGAGGTGTTGGAACTCGCCCTGGGCCGGGCTTTTCTGGCCGATCACCGCCTGGCGTGTGATCGGGATGCGGTCGCGTGGCTGGGCGATGGAGAACCCGGGAGGCGCGAGACCCGTCGGAAGTGCGTCGGTAAACTGGTCGTGTACGCGCCGAGGGCGTGCCAGGTCCCTGCAACGGCGTGGAACGGGTTGACGTTTGACGGCGATCCCTGGGGCTTGCCACGACTGGCCGACGTGCCGGAGCCGGGAACCCGCTTTCGGGTCGGAGATCCGGTGTTGACGTTGTTGACAAGCGGACCGACGCTGAGGATCTGTCGCGCCCGGCTTAACAAGCGTCTCGCCCGCTGGGAGTCTCGATTGCGAACGTCCCCCTGGTGCCTTGGATCATGACCCTCGACCCGCTGCTCTGGCTCAATCGGTTGTTCGAGATCGATCCGCTGGCCTTGCTAACGCTGGTCTGCGGGCTGACGCTGGCCATCTGGGCGAGGCGACGAGTTCACTCGGCCTACGAGCGAGGGGCGCGGCTGGCGTCGAAGGAACCGGTGACCGGCGGCTGGGCCGCGAGCGAGATCCTCCGGGCCACGGAACTCGAGGCTCTACCCGAGGTCGAACTCGCCCGAGGACCCTTCGCGGATTACTACGACCCGACCTCGCGCGTCGTCCGGCTTTCCCCGGCCGTACTTCACGGTCAAACGCTCGCCGCCATTGGAATCGCGGCGCACGAAGTTGGGCACGCGATCCAGCACGCCCGACGCGATCCGCCTTTGCCGTTGCCGGTCCGCGACCTGCTCGCCCTCGTGAGCCGTCTCGCGACCGGCTCAGCCCTGATCTTCATGATCTCGGGATTGGTTCTTGTTATCCCCTCACTGTTGCACGGCGGCATGATTCTCTTCGGCCTGAACGTGTTGATTCAGCTCGCCGGATTGCCGATCGAGCGCGACGCGAGTCGTCGGGCGAAACGAGGGCTGGCCATGACGGCGCTGGTCGAGTCGGATCAGGACGAGCCGTTGTCGGCCGTGCTCGACGCGGCGGTCTGGGAACCGGTGGCGGCCACCTTGCCCCGAATTCGGACGCCGGCCTGGCGTCGAATTGCGCCGGAAGCGGGCATGCCGAGGGTGGAGCGAGACGGGAACGGGAAGCCGGTACGGCCCTTGCCCTGATCCCGCCAAGAAATGGAGGGCGGGACCGAACAAATCGATAGGTTGACCACGAATGAAAGTCAGGACGCGATGCGCGCGACTCGAATTCGCTCCATTGGGGCGAGTCGATGTCCACGCCGCTCGGGTCTGGAATCTTCAACGCGAGATCCATCGAGACGAGTTCCACCATGTTCTTCGATCCGCTTTACCTGCTCTTCATGCTGCCCGGTATGGCGCTGGCGATCTGGGCGCAGGCTCGCATCATGTCGGCCTATCATGAGGGCTCGCGGATACCCGCTTCGTCGGGCGTGACGGGGGCCGAGGCGGCCCATATCGTCATGCAATCCGCCGGGATGGGTGGCGTGGCGATTGAGCCGGTCGCCGGACAGTTGACCGACCATTACGACCCGACCCACAAGGTGCTTCGGCTTTCCGAGGGAAATTACGCGGGCCACTCACTCGCGGCGCTCGGGGTGGCCGCGCATGAAGCGGGACACGCCATCCAGGACGCGCGGCATTACGCGCCGCTGATGGCGCGCAACCTGATCGTCCCGTTGGCGGGATTCGGGTCGAACATCAGTTACCTGCTTCTGATGCTCGGGTTCGTTTTTCACGCGTTCGCCTTAATTGTCGCGGGTATCGTCCTGTTCTCGACGGTGGTCGTCTTCCAACTTGTCAACCTACCGGTCGAATTCGACGCCAGCCGCCGAGCGAGGCAGGCCCTCATGGAGACCGGCCTGATCAATTCCCGAGAGGCGGAAACCGTGCGCAAGGTTCTGAACGCCGCGGCTTGGACCTACGTCGCGGCGACGATCACCAGCGCCTTGCAATTGCTCTATTTCCTCTACCGATCGGGCCTGCTGGGCGGCCGAAGCCAGGACTGAGACGGAATCGCCGCGACGGGTGGTTCCCAGTAGGGTGGGCAACGCTCACCGATCTTCCGATATCGCAAGGGGTTCGGTAGGCATCGCCCACTCTACGGTAGTCAACGAATCCCGACGATTCGGCATCAAAGGCTCTTGAGGTAGGCGATCAGGTCGTCCATCTCGTCGTCCGTCAAGGAGCCGAGGCCGGTGACGTCTTCGGGGTTGTGCCACTTTTGCAGGGCGTCGCGAAGGGTGGCGGATCGGCCGTCGTGGAGGTAGGGGTCCTTGTCGTAGACGCCTCGAAGCGACGGCGGATTGTAGCCCTTGTAAACGTCGCCGCGATCTTCGAGGCCGACCTTGTGGATCTCGCCGTCGGTGTACTCGGGACCCGAGTGGCAGGTGTTGCAGGCGGCCTTGGAGGAACGGAAGACCTCCTGACCTCGCTTCGCGGCGAGGGAGAGGCTACCGTCGGGCTCGCGATACGGGTTGGGCGGGTAGTCGAGCGTTTTGAGGTAGGCCACGATCGCCTCGACCTCCTCGGTCGACGGGCGAGCGCCTTGCATGCTCTTGGTGAACGATTCGACCATGGCGTCTTCGAGACTGGTTTGCCAGCCATGCCAGGTCCAGGGGCCAGTGCGAGCGACCCGTCGCAGAGTCGGCACCTTCTTGCGGCTCCGGGCGTGTGCGGTGCTGTAGTCGTGCCAGCCGTCGTTCATGGTGTCGAAGTCGAGGGCGTTGGTGTGGCCGTCGGTGTGGCAGGTGTTACAGCTATACCACTGGTTGAACGACCGGGTGGCGTCGTGGAAGAGGGCCTCGCCGCGACGGACTAGCGAGAGCTCGCTCGGCCCGCCGAGAGGGATGGCGCCGACGGGTTCGGCCTTCTCGGCGTCGACGATTTGTACGGCGTCGGCCAGGTAGTTGGCGACGTAGAGGGTCTTTCCGTCCGGCGCGAAGGCCAGTTCGGTCGGCCGCCCGCCGAGGGCGACACGGCGAAAGCGACCGGATTCGTCATTGACCAGCTCCGGAGCGATCAGATCGCGCGAGCCGTTGAAGCGCCAGGGCAGCGGGCGCGCGTCGGTCCGGAAGATCATGACCTCGTGGGTACCGCCCAGGCTGACGGCGAGGAATCGGCCGTCACCGGAGACCGCCACGCCATGGGCGTCGGCTGCGGCCTTCCCCTGGATATCGAGCGAGAGGGTCTGGAATGGCTCGGAGCCGTCGATCGCGACCCGGGTCAGGCGCTGACCCAGAACCCAGCCCTTATCGATATTATCCTTCGTCGTGGCGAAGCCGCGATTTCGCATGTTCGCGACGTAGCCCCATTTTCCTTCAGGGCCAAACGCGACCTGCCGGAGATTGGCGCCGTCGGTCGGCACGGTGCGCGTCACCTTCCAGTCGGACACCGAGATGACTGAGAGCGTGCCAGCTCGGGCGTTGCCGACCAATAAGGTCATGCCGTCCGGCGAGAGGGCGAGGCCCTTCGGCTCGCGCCCGACTTCGAGCCGGCCGGTCACGCGGAGCGCGTCGAGATCGACTCGAACCACCTCGTTCGTGACGCCGACGGCCACGAAGGCCGTCTTACCGTCGTCGCTGAGGGCCACGCCTCTCGGCTCCGGTCCGACTTCGACCCGACCGACGACCTTGAGACTCTCGGGAGTCACGTCCAGCAGCGCCAGGTCATATCCATACCAGTGGGTCACGACCCCGCGCCGGCCGTCTTTGGACAGGGCCACGCCGGCCGGTTTCTCTCCGGTGGGAATCTCGTCGAGAACCCGCGCCGCCCGAGGATCCACGAGGGAGACGGTTCCTGCGGTCTGGTTGGCGGTGAGCAGCCTGGAGCCGTCGGCCGAGATGGCCAGAGCGAAGGGGGAGCGGTGGGGTTCGTCGTCGCTGGGCTTGGCGTCTGCGGGTCGCGAACCCGAGCCGAGGCTGAGAAGTCCGATGGGCAACAGGGCCAGCAGCAGCCAGGGCGATCGAGCGGAGGGTCGAGAAATCACCGGTCGTGCTCCTCGGGAGGTTCGGGGCAGGTTCGTCCGGGAGAAGAGGCGGACGCCGGTTGGCGGAAGGTGGCCCAGGCCAGGCGAGCAAGGCGGTTCGCCCGCCAAAACCGCGCCGGGGGTGGACCGATCGAGACGGCGCCCATCCCCTGACGGAACACGATCACCCAGGCCACACGTGTCTTAGGATAATCACCCTGGCGTTGTGCCGGCAAGTTGGCGATCAGAGGGTTGCGGCTGCACGGTTGCATGGTATAACCCTGCGACGCGAATGAATCGGGTGATTCTCCCGCCAGAAGAATAAGGCGTCGCCGAGGAGCGATCGGGACGTGGATCTCAAGTGTGAGCGGGCGCGCGGCTTGGCCGGCGCGATGAAAAAACCCGACCCCTGGCGGTGGGGTCGGGTTCGATAGATCCGAGCGGAGAAATCTCAGGCATGGTCTCACGAGGGATCAGAAATCCTCGTCCTTGCGGAAGATGTCGTGGCAGTTGGTGCAGGACTTCTGGACGCCCTTGTAGGCGTTCTTGACCTCGGCCTGAGCGATGTCCTTCTTGGCGGCGGTTTCGCCGAAGGTGTCGGCTTCCTTGATGAAGCTGTCCATCAGGGCGGTCCACTTCTCCTGCGGCTGCTTTTGCTCCTTGGCGGGTTCCGTGAACGCGCGCGCTTCCTTACCGAGCTTGGAGAGCTCCTTGGCGGCCTCGACAACCTTGTCCTGGCTCTTCTTGAACATCACCGGGTTGCGAACGCCCTTGAGAATCGTCGAGTTGTGGGCCTGGACTTTCTCCATCAGCTTGTGCAGCGGCGAGTCCTCGTCGTTCGCCGCCGTGGCGGTGGTCAGGCCGCTGACGGCGAGAGCCGAGAGAATCATCGCCACGAGGAGGACCGACACCTTGCGCTTCGCCATTCTGGATGACTCCTGTTCAGTAGGCAGAGGTTGGAAACCCACGAAGGCAGGGGGTCCGTGACCGCCAGGCGGCCCCGGCCCACGTCGAGGTTGGTCTCCACACCTTAAACGCCGAGCGTCCGTTGTTCAAGAACCGAGCGGCGCCGACTCCGTCGTGACCGGAGGTCGGACGCCCGGTTTCGAGGTGTCGTCAAGCCTCGCGGTGGAGTAAACTTGCGTGCCAATGACGGGCGACCCCCGGTCGCTCGTGTCGCCCGAAACGGATCTCGCCCGCGGATGCCCATGACCGAGCCCATCGACTACAAGTCGGCCGGTGTCGACCTCGACACCTACGAGGAAACCATGCGGCGGCTTCCACCGCTGCTGAAGCGCACTTACACCGCCAGGGTCCAGGAATGGCCGGGAGGATTCGCCGGGCTGTTTCGGCTGAACGCCAACATCGGCTTGCTCTCGCGAACCTATCACGACCCGGTTCTGGTCACTTCGACCGACGGCGTGGGCACCAAGCTCAAGCTGGCCGTCGCCACCGGCAGGCATCACACGGTCGGGATCGACCTAGTCGCCATGTCCGTGAACGACTGTCTTTGCGCCGGGGCCGAGCCGCTCCTGTTTCTCGACTACGTGGCCATGAGCCGCGATGATCCCGACCTGACCGTGCAGATCGTTCAGGGGATCAGCGATGGTTGCGTGGAGGCCGAATGCGCCTTGCTCGGTGGCGAGACGGCGATCCTGCCGGAATTCTATCAGGAGGGGGAATACGACCTGGCCGGCTTCTGCGTGGGCGTGGTCGAGCGCAAGCAAGTGCTGACGGGGCAGGAGATTCGCGAGGGAGACAAGGTGATCGGCCTGGCTAGCACGGGATTGCACTCGAACGGCTACAGCCTGGCACGCCGGATCGCCTTCGATCATGCCGGTTTGCGGCACGACAGCTTCGTGCCCGAGCTGGGACGGACCATCGGCGAGGAATTCCTTGAGCCGACAAGGATTTACGTCCGGGCGCTCAAGAGCCTGTACCGCCATTACCGGGTCAAGCGGATCGTCCACGGGATCGCGCACATCACGGGTGGTGGCCTGATCGACAACCCGCCCCGGATCTTGCCCGAGAACCTGGCGATCCGCGTTCAGCGCGGGTCGTGGGAGGTTCCGACCGTCTTTTCGTGGCTTCAGTCGCAGGGGAACGTACCCGACGAGGAGATGTTCCGCGTGTTTAACATGGGGATCGGCCTGGTCCTGATCGTGGCCGAATACTACGCCGAGTCGATCGTGCGGACCTTGCGAAAGGAGGCAAACCTTCCCGCCTGGATCATCGGCGAGGTCGTCCAGGGAGCGAGGAACGTTACCATCGAGCGGCGTGAGTAGGGCGGTCTCGGAGCGGCGGGTCGGGAGGAGAGGGCAGGGCGGGTGGTCGGGAACGTGGTTCCATCCACCCGCACAACGTGATCAACGACCCGGCGCCGTGACTTGGGCCTGGGCGACCTTCTCACCGCCCGCCTCGTGTGTTTCCAGAGCGTTCTTGAGAAATTCGACGAACGCCCTGGGCTCGGCGAAGCCGGTCGAAGCGATGAGCTTACCCTCGGGTGTCAGAGCGACGTAATACGGGCTGGTCGTCTGCTGCACCAGGTCCTGCTCGCGGAGGAGGTTGTCCTCGGCCAAAACTTCCCGGTCGTCCTTGCTGATCGAGTCGATCGGGACGATATCGGTGTAAAGCTGGACCGTGACGAATTTCTTCATCAGGTCGATGACGTCGGGCAGCGGGAAGACCGAACGCTCCATCAGTCGGCAATTGGCGCAGTTGACGCCGGTGAAGTCGATCAGAACCGGACGATTTTTGGCCTTGGCTTCCTCCATCGCCGCGTCGTAGCTCAGGCCCCACAGCACGCCGTGAACGGTTTTTTCTTCACGAATCGCTACTTCGGGATCGGTCGAGGTGGCCTTGACCGGCCGGAGCGTTTCTGCGGCGATGGCTACCGATTCGCCCGTGGCCGTAGCCGGCGCGACCTGAGGAAGCGCGGCGATCAACTGGCGGCTGGCGTCGAGCTCGTCGGAGTCTTGCGGCAGGATCCCCACGATCAAGCGGTCGTAGATCCGGCCCCGGGGCGGGTAGCCGAACAGGGCGGGAGCCAGGTACAACGCCAGAAACAGAAACGCGGCACCGCTGAGCAACCGGATCGGGCCGACCTGGATCTGGTCGTGGTCATGGTCCGTGCGGAAGAGACCGAGCAGGTAGAGACCGCAGATCATCGAGAGTACGACCCAGGCGGCCAGCACGACTTGGGCATCGAACCAGGCATTCGCGGGGGTCGCGCCGAAGCCGATCTCGGCCGTGTTCAGGAACTTGAATGCCGCGCCGATTTCGACCAGGCCACCGACAATCTTGACCGTGTTCATCCAGTCGCCGCTTCGTGGCAGCTTGGCGAGCTGTCCGGGCGCCAGGGCCAGAACGAAGAACGGCAAGGCCAGGACGGTGGCGAACGTCATCATGCCGACGATCGGGTAGAAGTACTGACCCTTCGCCGCCATGACCAGCAAGCCGCCCACGACCGGAAACGTGCAGGTGAACGAGGTGATCGTCAAGGTCAGGGCCATGAAGATCACGCCGACCACGCCCCCTCGGCTTTCTCCCTTGGCCGAGGCGTTGAGCAAGAAGGACGGCAGGCGGATCTCGAATAGCCCGAGCAGGCTCAGTCCGAAGGCGAGAAAGACCAGGGCCACAACGGCATTGAGCCAGGGATTACTGCCAAGTTTGGTGAGTGAGGCCGCTCCCATGAAGACGGAGCAGAGCACGCCGACCAGCGTGAAAATGACGATGATGGAAAGGCAGTAGGTGATCGCCAGGCCGGTCGTCGAACCCTTCTTGCTGGTTTGACCCTGCTTGACGAAGAAGTTGACCGTGATAGGAACCATCGGCCAGACGCAGGGCATCAAAAGGGCGGCCACGCCGCCCAGGGCCGAGAACAAAAAAAACGAGAGAAACCCCTGATCGATTGCTCCTTGAACCGTGGTGGGCTTGGCCGGAGCGGCCGCGACGGCGGCGGGGGTCTCGGTGACGGCTCCGATGAGCAGGCCGCCCACAATCGCGGCCCGGTCCGTCGGAGAGAGGGCGGCCATGCCGCCCGAGCCGCCTCCCGCGATGACGGTGACCGTGGCGTCGGGCAACGTGGAATAGACCGGCGGCTTGCAGGCGCGGTCATTGCAGATCTGGAAATAGATCTGGTTGCGAAGCACATGCTTGCCCGGCGTGGCGCCGGCCGGAATCTGGACCGGGAGGGTCCAGGTGACCTCGGTTTCGTGGAAGGCCACGGCGTCGAGCTCGGGAAACGCGGGTTCCTTTTTCACCAGGGGGGGCTGATCGGAGCTCCACGTCTTGCCGGGCGTCAAGCCGGCGGGATCGAAAAAGTCGAATTGGGTGTTTCTCGGTCCCTCCTTGGGTTGCTCGGGCGCATACGCGTAGATGTGCCAGGGCGCGTCGACGGTGGCCGTGACCTTGTACGTCACGGTGTCGCCGGGCTTGGCTCTGGCGGGCTCGACGGCCGTCGTGAACTTGACTTCCGGCGGCTTGAGGCGCGCGTTGGTATCGCGCCGTTTGGGCTTGGCCTGGTCGGCGGCGGAGGCCGGCAAGGCCGCCACGCACCCGAACAGCACGGCCACCAGCACAGCGAGACCGGTGGTTCCCGGCCATCGGAGCTTGAGAGCACGCATGTTTGGGTTTCCTTCTGGAATCCTCTTAAAACGTTAAAACAAGGAGGTATCCGGAGGCCGCGACGACCCTCCGAACCGATCAACGTGTTGTATCCTAGTCCGATGTCGCGGTCCGGACAAGCCGCCAACACGGGCGTGGCCCCCACGAGGCGCGGACAAGGTTTTCGGCGACAATACGATTCGGGTTGACCCCGCTCGGGATCTCGCCTACAGTCCGGAGTCACGTTGGACGGACCCGCGCCGCCGCCGATCGATCGACCCCTCGCCCGTCCCCAAACCCGTTTTCTTCAAACCTGTTCGGGCGAGCTTTCATGCGTACCGCGATCGCCCTGGGGACGATCATCGTCGCCTCGTCGCTGGCCACCTGGCTGGTGTTCGAAACGCAACGGGAGCGACTGGTCTGGGACCACTTCGACGTGGTCAAACCGGGGGTTCTCTACCGCAGCGGCCAGTTGACGCCTCGTCAACTGACCGACGCGGTTCATCGTTATCGGATCAAGACCGTGGTGAACTTCCTTGTCCCGGGGCCCGACGTCGAGCGGGAGCGGGCTCTGGCGAAGTCCCTCGGTGTCGACTTTATCAACCTGCCGATGCCGGGTGACGGGTCGGGGGAGGAGGCCCAATTCCGTGAGGTTCTGGCGGCGTGCGAGGATCCCGAGCGCCGGCCGGTGATGATCCACTGCGCCCGGGGCACCTGCCGGACCGGCGCGACGGTCGCGTTGTACCGCTTCGAGCACGACGGCTGGACGATTGAAGACGTGGCGGCCGAGATGAAGCGACAGACCTATCGCGACGGTTGGTTGCCGGGCTACGTGCTGAACATGGTCAAGGAACGACCTCACGCCGAGTTGTTCCAGCCGCGGAAACGGCACGACCGGAATCTCCCGGCGTCGAAGGAGAACGCCACTGATGGCCGTTGAGCTGGTTTCCTCGGAAGTTCCTTCGTCGACACGACGAATTCGTGTCGATACCCTTTCGGGCGTGACGGTTTCCGCCCGAACCTGGCTGCGGGTGGGATTGGTGGCCATGGCGGCCGTCTTCGTGGTCTGGGGCGCGGCCGATCGCGATCCGGGCGAGGCCGAAGGGTTGCTCGGAATGGCCGCGAACGAGTCGATCGGGCCGTTCGGACAGGCTTTCGGCGTCTGGGTCTCCTCGCTGTTGCCCGGCCGCGTCGTGCCGAGCTGGCTCTGGGGCCGGGTGGGCATCTCCAGCGCCGCGCGGATCGGTGTGCCCG
>CAZRGV010000119.1:0-6468 GCA_964599655.1 uncultured Isosphaeraceae bacterium | reverse complement strand
CTCTGGGGCCGGGTGGAGGAGTGGAGTCTCGCGACGCAAGGCGCGATCCACTGGCCGACGGCCATCGCCGCCATCCTGCTCGGCGTCATCGTGGCGCGACGGTTTGGCTCGATCCTGGGTGCCAGGGCGGGGTTGCTGGTCGGTCTGTGCCTCTTTGGCGGGTTGACGTTGATCGACCGTTCCGCCGCGGTCGGGCTCGACCTGATCACCGGCCTTGGGGTGGTGGCCGCGCTCGACCGGATTCTCGGGCGAGGCTCGGATTGGCAGTCGGGGCTCTGGGCGGCGGTCGCGGTGCTCTCGGGTGGGTGGCCGGCGCTTCTCATGATCGTGCTGCCGGTCGTGGTTCTCGGCCGGCAGGGGTCGTACCTTTCGTGGGGTCTGCTGGTTCCTCCGCTGATCGCCTTCGCGGCCTGGAGCGCCTGGGCCTTGTCGGTGGCGCCGGGGGTGGTCTGGGGCGAAGCCCTGGTGGTGCCCCTGAGACAGCCTCCCTCCTGGACGCTGGCGCTCTGGGTGGTCGGGTACGGATTGCCCTGGACTCCCCTCGCGTTGCTGGCACTCTGGCCGTCGGTTCGCCAGGGTTGGAGCGAGTCGGGCCGCGCTCTGGTGAAAGGCTGGTTGCAGGTCTCGGGTGTCGCAGTTCTGGCGGGAACGCTGATTCCAGGGCTTGGAACCACGGCCTGGCTGCCGGCGCTGGTCGGCCTCGCGGTGGCGGCCTCCGCCGCGCTCGACCGGCTCTGGGTGGACGGCAGCCTGACCGGCCCGCGACGGATGCTGTTCGGGCTCTCGATCGTAATGGCTCTACTGGTCGCCGCGGTGGTGGTGCCCATGGGGACCTACCTCGCGGCGGCGTTGCCGTATTACCAGGTTGTGTTGATCTTGCTGGTTTTTCTCGCCATCTCGACCGCGGCGGTGGCGGTGGTCGGCGCCTGGAACGGGAAGAGCCGCTGGGCAATCGGCGTGTTCGTCGCGCTGTCCCTGGGGCTCAAAATCGCGCACGCGGGATTCTATGTTCCCGAGTGGAACTACCGGGTCGGGCAGGGGGCCTGGGGCCGGGCGATCGGACAGTGGGTCCCTCCACGTTGGCCGATCTTCACCTTTCAGCCCTGGCCGGCCGAGCTGGCCTTCGCCACCGAGCATCCGTTCCGACAGCTCGTGAATCCCAAACTGTTGACCTATTACCTCGACCCAACTCAGCCCCGATTCGTCTTGCTCTCGCAAACCGACTTCGAGCACTGGCCCAAGGAGGCTCCGAAACTGCTCAAGGTCCACAGCTTCGAAGATGCTCGAGGGGAGATCCGAGTCCTCGCCCGAACCGAGGGCAAGCTGTTCGTGCGAGCCAACCGCGATGGCGACCTCGAGCGGAAATGATGCGGAAGGCGGTCTGATTCGCGTTCCGTGTGGCTGATGAGTTCGAGCGGGCCGCGCCCCGGGCAGAACGTGACGAGTTCCTGGGTCCTCGGTTTCCCCCCTCGCTCGCTCATCGCGATGATCCTCGACCGATCTTGCCGAGCGATTCGGACAGGCAGCGCGTCACCTCGTTATCGACCCAGTCCCAGAGTCGTTCGTGGTGGGTGTCGATGTTGTTCGGCTTGAGGCTCCAGGAACTCGGCGAGCAAAAGGCGCCGATGATTTGGACGCCGATGGAGAGCACGATCGCCATCGTGAAGACGAGCTGCAAGGTCCTCGACCGCGTTCTCGCGTGCTCGAGACCGCAGGCGAGCACAATGGCGAAGAGCGGCACCACGTCGGTCCAGTAACGAGGTCCGAAGCAGAAGCCGCCCCACCAGACGGCGTACTTCGAGAGAATCAGGGCAAACGGAATCAGACCCCAGAGGACCCAGGGCACCACTGGCACGCGACGGAGCCGCCCAGTCGTCCAGGGCGCGACCGCCAGGGCGATGGCGATCCAGGGCGTGTAAACGAACAGCCCTCGGCTCGGACTGAAGAGTGTGCCGACACCTCCTTCGAGCATATCGCCCGACCACGGACCCGACACACCGTGAAGCTCCGGGTGGAGCGCCTCCAGCTCCGCCTGGCCGCCGAGCAGCGTGCCGAAGTCGCGCAGGTTCGTTCCTGCCAACGCCGCTCCGATAAGTAACGGAAACGGCAAGAACCAGGCGAGCCGTCGGGACTGATGCCAGAGAACCCAGAGCGTGATGATCGCGGCGAAAACGATGTCGAGGGCGCGAAAGGCGACGAGGGCCCCCGCGGCCAGGCCCGCGAGCAGGAACCTAAGTCGCGACGGATTCGGAACCGCCAGCAGCAACAAGGCCGTGGTCAACGCCAACGCGGCCGGTCCGTGTTGCCAGAGCGACTGGCTGGCGATCGTCCAGAGGTTCGAACCAAGAGCCGCGGCCAGGGTCGCCGGCAACGCCACCCGTCCCAGGCCGATGCGTCCGAGCAGCCGATACAGCACCACTCCCGCCATCGCCGCGATGATCGCCGACGCGTGCTTGGCCATCTCCCTGCTGTAGTACCACTCCAGCAAGACGTTCTGGTTCCAGCCCGGCCGGATCAGCGGAAAGACCGCGGTTTCGGCCGCGACCATCGGCAAGGCGAGCAGCGCGGGCCCAACCGGATAACGAGAGAGAATATGGCCACGTTTCTCAGCGTAACCGGGCCGCAGCGCGTTCCCATCGCGAATGATCGGCCCGAAGTGATCCAGGTACAGACCCTCGCCTCGAAGAATCGTTCGGGTCAACAGGGCGGCGGGCTCGGTATCGTAGGAGGCGACCTCTCGGCCGTTGCTCAAGTAGATCAGGGCCAGAACGATCCCGAGGACGATCGACCGGATCCACCCCGTCTGGCCCTGTGACCCTTCGAGATGCGTCGAGGAATGGGCGGTCGTTCGGGGGCTCTCCTTCGAGACCGGTGGCTCGACTGGCGACATGACACGGTTCCGACGAGATTCAAGCCGGGAGCCCATCTCGACAACGCCTGCCTCAAGCGGTCGACCCCCCTCGATGCTTCATCGTCTTCCCCCGAACCGCGTTTGACAAGAGCCCTGGTCGCTTGAACGCGGAGAGGCGTGGACTGGACCAGGGCCGCTCGCCGATCATAGTCTGGCAAGCGGGAGGTTCTCGATCCTCAGAGCGCAAGCGGACCTTGCGCGTCGGAAAGCGAGGCGGCGACGTGGATCTGTCCGTGAGGCTGGGGCGATTGACGTTGAAGAATCCGGTCCTGGTCGCCTCGGGGACCTTCGGCTACGTGCGGGAGATGGCCGGGTTCATCCACTTGGAACGGCTTGGGGGGGTGATTCCGAAAACCGTGACGTTCCACCCCCGCGCCGGGAACCCGACTCCGAGGACCGTCGAAACGCCTTCGGGTCTGCTCAACGCGATCGGGCTCGACAACGACGGCCTGGATCACTTCCTCGACCATCATCTGCCTTATCTGCGGACCGTGGGCACGGCGGTCATCGCCAATATCGCGGGTGAGGACGAGGACCAGTTCGCGGCGATGGCCGAGCGGCTCGGTGGAGAATTGGGGCTGTCGGCCGTCGAGCTGAATATCTCGTGCCCGAACGTAAGCCACGGTCTCGACCTGGGTATCGACGCCGAGGCCGTTCACCGCTTGATTCGGCGGGTTCGTCAGGTTTGCCCGTTGCCTCTGATCGCCAAGCTGACGCCGAATGTCACCGACATCGTGGCGATTGCCCGAGCCGCCGCCGAGGCGGAGGCCGACGCAGTGAGCCTGGTCAACACGTTCCGGGGTATGGCGATCGACTGGCGTCGGCGTCGGCCGATCCTGGCCAATGACGTCGGCGGACTGAGCGGACCGGCCATCAAGCCGATGGCCCTGCGCATGGTCTGGGACATCGCCCGCGCCTTACCCGACCTGCCGATCATTGGCATCGGCGGAATCAGCAACGCCGACGACGCGATGGAGTTCCTCGTCGCCGGGGCGTCGGCGATTCAGGTCGGCACCGCGACCTTCGCCGACCCCACGGCCGCCGAGCGCCTGCTCGACGAACTGCCCGAAAAACTCGCACTTCTCCAGGCGAGCACCGTTGGCGAGGTCGTGGGCACACTAAGGTCGAACCGCGACCGCGCAAACTCAGCCCCGACGGCGAATCCGGTGCAAAGTTCCGCTCACTGAGGCTCCTTGTTCGGTCCTGGCCTGGATGGGCTCCGACTGGCTCGAAAGCCCATGTTTGGCCAGATACCCGGAGAGATCCTCGGTGGCCACGCGATAGGGGCCCGCGACCATCGCTTGCCCGCCCGGAGCGAGCATCCGGTCGATCAACTTGACAACCAGGGGAACCAGCCGCCGCTCGTAGAGGACGTCGGCACCGAGAATAACCGGGTATTGCTCGTCGGGAAGGTCGCGCCAGTCAAGCCGGCTGGTCCGGTAGAATTCCGGAGCAAACACGTTTTCCAGGGCGCTCCGCTCGACGAAACGCAGCGGCGCTTCGTCGTAATCCGTGAAGCGAACCTTCAGACCCACCGCGAGTCCCGCCAATCCCGCCAGTCCCAGTCCACAACCGATCTCCAGCGCCTCAGTGCTCGGCGGCCAGAGTTCCCTCGACACGGCCTCGGCCAGAAGATAAGCCCCCGGCCAGAGATAGGCCCAGTACGGCATGTAGTCGTCCTGGCGATTTTTGTCGAGCACGTCGGGATCGTTCAGCAGCCGGTCCGGATCGCCAGGCCGGACCACCCGGATCTCTCGACCGGCGACCGGCACCCGCGACACAATCACCGGACCCTCGTAGATCGTCCTCACCCGAAAATTCCTTTCCTCACGGAAAAGTTCTGTTTGACGCTGCGGATGCGCGCCGACTATAATCGAGCCAGTTGAGACTGAATCTCAATATACCTGCTCGCCGGCCCGCTGTCCCCCCCTTACCCCGGCTCTCTGGTGGACCTTCTCATGACCCGCATTCCGGTCGTCGTGTGGCTCCTGGTGGTACTGGCCGATTCGGGGCTCTGGGCCGCGGAGGTTTCGGGGCGGGTGGAGATGCCGTCGAGCTGTTCGCCCGCAGTCAGCCCGGCGGTGATTCGGCTCGAGTCGCTCGACGGTTCGCCGCCCGCGGCCGAGGCGTCGCCGACGGCGGTCGCGCTCGTCAACCAGAAGATGTTGCAGTTCCAGCCGAGGGTCGAGGCCATGGCCCTCGGCCAGCCCTTGCGGTTCACCAACGACGATCAGGAGCCGCACAACGTCCACGTTCTGGCTGAAGGCGAGAGTTTCAACCAGACCATCCGGCCGGGCGAGACGGTCGAGTTCACGCCTCGCAAGGCGGGCTTGCTCCGATTGGTTTGTGATATTCATATTCACATGCGTGGTTTTGTCGTCGTCTCGGACACGCCGTGGTACGCGGTGTGCGATCGGGTGGGGGCGTTCCAGATTGCGAATGTGCCCGAGGGGCGTTACCGGGTACATGTCTGGCATGAGCTGGGCGACCCGCTGACACGGGACATCGAGGTGAAGGCCGGGCGCAACGACCTGGGTACGCTCACGCTCCGCGGTCCCGCGATCGAGCGGCGGACGTTGACGCAGGCGAAGGTGGAACCCTGGCCGGATGTGATCGACCGGATCTCCGTCAAGCTGAGCGAGGCGATCGACATCGCGAGCCGCAAGACGGCCGAAGGAGCTGCCTCGAAGGCCGTATCGCGGGTCGACGACGCGTATCTGGCGATCTTCGAAGGCTCGGACATGGAGACCGCCGTCCGTTCGACGCTGGGCTTCGACCGGGCGTTCGCCATTGAGGAGCAGTTCCGCACACTACGTCGCGAGGCCCGCGACGTGGTCGAAGGGAAAAGCTCCGTGACGCGCATGGCCCGCTCGATTCGCGCGTTATTGGCGTCGTTGAATCAGACGGCGCGCGACCTGGACGCGAAGGGAGTCTCGGATCGATCCAAGGTCCTGGTTGGGGCGGCGGCCGTCGCGACCGCGCCACCGCCGCCCGTCGCGGAAGGCGATCAGGCCGCCCAACTGGCCGACCTTCGAAGGGCGTTCGACCGGGTGGCGGCCCTGGCCGAGCAGGGCCGATCGGAGGCCGCGGCGAGCGAGTTGGTCTCGGCCTACTTCGAGGCGTTCGAGCCGCTGGAGCGAGTGTTGAACGTTCGCGAACCCTCTGCCGTCCGACCGCTCGAAATGCGGTTCGCCGCGACCCGTGGACGAATTGAAGCCGGGCTTCGGGGCCAGGAACTCGCGGCGTCGCTTGACGCGATCACCGAGGAGACCATCGCGGCGTTGCGAAAGGCCGAAGGCTCGGCGGCCAGTGCCTTTGGCCTGGGGTTCGCGGCCTCGCTCGGAACGATTCTTCGTGAGGGCGTGGAGGTTATCCTACTCCTGACGATGCTGGCCGCGCTGGTGGCCAAGGCGGGACGGCCTCGTGGTGCGATGGCCGCGCTCTGGTGGGGGGTTGGCCTGGCGGTGTTGGCGAGCCTGGCCACGGCGCTGGGGTTGAACCTCATGGTCAGCGCGAGCCGGGGCCGCGGCCGGGAACTTCTCGAAGGTATGGTGATG
>CAZRGV010000118.1:9598-19346 GCA_964599655.1 uncultured Isosphaeraceae bacterium | reverse complement strand
CATGGACGGCCTGTCCCGCTCCTGTTGCCTGAATTCCGACTGCCCCGACTTCGGCAAGAGGGCGGCCGGAAACCTGACCGTGACCAGCCGCTACGGGCCCGACAAGCAGCGTCGGAGGCTCCGCTGCCGCACCTGCAAGGCCCGCTTCTCCGAGCGCAAGGGCACGCCCCTGTTCGACTGCCGATTGCCGCCCGACAAGGCCGAATCGGTCCTGGAGCACCTCGCCGAGGGCTGCGGGGTCCGCCAGACCGGCCGGCTCTGCCGGGTGAATCGGAACACCGTCGGCCGCCTGAGCCGGGCCGCCGGCGAGCACGCCCGGCAGTTGCACGACGAACTGGTCGAGCTTTCCCCCCCCCCGGACCCGTGAGGTCCAGTTCGACGAGAAGTGGGCCTTCGTCGCCGAGAAGGAGAGGAACTGCGAGCCCGACGACCCCAACCTTTGACACGAAGGATCGACCGATTCCATTCCCCTCGCGAGAAATCCGGGCTAACTTCTGGTCCCGGGCCGATCAGCGGTTGGGGATCCCGCCCGGCAATAAACAACGGCTCCGGGGGTTCCGTTTCAAAGGCGATTCGGAAGGCCTCGGAGGGGTGGAACCCCGCCCTCGCGGATCGCGAGTCAGACCTCGCCGCGACGTTCGAGGTGCTTGTAGTGGACAAGGGAGTAGACGATCGGGATCACGGCCAGGGCAATCAGGAGGATCATGGCGGCGAGGATCTGGCCAGCGAGGCAGAGGACGAAGCCGATCAACCCGCCAGCCACCCAGAGCCACGCGGCCATGCGATGCGTGTCGTTCCAGACCCGCTCGCTGGCGAGAGTCCAGGGGACCCGGATGCCAATCCAGAAGTTGCGCTGGACCTTGCCGAGCACGTTGCCGAACAGGGCGAAGAACAGAAACAGGCCGGCAAACAAGGCCCGGTTGAAGCCGAGGCCCAGCCCCAATGCCTCCATGAGCATTAGTGCATGCATGTAGCCGAAGAGGGCGACGGTCAGGACGAGCAGGAAGAGATAGGTTGGGCGGAATCCGGTGACCTGGAACTGTTTCGGCGACAGGAACGGGAACAGCGCGAACAGGAGGACCATGGTTCCCATGACGCCCGGCATGAGGAACGCGGCCCAGGTTTTGGAGCCGTAGCCGTCGACTTCACCTCGGATGTTCCAGTGGGTGGGGATCTGGTCGGGGAGTCGGGGGTAGACGGAAATCGAGCCGACGAGGGCGGCGAGGGTCAGGCCGATTGCCAGCCACCAGGCCATGCGGTTCATGACACGTTCCCTTCTTGCGAGTCGGAGTCGCTCCTGGCGCCGAAGAGGTCCATCATCCGGGCCAGGAGGTCCTGGACGACGGTGGTATTGAGCGAGTAGAGGATCTGTTGGCCCTCGCGACGGCTTCGGATCAGGTCGGCCTCTTTCAGGACCGCGAAGTGGTGCGAGACGGTCGGCTTGGTCATGTCGAAATGCGACGCCAGCTCGCCGGCCGACTTCTCACCGCTCGTCAACAGTCGCAAAATCTCTCGCCGGGACGGGTCCGACAGCGCCTTGAACACCGTGTTCATCGCGGTCTCGCCTTTTCATTCAGAAGAGTCTTCGGAACCGGGCCGCCTGTATTTCGATGGTTATCGAATTATCTGGGAAGGAGGTTGGAAGTCAAGGCGAGCGGACAGGTTGGAGCGCGGGGGCGTGCGTTGTGGTTCTGGATTTTTCTGGGACGGAAATCGGGCGTAAGGACGCTCCTGACTCTTGCTTATGGCGCGAAATCGGTTCACGATCGTCAGGGAACCGTCTTCTTCCCTTGCACACGCCAGGCAACGACGCGGATTCCCACACCCCGGAGAGCTCGCCCGATGAGACAACTGCGTATGCGACTCGCCCCGCTCGCCTTGGCCCTGTTCCTGTGGCCGGCAACGTCGCTGTTCGCTCAGGCCACGAAGGCCGCGCCGACGGCGACGGCGCCGGCCGAGGCCAAGGAAGAAACCAAGAAGGCCCCGACGAACCCGATCGACGCGATCAAGGACGAGGGGTTGAAGCGGTCACAGGTGATGAAGACGCTCAGCTACCTGACGGATGTGATCGGCCCGAGGCTGACGGCCTCGCCGAACATGAAGCGGGCGAATGAGTGGACGCGCGACACCATGGCCGGCTGGGGTCTGGAAAACGCCCACCTGGAAGCCTGGGGGCCGTTCGGCCGTGGCTGGTCGCTCAAGCAGTTCTCGGCGCAGGTGGTCGAGCCCCAGTGCATTCCGTTGATCGCGTTTCCGAAGGCGTGGTCGCCCGGCACCGACGGGGCGGTCACGGGCGAGGTCGTCTACTTCGACGCCAAGAACGAGAAGGACCTGGAGACGTACAAGGGGAAGCTCAAGGGGGCGATCGTGCTGAACGGCGCAGCCCGGGAGGTCAAGGCGTGGTTCGAGGCGCCCGGCAAGCGGTTGACCGAAGAGTCGTTGCTGAACATGGCCAACGCCCCCGAGCCGCAGCCGAGAAACAACATGCGGGCCATGTTTGGGGGAGCGCGACGCGGGACTCGAGGCGGAACCAGCGGGCCGAACCCGTTCGAGTTCCAGCGCAAGAAGGCGCAGTTCCTGATCGATGAGGGCGCGGCCGTGATCGTCGATCCGAGTTTCCGGGGCGACGGCGGTACGCTCTTCGTGCAGCAGGCCAGCGTGGTCGGCCCCTCGCAGCCCGGAGGCCGTCGGATCTCCCCCTGGGACAAGGAGGCGCCCAAGACCCTGCCGCAGGTCGTCATGGCGATCGAGCACTACAACCGGCTGGTCCGGATGATCGAGCAGGGTGAAAAACTGAAGGTCCGCGTCAACCTCGATGTCGCGTTCCACGACGACGACCTGATGGGCTACAACACGGTCGCCGAGATTCCGGGAACCGACCTGAAGCATGAAGTCGTGATGCTGGGCGGGCACATGGATTCGTGGCACTCAGGCACCGGGGCGACCGACAACGGCGCGGGAGTGTCGGTGGCGATGGAGGCCGCCCGGATCATCAAGGCCGCCGGCCTGAAGCCGAGACGGACGATCCGAGTGGCCCTCTGGAGCGGCGAGGAGCAGGGACTGCTGGGCTCCCGGGCCTACGTCAAGGAGCACTTCGGCGGCTTCGGCGATGAGGACTCGGAAACGCAGGCCGCGGACCTGGTTGCCTCGATGTTCGGCGACGTTCCGTCGGAGCGAAAGCTCGTGACGAAACCCGAGTACGAAACCTTCTGCGGCTACTTCAACCTGGACAACGGCACGGGCAAGGTTCGCGGCGTGTACATGGAAGGCAACGAAGCGGTACGGCCGATCTTCCGGCGCTGGCTGACCCCTTTCCGCGACCTGGGAGCCGCCACCTTGACGCCTTCGCCCACGTTCGGCACCGATCACATGTCGTTCGATGCGATCGGCCTGCCGGGCTTCCAGTTCATCCAGGACCCGGTCGAGTACGAGACGAGAACCCACCACTCGAACCAGGATCTTTACGATCGGGTCCAGGCCGACGACCTGAAGCAAGCCTCGGTCATCATGGCGGCGTTCGTGTACAACGCCGCGACGATGGATCAGAAGCTGCCTCGCAAGCCGCTGCCGGGATCCTCGCGAACCCGGTCGGAATCGGCCGCCCGCTGAGAACCGACCCTGGCTTCGTGACCGGCACGAGCGGGCCCGGTCGCCTGTTGTCGCGCAGGGTGGGGACCTCCCACCCTGCTCCTCGCGACTCTAGACGATTGGTTGACGGAGCTTACACTAAGGGACGACTTCCGCCGTCTTGTTGGGGTGGTCGCGAGACGCAACACGTGCTTGTGGAAAATGATACGGAATCGCCAGGAAGGCCCGTTTCTTGGAGGGTAGGCAGGGCCCACCGATCTTCCGTTGCTGCAAGGGGTTCGGGCGGCGGTCACCACCCTACAACCGGCAACGGATTCGGGTGATTCCGGATGAGACGCCACGCCGTGATCGCCCGTCGTGGCCCGTCCATCGATCGATGAGGAATCTGGCGAGTGATGAAGAGTTTGTGTTGATTTCGGGCAGGGCAGACAGGATTTCGGTGAAAAATTCTTTTGCAATCGAGCCGATTCCGAATTAGGAGTGGATGGAGTCGATTCTGGAAGAGGCACCAGAATCCGCGTTTCGGGAATTCTCTTTTCCTTCTTTCACGTCAAGGATCGAGTTCCATGATCCGACGCACAGGCGGGCGTGCGCGTTCGCGCCGAGGGTTCACGCTGATTGAACTCCTCGTGGTTATCGCCATCATCGGTGTCCTGATCGCCCTGTTGCTGCCGGCGGTGCAGTCGGCTCGCGAGGCGGCGAGACGGGCCCAGTGCACGAACAACCTCAAGCAACTGGGGTTGGCTACACACGGTTATCACACGAAGTACAACGCCCTTCCGGCCGACGGGGTGTTCCTCGGCGCGGCATGGGGCTCGTGCTGCCCGCCTTCGAATGGCGGCAGCGGCTGGGGCTGGAACGCGAGCTGGACGGTGTCGCTGTTGCCCGAGCTCGAGCAGCAGCCGATGTACGACTCCTACAACTTCAATCAAGGCGCCGACCAGCAGCCGAACTACACGGTCGGCTTCTCGCAACTCGGCATTCTGCTCTGCCCATCGGATACCATCGGTGAGCGGCCGGCCGATCCCTGGGGCGCCAACAGCTACCACGGCAACCACGGCGGTCCTGGCACAATCAAGATGTGGAGCGGGACGATCGTCCAGAACTTCACAAACTATCCCCAGGCCTGGTGGGGTCGCGACGCGAACCTCGGCTACTTCGGCTTCACGCAGGTCCGCGACGGCACGTCGAACACCGCCCTCTTCAGCGAGAAACTGCTCGGCATTCCGGGCAATCCCACAGTGACGCCCGGCTCGCCCGACGGCAAGCGCGGCATTTACCCCGTGAGCTACACGGCGTCCTACAACACCGGCAATGCGGGACTGGCGCTGCAAGCGATCGGTGTCTGCAAGGGGATTCCAGGGACGCTCAGCTCGTCGGGCACGTACCTCAGCGGCGCGCACTGGTCGCTGGCGTATCCGTGGCACACGTCGAACTCGGCGTACACGCACTACATGACGCCCAATGGTCACTCGTGCTGGAACCAACAGGACGTCACGCCGAACCCCTGGGGCGGCGCCGCCACGATGATCACGGCCACGAGCGACCACCCCGGCGGGGTCAATGTCTGCATGACCGACGGCTCGGTCCACTTCGTCAAGGACACAGTCGCGCCGACGGTCTGGTGGGCCCTCGGCACTCGGAACGGCAAGGAAGTGATCAGCGCCGATCAGTGGCAATGAGGATTCCTGGTTGACCTCCTCGTTGCTCTCCTCTTCCGACCCATCCCGGTTGCCTGCGCGGCCGGGATCGATCGGGGAAAATGCCGGCCTGGCGCCGACGCGCCAAGCCGGCTTGTATCGTTGGGCGGCTCTCGATTCGAATCGGAACACAGCGAGGGGTTTTGAATTCCATGCGGAACCTTGTTCGTCGATGGTTGATGTTGGGACTGGTCGCGGGCGGGCTTGTGGGTTGCGGCTCGAAAATTCCCGAGGGCGTGCCCAAGAACGTCGACATGTCAAAGGATTACAGCCCGGCGGCCAAGCCGTTCAGTTTCAGCCCAAGCGATCAGGCGAAAGCGGCCGCCGCTTCGAAGAAGGCCGCGGCGGAGGATGCTTCGAAGGCAGAGCCCGCCAAGTAAGGCGAAATCGGCCGAGAAGGTTTTTCTTGTAGGGTGAGCATCGCCCACCCTACAAGATGGCCGCCGATTTTCCTGGGCCGCGAGGAGTTTGGTTGGCGGAGCCCTCCCAACGAAAGACGACGGATCCAGGGCGTTCGGTTGTGAGGTCGCGCGCGTGCCCGCTGGCCCATTGAGGTCCGGAAGACGGCTGGTCCGGATCGGTCTGGCCGTGCTCGCCCTGGGTTTGCTGATCGCGCTCGGTGTCGGGATCAGCGGGGAGGTCGCGGTACGTCGCGATGCGCGTTTGGTTCGTGAGGCGATCGGGTCCGGCCGACTCGATGAAGCAAAGGCCCCGCTCGATCGCTGGCTTCGGGCTCGTCCGAACTCGGCCGAAGCCCATTATTGTCAAGCCCGACTGACGCTGGCGGAGAACCAGCCCCGAGAGGCCGAGCAGGCGCTCCAGCGAGCCCGATCGCTGGGCCTCGATGAGAATCGGGTCGATCGGTTGCGGGGGCTCTTGCTCGTCCGATCGGGACGTCTGTCGGAGGCCGAGCCGCTGTTGGTTGGGGTCCGCGAGCGGTCGAAAGAGCCGGACCCCGAGGTCGACGAGGCGCTGGCGCGGATCTTCCTGTCGAGCTACCGGATGCGTCTGGCGTCGATCGTGCTGGATCGATGGACCCAGGACGCGCCCGACGACCCGAAGCCGTACCTCTGGATGACCGAGATCGACCGGCGGACGAACGCCGGACCCGCCGCGGCGGCCAGCCATTATCGCGAGGCGTTGAAACGCGATCCGGAACTGTCGAAGGCCCGGCTCGGCCTGGCCGACGCGCTCCGGGAGTCGAACCGACCGGCCGAGGCCGCCGAGCAATACGCCCTCTACCTCGCCAAGAACCCCGACGATCCGGCTGGGCTCGTGGGAGCGGGTCGTGCGGCGTTGCTGCTGGGAAAGGTCGACGCGGCGGCGGGTTACCTCGACCGAGCCCTCGCGATCGCGCCCGACGATCCCGAGGTCCTCAAGGAGCGGGCCGTCGTGGACATGAACCGGGGGGCCGACACGTCGGCGCTGGAGCGGCTCGACCGGGTTCTCGCGCTCCATGCGTACGACTCGGAGGCCCACTATCGCCGGAGCCTGGCACTGAGTCATTTGGGCCGGGCGGACGAGGCTCGGAAGGCGCAGGAGACCTCGGCCCGGCTGCGGGCGGATGAGGCCCGGCTGGTCAAGGTGCAGGAGGCGTTCAACAAGGACCCCGACAACCCCGAGCTCCGGCTGGAGATTGCCCGTTGGATGTTCGACCACGGGCAGGAGGCCCAGGGGGTGCGCTGGACGAGGACGGTCCTGGCCCGCGATCCGGGGCATGTCGAGGCCAATCGCTTGCTGGCCGCGTATCATGAGAAGCGGGGCGAGACCGGTCTGGCCAACTTCTACCGACTCCAGGCGACGAGCCACACCAACAACGGGGCGTTGGGCTCGCCCCGTTGAAGGGGAGCAACGATCGAGGAACGTGCATGCGTTGGCTCTGGGTGGCGATCGTTCTGGTGCTGGTGGCGATGGGCTTGGCGGGCATCGGCTGGGCCTACTGGTCGTTCGAGCGGAGTCAGTATCGCTCGGAGCTGGCGGAGGCGGTTCGCGAGTTCGAGTCGGGCTATGTTCATTTGGCTCGCAAACGATTGCTCGGCCTTGTCAATCGCTGGCCGGGCGATGGCGAGGTGCTGTTCCGGCTCGGCGTCTGCGAGCGGGAGACGGGCCACTTCAACGAGGCGATCGACGCGTGGGCCCGCGTACCGGCCGACAGTCCGTTCGCCTCGAAAGCGGCGGCGCTCCGGGCGACGGAGTTGCTCAACAGCGGCCGCTATTCCGAGGCTGAGGCGGTGCTGGTGGACGCTGTGCCCCGGGCCGGCTCGGGCGACGATGCGTACGAGTTGCAACGAGCCCTGATCCGGCTCTACCGGTTCGAGGGGCGGTTCGACGACGTCGCCCGGGCGATCCGGGCCTCGTTGTCGGATTCGTCCGACCCGGCGGCGGATTTGAAGGAGCTCTGGCTGCTGGACAACTCGCCGATGCCGATCGAGGCGTGGGGCTACGCACTCGAACATGCCGACCCGAAGGACGATCGCGTCTGGCTTGGGAAGGCCAGGCTGGCCATTCTGACCGGGAAGTTCGACGAGGCGAGACAGTGGCTCGACCGCTGCCAGGAGCGTCGCCCCGATGATCCGGCGATCTGGCGGATGAGGCTCGACCTGTCTGTCGCGGCCGAGAAGGTCGATGACGCCTGGCGCGCCCTGCCACACGTTTCGGCCGATCGACTGGAACCCGCCGAGATCCTGGCCATCCGCGCGTGGCTGATCGGGCAGGGGGGGAACCGGCAGGCCGAGCGGACGGCGCTCACGACCCTGGCCGAACAGGACCCAGGGCGAGCCATCGCCCTGGAGCGCCTGGCGGCGCTGGCCGGAGAGGCCGGCGAAATCGAGAAAGCGGGACAATTTCATAAGAAGAAAACCGCGATTGATCGGGCCAAGGACCGGTTTCGCAAGTTGCTTCTCGACGGCGACCTGATGGCGAAGGCGAGCGAGCTTTCGACGATCGCCCGGTCGCTCGGCCGGCGATTCGAGGCCGATGCCTGGGACATCCTTTCCAAGGCGAAGCCGGAGGATGCGACGTCGACCGGTCGCGCGCTGGCCATGCTCGACCGTTCGACGGCTTTAGGCGTGAAGGATGAGAGAACGCTGGCCGATGTGCTGGCGGATCTTCGACCGACGGTGCCCCGCGAAGCCCCGGCGGGATCGGTGGACGGGTTGCTGGGAGCGAGACCGGCTTTCGCGGATGACGCGGAGGCGGCGGGCCTTCGGTTCACGTTCGACAACGGGGAGACGTCGCGGCACGAGCTTCCCGAAACGATGTCGGGAGGTGTGGCGGTCCTCGACTTCGACGGCGATGGTTGGCTGGATGTGTACGTCGTTCAAGGCGGGCCGCTTCAGGACGATCCGAGCCGACCTCGGGAGGGGGACCGCCTGTTCCGGAACCGGGGCAACGGGACGTTCGACGACGTGACCGAGGCGGCGGGCCTCTCAGTGATGCCTCGGGGCTACGGGCTCGGCGTGACGGTGGGTGACGTGGACAACGACGGCCATCCCGACCTGTTCGTGACGCGGCTCCGGTCGTACGCCCTTTATCGCAATCGAGGGGACGGCACGTTCGAGGATGTGACCGAGGTCGCCGGCCTTTCGGGCGTGCGCGACAATCCGACCTCCGCCGCCTTCGCCGACCTGGACAACGACGGCGACCTGGATCTTTATGTCTGTCACTACATGATTTATGATCCCGAACGCCCGGTCCTGTGCAAGAACGAAAAGGGGGAGTTTTTCTCCTGCGACCCGAGCAAGGTCGAGGCGGCGCCCGATCGTCTCTTCCGCAACGACGGTGGTCGATTCGTGGATGTGACCGAGGAGGCCGGCATTGTGGACCAGGATGGCCGGGGGCTGGGGGTGGTCGCGGCCGACCTGGACGATGATGGCCGGGTCGACCTGTACGTGGCCAACGACGGCACGGCGAACTTCCTGTTCCGCAACCTCGGCGGTTTCCGGTTCGAGGAGATCGGCTTGACGGCGGGGGCCTCGGGAAGCGCGGAGGGGGGTTACCAGGCCAGCATGGGCGTGGCCTGTGGCGATATCGACGCGGACGGCAAGCTCGACCTGCTGGTGACGAACTTCTATGGAGAAGGGTCGACGCTGTATCGCAACCTCGGCGGCGGCCTGTTCGCCGACTGGACGGCCAGCTCGGGACTCGGCCTGGCGACGCGGTATTTGCTCGGTTTCGGCACGGCCTTTCTCGACTTCAACAACGACGGCGCGCTCGACCTGATCTCGACGAATGGGCATGTCAACGACAACCGGCCTTATTATCCGTACGCCATGCCCGCGCAACTGCTGGCCGGCACCGGCGACGGCCATCTGGTGGACGTGTCGAGCGATGCCGGCGAGCCCTGGAACGTGCTTCGCATCGGACGGGGCCTGGCCTCGGGCGATCTCGACAACGATGGACGAATCGATGCGTTGATTCTGGCACAACGTTCCCCCCTCGCGTACTTCCACAACCGGACC
>CAZRGV010000118.1:5795-9588 GCA_964599655.1 uncultured Isosphaeraceae bacterium | reverse complement strand
TACACTCTTTCCCTACGCGAGGGGGGAAACTCCCTGACCTTGCGCCTGGAGGGAACCCGCTCGAATCGTGACGCGATCGGAGCCCGGGTGGCCGTGACAGCCGGCGGCCGCCGACAAGTGGCCGAGCGTTCCGGAGGCGGCAGCTACCAGTCGGCCGGCGACCCGAGGCTCCACTTTGGCCTTGGCCAGGCGGATCGAGTGGAGTCGGTCGAGGTGCGATGGCCGTCGGGTCAGGTGGACCGGTTCACGGATCTTAAGAGCAACGCGGGTTATCACGTCCGCGAGGGGGACGCTGTTGCTCGACCGCTGGCGGAGTTTGAAGCGCCTCGCTAGTCGGCGAGCGGCCGGGCAAGGCCCCCGACGGTGGCGTGGCGATTCTCCGGTTGTGCTGGGGCTGGATTTCTTGAATCGCGACGAATAGGATCAGGGGACTTGATCGCTCTCCTCAAAGGGCTCCGGCGGCTTGCCTGGCCGGCCCTCGAGCCTTTGATTTGATGCGCACTCCTCGATGCCCTCCATGAGCGGAGACCCACCGATGCGCGGGTTGTTACTTGGCGGTTGCGGGGCCTTTGTCGCGGTTCTGGGCGTGGTGGCCCAGAGCCTCGCGGATGAGCCGCTCAAGCCGACGGCGTCGGCCAGTGAGACCAACCCGGCGGTGCCGGCGTTCGGGCACTCGATTCACGGCGAGGCGTTCGACGATGGTCCCCGGCAGAAGGCCGTGCTGCTGCCTGGCATGGGCAAGGCCGACTTTCCCGTCTCGACCTCGAAGCCCGAGGCCCAGGCGTTCATCAATCAAGGGGTGGCGCAGCTCCATGTGTTCTACTACCTGGAGGCGGAGCGATCGTTCCGGCAGGCGGCCCTGATCGACCCGGACTGCGTCATGGCCTACTGGGGCATGGCGATGGCGAACGTGAACAACGCCAAGCGGGCGAAGGGGTTCCTCAAGGAAGCGCAGAAGAAGGCGGCTGATCCGAAGGCGAAGCTCACCCGTCGGGAGCGGCTTTATCTCGACGCGATGGCCGCGTCGTACCGCGAGGGGGTCGACGACAAGGCCCGGCGCCAGGGGCATTTGAACGGGCTCGAGACGATCGTCCAGGAGTTCCCCGACGACCTCGAAGCCCGATCCTGGATGGTCATGGTCGCCTGGCAGAACGCCCGAGACGGAATCGGCAGCCGTCAGGCGCTCGAAGAAGTGCTCCGGTTGGTCGAACGGGCGGAGCCAATGCATCCGGGAATGCACCATTATCGGATTCACCTCTGGGACGGTGTGAAGCCAGAAATGGCCCTGAAGTCGGCCGCGCTGTTCGGCAAGGCGGCGCCCGGAATCGCCCACGCCTGGCACATGCCGGGCCATACCTATACGGGCTTGAGGCGCTATGCCGACGCCGCCTATCAGCAGGAAGCCTCGGCCCGCGTCGATCATGCCTCGATGGCCCGCGACCGGATCATGCCGTTCGAGATCCACAACTATGCGCATAACAACCAGTGGTATGTGACCAGTTGCAGCCACATCGGCCGGGTTCATGACGGCATCGCGGTGGCCCGCGACCTGGTGGAGCAGCCTCGAGACCCGCAGAAGAACGGCAAGAACGACGGCGGCTCCTCCCAGCGAAGCGGACGGGCCCGATGGTCGGAGATGCTTGTTCGTTACGAGCTCTGGGACGATCTGATCGACGCGGTTACCAGCGAGGCGCTCGACTGGTCGGACATTCCTCTCGAACGTCGAGAGCGGGCGTACACGCTGGGTCTGGCTCATGCCGCCAAGGGAGATCAGGCGAAGCTCGCCGAGCAGATCGCCGCGCTTCGGGCCCTCGACGGCGATAAGGCGAAGGGGATCACCAGCGCCGCCGAACTGGCCGAGCTCGAAGGGTATCAGGCCCTGCTCAACGGCGATATTGGATCGGCGTTCGACCGCTTCGGGAAGGCGACGCGGATGCGTCCCGAGGCCCTGGCCCGAGCGCACCTTTCGGCACGCAACCTCGGAATGGCCGAGGTCCTCGCGAAGAGGGCCGTCGACAACAACGTGAACCAGGTTCCGCCGCTGGCCTGCCAGGTGGAAGTCCTGCACGCGGTTGGTAAGGACAAGGAGGCGCGGGAGGCGTATCGCAAACTCGAAACCCTGGCTCGTCAGGCCGATCGCGACGTGCCGGTCTTCCGCCGTTTGGAGTCAATCGTATCGCAGTGGAAAGCGGACGGGAGCTGGACGCCCCCCGTGGTCGAGCCCGAGACCGACGACGCGTCGGCCAACCGGATCGACCTGACCACACTGGGACCGCTCACGTGGTCGCCCTACCAGGCCGAGCCGATCGCGTTGACCGATACGACCGGCAAGCCGTGGAACCTGGCCGATCACAAGGGAGAAAACGTCCTCGTGATCTTCTACCTGGGAGGCCAGTGCGCCCACTGCATGCAGCAGCTTCAGGTCTTCGGCAAGGAGATCGAGGCGCTCAAGAAACTGAACACGGCGCTGGTGGCCATCGGCACCGATGACCTCGAGACGACCCGCAAGCTCAAGAACAACGACGACCAGATCAAGTTCCCGATGCCCTTGCTGGCCGATCCCGAGATGAAAGTTTTCAAGATATATCGGACGTTTGATGACTTCGAGAATCAGCCGCTGCACGGCACGTTCCTGATCGACAGTCGAGGCGCCGTTCGCTTCCAGCGCATCTCGGCCGATCCGTTCCTCGATGTGGAATTCATCAAGACCGAGGCGGCCCGGATCAACCGGCTCCAGAGGCGTTGATCGTCGTTTTCCGGGTTTTGGGAATTCGCGAGGCGAGCGCGGAGGATCGGCCGTGCTCGCCTCGGAATTTTTTCCGGGCCTAGCGTAGAATGGAAGTCGGACCATTCCGAAGGCCGCCAAGTCCGAGACCCTTCCGCGACAGGACCGACCCGATCGAGCCCTTCATGAATGCCGAACCAAGTGCCGCGACCGACGCCCCGCCTGCTCCCGCCGAGCGCCCCAGCCCCCTTTCGAGACGCCTCAGGCCGCTGCTCGGCAAGCCGGCAGGGATGTTGGTCGTTCATGAGATCTACCGGAGCCTTCAGGGCGAGGGGCTTCACGCCGGCCTGCCTTGCGTGTTCATCCGACTGACGGCCTGCCACCTCCGTTGCGGCTACTGCGATACGCCCCACGCGTTCCAGCAAGGGGAGATCCTGGCGCTGGAGGATGTGGTCGAGCGGGTGCTCGCGTTCGGCGACTCGCTGGTTGAGGTGACGGGAGGGGAGCCGTTGCTCCAGCCGGAAGCCCTGCCGCTGATGACCCGACTGGCCGACGCAGGGCGGACCGTCCTGCTGGAGACCAGCGGGGCGATCGACATGAGCCCGGTCGATCCTCGGGTTCGGATCATTCTCGATGTGAAGACCCCCGGCTCGGGCGAGGCCGGGGCCAACGACTGGTCCAACCTCGATCGGCTGATGCCGAAGGATGAGGTCAAGTTCGTCGTCTGCGACCGGGACGACTTCCTCTGGGCGATCGATTGTGTCAGGCGACATCGCCTGACCGAACGGTGTCCGGTGCTCTTTGCCCCGGCGTCGGGACAGGTCGATCCCGCCGACCTGGCGGCCTGGATTCTCGAGTCGGGCCTTCCGGTTCGGCTCCAGATTCAGCTTCACAAGCTCCTCTGGGGACCCGAAGCGCGGGGCGTTTGAGGAGGGGCCACCACCTCGCGACGCGTCGATCTTCGCGGGTCTCAACACAAGAACGCGGCGAGGCTCACAAACCGGAGCCTCACCGCGCCGCTGGCGACCTAGGGCATTCGTGACTCACCAGGAGACGCGAAGACCGATC
>CAZRGV010000118.1:726-5780 GCA_964599655.1 uncultured Isosphaeraceae bacterium | reverse complement strand
CCTCATGAACCGCCGCCAGGCCAATCAGGCAGCCGACCAGCACCAACACGGTCTTGGAGAGATTCTCGAAGGCGATCCGAAGGCGGCGGGCACCTCGGAGGCTGGCGGTTCCACTTCGAAGGGCGAGCCAGAAGCCGAGTATCTGAAGTGAGGAGATGGTTCCTAGAAGAAAGGCGGACTTAATCAGGTCGATCGAATTCATGGAGGGGCCTCTCAGTCTATCGAATGCGCCGAGCGACGCGAGACCTGCGTGGGAAGGGCAAATGCAATGCCGGCGGGGCCGAGGCCATGGCCGCCATCTCGCCCTGAATGAACTATACACCCTGGCGACTTGAGGAATTTCAGAAAGTCGGAAAAACGACCTGGAGCAAGGGATCGGTTAGGCAAGCTCGGGAAGTAGGAAGGGCGGATTGACGGCGAGGTGGTCAGACGAGGCCGTCGGAGTCGGGAAGGCAGAAGAGGCGTCGAGCGTTGGCGGTCGTGGCGAGGGCGAGCGCCTCGGGAGCAATTCCCCGGAGCCTGGCCAGGAAGGCAGCCGTGAGGGCGACCCGAGCGGGTTCGTTTGACTGGCCCCGGTAAGGGTGGGGGCTCAGGTAGGGAGTGTCGGTCTCGACCAAGAGGCGGTCGAGCGGAACGCGCGCGGCGGCGTCTCGGAGCGGATCGAGTTTCTTGGTTTCGAAGGTGACCATGCCGGCGAAGGAGATATCGAGACCGAGTTCAAGGAAGGCCTGGGCGTGATCCCACGTGCCGGAGAAGGAATGCAGCACACCCCGAATCGGGCGTTTTCGGCTCGAGAGCTGCTCCACGATGTCCATCTCGCAGTTGCGGCAGTGGATCACCACCGGGAGATTTTTTTCCTCGGCCAGGTCGAGGTGGCGGTCAAAGTAATCTTGCTGGGTGTGGAACGGTGTTGTGTCCCGAAAACGGTCGAGGCCAGTCTCGCCAACGGCCACAACTCTGGGATGGTCGACCAGCGCGACGATCTTCCCCCAGTCACCGGCCCGGATCGACGCGACGAGGTTCGGCTGGATGCCGACGGCAGCGAAGACGCCAGGGTGCCGCTCGGCGAGCTCCAGGGTCAGAAGGCTATCCTCGGCGGTGGTTCCGACACCGAGGATCTGGGTCACTCCGGCGTCTCGGGCGCGCTCCAGAACCTCCTCGAGCTGGACCGAAACGCGCGAGTCCTCAAGATGGGCGTGGGTGTCAACCAAGGGAAAGAGACGATCCGAGGTCGTTTTCGGAGCGGTTGAGGACGGATCCATCGTCGCTTATTCCGGCTCGCTCGGGTCGGGTTGACGCGGAGGTTGATCTTCAAAATAGCCGACCAGCTCGAGACGGTAACCGGTGACCTGGAACCCCTGATCCTTCAGCTTTTGCGAGAGGTCGGGATCGAGCCGGGCGATCAAGTCGGGGTCATAGGTCGTGGGAAGGTCGCGCACCTGGCCGGAGCGGAGGCATCGGAGGTGGTAATGACGCTCGGATCGGGCATCATAGCGGGCCGAGCCGTCGGCGTCGGGCAGCTTGCTGACCAGGCCGCAGGATTCCAGGGCGTCGAGGGCCTTGTAAACCGTGGCCAGGCTGAGGCTGGGGACCTCGCTCTTGACCGACTGGTAGAGCTCCTCGGCGGTGGGGTGGTGAGGCTCGGCGCGATAGAGGTGTTCGAAGACAGCCATCCGCTGTCTCGTGCAGCGCAATCCGGCCGCTTCAAGCGTCGAGCGGAGCGTCCTCGGGTCCATCGCGTGCGACGACATCAGCGAGCAAACTTTCCGTAACAGGCGAAAACGGAACGATTAAGCTGTCTTTTTTTCAAAACGCGGGGCAAGTTCTTGGGCCCGCCTTCTCCATTGTTCGGACACTTGACAATGATGTCAACCGCTTGTTACTTTCTGACTTGGGGCCGACTGGGCGGGTGGTCATGCGCGGGGAACGCCAGACCAAGAGCGTTCTTCTCGTTTTGACCACTGGAGTTGCATTTCCTTCGGGAGTGCCGCCTCGCGGCTGGAACGGATATCTAGAGACGAATGGCGCCGGGGAGGCGCGAGTCGTTTCGATATTCCCGAGGAGGCGTCGCGCACGGACCTCCGCCGACGCGCGGCGACGGGTCCGAACCACGCCTTCTCGGGCGTGGCGCTGGTTCGGGCCCACCGCAACAGGCCGTGTTCGCGCCGCTTGCCTCGGAGGAGCCGTCATGAGTGTTGATCTGGTCCGCATCGTCGACAGCATCCACAGGGACAAGAACATCCCCAAGGAGATCTTGTTCGAAGGGATCGAGTCGGCGTTGGCCACGGCGGCCAAGAAACACTACCCGGACGCCGAGGAAATCCAGGTCTCGATCGATCCCGACTCGGGCAAGCCGCGCGTGACCGCCGACGGCCAGCCCGTCGACCCTCCCGACTTCGGCCGGATCGCCGCGCAAACGGCCAAGCAGGTCATCATTCAGAAGATCCGCGAGGCGGAACGCGATAGCCTCTTCGACGAGTTCGAGGGCCTGAAGGGGGAACTGATCACCGGCACCGTCCAGCGGTTCGAGGGCGGGGCTGTGACCGTCAACCTCGGCAAGACCGATGCCCTGCTGCCCCGAAGTGAGCAGATTCCGGGAGACGACCTGCATCCGGGCGAACGGGTCCGAGCCATCATTCTCGACGTCCGCAAGGTCGGTCAGCGCGTCAAGATCATCCTCAGCCGCACCCACGCGGACTTCGTCCGCCGGCTCTTCGAGCTCGAGATTCCCGAAATCGCCGACCAGATCATCTCGATCCGTGCGATCGCGAGAGAGGCCGGTTACCGGACCAAGGTGGCCGTCAGTTCAATCGACACAAAGGTCGATGCCGTCGGAGCTTGCGTTGGCGTCCGCGGCACGCGGATCAAGAACATCGTGGATGAACTCGGTGGCGAGCGGATTGATATCGTCCGCTGGAACGAGGCGCTCCAGGTGCTGATCCCGAACGCCTTGCAACCGGCCGAGATCGACGAGGTGATGCTCTGCAACCTCCTGGGCCGCGCCATCGTTCTGGTGCGGGAAGATCAGCTCTCGCTGGCCATCGGGCGTCGGGGTCAGAACGTTCGGCTTGCTTCGAAGCTCGTGGGCTGGGACATCGAGATCATGACCAGTGAGGAGCTCGACGAGCTGATCGAGAAAGCCGTTGGAGCATTCACCAAGATCGAAGGGGTCGATGCCGAACTTGCCGAGCGGCTGGTGGAGCAGGGCATTCTGAGCTACGACGACCTCTCGGTGATGGAAATTAGTGATCTGGTGAACACAATCGAGGGTCTCAGCGAAGAACAAGCAACCGAAATCGTGGCCCGAGCCGAGGTTCTTGCCGAAGAGCAAACGGAGGAAATGCCTCGTCGCAAGGGCGCGCGGCCGCCCGGCGCGGGCGAGGCTGCCCCCGGAGCCGAAGGGGGCGCCGAGGAGCCCAAGGAACCAGCGCCGACCCTCGCGGAACTCTTCGAACGCGAGGGTCCCGGCCCGAGTGCCACCGAAAAGCCCACTGCCGACGAACTGTTCGAAGCGACGGCGGTCGCCCCTGCCGAGGCCGAGGAGGACTCGGAGGAAACCGGTTCCGAGTCGCCCGAGGAGGCGCCCGACCTTCGAGACCTTGCTCTGGCCGGTGAGCCTCGCGTGGAAATCGGACATGAAATCACGCATGCTCCGACGGATGACGATCAGAGTGAGACGGAGCGCATTGTGACCGATGCCGTGGAAACGGGCGCCACGCAACAGGAAATTGAAGCCCGGGAAACACCGCAGAGTTCGAGTCGCCCCATAGAGCCCACCTTTCCCTCGGTCTCGAACGGTTCGAACGAGGGTTCTTCCGACCGAGAAACGGATATGAACCAACCATGAGGCCCCGCATGGGCCCACCGTGTTCCGGCCGCGTTTTTTGCCTTCCCGCAATGACCTCCTGAGCCAGTGAGCCCCAAACGAGGGTTGGTCGGGTGGTCTCGGAAACTGGGGTTGGCACGACCGGTCGGTGAAGATCACAATACCGATCGGCTCGTGCCGGAGCTTCCGCCGAGCCGCCACAGGAGGAGTCGCCTTTGTCCACACGTGTCCACGAGTTGGCGAAAGAGCTTGGGTTGAAGAGTCAAGAACTCATCGACCGAATCCAGCAGGAGGGGCTTGACGTCAAGCCCAGTCCCTTGGCGAGTCTGGATGAGGGGATGGTCGAGCGTATCAAGCAGATGGTGGAAGGACCGTCGAGCCCCGCGACCGCCTCCACCAGCGCCCCTGCGGCCGCCGCTCCCCCGTCCCCGCCTCGCCCCTCGCCCTCTACCCGCCCGGAGACGCCCGCCATCGTCCCGACAGCCCCAGCACCCGCCCAGCGCAAACCGGCCCCCGAGCCGTCGCCGAGTCCAACGGAACCGACGCAACCGTTGAAGGTCGGCGGCGTCACTCCGCCGATGGCGAAGCCTCCCGCGGCGCCTCCTCCGGCGGCTGGAGCCCCCACTCGACCCGCTCCCGCGCCTCTCGCGGGGCACACACGACACGGTTCCACCCTGACCGGTCGGCCCGCCGGACCCCTGTCCGGCCACACACCCCATCGTGATCGAGGGGCCGCACCGCAGGCGCCTCCCGGACGACCCGGCGACGCTCCCGCGCCGAGTCCGACCCCACCCCAAGGACCGGCGGCCCAGGCTCCGTCACCCCCCGGTTCCCCCGCGCCCTTGAAGAGGAGCGACTATATCTCTCCGGCCGGCACGAGGCAGCCGCTGGCGGCCCGTCCTGGCGCGGCACAGCCGCCGTTGAGACGCCCCGAGCCTTCGTCGGCCACTCAAGGGGGCGATGGAGGGCCTCGTCGCGATCGAGAAGCGCCCACCGGCGGCCGAGGTGGCAGACCCTTGCCGCCAGTCGCCTCCGCGGTGCCCCCGACCGGGGCGCCTCGACGCCCCGAGGCGCCTCGCCCGTCGGGGCCCGAGGGTAAGACGCAGCGGCCTGACAAGAAGTTCACACCCGCGCAACTGCTGGAAATGGCCCGGAGTGGTCAGCTCGGCCTGACCCCGCCGCCTCTGGTCGGTCGGGGCGGACAGGCCCCGACCGCGAAGGGTGGCCA
>CAZRGV010000118.1:307-597 GCA_964599655.1 uncultured Isosphaeraceae bacterium | reverse complement strand
GCACCGAACGCGCCAAGGAAAGCCGGAGCCTGACCTCCCCAGTGCCCGCCTCCGCGCTGCTCGAAGGGGAAGAAGAAGGACGCCGGAGCCGAGGACCTCGACGGCATAAGGGGGGAGCGCGTCAGGCCCTCATCGCCCCGCGCAAGAGCCAGGCCGTGATCGAACCGCCGATCACGGTTCGCACGCTGTCGGAGGCCATCGGCGTCAAGGCCACCGACCTGCTCCGCAAGCTGATGTTCACCGTCGGCCCCGGCGTGAACATCAACTCCAGCCTCGACGACGAGACGGCC
>CAZRGV010000118.1:0-275 GCA_964599655.1 uncultured Isosphaeraceae bacterium | reverse complement strand
TGAATGTGGTCTATGAGCGGACGGCCGAGGATGAACTTCTCGAAGCATTCGAAGCTCGGGAAATCGACGAAGCCGAACTGGAACCCCGCCCGCCGGTGATCACGATTCTGGGGCATGTCGACCACGGCAAGACCTCGCTGCTCGACCGGATTCGCAAGACCAGCGTCGCCGATACCGAGACGGGCGGCATCACGCAGCACATCGGCGCCTACCAGATCGAGTACGAGGGGAAAAAGATCACCTTCGTCGACACGCCGGGGCACGAGGCGTTCACC
>CAZRGV010000117.1:10039-19682 GCA_964599655.1 uncultured Isosphaeraceae bacterium | reverse complement strand
TTGGCGAGCATCAAGGTGGCCAGCCGAGTACCGTCGCGGACTGCCTCGGCCATCAAGGCGGAGTCGGCTAGGCCGTCGGGGCCAACCTCGGGCCGATCCACGTCGAACCCGAGTGCCTCCAGTCGCTCGACCGGCCCGGCGACGGCGGGATGCTCGATCGGGCTGGCGACCAGGTGCCCCGGCGGCGCGGCATCGCCGATCAGACCGAAGATCGCCAGGTTGCTGGCCTCGGTCCCGCCCGACGTGAAGACGACTTCCGAAGGGTCGGCGCCGAGCCGTCGAGCGACCGTGTCTCGGGCGAGGTCCCAGGCGCGACGGGCCGATCGGCCGGCGGCGTGGCGGCTCTCGGGATTGCCGCCGGCCAGCCAGTGCGGCCGCATCGCCTCGAGAACCTCCGGGGCCAGGGGCGTCGTCGCGTTGTGGTCGAGGTAAATCGGTTCCATCAGTGGGCGCGCGGGGCGTCGAGCAAGCGGGAGAGGGAACGGCCGTTCAAAACGGGGGCCTCGTGACGGTTCCCCGGTCCATTCTAGGCGGCCGTCGCCGATGGGCCTACCCGAGCCGTCACACGCCAGACGCTCCAGGCCGTTCGGGCAATCCCGTCATCCGTTCGTCGAGCCGCCCCGCGTGGACCTTGATCGGTCGGCGCGCGGCCAGAGGGTGGACATCGGCGTGATGCCCACCCTCCGAGGTGAGAGACCTTGGTTCACGGAAGCGGTTACGACGTCGAGCCGCCGATCTTGATCTGCTTCGGCTTGGCCGCCTCGGCCTTGGGCAGGGTCAAGGTCAAGACGCCGTGGTCGTAGCTGGCATTGGCCTTGTCGGAGTCGATGGGAACGGGCAACGACAGCGAGCGCTGGAACGCGCCAAAACGACGCTCGCGAAGATGCCAGGTTTCCCCTTTCTTCTCCTCCTCAACCTGGGTCTGGCCCCGGATCGTCAGGGTGTCACCGTGAACGGTGATCTCGACATCCTCCGGCTTGACGCCCGGCACCGACGCCTTGACGACGAACTCGTTCTCGTTCTCAACCACGTCGAGCGGCAGCGAGGCCACGCTCTCCTTCATCAGCGGACCACCAGGCCGGACGAAACTCTCTTGCAACAACGAGTTCATCGCGTCTCGCAGACTGATCATCTCACGGAAGGGATCCCAACGTTCAATCGCCATACGCGCGAACCTCCTTCTCACGTTCGAAGCCGAATCCATTGAAGGTAAAACCAAGAACACGAATCTCGATCCACCGTTTCCCCGATGGGCCAGTCCCGTTGCGCCTCGCGACCCCGGGACAACCCACCGGTCTTCGCTGATCCCTTTTAAGCAAGCGTCATGCCAGTCCAATCCCGATTCACGCAACTGTCGATCGGACAAGGATCTCGGATGCGGGATCGGGAATCCGGGCGCCGGATTCTCGGGCTGGGCCGGGCAGGGTTGGGTCGCGACTGCCAAATTGGCGTACGCCGAACAGCCCTCACGATCGGCCGGCTGCCAGATTGGCATACCCAGGCGAGGCCCGATCGCGTGGAATTCGACCCGTGGGATCACCCTCGATCGCAAAGGCGCGCCCGACGGAACGAACGATCACTTCGAAAAACGCGCATTTCGTTGTGGCAATCAAAGGGGATTCTTTCGATAATTGACGATTAGAAATGACCGCAATGAGGTGGCATCGTCATGAGTGACGACATGATGTGTCCTGGTGAACAGAGCCTTCGCGATCTCGTCGAGGGACGAATCGGCGAGGCGCGGCTGCGCCCGCTCCAGACCCATCTCGAGGCCTGCCCGAGCTGTCATCGCCTTTACGACGCGATAAAGGACGCGAGCCGGATCGACGAGACCGAGGCGTCGTCCGCGGGGGCCCGCACCGCGATGCGGACGACCCTCACCGCCCTGCCGCTCTCGGATCTGGACGGGTGGCCCGCGTTCGACCCGGATCCGGACGCGGCTCCCGATCCGGTTCAGGATCGGGACGACGACGAGGAATTCGACCTGTCGTTCCTCTCGCCGTCGAACCGGGCGAGGTCCTGGGGGCGGATCGGCCGCTACGAGGTGCTCGGCAAGCTCGGTCGAGGCGGTATGGGGGTCGTGCTCAAGGCGATTGACCCCCGGTTGAACCGGTTGGTCGCGATCAAGGTGCTGGCTCCGCGGCTGGCCAGCAGCGCCAAGGCCCGCCGCCGCTTCCTGCGCGAGGCCCGCTCGGCCGCCTCGATCAGCCACTCCAACGTCGTGATCATCCACGGCGCCAGCGTTCATCGGGGAACGCCGTACCTCGTCATGGAGCTGGTTCCCGGCTGCACGCTCCGCCAGCACATCCGGAAAAACGGGAGCCTCTCGCCGTCGGACACGCTTCGCATCAGCGCCCAGATCGCTCAGGGCCTGGCCGCCGCGCACGCTCAAGGGGTCATCCACCGCGACATCAATCCCTCGAACATCATGCTGGAACAGGGGATTGAGCGGGTCAAGATCACCGACTTCGGCCTGGCGCGCGCGGCCATGGACCTGTCCGACATCACCTCCAGAGATCGCGTCGTCGGCACGCCGGCCTACATGGCTCCCGAGCAGGTCAAGGGGGAAGCGGTCGATACGAGAAGCGACCTCTTCGGCCTCGGCTGCGCGATGTACGCGATGCTCACCGGCGCCTCGCCGTTCCGCGGCGCGCACACGATCGACGTGATCCGTCGCGTTTCCGATCACCATCCGACTCCGCCCATCGATCTCGTGCCCGACTGTCCCCAGGCGCTCTCCGACATCGTGATGAAACTGCTGGCGAAGGACCCGGCCGACCGCTTCGCGACGGCGGACGAGGTTCTTCGGGCGCTCCAGCCCTTGCTGGAAGCCGCGAATCAGGCGGATTCCACCGAGGGCGCCTCGCCCGTCCTGGCACGACCGGATCCGCTCACGAGACCGCAACCGCTGGTCGCGCCCAAGCCCCAGTCCGAAGGATTCTTCCGGCGGTCGCTCCATTGGAAATCCTGGAACGACGGGGAGTTTCCCTGGACCACCGTGGCCGCGATGACCTTGCTGTTGGCGGCCTTCGCGCTGTTCCTCCTGCTCCGCCGAAAGCCGGACCACCCAACGCCCCCAAACCCGTTGCCGGCGGTGCTGACCGTCGCCCGGTCGGGCCGGGCCCACTTCAACGGAATCGGTCGCGCCCTGCAACAGGCCAGGCCGGGCGACACGATCCGCATTCTCGACAACGCCACCTACGAGGGCATGGTCCTGTTCAACAACCCCCGGCGCTGGCGAGACATCACGATCGAGGCCCCACGGGGCGCCTCGCTGTTCTCTCGGACCGGAGGCGCGGTCATCCAAATTCAGAACACGCCCGGTATCGTGCTCCGAGGCCTCACGATTCGCCCAGGGCGCAACCAGCACAGCGTGCTCATCGTGGGGAACGCCGAAGGAGTGATCCTGGATCGGCTCCAGAGCATCAAGACGCCCGAATCGACCTGGGCCCACGTTTGGATCACCGAGGGCGCGGCCGGTTCGAGCCGCCGGCCGATCGTCATCCGCGACTCGAGGTTCGAGTCGGGCGGCCAAGGCGTGATCCTGCAAGGCGACTCCGAGCGCGCGGTCGCCTTCGTCCGGGTCGAGGGAAACACCTTCTCCGACCTCTCGCAGCATGTCGAGCTGTTGAACACCCTGCGCGACGTGAAGGTCATGGGCAACATCTTCCAGTATGGTCAAAACGCCTTGTGGCTGAACCTGCCGGCGGCCTGCTCCCAGCGAATCGTTATCGCCAACAACAGCTTCTTCCAGGTCACCCACTGGCTTCACCCGGCCGAGTCGGATCCCGACCAGGAGGAATGCGTCATCCGGAACAACGCCATCTTCGGCTCGAGCGCCATCGACACCGCCGACGCCCTGCTCACTCGCATGGCCAGGACCTGGCGGTTCGATCACAACCTCTGGGAAACCGAAGAGGGGCCCAAGACAGGTCCCCTGGCGCGCCGGGTGCCACGGCTCGAGGTTCTTTCGAGAGACCCCTCCAACCCCGACTTCCTCCGTCCCGCTCCCGGCTCGACACTGCTCGAATCGGTCCAGGACGGCGACGACTCCGAGGTCGTCGGAGCCAAACCGCCGGCGCTCCGCCACGACCAGGTTCCTCCTTCGACTCAACCTTGAGCCCCAAATCCGGCAAAACAAAAAAGGAACCCGACGTGAACGACGATTCCTCACAAAACGGCACGGTCTTCGGACGCGATTCCGCCAGCAACCATTCCACGTTTGTCCCGACGCCTCCCGCCTCAAAACCGCGGCTCACCCTCACCGCAACGCCAAGTCGCCTGCCAACCATGGGTGGGTATACCGACCCCTCTCAGATGAACTTAAATATAACTCACTCAACATCCTCGTGGACGGCGAGTACCGGCGACTATCTTGGTCCATTGAAGGCTCAAGCTCCAGCGAATGGTGGTGGACGATACGGGCCGGAGCTTTACGCCTGGGCGCCCTCGCAACGGCGATCGCCCGACTGGGGGCGGCCGTCGCCGGGACGCGCGCCCTTGCGCGTCGTGCACGTCGGCCCTTGCCTGGCCCGTGGCGGGGCCGAACAGTGGCTGATCGAGCTGCTCCGCTTCCTCGACCCGGCGCGATTGCGAGTGCTCAAGTCGATTGCGATCCAGCCCGACGGCATTGAGCCAAGCTTCGCGGCCGACCTGACGATTCCGACCGAGATCGGCGGGGCCGAACGCGTCCAACGCGCCGCCAAGGAATGCGACGTGATGCTCGCCTGGGGCGTTCCGCTCGACGAGTTGCTCGACGGCGTCCGCCCCCCCTTGTGCGTCTTCGTCGCCCACGGCGACGGCTCCTACACGCAAGACCTCGTCCGACGCAGCCGCCGGCACACCGATCATCTCGTCGCCGTCAGTCACCGGGTTCGTGATCTGGCCTGCGACGGCCAGCCCTCGACGGTCATTTACAACGGCATCGACACCGCCCGCCTGGCCCGCACTCGCCCTCGAGACGAGGTTCGTCGCCAGCTTGGCTTCGGTCCAGACGACTTCGTGCTCGGCTACCTCGGCCGGCTCTCGGGGGAGAAGCGCCCGCAGGCGATCATCGAGGCCGTCGCTACCCTTCCGCCCGAGTTCAAGGCCCTGATCGTCGGCTGGGGCCCCTTGCTCCAACCCATGATGGAGCAGGCCAACCGCCGGATTCCGGGGCGCTACGCCTTTCTGACCGCCACCGACTACCTTGGCGACTACTACCAGGCCATGGATGCCTTCTGCCTGCTCGGCAGCGAGGAAGGGTTCTCGCTGGCGATGCTCGAAGCGATGATGTGCGAGCGCCCGTTGATCGTCACACCCGTCGGCGCCGTGCCCGAGGTGATCGTCGACCGGATCAACGGCCTAATCGTCGAGCCGACCGCCGAATCGGTCGGCCAGGCCGCCGCGCACCTGCGACGCTATCCCCAGTGGGCCCGCGGCCTGGCCGCCGAGGCCAAGACGTTCGCCGACCGGAACGGCCACGCGGCCCGCATGGCTCGCGACTACGAGGACCTGTTGCAAACACTCTGGAACCAGCGGAACGGCCATGCGGACTCGCCCCATGGTTCCGAGACGGGGCACCTCCCACAAATGAAATAAAAGAACTCGGGAACATTTCCCTTGCCTGCCTCGGGTCGGGCCTGTAACCTCATGATCGATCTTGTCTTTTTCGGAACCCGCATTCGCCGCGACCCATCGGGGGGTTTTCTCCCCAGGGCAGGTTCCGCTCCTCGGGTGTCGGTGCTTCGGATGAAGGTCTCCGCCTTCCCACAACAGGCCAGACGATGGGCCGGAGCGTTGCTGGCGCTCCTGGTCTGTGGCCTGTTCGCACCGACCCCGGCCCTCGCCGGCTGCGTGCACGACACGCTCTACCGAGGCACCCGGGAGGCGGGCCTCGTCCACTTCGAACACCTCGTTCACACCGGCGCGATGCCGGCGAACGAACGCTCCGCGCCGGTCGATCCCGGCCTGCCCGATCCCCAACGCCCCTGTTCCGGCCCGACCTGCTCGAACAATCCGGGCCTGCCGCCCGGATCGCCCGTGACGATCGCGCCCGGCCCCCAAACCTGGGCTCATCCCTCGTGCCGATTGGGCCTGTCCGGACCCGGGTCAACCCCCTTCCTCCTCGATCAGGCGCCCGCTCACCCCGAGCACCAGGGCCCGTCCATCTTCCACCCGCCCCGACGGACCCGCTCCTGACGACGACTCGTTGGCGTGCCCCGCTCCGCGATGCTCCCGGTCCGTTTGGCCCGCTCCAGGGCCCGGCGCGGACATCGAACGGCCGGCACGTCCCGAGGTTCGTCTTCCCAGCGCGCTGTCATCCGTCAATCCTTCCATTCCTTTTCCCGAAGGCAAAGGGCGGACTCATGACCCTCAAGAACCTCGTCGACCGGATTGAAGACCGGTTCGCCTTGATGGCCACGCTGGCCATCGTCGGCACAACCCTGGCCACCATGAGCACGTTGCTCCTCGGCTGACGGGCCCGGTCCGGACCGTTCGACAGATCGTCCCGTGGAATCCTCCGCCGGCGCGCGGCGCCTTGCGCTGCGCTTGGCCGGCGGTCCGGGATCGTTCCACGATCTATCATTACATCATTTGATCATCATTTAATAAGGATTACGTGATATGAGATCGCGTCCAGGATTCACACTGATCGAGCTTCTCGTGGTCATCGCGATCATCGGCGTTCTGATTGCCCTGCTGCTGCCGGCCGTGCAGGCGGCGCGTGAGGCGGCGAGGCGAGCGCAGTGCACCAACAACCTCAAGCAGCTGGGCATCGCCCTGCACAACTACCACGATGTCAACAAGGTCTTCGCCATGTCGCGAGGACCGGGCGGGTTCTCGGTCCACAGCCGGATCTTGCCGTACCTTGAGCAGAAGCCCCTCTTCGACGCCATCAACTTCAGCCTGAGCTGGAATCCGACCTCTGCGGGCTATGACCCCAACGCCACGATCCGCGCCACGACCCTCAGCTCGTTTCTCTGCCCGTCCGATCCGGTGACCCAGGTCCCTGTCGGCTACGCGGGCAACAACTACCGGGCCTGCGAGGGCTCGATGTTCCTTTTCGGCTACAACCCCAGCGGCTCGAATCCCGTCAACGCCGGCATGGCCCCGCCCAACGGCCTCTTCTGGTCCAACGAGACGAAGGGGATTCACGATGCCACCGACGGCACGAGCAACACGGCGCTCTTCAGCGAGCACATCAAGGGGGACTTCAACCAGGGGCTCGCCACCGACCGTAGCGACACCTTCCGGCCCGGCACCTATCCCAACACGCAGGACGAGGCGATCCAGCTCTGCCAGAGCTTCGACTGGCGCAATATCGCATTCCAAGGAGTGTCGGACGTCGGGGCTCCCTGGATCTACGGCTACCATTCCACGACCCTGTACTACCACGTCTCGACACCGAACACACGTTCTTGCATGTTCCCACCTCAACGGATCTCGACGACCGCCAACAGCCAGCACCCCGGCGGGGTGAACGTGCTGACCGGCGACGGCTCGGTGAAGTTCATCAAGGACACGATCGCCCGGCCGGTCTGGCGCGCCATGGGCTCGCGAAACCTGGGCGAGGTGATCAGCGCCGACCAGTTGTGATCGGCAGCACGTCCGGCCCTCCCCGAGCGGCATTGCGGACTCGCCGGTCGGGGATCTCGGCTTCTCAAAGGAGTTGATCGAGTCATGTTATTTCCACAACGACACTCACGACGCCGACTCCGGCCGGTCCGCGCCCTGACCCTGGCCCTGACCCTCGCGACGCTGACCGGTTGCTCCAACTCGCTGCCGCCCGCAGCGGAGCCATTCGAGGCGCGGAAGGCCCTCACGACGGCCCTCGATGCCTGGAAACAAGGAGTACAGCCCGACGCCCTGGTGACCGCGACACCCCCGCTTCACGTCCTCGACCGCGACTGGTCCGAAGGCTCGACCCTGGTCGGCTACGAACTGGTGGGCGACGGCTACCCGCTCGGCCACAACGTCCAGCAGACCGTCTCGCTCGAACTCAAGACGCCGCGTGGCAAGGCGGTGAAGAAGACCATCAACTATGTCATCAACGCCGGAGATCCGCCCGTGATCGCCCGGCAGGACCTCGACGACTGACGCCGCCTTCGGCTCGGCGGCGCAGTGACCGCCGAGCCGGGAATGCCGGGTCCATCCCCACAAGGAGAACTTGCATCATGACCTTCCGAACCAAGGCGATCGCCGCCCTATCGCTTGCCCTCAGCCTTGGCCGCGTGGCCTCGGCCGATGAGCCGAAGGCCGCTTCGAGCCCGCCGCCCGTCCCATTGACGCGCGAGGACGTGAAGAATGCTCTGGAGGGCTCGAAGCAAGCGACCCCTCGCCTGCCGCTGCCGCCCCTGACCGAGGAGCAGAAAGCCCGAGCCGCCGAGGCCGCCAAGAACGCGCCCGACGGTGGCTTGGGAGGCGGGATCGTCAACAACGGGCGGATGCGGAGCTACTACCTCTCCGCGTACAACATCGACAGCCAGCGCCGGTCGGGAGGCCCCGGACGCGAACCCGACCCGAACATGACGCTCGGCTACCCGTTCCAGACGACCCTCTTCTGGATCGTCTCACGAGGGAATAACTGCACCTATTGTCTGGGCCACCAGGAGTCGAAGCTCGCCGCCAGCGGCCTAACCGATGACGAGATCGCGGCCCTGGATGGCGACTGGTCCGAGTTCGACGAGGCCCATCGCGCGGCCTTCGCCTTCACCAAGAAACTGAGCTTCGCGCCACAGACCATCAACGACGCCGACATCGATGCCCTCCGAACGCACTACAACGATTCCCAGATCACCGAGATCATCCTCTCGGTCGCCGGCTTCAACGCCATGAATCGCTGGACCGGCGCCCTGCGAATCCCGCAGGAGCCGCACCGCGTCTACCTCACGCCAACATCACCGAAATACCTTTCGATGCAAACGAGAATCGCGCCGATCGGCTCCGGCGCCGCCGCCAAGGGGCTGACGACCCCCGTCTCTCGTCGACGCCCCGCGCTCGAATCGCGAGCCGAGGTCGAGGCAGCTCTCGACGCCGCCAGGACGCGGACGCCTCGGCTGAAGCTCGCGGACGAGTCGGCGACCCGGGCTGCCTGGGGCGACGCGGCCGACGGTCCCGCGCCGCAATGGATCCGCCTGCTGGCCGTCTTCCCAAAGGCCGGCTCGGGCCGGATTGCCTCCCACCTCGCGTCGATCGAGCGGGGCACGCTGGATGCCCGCACCAAGGCCATCATCGCCTGGGTCGGCGCCCGCAACGACCGCGCCTGGTACGCGCTCGGGCATGCACGGAAACGTCTGCATGCACTTGGTTTCTCGGATGCTCAGATTTTCGTCCTGGATGACCCCGAGGTCCTTTCCTCCGAGACCGACCGCGAGATCGTCCGGTTCGCCCGGAAGCTCACCGTCGACCCCGCTCTGATCGACGACGAGGACGTGCAGCGGCTTCGCGAGCGCTTCGACGACCGGAAGGTCGCCGAGATCATCTACCAGGTCACCGAAGCCGCCTTCTTCGACCGCCTTACCGAGGCCAGCGGCCTCCGGCTGGAAGAGTGACACCATGAGTACCTTTCTGACCTCAATTTATCACTCATTGATAAGGAAACGTGAGATGAGATCGCGTCCAGGATTCACACTGATCGAGCTTCTCGTGGTCATCGCGATCA
>CAZRGV010000117.1:9148-9939 GCA_964599655.1 uncultured Isosphaeraceae bacterium | reverse complement strand
CAGTGCACCAACAACCTCAAGCAGCTGGGCATCGCCCTGCACAACTACCACGATGCGGTCGGCTCGTTCCCCATCGGTCAGGTTCCGGGCACGAGCTACTCGGCGCTCAGCCAGTTGATGCCCTACCTGGAACAGAACAACACCTACAACGCGGTGAACTTCTCGATCACTTATGACAATCCGGGCAACGACACGGCCCGGCTGACAAACCTGAGCAGCCTGCTTTGCCCGTCGGACTTCGAGAATCGCTTGCCGGCGCGAGGAGCGGCGACGAACTACGACGCGAACAAGGGAACGAGCATCGTCTGGCAAGATGCCAGCGGTCCAAACGCCAACATGCCGGCTCCGAACGGTGTCTTCTTCTACGGCCGGTCGGTCCGGATCTCGGAACTTTCCGACGGCACGAGCAACACGGCGCTCTTCAGCGAGCGGCTTCTGGCCGACGGCAGCAACGCGATCGTCAGCCCCGTCGCCGACGTCTTCCTCGGCCGGACCTCGCCCGAGACGCCGGACGAGGCCATGCAGCAGTGCCTGGCCATCGACATCAACAACCTGGCCAACCAGTTCCCCCTGTTCATGGGAGCCCCCTGGCTCCACGGCCAGCAGACGTATCAGCACATCTCGCCGCCAAACAGCCGCTCGTGCGGCTTCCTGGCCGTGCTCCGGGCGACCATGCCGCCCAGCAGCCGGCATCCGGGCGGCGTGAACATGCTGCTGGGAGACGGCTCGGTCCGGTTCGTGATGAACTCGATCTCTCTGCCGACCTGGCGCGCCCTTGGCACGCGCAACGG
>CAZRGV010000117.1:0-9138 GCA_964599655.1 uncultured Isosphaeraceae bacterium | reverse complement strand
ATCGTGGGCACGTACTGATCGGGAGCCGCCGTCATGAAGAGAAATTCCGACACGATCACGCGAAGGTCAGGACGTTGGTCGCCGATTCTCGTTTGCCTTGGCCTTCTGGTCGCCGGTACCCTGAACCTGGGATGCTCCACGGGCCCGCCGCGAGCGGCGCCCGTGGATGCCCCGGAGGCCAGGAAGGCGCTTCGGACCACCCTGGAACACTGGAAGGACGGCGGACGGCCCGAAGCGCTCCTGACTGGCTCGCCGTCGATCACCGTGCAGGACATGGACTGGGAGGCGGGTCTCGACCTGGCCGAATACCGGGTGATCGACGACGGCAAGAACGACGACGCCAATCTCCGCATCCCCGTCGAATTGACCCTTCGCGACCCCAAGGGTCGTCCGATCCAGAAGCGCGTGACCTACATCGTGGGCACAAGTCCCTCGACGACCGTCTTCCGAGAGGTTTTCTAGATGAGATTCCAAGCGTGTTCAAGATTGCATGTTTTGGCCGCCGGGCTGGTGCTGGGGGCGTTGCCGACGCCCAGCCGGGCGGCCGATCCTCCGGCGAGGGCCCTGGCCGAGAACCAGACGCCCCCGGGAGCCAGGCCGCACATCCCCGAATTCCTCCAGATGTTCTGGTCGATTCTTCGACACGGGGCGGAAATGGGGCCGGGCTCGGGCTGGTTCCACCCCGCCCAGAGTCGCTACGACTGGTCCTGGCTCGCGTCGCGCTACGACAAGGATCACGACGGCGCGATTACCGCCGAGGAGTTCGAGGGCCCCGAGGACCTGTTCGACCGGCTCGACCGCGACCACGACGGCGCCGCGACCGCCGAGGACTTCGACTGGTCGGAGAACTCCGCCTTTCTTCGGGGCCGCGCCCTGGCGAGGGCTCGATTCAGCCTGTTCGATCGCAACAGCAACGGTCGGATCAGTCGCGAGGAGTGGGACGCCTTCTTCGAGACGGCCACCAAGGACAAGGAATTCCTGTCGCAGGACGACCTCGCCGACCTCTTCTACGGAGCCGCGTCCCCGTCGCGGCAGGCCAGGCCCTCGGCCAGGCAGGACCGCGGACCGTCACGCTGGATGTTGCTCAAGGGCCTGTTCCAGGGAGAAATTGGCTCGTCGGGCGAGGGTCCGGCCATCGGTGAACTGGCCCCCGACTTCCAGCTCAAGACGCACGACGGAGCGCTCGCGGTCCGCTTGGCCGACTTCCGGGGCCACAAGCCGGTGGTCCTCATCTTCGGAAGCTTCACGTGAGGGCCGTTCCGGTCCCAGTTTGGGGCCCTCGACGACCTGCAACGCCGGTACGGCGACCAGGTCGAATTCCTGGCCGTGTATGTCCGCGAGGCACACCCGATCGACGGCTGGCGGATGGGTTCGAACGACCGCGCGGGGATCGCCGTCGCACAACCCAAGACCTTCGAGGAGCGGACCGCCGTCGCGGATCAATGCAGTAATCTTCTCGAAATGAACATGCCCGTTCTTGTCGACGAAATCAACGATGTCGTCGGCAACGCCTACAGCGGCATGCCCGACCGGCTCTACGTCATCGACCGCGACGGCAAGGTCGTGTTCAAGAGCGGACGAGGGCCGTTCGGCTTCAAGCCCGGCGAGATGGAGCAGTCGCTCGTCATGATGCTGCTCGACCGGCCGCGGAACCCGGAAACTCAGGCTCGCTGATACGGAAAACGAATCGCCGGTCTGCCTCGCCCGTCCTCTCCGCCGCAAGCGAGAGAGGTTCCGGGCGAGGCCGCCGGCGATGACGTTTTGTGGGAAGGCGCCACCGTTTGCGCCATGCCGCGCGGGTCGAGTCTTCGGTTCAGGGACCCGCGAGATCGTCGGCGAGTGGTTCCAGCATCAGGTTGTCGATCCACATCTCGCCGATGTCGCCGGTGAGGCGGAATTCCAGGGTCAAATGCGTGGCCTCGGGCTCGGTACGGATCACGCGATCCACGCGCGTCCAGCGGCCGACGGTGCTCAGGTAATCTTCCTTCTCGCCGTCGGGGAGGGACTTCCAGAGGGTCGGCCCCTGCTTGACCTGGGTGATCCTGGCCTTGCAGTCGCCCTCGGTTCCGGGGGCGGTGAGGTACCAGTACGAGAGCCGCATCCGGGTCGCGTAGCGGACCGGGCCGGAGAAGCGATAGTGGGCGTTGCCGGGAATATGAGCTTCCAGATGCAGACTGTGCGGGGCCGAGAGGAAGACCTGGGTGTCGAGGCGGTCGGCCGACGGCTCACACTGGGGCCAGGACGGCACCGAGCGCTCGGGCCGCAGTTCCTGATCCAGCGGCAAGTGGTCGGACAGCGTATCCGGACCCAGTCGAAGGGCCAATGCGCGCTGGCCGAGCAAGGGCTCATACGGTCCGTACAGGAAGTGAGCGTGCTCCAGCCGCAGACGAACCCGGAGCGATTCGCCGGGAGCCACGGCCATCGGCAAGAAACCAACCGGCGAGACAATCCGAAGAACCGTGTCGGTAAGCAGGTCGGGAGGCGACTCCCCGACCGATGCGGGCCAAACGCGAAGCGACGCCCGCTCGTCGCAGCGCTGCGAATCGTCTCGCGAGGCGATCACCTCGCTGACGGCCGGCTCGTCGCCGACGATCGCACAGGTCAGGCTCGACCGCCGAGGCGTTCCATGGCTCGGAACCCTCGAATTCGACACCCAGCCCTCGACCAGGGCCGAGACCTCGGCGGGAAGGAGAACCCGAGGGACATGTCCATTGTTGCGGAGCCAGTAATCAACCTGCCAGGTCTGACCTCGCTCGGGCGGCTGATCCTGAGTCACCACGCGACGAGTGATCGTCCAGGTAAGACGTTCCGGCGTTTCCCAGGCCACGGCCATCGCCGGAGCCACCACGGCCGACGCAACCAAAACCAGAATTCGAGTCCGAATCGCAAGGAGCCCGGACCAGGCCGGGCGGAAAATCATTGCATGCATCGACATGTTCCCCCTCCTTGGGACTAGGGCACGCCGGCCGCCTCCGTCTCGGCGTCAACTCGAAGCGTACTCAATCGGACCGGAAGGGCCGGTCAGGGCCAGGTCTCCGGGCTGCCGCGACCTCGCGGCGAGCAGTCGTCGCCGGCCGGGCGTGCGGACGTCTCGGCGCGACCTCATCCAACACTATCGAAAAACCTCCTTCGTCCTACCATAATAAACCGTGATTTCAGTCAAAATAAACTAAAGATCGCGCGATTCCTCGGTCGAACGAGGGGAATTGTTTCAAAGGATACGAAAAGGATCGGAATTCCGTGACAGGAGACCGACGGGTGCCGGGCTGGAGAGGCGTGAGAATTCGCGATCGAGGGGAACAATAGGTCACAGGTCGGTGTCGTCGAAATCGTCGTCGTCATCGAGTGGGTCGGGCAGGCTGGAGACATGGGCCGCGCAGCGTTCGAGGAAGCGAGGCAAGTAGCGCTGAAGGAACACGGAAACGGCGATCTGGGTCTCCGCGTTATCCATCCCCCAGATGCCGACACGAGGTTCATCCAGGGACGGATCCATCTGAATGTAGTAATGGTTGTCGACGGCGAGGCTGACGGGCAACTCATCGAGCCAACGCTGGGCCAGGGCATTGACCCCGGGCCCGCCCAGGCAGATCGTCGGAAGTTCTTGCAGCGGATCCTCATGCATCCAGCGGAAGTCGGCGATGACCACGATTTTCAGAGGCGGGATGGCCGAACCGATTTCTTCGAGGCGGGCCTGGATTTGCTGCTGGAGGTAGTAGGCCAGGGGGCGATCGGCTTCCTCGGCGCGAAGGGTGCTCCCGGTCACAATCAAGAGCAATCTGGCCTGCGGATCGTCGGCCATGGAGATTCGGATCTCGTCGTGCTGGTCGCGGAGGAGAGATGCGAAACAAGATGGGGTCAGCCCCTTCAGGATCGGTCCATGTTAATCTCCTGAGGTGGGATTCGGCAATCGGCCAGCGAGCCGGTTCCAAGCGATTCTCAATCGACAACGCATCGAGACGCCGTCAAGGCGCCTCGGTGGCTTTCCAGAGAATGATCCGTCGCAGGGTGATCTCGGCCGCCGTGGCCGCATCGTCGGCCTCGGCCTCGAATTGCTGGCCAACGGCATGCTGGCCGGCCAGCGGGATCACACAGCGAAACCGCGCGCGACCATTCAGGTCGCCATCGATCCAGTAACGAGTGACCCCCATGGCCTTCAAGCGACGGCCGAGGTCGGTCCACGATCCGGAGCCCGCCGCGACCGGCTTCGGATCCGTCGAGGACGCGCCGGCCGGTTGGGTCTTGTCGGAACCAGCCTGGGCAGGCTCCCCTAACGGCAGGGCCGCCCTCGAAAGGGCCGGGTCGGTCTTCGGCGTGACGTCTTGCGGCCTGGGCAGCGCCGCGGCCGCCGGAGCCGAGCCAGGCACGTCGCTCCAGCCGGGATCCTGGGTTGTCTTTTTGGGAGAATCTGGGGTCATCGACGCGGTGGGAGAGGTTTTCGTCGCGGACGATGAAGGGGCGGTCTGAGGGGATTCCGTAGAAGGCGGAGGCGGAGCCGAAGCCGTCTGGGCGCTGGCGGGAGGTTCGAGTGGTGGCGCTCCCTCCAGCAACAAGGGCGAGGGAGGCACCAGGGAAGTCCCGCTCCGGGCGGCTTCGGGCGACGGCGGCTTGGTTTCGTCCGGTGTCGAGGCCGTTGAGGCGGCCTCGGCCCGTTCAGGCGTTGGGCCCCTGGAACGCTCGGTCGGCAAGGGGACGGGGGATGGCCTCAACGATTCCGCGGCCTCGGCGGCGGCATCCGAAGGGGTTGGTGAGGGAGCGACCGGAACGTCGACCGCTCGGGGGGCGTCGAGTTCTCCCCCGGCCGCTTGATCCTCGACGCGAGGCGACAGGGCCCCGGCCTCAACGGGAACGACGCGGGCCGGGTCGAGCCCCAGCAGGCCGCAAACCCAGGCCAGTCCGGGACCGTTGACGACGGCCCCGCCCGCGAATGAGGCCGCCACCAGGGTGACGGCCAGAAGCGCCTTGCGCAACGCCTGGCCTCCTTGCCGGTTCGAGTCGCTCCATCCTGGCCCCGGTCTTGCCGATATTCAAGGGCGGCTGACCCAAGAGTTCGCCATTTGGGGCGAATACCCTGAGACACGTTGGCATTTGAACCAAGACCCTGGAATTCGACAAGATCAGTCCGGGCTCCGTCGCCCCCGTCCAGGAACAGGCCGTCGTCGCCGACCCTCCAGAAACGCGGGGGCGCCCACGGCCGTCTCGACGCTCGGGATGGATCGCTGTTTTCCTTCGTTGGTCCCGCATGTTAGGCTGAGAATCATGTTCGGAGCCCTCTGGTCCATCCTCACACTGCCGTTCCGCCTGCTCGGCTGGATGGTCGAGATGACCGGCCGCCTGCTCGGGCTGATTTTCGGCTTCGTGCTGATGGTCATTGGCGTGGCCCTGGGCGCCGGACCCCTCTTTCCGGTCGGCATTCCCGTCTTCATCATCGGCCTGCTCCTGACGCTTCGCAGCCTGGGTTGAGACCGCGCAAGCGCCCGCACACCTCCTCTCGCTGGGCCCCCTTTTCCGACGCTCGTTTCTCGCAAACATCCTGTTGCGATTGGATCTTGATCTTTCCGCATGACCTCGGTATCGTGATGCAACATTTCATACATGCTCTCCCCTGAGGCCGATCGGGAGGTTCGCATGCGCCGTTGGAGCCGAAGCGGGGCGATGGCGGCCCTGGTGCTGTCGCTGGGCTTGTTCTCGGGGTGTGTCAGGCAGTCGCGGGAAGGGAATACGACGGTCTACTCGATGGAGCTTTGGGTCGGCGGCTTGACGACGCTGGGCGGCCTGGCGGCGGTTCCGGCGGGTGTCGCCCTGCGCAAGAGCAACACCAGGGGGAGCATCGTTCTGATCCTCCTCGGGCTGGGGCTGCTGATCGTCGTGGCCCCGAACATGTTCCTCGACTCCACGAAGGTCGACGCCGAGCACTTCGAGTCGCGGCATGGGTTCTGGTTCTCGCCGACGATCCACAACATCCGGTTCGACGAGATGGCCTCGATCCATCGGACGAAGGAGGTGCGCCGGGGACGTCGAGGCCGGAAGACGACCAACTATTACCTGGACATCACGAAAACGTCGGGACAATCGGAGCGGGTTCCCCTGGGGACGATCATGAGCGAGGCCGAGCCCGAAGTGATCCGCCACGCCCTGGAGCGCGGCATTCCCATCTCGGGCGACGAATAGGGCATTCGCCAGGCGCGCTGGACGGCCAGGGGCTGCCGTCGCCCGCGTCTCGGAGTCTCTTGGGAAGAGGCGATGACCTGGATTCGGTGTTACGAGAGCAGGAATTCCAGGTCGTCGCGGGTAAGGGTCTGGAGGACGCGGTTATCGGCGTTGAGGATCGCGTCGGCCAGGTCGCGCTTCTTTTGCTGGAGGTCGAGAATCTTCTGCTCGACGGTGTCACGGGCGATCAGGCGGTACGCGAAAACCTGCTGCGTCTGGCCGATCCGGTGAGAGCGGTCGATGGCCTGGGCCTCGACGGCGGGGTTCCACCAGGGATCGAGCAGGTAAACATATTCGGCTGCGGTCAGGTTGAGCCCGAGGCCGCCGGCCTTGAGGCTGATGAGGAAGACGGGAACGTTGGGGTCGTTCTGGAACCGTTCCACCCGTTCCTCGCGGTTGCGGGTGCGGCCGTCGAGATATTCATAGGGGATCTTCTCGGCGTCGAGCCGCTTGCGCACGAGGGCCAGGAAGCTGGTGAACTGCGAGAAGACGAGGACCTTGTGCCCCTCGTCGATCACCTCTTCCATTTGGTACATGAGCATATCGAGCTTGGCCGAGGTTTCGTCGGCGCGGGCCGGGTCGATGAGGCCGGGGTGGCAGGCCGCCTGCCGGAGGCGGAGCAGGGCCTCGAGGACCTCGATCTTCGAGCCCTTCAGAGCGTCGGCGTCCTTGCGGAGCAGGGCCCGGCGATAGTGTGCCTTGAGCTCCTCGTAGAGCTGCCGCTGGGCGGGCTCCATGTCGCAGTGGAGGGTCTGCTCGATCTTGTCGGGCAGGTCCTTGACGACCTGCTGCTTGGTGCGACGGAGGATGAACGGCCGGAGCGCCTTGGCCAGTAACTGGCGGGCCCCTTCGTCCTGGCCGGCGGCGCTGGCGGCGGTTCGCTTGAAGACGCTGGCGGTGCCGAGCATGCCGGGGTTGAGGAATTCGAAGATCGACCAGAGCTCACCCAGGTGATTTTCGATGGGTGTGCCGCTCATGGCGAGGCGGTGGCGGGCCTTGAGCAGCCGAGCGGCCTTGGCCGACTGGCTGTCGGCGTTCTTGATCGCCTGGGCCTCGTCGAGAATGACGTAGTCGAATTCGAAGCGGCTGAGCTCGACGATGTCGGACCTCAAGGTGCCGTAGGTGGTGACGATGAGGTCGTACTTGTCAAACTGGTCGCGGAGGGCGTGGCGGTTCGGGCCGGTGTAGTCGAGAACGCGGAGCCTCGGGGTGAACCGGGCGGCCTCCTGCATCCAGTTGAAGATGAGCGAGCGGGGCGCGACGACGAGCGACCGCCGGCGTTGGAGCAGGGCGAGCACCTGCACGGTCTTGCCCAGGCCCATGTCATCGGCCAGGATCCCGCCGAACTCGAAGCGACGGAGATAGTCGAGCCAGCCGAGTCCTTCTCGCTGATAGGGTCGAAGTTCCCCCTGGAAGCCCGCGGGAGCGTCCAGCGGTTCGATGCCCTCGAAGGCGTGCAGTTCCTGGCGAACCTTCGTGAACGAGGAATCGGCCTGGCTGCCCGGCTGGGCGGCGAGCAGGGCGTCGAGCAGGCCGGCCTGGGCCTTGCCGAAGCGGAGGCCGCCGTCGCCTGTGGGCGTGCCCAGGTCGGCAAGCAGGCCGTACTTGCGGAGCCATTGTTCGGGCAGCAGGCCCATCGAGCCGTCGCCGAGGCGGACCATGGTCTCGCCCCGACGGGCGGCGTCGAGCAGCTCGGGCAGGGGGATGTTCTGGCCGCCAAAGTCGACGCGGCCGTCGAGCTCGAACCAGTCCATGTTGCTGGTGACGGCCAGCTTGAAGTCGGAGGCGGGCCGGTAGATGATCCCCTCGGCCTCGACGCGCCAACCGTCGGCGACCAGTTCGCGAGTGGCCTGCGGCACGCACTTGGGAGAGACCTCGAGGGTGCCGGGGTCGAGGCGAAAGTCCTTGGCCTCGCGGAAACCGAGTTCCTCGAGGCGTTCCTTGGCGCGGGTTTCGACCCGGACATCGCGGCGGATGACGCGGCGTCGGCCGGTCTGCACGGCCATGCGGCCCGGTGGGAACGACGAAACGACGGCGCCGTCGTAGTCGAATTCGAGGTAGGCGATCAGGTTGTCGGTCCCCCTGGTCTGCATGGGGGTGCGAATCGCCAGGCAAGGGGTGGGCGGCAGGTCGACTTCCTGGAGTTCGAGTCCGTCGACGAGTTCGGACGGCGGAACGCGGGCCTCGCCGAGAATGCGCCCAAGAGTCGTGTCTTGCTGAGGTTCGGGCATGAGCATTTCTTTCTCATGCCGGAGCCGGGCCATCCAGAGGAAGACGCCCGCGTCGTCGAAGCGGGCGGCTCGGCCGATGCCCAGGATGACCAGACCGGGCAAAAGCACGAGCGGCTCGGCCAGATCCATGCGCTCGTTGTCGCGACGCAGGGCGCCTCGCCAGGTCCATCGCTTGGCGGTGGGGTCGGCCAGCTTGACGTCGATCATGAACCGCCAGGGTCGGCCGTCGTCCCATCGAAGGGCAGGGGGGTTGACCTCGTCCTCGGTGCGACGCAGCCGGCAACGGCCGGTGCGGCAGAGTTTTTCGACGAGTCCGGCCTGAACCTCGGGCCGGAGGACGTAACGTTTCGGGATCGGCGGCGCGCCGTTGGCCGCGGCCGCGCCCCGAACGGCGCCATTGGTTTCGATGTTGAAGTCGGCGCGACCTTCATCGAGCAGGGCCAGGAGGATTCGGTCCTCGGGTTCGAGCCGCCAGGTCGTGTCGGTCCGCGTGGTTTGCCAGGGTTTTCGCCGCTTTTTCAAGGCGCGCTGTTCCGCGGCCGAACGCTTGGGGTTGCGGCGTGCCAGGGTGATGACGACCTGATTCTGGGCGAGAGTGGCGGGAGCGTCGAGGACGTAGAGGAGAGTGGGTCGCTTGGGTTCGGCGGCGGCTCGCTTGCCAGCGTCTCGGTTCGGCGGGGCGTGACGACCTCGAGGCAAG
>CAZRGV010000116.1:13798-19764 GCA_964599655.1 uncultured Isosphaeraceae bacterium | reverse complement strand
CATCGCGGACTGGCACAAGCAGGTGCCGCAGTTGGGTGCGTTTCCTCTGCCGGTCGAGGTCGTCCGGTTTGCCAGCCGACCGCTGGCCCGGCGTTTGGCCGCTCTGGGGGCGGCGTCGGTCGAGCTGGCGGCCGTGCTGCCACTGGTCGTCACGCTGATTCTGGGGCAAATCGAGGCGTCCCGAATGGGTATGGTGGCGCAGTTGCTCACGAACGCGGCCCGCGAGGGGTGCCGCGTGGCGGTCATCGACGGCAAGACCCAGGCCGACGTCCAGGCGAGGGTGCAGTCGGTCTTGACCGGGTCGGGGATCTCGATCGGCACGGTCACTCCGACCCCCTCGGGCTGGCAAACCGCCCCCGGCGGAACAGCCATCACGGTTAGCCTGAGCGTGCCGTACAGCCAGGTGAGCTGGCTGCCCTCTCCGTTGTTCCTGAAAAACGCGACGGTCTCAGCTTCGGCGACGATGAACAGCGAGCGGCCCTGACCGCTCGGGAAGGAGTCTCGGCGATGCGCATTCCCATGAGCAGGCTTGGTCGGAGCGGGGCCTTCGGCGGGCGCCCGCCAGGCAAGGTGATCGTTCTGATGGCCGCCATGATGCCGGTGATGATCGGCGGTGTGGCTCTCTCGGTGGACACGGCCGTGCTGGCGACCGCCAAGGGGCAACTTCAGACCGCCGCCGACGCGGCCGCCCTGGCGGGCGCCATGCAACTGGCCAGCGAGGCGAGGCTCACAGGCAGCACCGACCTCTCGTCCGAGATCCGCAACGCGCGATCGAATGCCATCATCTACGCCTGGCGGAACTCGACCCTGGGCTCCGGCACGATCCTGAATGCCAACTCGGGCAACGACGCCAGCGGCGATATCGTGATCGGCTACCTGGCGCCGACCGATCTGGTGACAGCGTTGCCAGACACGTCGGTCTCGTCCACCCTGTTCAACTCGGTGCTGGTCGCCGCCTCGCGCAACAGCAGCCACACCGGCGTGGTCCCGAGCTTCTTCGGCGGCATCGTCGGCAGCCGGGGCACCAGCCTGCGGGTCACGAGCACAGCAACCGTGCAGAACTACTCGATCACCGGATTCTCGAGCACCACCGAGAATGCCAACCTGCTGCCGATCGTACTCGACCAGACAACCTACAACGCGATGATGGCCGGGACGACGACCGACCAGTACACCTACAACACCACCACGGGCCAGGTCACCTCAGGACCCGATGGTGTCCCCGAGTCGAAGCTCTACCCCGTCAAGACGGGTGACCCGGGGAACTGGGGCACGGTCAAGATCGGAGTGTCGAACAACAGCACCTCGACCCTCGGCGCCCAGATTCGATACGGGATCACTCCGGCGCAACTGGCCACGTTCCCCAACAGCACGATCCAGCTCGATTCTTCGTTGACCCCGCCGTCGATCACCTTCGAAGGGAATCCTGGCATCAGCGCGGGGATCAAGGATGACCTCGCGAGCATCATTGGCAAACCAGTCTCGATTCCAATCTATGACCAGACCGGCGGCAACGGCAACAACGCCACCTTCCGGGTGGTGGACTTCGCCGCCGTACGAATCCTGGACGTCTGTTTCCAGGGAAACCCCAAGTACGTGATTATCCAGCCGGCGCTGGTCAAGGACCCGACCGCGATCGCCGGGTCTCCGCAACCGTCCTGGACCTCGGGTGGCCTGATCCGCCTTCACCTGTCGCGTTGAGCCGGGCCGTTCCGTCCAGACCCCGGCCAACGCTCGGCGGATCGAGCGTCTGGCCGGGACGCTCTTTCGAGAAACCCGTTCCATGAGTCATCTCGCGCCCATACCCACGTCCCGTTTGTGAGGAGTTTCCGCCGATGCGCCGTTCTCTTCTGATCCCCTTGCTCGCACTCCTGGCCTCTCACAGTTCCTTCGGCATCTCCCAGGCCAACGCCGGCGTCCCCGGCGCCACCCGGGTGGAGGAAGACTGGGAGGTGGTCGTAGCCACTCCCGACCTCGTGGCCGCCGGCCCTCAGATCACCACCACGATGAGCCCTCAGGGCGACAACACCGAGAGCTTCGTCTCGTTCAATTTGAACTATCGCGACAACCCCTTCATGGTCGGGGGATTGCAGGTGCAGTTCTGGCTCGGCGGTACCCAGAACACGACCTCGAACTCGCAGCGCACCCAGCAACTGGCCACGCTCAATGAAAAGATCACCTGGACGCAGCAAATGTCTCTCTCGAACGGTACGCTGACCTACAACATCAACAATGGCTCGTCGACAACCTGGGGCACGTTCGGCCAGGGGGGGAACCTCCGGCTCAACGTGCCGAGCAGCCTGACCGACCTCAGCCAGTATGACCCAAGCATCACGGTCAAGTTCTCGGGCGTCAGCTACCAGTCGAACCTCGTCACGAGCATGACCCTCAAGCAGATTCGCTACTACGTGAACAACACCCTGGTGTTTACGGACAGCACGCCTCGAGTGATCATCCAGCCTTGATGCCAGACGGGTCGCCTGCCCGAACTCAGTCGGCCAGGACTCGCCTGCCCGAACTGGCTTCATTCCGGCACCGGGCCGCCCAGCCTCCACGGGCGGCCCGGCGTCTTTAGTCCCCTTCGCGCGAAAACCCCATGTCGACTTCGAGAGGCGACAGGAATCCGATGCCGGCGGCCGACGCCTGGCGCAGCCCCGAACAGGGGGCCGCGAGGATCGGAGCGGGTCGGCATCGTACCGGCTCCGATCCTCGCGGCATCAGGACAGCCTCGTCCCGACTCGAGCAGTCCTCGTGACGAACGGCCCGGTAGAGGCCGTCCCACGAGAACGTTGGTTCAGCGTCGACGCTTCGCCATGGCCTGAAGCACCCGGCGACTCCACGTCTGCAAAGTGGCATCGGAAATCTTTGAATTCGCCAATCCACGAGACGGCCTGGACGAAGAGCCCGTCGTCGCGACGGACTCGAATCCGGGCGCCGGTCGCGATGTTGTCCCTCACGGATGGCAAAAACTGTTGCCCAGATCGGTCAGGATTCCAACGCGAACGGGAAAGGCCGTCCTCCGCGAACGTCGCGGACGGGTCCGTCCCAGGGGCGGAAGCACCGAGCGGGCGAGCCCCGATCGTTGCGGTCTTCCCTCGCGGGCTGTGGCCTTCAGGCAACCCGAGTCGACCGTGGAAAACCCCGCTCTGGCAGCCAGGGTGGCCCCAAAATCCAGGCAAGGACAGCCAAACTAGGAAGAGTTCGAAGCCGTCCCGCCGAGCGTCGATCGCCATGATCGTCGGGTCCCGCCAACATGGTGGAACGTGTCGGCCCATCATCGGCCGCGGAAGGTGCCGGCCGATCGCCCTCGATCGGTCCCGCTTGTCTTCCCCTCTCGTCTTTAATAATCGGAAATCCGGCCGGCGATCTTCGGTTTTTTTTGGCGTTTATTTCCTTGCGGACGTTCTTGAGGATGTTGCGGAAAGCGCGAGAATCGCGGGATTTTCAACTTGACGGAATAATATTAACCGATAAAGTACGGAGAGTTGGGTAGCTAAAGATTCACGGAAGAGAGCGAGTCTGGCGGCTGAGCCGATGATGTCCAATCTCCCCCTCGCCTCCACCTTCCGGGTCTTATCGTTCTGGCCAAGCACGTCAGGGCGTTAAGGGTCCTAAAGAGAGATTTAGGACGCCCAAGGAGTTGTTCGATGGCGACCTCCACTCATCGGATTCGTCTGCTCCGCCGGCTTCTTCCGGTGGTTATGCTCCTGGGTGCCAGCACCTCGCGAGCGGAATTCGTCACGCCGACGCAAGTGAAGTCGTTGGCGCCCACGACGACCGACATTCATTACACCGGGGCGAACCTGTCCTCATCGCCCTTGGTGTTCAATCAATTCAACAACCAGGGAGGGGCGTTGCAGTTGGTCGGCGTGGACGTGACCATCACCGAGACCCTGCAATCCACGATCACGATTCTTAAGCCACCGACCGGGGGCGTCGTCACGGTGACACTCGGCGATTCGAAGACCAGCACGGTGCCGTCGCTGGAAACTCTCGGACCCTTTGGATTGCCGGTCGCGGGGGCCAGCTCGTTCAAGGTGAGCTATCCAAGCATCACCTCGGTGACGAAGGCCTGGAACGACCCGTACTTCGCCACCCATACCCAGTATAGCCAAAGCGTGACGACGGATAGCCCGAATCCAGCCTCGGTGAGTTACAGCTATACCAACCCGGCCGATCTGGCCAAGTTCGTCGGTACGGGAACGTTCCGGTTGGGCATCAACGCTCAGGCCGCCTCAGTGACGACGGTGATGTTCAACGGCACAGGCTGGGTGATCACCAAGGCAAGCGTCACGGCGACCATCCGGTATCGGTTCGTGCCCGAGCCATCGAGCCTGGCACTGCTGGGAATCGGTGTCACCGGCGCGGGATTGGTCGTGTATCGCCGGCGAAAGTCGCCGGACGCATGACCTGGACCGCTTGACACGGTTCGTTGCCTCGCTCCATCGCTGACGTCGAAATCTCCCTTCGGGGTCGGAACTCATCCGACCCCGATTTTGTTGGTGGAGATCGTCCCACCCTCGCCCCTGCCTCTGAGCCCTCCTACAACCGACTCAAACCATCAAAAGCCGCCCCGCCCCAAACATGCCAAACCTGGCAGATCCGTTGCTTTCGGACCGGAAAGGTCTCTGAGACTTCGACTTGGGTTCATTCGCCATGCCCGGCTCGTCGATGCTTTGAGTTGACGAGAACCACGTACCGGGCGACTTATCGACCCATTCGAGGCGATCGGGTGGCTCCTTCCTGAAGCCGGCGAGCGCCGAACCGGATTTGTCCGCTACGAGGTGGCATGGGTCGTTTTTGTTTCCATTCGGACATGCCAGAATGACATGCATCAAATCATGATACATCCAGAAAAAAACCCCCAATCCCGCCATACTGTGTTGCTTTGCCAGAATCTCACTTTCATAATGTGAACGAAGGGCGCGGAAAAACGGGCTCGCGGCCACGTGGGCCGTCGGCTGACCTGGGGCTCGGGAGGTTCATCCAGAGCCAGAGGTGGTGAGAGGCTTGGATCGACGCATCTGATCTATTCGAGGACAACATCCATGAGCGTCATGGAAATGCAACCGGCGAGTCCCTGGCTCGGACTATTCCGGCGGCGAGACGGAGCCCGTCGCGGTTTTCGAAGTGGACTTCGACCGGGCGTGGAGGTTTTGGAGGCCATTTCGCTTCTGAACGCGACACCCACGCCGATCACGCTGCCCCCTGTGTCGGTCAACTTTCCGCTGCAACTGATCGACGGCATGGTCCGGACGGCCACCTTGCCCCAGTTCAACCCAGCGCTCGGGACGTTGATCTCGGTGACGGTCACGGCCAGCGCCACGATGACGGGGCAGGTCACGGCGGAGAACCTGAGCGAGACGCAAGTTCCGCCACCGTCGAATACGGTGACGGCGACCCTGGACGGAGCGTTCGACATCCACGCGGCGGACATCGCGTTCTCGCTCACGGGCTCGAAGACGCCGCCGCCAAAGGTCGTCGCGCCGTTCGACGGCGCTCAAGACTTCATGGGGCCCGACACGGTCTTCTTCAGCCCGCTGGAGTTAAATCTCCAAAAGTCGGCGTCGGAGACCCGTACGAACACAACGAGCAACCTGGCCGCGTTCATTGGCACCGGCACGCTTCCGGTCACCTTTAACCCAACGGGCATGGCCACGGCCAGCGAGGTGGCCGGCAACCTCGCCACGATGGCGGAGACCCGCGCGTCGGCCGACGTCACGATTCAATACACGTACATTCCGGCCCCGACGTGCGTTTCAGTCAACACGATCGTTCGGGGCATCCATAACCAGCCGACGCAGATCCAGCTCAGCTTCGACGCGGCGCTGAACCCGACCGAGGCGAACAACCCGGCGAACTACAAGATCGTGGCGCCCGGCCGCGACTTCAAGTTCGGCACGGCGGACGACCGAACGATTCCGATCAAGTCGGTGACGTACGACGACACGACGCACACGGTCACG
>CAZRGV010000116.1:0-13741 GCA_964599655.1 uncultured Isosphaeraceae bacterium | reverse complement strand
TACACTCTTTCCCTACACGACGCCGGCCGACGGGTTGCTCAATCTCGACGGTCAGTGCGGCGTCTACACGACGATCATCCAGCGAGGAACGCATCTGCACTACACCGACGTCGACGGCGACCGCGTCACCCTGGGAATCAGCCACGGCGGCGTGCTGGAACTGTTGCGGGCCCCGAATGGCGAAGCGAGACAACTTTACATTCTTAACGGCTCGCAGTACGGCCAGCGGCTGAGCCCGAACCATAGCTTCCTGCAAGGCTCGGTCACGCGACGTCATGGCGGCGACGGCCAAGCCACGATCTCGCAGATCATCGGCGCCAACCAGGTTCAGATCCGGCTCAAACAGCCGCCGTTCCGGATCGGCGCGCTGGTCAACCCCACAACACCGCTGCCGAACATGGCCTTGCCCGGCTCGGGCATCTTGCCGCTCGCCGCGCGACTGCGGAAGCACCGTTAAGCCGGTTCGGTCGGGGCTTGCAACGTTCTGGAAAAACTATCCGGGAGCCGCGAGGGATTCGATTCCAACGCGGCTCCCGTGGCGTTTTCGGTTCACGAGCCGTTCGTCAAGGGTTGATATCGGAATTAACCAGAATGTTGGTTGTTCCGGTTGAGTAAACCTGTCCGTCGACAATCACCCAGGCGCTGCCCTGAATCAGACCGTCTCGAGACAGCGAGGGTCGGCCGTAACGGATCTCGACGGTCCCCTGGCCGGAGCCGGAGACGAACCCGCCTGCGCTGATGTTGTCGTCGACGTTGTAGCTGAACCTGGTCGGCCGGCCGAAGCGGTCGACGGCGCCCGGAACCGCCGTCAGGTCGAGCCCGAGTATTCCACCATTGTTCATGTTGCGATCGAACATCGTCATCACGCCGGTCGCGGGAATCGACGGGTCGGTCGGGATGACGTAACGTAGCTGGTGGTCGCCGTGAAGGAAGGCGATCGAGCTGCCGACACCCCGGAGGTACACCTGATTGGCCTCGGTGGTGTAACGGCCCGGCCCGACGATGTACGTGCTCACGAAGCCGGCGTGGAACCGCGTGCGGGCCTGCTGGCGAGCCGTCGGCTGTCCAGTGGGGTAAAGCACCTGGTTGAAAGGCAGCCCGTCCTGTGGGGCCACCGTCGCCGACTGGGTCTGAACGAGCGCCGTGTCCGGCGAAACACGGCGTGCGCCATGGGCGAATCGGGGCGTGCTGGCCACGGAGGCAAGAATCCCCGAAAGCAACTCCCTCGCCTCGACGCGTTCCAAAACCGGCACGACGGCGCGTCGACCGGGCGAACGCTCCGCGCGGCGTCTCCATGCCTGCATCACGTGGTTCCTCCCTCCGTTCCAATGGGCCGCCCGCACTCCGAAGAAAACGGGGCGAATCCTCAGATCTGCCATCGGCCAGGGCAACTTATGGATAACAGGAAATCTGGGGAATCCAGATGCGGAGGGCGAATTCAGTAACGATTACAAAGTCTGAGTTGTATGCGAAAGGGAGGTCGATTTCGGTCCCGAGTTCGAACGCGATACCCGTTGCTCGACGTTGGTCGCGAGGTTCGGTTCGGGGAATCGTTGGAAAAGGCTTGCGGCGTTCGAGCCGGCCTGGCGTGATGGTTTGGGGCCGCGAAACCTCGAGGCGTTGAGGTGGGGCAGGAGGACTGGGACGGGCGGTCCCGATGGAGGCCGGGGCGAAATGGAGATGCCAAACGCGATGAGCCTATCGAGAATCCTGGTCATGATGGCCTCGATCGTGATCGTGGTCGCGGGTCTGCGCGCGGCGGAGGCGATCGTGGTGCCGTTTTTGTTCTCGTTGTTCCTGGCGATCATCGTCTCGCCGATGCTCGACTGGCTGAAACGGCGGCAGATTCCAACGGCCGTGGCGATTGCCCTGGTGATTCTGGCCGTGACCATCGTGGGCCTGCTGCTGATCGCCTACGTTGGCAAATCGCTCGCCGACTTTCTGCACGGCCTGCCGGAGAACGAACAACGGCTCCAGCAGCGGAAGGATCAGCTTCTCGCCTGGCTGAAAACACTGGGGATCGACCTGAAGCCGGCCGCGTCGTCGTACCTGGAAACTCGGTCGCTGATGGAGTTGGTGCGAAGCCTGCCAGCCGGTCTGAGCGAGGCGTTCAGCAACGCGTTCTTGATCTTGATCACGACGATCTTCCTGCTGGTGGAGGCGACCGTGTTTCCGGCCAAGCTTCGGGCGTTGCCGGGGAGCTCGGACGCGGTGATCGAGCGACTGGACCGGATTGTCGAGGGGGTGCGGCAGTACATGGCGATCAAGACCTGGGTAAGCCTCTTGACGGGGGTGCTGGCCGCGCTCTGGTTGATCGTTCTGGGCGTTCATTATCCCCTGCTCTGGGGACTGCTGGCGTCGCTCTTGAACTTCATTCCCAACATCGGGTCGATCCTGGCCGCGCTTCCGCCGATGTTGCTGTCGCTCTTGCAGCTTGGTCCGGGAACAGCCGTGATGACCGGGCTCGGATATGTAACGATCAACACGGCAATCGGATACGGAATCGAGCCGCGATGGATGGGTCGGGGGCTCGACCTCTCGACACTCGTGGTCTTCCTTTCGCTGGTGTTCTGGGGTTGGGTTCTGGGGCCGGCTGGAATGCTGCTGTCCGTGCCCTTGACGATGACGGTCAAGATCGCGATGGAAAGCATGGAGGGAACGCGATGGATCGCGGCCCTTCTGAGCGAGAGCCCCCAGGACGTCCAACCGATCGCGGAAATCTGAACGGAGGCGGCTCGCGACCTCCTCCGTGGCGGTTGCCGCGCGCCACGGAGACTCCGCCAGGCCCCAGAATCGGCCTCTCCCAGGCTCGTGCCGTCAACGGCGGCGCAACGCGGCTCATGCTGCGACGCCGCAACAGAGAACGGGCCGCTGTTGTTGCGGCACAACGTCGCGCCGTTCACGTCAAAAGACGGGGCCTAAGATGATAAGGAGTGCCGAAAAACCGATCACGCCCCCCGTCCGCGACCTGTTACGCGGTGTCATTCCAAGGACACGTTCATGTCAAGATCAGTCGGTCTGAGAGACAAGACGGAAACCATTGCCCCGCGGCCGGGTGAGATGACCAACCCGCAGACCCCGGTGGAAAAGCCGAAGAAGAAGTGGGTGGTGGATCCGCTGGAACGGCGCGCCTGCCCGCGATTCGTGGCGTTGGAGTATCGCGCGTGGGTCGCCTGGTGGGACGATACGGAGTTTCAGGCAACGGCCTGCCGACTGCTGGACATCAGCAAGGGGGGGGTGCTGCTCGAAAGCGCGGAGCCTCCGCCGCAAGATCGGTCGATCTGGTTCTGCCTTCATCCGGCGCACTGGGCTGGTCGGATCGAGGCGATGGTCGTCGAGGCGACCGAGCGGGCGCCGGGATGCCACCGGGTTCGGGTCGCGTTTTTCGAGCCATGCCCGAAGACCCTGTTCGAGATCGCTCGCGAGGGATTCCGGCGCTGAGATCCTGGATGAGATCGCGGATCAGATCGCGCGAGATCCCGCGGGCGGACGCGAGGCGATCGGGCCGGTCAACGGGGGTCGGGCACGATGAGAACGGACGCCGAGGCGTCGGCTCCAAGAAACTCGGGCGACCCATCGAACCAGGCTCGGGCCGAGAAGGCAACGCGTCGGGAGGCGGCGCCCGGCCTGGCCTTCACGAGGAACAAGCCCGTACTCGCGCTGGCGTCGAGCATCACATCGGGCACTGGTTCGAAGCCGTCGAGCCCGCCAACGCCGGCCCAGAGGCGGATCGTGAGCGGCTTGTGAGCGATGTCGCCGCGGCGGTCGATGCGGACCTTGACCTCGGCCTGACCAGCGGGCGGTACGACGACCTCGGACGGCTCGATCGTCAGCCCGATCGGCGAAGGCTCGGCCACCGCGAGCCAGGCGGTCTCGTCGTCGACAATCTCGGACTCCCGTGGTCCTCCTCGAGCATTCCAGCGCTCACGAAACCGAAAGGAGACCGACGCTGGGGCATCCCGGGCGACGAGCCGGAGCGGAAACGGGCCAAGAGGCGCGTCGGCCCCGGCCGAAAGAACGATCAGGCCCCCTTTGGCGTTCGCCGGAATGGTGTTGGGCGTGGCAAAAACGCCTGCGGGCAAAGGGCCCGCCAGGACCGTCACCGGGCCATCGAACCCCTGGCGATCGAGCGTCAGCGGTAAGGCGAGCGCTCCCTGTCTCGGAAGGGTCCTGGCGCCCAGATCGGCAAGGACCGACAACGGACGAAGCGGCGGGGCGGGTTCGACCTCGATGCGGTAAACGAACCGAGGGCCACCGCGTTCGAAGCGATCGCGGACCGAAATCCGGAGACCACCGGCCTCGATGCGATGAACCAGTCGGGGATCTCGGCCGGGCCGTCCATCCTGCTCGATCAACGGATCGCCTCGCTCGTCGAGCACGGCGAGAACCGGGTCGGCGGGCGATCCGATGCGAGCGGCCAGCACGTGGATCGCGTAGTCACCCTCAAGGCCCCGCTCGACCGAGAGACGATACACGTCGGTGTCGCCGCCCGTTTGTTCGTCGAGCCGGCCGTTGATCGCGGCGGGAACGGTGACGATCGGAGCGCGGAGGGGATCGGCGGCGGATTCGAGATCGGGCTCGACGACCTCGGGGCGATCGCTCACGCGAACGGCCCAGGCTCCCGCGGCGGGAATGGGCGGTCTGGCCTCACCCAGGGCTGCGTCGGCCGGGATGGTCCAGGGCAGGCCGCCGTCGCCGGGCAGGTTGACGCCGAGCAGTTGCAGGTTCGTGGTCTCTCCGCGACGCCCCCCAGGCGGAAACGCCCCCGTCACCAGCGGTAAGGCCCCAATGAGCAGGCGATACTCGCGCGTGGTGGCCTGTTCAAGGTTGTTGTCCCGGTTGCGCCCCTCGGCGTCCTGGATCTGGACGAGGTACCGGCCATCGTGGGGAACGCGGACCCAGCACGCGGCATCGTGGCCGAACAGGTCGTCGGAGGAGGCAAGCTCGCGGCCTTCGGGAGAGAAGATCGTCACCAGGGCATCAAGCCCCGAACCGGCGCGCTCGGCCACGGCATCGGCCACACGGGTCTGTCCAGCCCGCCTGTCGACGGCGAAGACGTCGACCTCGTCGCCTCCCTGGATCTCTCCCTCAACGGCCACGGGCGACGGCACGACCTGAGGCGCGAGAAACCCGTTATTCGGCTCCGACTCGTGGATGGTCGGAACCACGGGCCCGATCATCAGCCGCCCCACGTTCGACAGCCCCCGAGATGAAACGACCCGGAACCTCAAGGGCCCCGTCGCAAGGTCGGCCGGAAGCGCCACCATCGCCTCGATCCGTTCCTTCGACCGCGTGAGTCCGTCGAGCTGGATGCGAGGATCATCGAACCGAAGCGTCGAGGCATCGTCAAGATCGGTCCCTTGCACGATCAAGGCCAATCGCTCGCCGGGCGCGGCCCCGAGCGGATGGAACTCTCGCACGGTCGGCGGCGAGAGCTGTGCCCAGGCCGTGGCGACAAGGAACGCCGAGAACGCGAAAAACAGAACAAGCCGAAAAATATAATGATTCATAGTTAATGTGATGTTTTTATCATTAGACATCGAGTTTCTTGCGAATCTCGGTCGCGATGACCTCGGGCGGGGGCGTGATGTCGATCCGGATGGCGTTTTCGGGGGGTTCGAGGGTTTCGAACTGGCTGTGGAGCAGGGCGGGGTTCATGAAATGCCCCTTGCGGCTGGCCATGCGTCGGCGGATCAGGTCTTCGGAGCCTTCGAGATAGACATAGATCACATCCTGGGCATCGTGGCGGAGATAGGACTGGTACGCGTGCTTCAGCGCCGAGCAACCGAGAACGAGGTTCTCGCCCCGGGCGCGCGAGGCGTCGATCAACTCGGCAAGGGCCTGGAGCCAGGGACGGCGATCGTCGTCGTTCAACGGGATGCCGGCGTGCATCTTGGCGATGTTGGCCGCGGGATGGTAGTCGTCGGCGTCGACGAACCGCCAACCAAGCTGCGAGGCCAGGATCTTGCCCACGGTCGTCTTGCCCGACCCTGACACGCCCATCAGCACGATGATCATGACCGCCCCTCGTCGCCCGTCTCCGAACGTTCCGATTGTCGCCACGACCGGTCGTTGAAGCAACCCGTCCCCTCGGAGGCGATCCGGCGCCGTCGCAACCCGGGACAGGAAGGCCGTCGTCGTTCCCGTTGTTTCCAAAACCCAACGCGATTCGACACGAACGCTCGGCTTTTCCTTCCGAAATCGACAATAAATACTTTTTATTTATGCATATAAATAACATTGGAAAAATGACATGTCGTTCCGTTGTTGGTGTTGGGTCGACATCTGGTTCTGACTCGCAAAGCGAAAAGAGGAGGACAGCGATGAGGACCAGAAGCACGAGATGGGTCGGGTTCGCGGCCGTGATTCTCGCCTTGATGGCCGTCGAATCTCGCGCGTCAATCGTCAGCGGCTCGTTCGATTCGAGCCGATCGCTCCGACCGTTTCTGGGTGGCGATGACAGCAACATCCGGACGGACCTGAGCAACCCGTCGAACGTTGGACCCGGCGGCATCGTGAACGACAGCGTGTCGTTCGCCGCGGCGACCGGCACGTTGGACGCCGCGTACCTGGGCGGAGTGGATGTCTTCTTCCTCAGCGAGGTAAGCACTCTCTCGGCCGCTGAGGTCTCGGACCTCACGTCGTTTGTCCTCGGCGGCGGCTCTCTGGTACTCGTGACCAATTCGGTGGCGAGTGGACGAGTTGGAGCCAACGCCATGCTCCAGGCGCTCGACGGCGGATCGATCGGAGATCCGGCCGGTGGCGACCAGGGGGCCAACGTGGGCTCCCTCGTGGCGAGCGGCGCCGCAACGGTCGGGCCGTTTGGCAACATCGTGGGCGGCACGTTCGCGGCGTCCGTCGCGAGCACCTTGACGCATTTCTTCGTGCCGCCGGCAACCCTCCACGGCAACTCGAACAACGGGATTCTGTTCGAGAACTTCCTCGCGGCCACGCGGACGCCCGTCCCCGAACCCAGCACGCTGGCGACGGCCTGCCTGCCGATTCTTCTGGGGAGCGGCGACGCGCTGCGTCGCCGCAGGCGAGCCCAGGTGTGATGGCCCGTTCTACCCGTGGTCGGTTTGACGTCCTGGTCCAGGGCGCAACCCGCTGAAATCTGGCGGGTTGCGCCGCGGATTCAGGGCCCTTCCGGGTCCTGGGCCGGGGTGATCGTTCGCAGCCATTGACCCGCTTTCAGGTTCCAGAGGGTAATCGTACCGTCCCAGCCGCCGGCGGCGACGGTCTGGTTGTCGGGCGCGACGGCGACGGCGTAGACCCAGTCCTGGGGCATGGTTTTCTCGTCGATGGAGACGGCGCGGTTGCCGTTGTCCCTGAGATAGGACAGAACCGACGGCTTGCCGCCGGCGCCGGCCCAGACGGACGTGCTGTCGGGCTGCCAGGTGAGGGCGTACACGGGGCCGTTGTGGCCGAAGCGGCGCTGAGGGTTGTTGAGGCTGTCGAGCTTCCAGAGCGCGATCGACCGATCGGCCGAGGCGGTGGCGAGGAACTGGCCGTCGGGGCTAAAGACCACCTGGAGCACGGCGTCGTTGTGGGTGGACAGACCAGCGGTCTGGAGGCCGGTGTCGGCGTCGAAGAGCTTGGCCGTCTTGTCGGCCGAGCCCGAGGCCAGCCGCGTGCCGTCAGGGCTGTAGGCGAGGGCGTTGACAATGTCGGCGTGGCTCTTGATCTCGCGGACGACCTGGCCGGTTGGCCCGTTCCAGACCAGGATGCGCTTGTCGAGGCTCGCCGTGGCCAGTTGATCGGAACCGGGCCGCCAGGCCAAAGCGAGCACGGTGTCGTCATGGCCTCGCAGGACGCCGACCTCGCGCCATTGACGGGTTTCCCAAAGGCGAACCTCGCCTTGCCGGCCGGGCGAACCCCCCGCGCCGGCGAGCCGCGTGCCGTCGGGCGAGAAGGCCACGGCGGTCACCTGGTCGGGAAAGCCGGTCAGGTGGCGGAGGGTCGTTCCGCTCGACGGATCGACGAGGACCACCTCCTTGTAAGAGGCCACGGCCAGGCTCTTGCCATCGGGAGAGAAGGCCATCGAGGTGACGGGCGGCGGGGCGTCCGAGGCGAAGGCGGCCGCCTCGTTCTCGGCGGCCTTGCGAGCCTCCTCGCGTCGGGAAGCCACGGCGGCAAGGTCGGCCTCGTCGGCCTTCGCCCCCTGGTTGATCCAGGCTTCGAGACGGGCGATCTGGTCGAGCGGTATCGACGTTTTCGGGGGCATCTGCGGCTGCTTTTCCCCCTTGAGGAACTGAATCAGGAGGCTCTCCGACGCCTTGCCGGGCACGATGGCGGCGCCTCGACGGCCCCCTTTGAGCATCGCTTCGATGCTATGCACCGACAGGTCGGAGGTCTCGAAGCCGTCGTCGTGGCAGGCGATGCAGTACTCATCGAGGAACGGTACGACGTCCTGGCCGTAGCGGACCGGAGTGTCGTCGGCGAAGGCGGGAACGCACGGCGAGGAAACCATCAAGAGGAACAGACAAAACCGTGCTGTTGCGATCATTTTCGTCATATCAATGATTTATTCCAAAACGAGAATCGCTTGATTCTTGAGATAATCGGCCAGAAACTGCGAGAACGAGTGGGCCATCAGGCCGAACCGATCGTCATGGATCCAGACAATCGGGCTGTCGCTGGCACGGCGGTCGGGGCCCAGCTTCACGGCGATGAGACGGTCGCAAATCAGGACGTCGACGAGCACGAAGTAGCGTTGCGGGTCGCGGAGCAAGGGGGCGATTTCAAGATCGTCGAGGGTCTCACCGCGCTCGGCGAGCGCCTCGGGAAGGCACTTGAGAGCGTGAATCGCATGGAAACGCGCCGCCCACTCGTCGTGGTCGGTGTCCTCCATGCCATCGATCAGGCGGAAGTAGTCGACGAGGTCTTGCGGCAGGCGCACGCCGTATCGCGTTTCGAACGCCTCGACCGCGTCGATCGACGCTCCGGGCCGGATTCGCACGCGGAGGCTCAGCCAGAGGGCTCGAAGCCTCTCCACCAGCTCGACCATGCCCTCGGTGCGGATGCCCTCGGCCGAGAGAGGGGCGATCGGCCGGCGGAACGACTCGTCGAGCATCGGCGGCAAGGCGCCGACGCGCTCCAGCCAGTTGTCAATCTTTTTGAAGATATTCATGACAACAGACGAGGTTCCAGGACACGGTCGGATCAGGAGAAAAGCTCGTTGATGGGCGCGCCGTCGTCGAGGATTTGCACGGGGCGGTTTTCGGGAGTCACGAGGTAGCCCGAGGGATCCACGCCGACGGCCTTGTAGATGGTGGCGGCGACGTCGGCGGGTCGGGCGGGGCGTTCAGCGACGTAGGCCCCCTGGTCGTCGGTGCGGCCGACGACGCGGCCGGCCCGCACGCCTCCGCCGGCCCAGACGAGGCTGGCGACGTGACCCCAGTGATCGCGGCCGGCGTCCTTGTTGACCTTGGGAGAGCGTCCGAACTCACCCATGGCGACGACGAGGGTCGAGTCGAGCAGGCCGCGCGCGTCGAGGTCGCCGATCAGGGCGGAAAGGGCCTGGTCGAGCTCGGGCAAGCGGCGGTCGAGGCTCTCGAAGATCTTGGCGTGGTGGTCCCAACCGCCGCTGTTGACGGTGACGAACCGAACACCGGCCTCGACAAGGCGACGGGCGAGCAGGCACGACTGGCCGGTGGTGTTGTGGCCATAGCGGTCCCGGAGACGAGGATCCTCCCGATGGATGTCGAAGGCGACACGGGCCTCGGAAGAGAGGACCAGATCCAGGGCCCGACCGTAGAACTCGTCCATTGTCCGAAGCTGGTCATCGGCCTCAACCTGCCGGGCCAGTCCGTCGACGGCGTCGCGAAGCGACTGGCGACGGGCGGTATCGCCTCGAACGTTCTCGGGGATGGTGATGTCTTGAACGCGGAAGTTCGGGTCGTTGGGGTCGCCGGTCTTGAAGCTCTCGTAACGGCCGCCGAGAAAGGCGCTCTTGCCCAGTTCCCAGGTGAAAGAGGGGTTGCGAGGGACGGCGAAATACGGGGGCATGGGCCCTCGATAGCCCAGCTCATGCGAGACGACGGCGCCGATGGCCGGGTAATCGCCGAAGGGGGAGCCGAACCGGCCCGAGAGCACCCAGTTGGTCGCCGTCTCGTGGTGGTCGTTGCCGTGCGTGCCCGAGCGGAGGATCGCGAACCGGTCGTTGAGGGCCGCGAGCATCGGCAGCTTTTCGCCAAGCTGGACGCCGGGCAAGCGGGTAGCGATGGCCGAATACTGGCCTCGCACCTCGTCGGGCGCGTCGGGCTTGGGGTCGAAGCTATCGTGGTGCGAGAGGCCGCCGCCGAGGTAAACGAGGATCACCGAGCGTGCCGTCGCGGTCGAGGCCGGGCCCTGGGTTGCGGTCCCGTCCGCTCGGGCCTCCTGGCGGAGCAAGGCCGGCAATGCGAGCGAGCCCAGGCCCAGGCCGCCAACCTGGAGGAAGTCGCGGCGGGTCAGGCCATCGCAACGGCGTCGTGGCGGACCGAGCAAAAGGCGGAACATGGCGGCGGCCCTTTCCTTGTGTCAAGGTTCGTCTCGTCCTGTCGCGTCGCGCCTCGCGACCCCGCGTAAAAATCAAAGCGATCCTTGAGGATTTTGTGGCCTGGCCTGGGAGCCGGGTCGATCCGGGCGGCGTCCTTGACGGCCTGGCCGGCGCGACCGACGAACTCAACCCGGTTCCGGGTTCCCTTGTCCGGGCGCGTGTCGGTACCGCCGATTACCTTAAGAACGTCGCGAGCCACGGCCTCCGGCCGGATGTGGAGGTTTCCCTCAGAGGGCTCGATGTCGGTTCCAGGCTCGCCCTGGGCGAGGATGGTACCACAATCCTTGTCGCGGATAAGCATGCGCAAGGATTCGAACGCCGGAAACGACCGGGCTCGAACCCGGCGAGGGTCAGCCGAGATCCATGAGTTCCAACCCGCGTTGTGGTTGTGTAGGTGGGACACGTTCACCTCAATGCCCGAACAGGAACTCCTTGGAATTGACCAGGGCCCAGAGCAGGTCGCGGAAGACGGCTGTCCGGGCGCTGGGGCTGCCGGCCAGCGCGCTTTCGACGGCCCGCCATTGCTCGTCGGTCGGACGGCGGCCGAGGGTGGTCAGGAACAGCGACTCGGCGATTTCGCGGTCGGACCGGCTTGATTTCAGAAGGGCTTGGAGCCGGCCATTGGCGTCGTCGATGCGGCGGTTGAGGTTCTCGCCGTTCATGAGGCGGAGCACCTGCGGCATGGTGACCTCGCCCGTTCGCTCGCAGGCGCAGGGGGTGATTCGCTCGGGACGGCCGAAGGTGTCCAGGAAGTCGTTGCGGACCTTGGGGTCGGGAAGCTGCACCGCGAGCAAACCGACCGCGTAGCCTTCGTAAGGCTCGGGGACGCCGGTGGCCCGAGTCAGGGCATCGGCCAGCACCTCAGCGGGAAGGCGTCGCGGGTAGTAGTGCGAGAAGAACTTGCGGTCCGCGGCGTTGCCCGGCAAAGGTTCCGACGACAGGGCGTAGGCGCGCGAGGTCAGAATCAGGCGCATCAGGTGTTTCAGGTCGTACTTGTGGGCGATCAGGTCGTCACAGAGGGCGTCGAGCAGCGGCTCGTTCGAGGCCGGGTTGGTGGCGCGGAGGTCATCGACCGGCTCGACCAAACCGACGGCGAAGAACTGTTTCCAGATTCGGTTGACGATGGCGCGGGCAAAAAGACGGTTCTCGGTCGAGGTCATCCACGAGGCCAGCGCCTCGCGAGGGTCTTGTCCGTCGGCCAGCGGGACCTCGGTCCGGTCGAGCGGCCGGGGCGGAAGAAACGCGCCGGTGCGGGGCTGGGTGATGCCAACCTTCTCCGCGTCGGTGGCGGCGCCCTTGCGACGGCCTCGACGTCCGGGAACACCCACCGCGACCACCGGCCCCTGATCGGTTGGCGGCTCGTCGAGCTTCAGCCGTGTGAAGAAGGCGGCCATGCCGTAATAATCGTCCTGCGTGAACCGTTCGAGCGGGTGATTGTGGCACTTGGCGCATTGGATTCGCGTGCCGAGGAAGGCGTGCGAGGCGGCCTCGGCCAGGTCCTCGGGGCGGCGATTCACCAGGTAGTAGCCGCCGGCCGGCTCCAGGCTCAAGGGGCCCTTCGCGGTGAGGATCGCCCGGACAACCTCGTCCCAGGGCCGGTTTTCCCGCACCTGCTGTCGAATCCAGTGGGCAAACCCGCGAACGCCCTTTCGGCCTCGTTTGTCCTGGTCGCGCTCGAGGCGGTTCTGGAACAGCTCGCCCCAGGTCATCGCCCAGTAATCGACAAACGCCGGGCTTTCGACCAGACGGTCCACGAGCTTCGTCCGCTTGTGCGGGTCGTTGTCGTCGAGGAACGCGACGACCTCGTCGGGATCGGGCAGGGTGCCGGTCAAATCCACGTGAACGCGACGGAGAAACGTGGCGTCGTCACAAGGAGGCGACGGCTCCAGACAAATTTCCCGGAGCTTGGCCATCACGTGGTCGTCAATGAGGTTGGCCCTTTCCTCATAGACGGTCGGGTCGATGGTCTGGTTGTAGGGAATCGTCACGACGTGAACCGCGACCTCCCCTTGAAAGCTCGCCATGATGGCCGTCGCGCCGGGGCGGAGAGCCTTGACCTTGCCAAACTCGTCGACCTCGGCCAGCCCTTCCTCGTTCGACTTGAACAGGGCGAGCGACGTCACGTCTCGCGTCTGGCCGTCGGAATACGAGGCGATCACGGTCAGGTTCCGCGACGTCCCGGGCTCGTAGGTCGCGGCCGACGGCTGAACGTCGAGCTTCGTGACGGCCGGCTCCTGGCCGGTTGGTCCGGGGGCGCCGGAGGCGATCCAGGCGAGCAAGGTCGCGTACTCGGCCGTCCCAAGCGAAAGCCGGCGCCCGCCCTTGTGCGGCACGCGCATCAAGGGTTTGGCCAGCAGGAGACTCTCGCGAGGCCGGCTCTTGGTGACGCGGCGGCCCCAGGCGTCGCGGGTGATGGCGATGTGATCTTGCTCGGGGGCGAACCCTCGAAGGCTGAGCTTGAACCCGTTCTGGCCGGCGAGCTTGCCGTGGCAGTTGCCCGAGTTGCAGCCGAGTCGAGTCAGGACCGGAATCACGTCGTTGACGAACGACGGCGACGAAACCGGCCGTTCCGCGTTCGGCGGCTCACCAGCCCCGACCAGCGCCAGCGCCAGGATCGCCAGAACCCCAGCGCGTGGGTGGTCCGTCGTCATGATCGTCCCCTCGAACTCGACCGTATCTCCGACACCCTCCGTTTGAATTCTAATTCGACATTCCGCCGGGCGGAAGCCAGAGCGTCCCTGCCGTCATGCATTTTTGGGCGGATCGGACTCGTGGGCGTGCGGCGGAGTCGCCGCGAGGGGCCAGGCGAAACGGAGTTGATGCGCCGACTGGATCGCGTGTCAGCGAGTCCACTGGTCCTTGGTGAACGGACCGAAAATCGGATGCGTCGCCACGGTTGGTGCCGCCCCGAAACGGGCGTTGGCGGCGCGAAGGGCTTCGGCCTCGTCGCGGGCCTCGCGACCGGGTTTCGGTTCCATGTCGGAGGGAATCCGCAGGCCCTCGGCCATCTCGCGGGTCTTGAGGATGCGACGGAAATAAAACGGAACAATCGTTTTGCGCAAAATCCACGGTGCCTGGATGCCGAACCCATCCACTGAACCGTGGGTGGTTCGGCGGCCCCTCCGGTTGGGTGCCACGGGTGGCTTGTCCACCAGTCTCTTCCTCGACCACTCGGAGCACTGGTGGACTAGCCACCAGTGC
>CAZRGV010000115.1:12647-20044 GCA_964599655.1 uncultured Isosphaeraceae bacterium | reverse complement strand
CACCAGTGCCACCCGACCGTGGGGGTGGGTGGTACTCGTAGGAGGCCATTTCATGAGTGGCACTCGTAGCTTGTTCACTAGTGCTTGGTGGGGGTGGTTGGCATTCAGGCATTGGGATAAGAGGTCATTTCTGGGTGGCACTGGTGGCTGGTGCACCAGTGCTCTGCACAATCGATGAAGACACTGGTGGACAGGCCACCAGTGCCACCCGACGTCCCTTGGACGCCTTCAGGAGATTCGCCTCGGAGGCTTCGGCTCGGTCAGGTGGCGTCGGAGCGCGGGATTGAGTCCATAGCCCAGAGCGAGCAGTTTCAGCGGATGGAGCGTCCGTTTCTCGATCGCCTGCTCCATCTGCAAGCGACACGCGGCGCATTCGGTCGAGCCGAGCTTCAGGTCGTCGTCACCGAGGCGTCGAAACAGGCCCCGACCGGCCCGAAGCGAGGGCCGGAAGTGCCGGGCGGTCATGCCAAAGGTTCCCGCCATGCCCGAACAGCCGCGGTCGATGAACTCAACCTCGAGGCCGGGGATTGACCGGATCAGGTCGAGGCCGGGCGTGCCGACGCCGAGCGCTCGCAGGTGGCACGGCTGGTGATAGCCCACCCGGGCATGGATGAGCTGCTCCGGGCGCGAGACGTGGCCTCGAGCGAGGAGGCCCGCGAGGTACTGTCCGACATCCATGGTGTTCTCGGCCACGAGGGACGCGTCGAGGTCGTCAGTCAGCCGGAGGGCCTCGCGACGGAGCATCAGGGCGGCCGTCGGCTCGGAGCAAACCACCGTGTAGCCGTCCCGAACCGCGTTGCCGAGCACGCGAAGGTTGGAGAGCACGAGGTCGCGCGCATGCTGGAGATCGCCCGCCACCAGCGCCGGCATGCCGCAACCGCGTTGCGCCTTCGGCACGTAGACGTTGACGCCCGCGTGCTGAAGCAGCGCCACGACGGTTTCGGCCAGTTCCTGATCGAAGTGGTTGGCGAAGATATCGAGGAAATAGGCGACGCGAGGGCCGGGCTCCCGAGGCCGGGGACGTGTCAGGCCGAGCCGTTCCGCCCGTCGGACGAACGACCCGCGATGCGCGCGGGGAAGCTGTCGAAATCGTGAGAGACCCAGGGCGCGTTCGAGGACCCACCGGGCCGTCTTGCTGTTCATCAACGCGTTGAAGGCGATCGGGAATCGGCTGGCCCACGACGACCACACGTCGATCCTCGAAAGCATCCAGTCATCCGGCGGGAGTCCGTGATTCTCGACATAGGCCGCCTTGGCCTCCAGCATCAGCGACGAAACATCGATGCCGGCTGGGCACTCCGAGGCGCAGAGGTCGCAGTGGACGCAGAGATCGGCGTTGGCCTTGAACTCCTCGGTGCCCCAGAGCCGAGGGTCGAGAAAGCCCGAGGCGATCTGCCGGAGCAGGTTGATCTTGGCTCTCGGCGTCGCGGCCTCGGCATGCGAGGCCCGAAACGTCGGACACATGCGGAGGGTCGGTTCTTGCGACCGGCAGACGCCGCAACTATTGCACGCCGCGATCTGCTCGGCCCGATCCCGTTCCACCCATCGAAGCGACATGTCGAGTACGGGCAGCGAAATCGCCTGGGGGTCGTCGGGGGTCGAGGGCGGCATCGACTTCAACGGCCAAGACGTCGTTGAGGGCGCGTCTTCCACGATTCGACCCGGATTCAGCAGGTTGTTCGGGTCGAAGGTGTACTTGACCTCGCGGTGGACAGGAAACAGCGGGCCCTGCTGGCGTTGCAGCGTGGTCAGTCTCGACGGCCCGTGGCCGACCGACGCCAGCCCGCCGAACTCGATCGCCGTGTCTCGCACCCGTTCCGCGAGCGATTCCAGCAAAACGCGGTCGCCGGGATCGGCCAGATCGACGAAGGGCCAGACGTGCACCCGGCCCTCGCCGACTCGGGCATCGAGTGTCCAGCTCACGCCCTGCGACTTCAACTGGTTCTGAAGGCGCGAGAGGAACTCGGGGAGCGTTGCGGGTGGAACCACCAGCCGGTCGAGCAACGGCAAGGGACGCAACGGCCCGCGAAGCCGCATGAGCTGCGGGTTGACCAGTTGCCTCAGTCGCAGGAGCCGCTCGGCCTCGGCCCGCCGCGTGAGGATTGACGGCTCGTCGGTCAGAGCGCCCGAGCGGTTCAGGCGGTCCCCCAACGCACGAAGCCGGTGGTTCACGTCCACCGGATCATCCCCCTCGAACTCGACGATCAGAGCCGCCTCGGCCGATTCTGGAATCACCGCTCGAAGGGCGTCATCCACGTCCCGAGCCAGGCTCAAGGTCCGCCAGTCATGCAGCTCACAAGCGGCGGGGCGGGCTTCCAGACACGCCAGCGTGGCTTCCGCCGCGTCCAGAAGCCGCGCGAACGGCAGCACGATCACCCCCTGCGCGATCGGAATCGGCACGGTGCGAAGCGTCGCCTCGCTGACCAGCGCGAGCGTGCCCTCCGACCCGACGATCAGCTTCGACAGGTCGAGTCCCTCGGGAGACGCGACGCCTTCGAGCGCGTAACCGGCCCGCCCTCTCAAGCAGCGCTCTCCGCGGCTCGCGACGAGGTCCGCGTTGCGGTCGATCAGCACACCCAGGCGGCGGACCACGCTCTCCCGGAACGACCCGGAATCGGTGGACTCGTGGGGCCGAGGCTCCCGTCCCAGGTCGGCGACCTCTCCGTTGGCGAACACCACGCGGAGTCGCTCCACATGGTCGGACATCGACCCATAACGCAAGGAGCGAGGCCCCGAGGCGTCCAGGCCAATCATCCCGCCGATCGTGTGCGCTTCGGAACCTTCGGGGTCAGGCGCGAGCCGACGCCCCATCGGGCTGAGCTGGGCGTTCAGAACGTCGAGCACCACGCCCGACTGCACCACCACGCTCTCGGCCCGAATCTCGATCACGCGTCGGAAGTGCCGGCTGAAGTCGATCACCAGGCCCGATCCGAGGCAGCCTCCGTTCAGGCCGGTGCCCGCTCCTCTCGCGTGCAAGGGAAGGCCCTGTTCGGCGGCGAATCGCACGAGCGTCACGAGGTCGGCCTCGGTTCGAGGCGCGATCACACCCAGCGGGTCGATCTCGCGAAGGCCCGCGTCGAAGGCGTACGGGGCACGCTCGAGGGGTTCGAAAAGCAGCTCGCCTTCGATCAATCCTCGAAGATCATCATGAATTCGCGCGCGTTGCTCGTCCACGTGCTGGCCGCGACCTCGATCTCCCTGCGGAGATCCTCACGAAAACCTCTCGACGCTTGCTCAGCCGGGTGGCAGACCACCCGCCGACCCCTGGCGAGACCGCAGTTCCTCGATCCGCAACCGCTCCTGGCGATACCGCTCACCGATCGCGAGGTCGAACGGCGCGAACCGACCCCCGGGATTCGACCCCGCACCACGGTACTGGCTCAGGCAACGGTAGCAAATCGTGACATCCCGCACGAGGTAGTAGAGGACCACGTCCAGCGCCGCCGTGAGGAGAAGAACCGCGAAGGCCGAAATCGGCATGAACCAGTACCAGAACACCGTGCTCACGGCGAAGCCCGTCAGCACGATCGTCAGCCCGAGCCCGTGCGGGAAGTCCTTCTGAATGTAAAGATCTTCCGTCGCGCACCAGGGACAGCCCACCAGCTCGCCCGCGTCGATGGCCGAGCCGCGAAGCTCTCGACGGTGGCCGCAACGCGCGCACACGGCCTCCGTCGCGGTCTCGACCGAGTCGACCCGCCCCACCGACTCACAGTTCGGACACTCAAACGTCAGTTCCATCGGGAATTCTTCATGACAACGACGAACGGGGAATTTCGCCCGGAGCCCGGCGCGAAAACCCCATTTTATCGCAGGCCGAACGATTCCGCCTCCCCCACGTCAGAGAACCACGCCGACCGTCCTCGACAGGATCAGGGCTGTCAGCTCGCCGAAGAGAACCAGCGTCATCGCGATGTAGAGAATCCCCGTCGCCGACTGCGTCGAACGGATTTGCACGGTCTTCCACGCGAGAAACGTCGCCAACGCTGGTCCCGCGACCCCCATGCCCCATCGCATGCCCAGGAACAGGATCGACGACCAGACCGTCGAGCCGCCTCCCACGGTTCCCGAAACCCAGAGCCAAAGGCCCAGCGCTCCCAGACCCGCCCGAGCGACCAGGCTCATCGCGCTGATCCCTACAAATCGACGCAGCGGCGCGATCGACATCGTTGGCGTGTTCAGATAATGATGCCCCAGAAGCATCGCCGTGAGCGTCGAACCGAGCAGGAGGCTCGACGCCAGCCGGCCCGCCGTGTTCAATCCCCAGAGCGCCGGTCGAGCGTCCCAGGAGCCCCAGATCAGGAGCCCGACGCCCACCGCGACCATCAACCCGCTGACCGGAACCCCGACTTTCGGAAGCCCCAGACCCCAGACCACTGAGCCCACGTAGGCCAGAACCGCCAGCGTGACCGTCAGACTCAACGGCCCGGCCCCAAGCGAGACCCAGCACTCATCGACGATCCCCAGCACGAGCAGGCCCAGGATCACCACGCAGTGCGTCCGGAAGAAGCTCGGCGGTATCCAGCGCCAGGGCGCCACCACCAGCATCAAGGCCAGACCGCTCGCCAGCCGGATTGCGAAGTCGGCCAGCATCGGCAACGTCGTTACCCCGATCGCGCCCGGGCTCACGGCCGGCCCGCGTGAATGAGCGACAGGAATTCGGCGCGGGTCGCGTGCCGCTCCCGGAACAGACCCAGCATCGCGCTGGTGACCATCGAGCTGCCCGGCTTCCGGACCCCTCGCATGCTCATACAACTGTGAGTCGCCTCGATCACGACGCCGACGCCGCGCGCGTCGAGCCGGGTCATCAGAAGCTCGGCCGCCTCCTGCGTCAAACGCTCCTGAAGCTGAGGACGACGCGCCAGCGACTCGATCACTCGCGGAATCTTCGACAGCCCGACCACCTGCCCGTTCGGAACGTAGGCCACGTGGGCCTTCCCCGTGAACGGAAGAAGGTGGTGTTCGCAAAAACTCGAAAACGGGATGTCCCGAACCACGACCATCTCGTCGTACGGCTGGGTGAACGTCTTGGAAAGGTAGCGGCCGGGGTCGTCGTGAAGCCCCTGGAACATCTCCGCGTACATGCGAGCCACGCGGTCGGGCGTTTCCAGCAACCCCTCCCGATCCGGGTCCTCCCCCACCGCCAGGAGGATCTCACGCACCGCCCTTCGAATCCGATCGTGGTCGACCGGCGACGCCTCCGCCGACGGAGGCGTCTCGTCGTCGTCGATATCCAGGGTCGGAACCCCGTTGTAGGCCGAAGAGCGGCCCTCGGGTCGCGGTCCATCGACCATCGGAGTCCTCGAAAGATTTCTAAAGTAAAGAGAAATCAGAAGTTCCGTCAGAACACTCGTGGGGGATTGTAAACCGATCAACGCCGAGAATCAAGCGCTCGCGGTCGAACTTTCAGTTCAAGCTGAACGGCGGCGGAAACGGATGCGGACCGCGCGAGGCCCGATCCACACGGCTCGTCAGTTGACGAAGCAGTTGCGTGAACGCCCGCGCGCGCCGATCCACGTTCGATTCCTCCAGAAACGCCTGCTTCATCGACGGCGGCAGACCCAGCGCGTGCGTCAGGATATCGCTCAGCACGCCCAGCGGAAGATCGCGATTCAGCAGGTCCGCCAGATCCGGATCGGGCGGATGCAGCGATCGAAACAATCGGGTCATTTCCGAGCGTCTCGGCTCGTCCGGTTCCTCGGAGATTTCGTCCTCGAGAATCTCGATCTCCGCCTGTCGATACAGCGTGCTGACCTCGAGCTCACGGATCAACCGCACGCGCTTCAGGCCCAGAAGCAAGAAGTTAAAGCGGCCGTCCGGCAGGCGCTCGTGGTTCAGAATGCGCCCGAGGCATCCCACCGTCTCCAGTTCTGGCTCCCCATATTCCGTGACCGTCCCCTGCGGACGAACCTGAACGATCGTAATCAGCTTATCGCTTGCCAGGGCGTCCTGGGTCATCTGGCGGTAGCGAGGCTCAAAGATATGCAACGGAAGCACGACATGGGGAAACATGACCACCCCCGGCAACGGAAACAGCCGGGTGACGGGTTGGAAGTCGCGCGGGTCGAAGTCGTGCATGAAACCGAACCTCGCGAGGGATGAGTCCGACCTTGCCAGGACGACCGCAAGTCCCGAAGCCAGGGTCGGGCCCGATCAACCCGCCGTGGGAGGTCGTTTCAAGAGACGCCATGTTCGTGGATCGCTCGAAGGCGGCGCGAGCAATCGACGGTGTACAATCCGTCCAGGAGACGAAGCCGACCGAAGATCCGGAATCCCTTGGAAGGTTGGGCTATTGTAGAACAGCCGACGAGGGCGACAACCCCTCCCTCCTCGCGCGATCCGGAGCCGGCTCTCTCGACCAGGCCCGGCCCCGAACTCCCGGAGAGACCCCATTCATGAGCCAACCCGCCCGTTCCGGTTCCAACCCGAAACGACGGGCCCGCCGCCTGAACAAGGCCCTGGCCCGGCATTATCCCGAAGCCCGTTGCGCGCTCGACCATCGCGACGCCTTTCAGTTGATCGTGGCCACGATTCTCTCGGCCCAGTGCACCGACGAACGCGTCAATCAGGTCACTCCGTCGCTCTTCGCCCGCTATCCCGATGCCCGATCGCTCGCCGAGTGCGATCCGGCCGAGCTGGAATCCTTGATCCACTCGACCGGGTTTTTCCGGGCCAAGGCGCGGCACCTGATCGGAATGGCCCGAGCGCTCGTCGAGAACCACGGCGGAGAGGTTCCCGCCGATCTCGACGCCCTCACGGCCTTGCCCGGCGTGGGTCGAAAAACGGCCAACGTCGTGCTCGGCAACGCCTTCGGAATCCCCTCCGGCGTCGTCGTCGACACGCACGTCAAGCGCCTCTCCTATCGCCTCGGCCTGACCGACGCCAACGACCCGGAGCGGATCGAAGCCGACCTCATGGACCTGCTCCCGCGTTCCTCCTGGATCGATTTCAGCCATCGCATGATCCACCACGGCCGACAGGTCTGCCAGGCGCTTCGACCACGCTGCGGAAACTGCCCAATCGAGGCCCTTTGTCCTCGAACGGGCGTTGCCTGAATGGATCATTCCAGACCGCGGCGCGGTCGATTCTGCGCTGCTCCGGTTGCTTCCAACCCCGGTAATCGCGACAATGCTTCCACAGCGCTGCCGGACGGTTCGAGCCGAGGCCGCGACGCCAGCGATTCCCGGCGACAGTTCCGCGGAGCGAGGCCACCTCGATGCACATTCAGGACATCTTTCAGCAAAATCCCACGACCTTCAGCTTCGAGTTCTTCCCCCCAAAGCACAACAAGGACTGGGAGGAACTTTTCTCCAACATCGAGCGACTTCAGGAGTTACGCCCCTCGTTCGTCTCGGTGACCTACGGCGCCGGCGGCTCGACGCGGGAGCGAACCCACGACC
>CAZRGV010000115.1:9776-12546 GCA_964599655.1 uncultured Isosphaeraceae bacterium | reverse complement strand
GTCCGGCATCGAGAACATCCTCGCTCTTCGCGGCGATCCGCCTCGCGACATGCCGGATTACGATCGCTCTCGTGACGCCTTCCAGTACGCCGACGGCCTCGTCCGGTTCATCAAGAGCCACGGAACGAAGCCCGGCGCTCGGGGCTTTGGCATCGGCGTCGCTGGCTTCCCCGAGGGGCATCCCGGCTGCCCGAACCGCCTCAAGGAAATGGACTACCTCAAACGCAAGGTCGACGCGGGGGCCGATTACATCTGCACCCAGCTCTTTTTCGAAAATCGCGACTTTTATGATTTTCGAGAGCGTTGCGAGCTGGCCGGCATCCACGTGCCCATCCTCGCGGGCATCATGCCCGTCTCGACCCGTTCCGGAATGATTCGAATGGCCGAGCTGGCCCTGGGCGCCCGCTTCCCCGCCCGGTTGCAAAAGGCCGTTCTCCGATGCGGCGACGACGACTCGGCCGTCGCCAAGGTGGGCATCCACTGGGCCACCGAGCAGTGTCGCGACCTGCTGGACAACCACGTCCGCGGAATTCACTTCTACACCCTCAACAAGTCGGACGCCACCCGGCAAATCTACGAGAATCTGGGCGTCAAGGATTCGATCGCCCTCCAATCGGCCGCGACCTCGGGTCTTTGAGCCGCCGAATCCGCCGCGTGCCTCGGAGCGATCCCCCGTGCCGTCCCTCTCGGTCTCGGAGTTGACCGACCGGCTCAAGGCCGAGGCCGCGCGCCTCGGGTTCGACCAGGTTGGCATCGCCCCCGCCGTCATGCCCGCCGGGTTCGGCTATTACGAGGAATGGTTGAGCCGGGGATTCGCCTCGGGAATGGCGTATCTGCACCGTCAGCGCCAAGCGCGCGCGCATCCCAACGCGATCCTCGAAGGCGTCCGCTCCCTCGTCGTGACCTCGATCGTCTACCGTCATCCCGACACCGACGAGGCGACCGGTCCGACGCGAGGCAAGGTGGCCCGTTACGCCCGAGGGACCGATTATCACGAGCTCTTCTGGCGCCGTTTGGAACGCTTGCTCCGCTGGCTCGAAACCGAATCGCCCGGCGTCCGGGGCCGCGCCGTGTCCGACACCGCCCCCTTGCTCGAACGGGATTTCGCACGGCTCGCCGGTCTCGGATGGATCGGCAAGAACTCGATGCTCATCGACCGGACGCTCGGCAGTTACACCTTGCTCGGCGCCTTGCTGGTCGACATCGAGCTCTCGTACGACCAGCCCCTGGAGAAAGGCTACTGCGGAACCTGCACCCGATGCCTCGACGCCTGCCCCACCGACGCCTTCGCCGGCCCCTATCAGCTCGACGCCCGAAAGTGCATCAGCTACTGGACCATCGAGCACAAGGGGCCGATTCCCGACGGGTTCGCCGATCGACTCCACGGCTGGGCCTTCGGCTGCGACGTCTGCCAGGAGGTTTGCCCCTGGAATCGCAAGGCCCCTCCGTCCAGCCAGCCCGAGTTCGCTCCCAGGCCCGGCTGGTCGTCCCCCGATCTCATCGAATGGCTGGACGCCGATCCCTCGGAGTTCCGTCGCCGCTTGAAAGGCACCGCGATGGCCCGCGCCAAACGCTCCGGCCTGCTTCGCAATGCCGCCCTGATCCTCGGCGAGCGCCGAGAGCGCTCCGCGATCTCGTCCCTCATCGCCCGGCTCGACGACGACGATCCGGTGATCCGGGGGGCCTCGGCCTGGGCGCTCGGTCGGATCGGAACGCCCGAGTCCTTCGAGGCGCTCCGCCTGCACCGCAACGACCCGGACCCGGCGGCGCGTGACGCGATCCGCCGGGCCCTTGGTTTTGAGAGCGATTCGCCAGCGACCGCCGCGCCGGCCGACTCCTGATCGGCTGTCGCCCCCGTGGAATCCGTCCGCCAACCGCCTCACTTCGTGGCCGTGATTCCGTTCGCCTCGGGCGCCAGCGTCGCGATGATCGGGTTGTACGTGACCCCCGCGATCTGGCCGCTGATGGTCTGGCCGAACGTGTCGGTCGACGTGACCTGGAACTGGTTCAGCCCATTGCCGAGCGGAACCGTAATGCTGTAGTTCCCTTGCGCGTCGGCGGTCGTCGTGACGTCCGGCGTCTTGTTGTTGATTTCGTGATACGTAATTTTGGCCCCCGCCGACGCGGTTCCCGTGAAGTGGGCGTCTCGAATCGCCGTGACGCGATCCTGCGCTCCGCTGTCGGAGGCCGGGTCGAGGTTCGACGTGATCAAGGGCTTGATGGTGGTCGAAACCCCCAGGTTCTGCCGGGCGATCGCCAGGTCGATCTTGCCGATTCGCCCGTCCCGATTCGTGTCGGCGTCGAACGAGTAGCGGCTGTCACCCGCAACGGCCCCCATTTCGCTCCGGATCAACTGCAAGTCCTGAATGGTCACCTTGCCATCGCCGTTGGCGTCCCCCGGCAAGTAGAAGCCAACCAGCAAATTCCCGCTCGTGTTGTTCTCGGCGGAGACCTTGACCTGATAGTCGCTCGGGACGTTCGCCTGATGCGGGCGGAATCCCACCGGGGCGATGACCGCCGAGCTGCCCGCGCCGGCCGCGACCGCGCCCCGCGAAAGATGCGGGTTGTAGATCGAGTGGAACGCCTGATCGACGAGATTGCCGTGCGGGTTCGTCACCGACGAGATCAACGGCTGGATCGACGAATTGCTGGCCGGTGCCACGTCGATCCCCAGCGCGACGCGATGCCGTGGCAGCGTGAAGTTCGCCTCGTTGATCGTGAACGGGATGGAGGTCGTGCCTCCGACCTGGGCGATTTGCCCCGCGGCAAT
>CAZRGV010000115.1:0-9765 GCA_964599655.1 uncultured Isosphaeraceae bacterium | reverse complement strand
GTTGCCCGCGCCTCCCGTGAGGAGCTGTCGCGTTTCCAGCGACTCGACGGCGGGCTTGCGACGCAATCGAGGACGGGCGGTCGAATCGTTCGGTTTCATCGGCCCTCCTTGGCCAACAGCAGGTCGAGGGAGAACCCCCTGCCCATCGGAATCTCAACCTGTCGAGGGGGCGAACGGCGGAACTCCCGCCCGCTCGCGGCTCGGAGAGGGACGGGCCGAGGCTCCTCGTCTTCGGAACCTCCACGGCGCCCTCGACGATTCGAGCAGTCGTTACGGTTATCGGCGTTGCATGGCCCGCATCACCAGCAAAACCGGAAAATTTTCCCACCAAGGGAACCGAGGCGAGCGACCCCGCGAACGAAAACGCGACGGTCATGCCCACCCATCCCGACTCCATTCAGGAGGGTGAACATGCCGTCTCGTCAGAGTTTTCCTCTCGAACCGCTCAGGTGCTCGGCACGCCCGAGGCGCTTCGATCGAGATGAGGCGCGGGAATGGCCGCGTCGCGTGCCACCGCCGCCTCATCAAACGCGGCCGGACGTTTCGCGTCGACCCAGACCCGCCAGGCCGTCGGGATGTACAGGGCCACGCCCGACCAGAAGAACAGCCCGAAATACAGGGCGATCTCGTGCCCGTCGCCCCCATGCAGCAACCCGCCCAACTCGCTCGACGTCGACGCCATCAACAGCGTCGAGAGCGCCAGCCAGCCCGCGATCGTCAAGCGGACCCGCTTCGGAAGGGGCACCACCACCATCTGGTACACCAGGTAGGTGAAGGGAAACAGGAGCGTCACGAAATGATGTTTCCAGCTCCGCTCCGACACGAAGAGCATGGTCAACACCACCAGCGAAAACTCACCGATCCATCGCGGGTCGTCACGACGCCCGGACTTCGTCCGGCAGACAAACGCCCCGAGCAAAACCAGGCCGATCGCCAACCCCTTGATCAGGATCGTGACATGCTCCGGGTCCCACGAGACGAGATTCAGGTCGTGCTCGGTATAGCCGTTCAGATGCTCACCTTCCTGGGGCGTCTGCGTCAGCAGCCGGGTCAGCACGCCGGCCATCGACTGGTTGACCTCCTGCGTGCTCGGAATCACGTCCCCCTCAACGAACGGGCTGATGATGTTCTGCCGCCACTTCTGAAGGCATTGCCAGTTGAACGCCGGGCCGAGAAAGACGCTGGGCACGACGAAGAAGAAAACCGCCACGCCAACGAGCGTCGAACCGACCGCGCGCCACGATCGTTTGTACATGAGATAGGGCACGAACAGCGCGGGGGTCACCTTGTAGGTGATCGCCAGCGCCAGCAGGATGCCCGCCCGCACATCCTTCTTCCGCTGCCAGGCCGAAAGCGCGGCCACCACCAGGAACAGGATGAGCAGGTTGATGTTGCCGTGCTGCAAGTCCGAAAGGATCGGCCGGAGCGCCAGCAGCAAGATCAGGCCGATGGTCCAGGGCGGGAACCCTCGCCCCTTCCCACGCGTCATTGTCATCAGCGTCAGGGCCGACCACGTGGTCATCGCCACCTTGATGACAAACCAGGCCACCGCGCCGACGACCGGCGGAAGCATCATCAAGGGGTAGAGCGTCAACGGCAGAAGCGGCGGGACCGGAAAGTAATATTTGGCCCAGATGTTCACGCCGTCGCCAATTTCGAGCACCTGGTGCCGCCAACGGACAAACGCGCTTCGCTCGTCGGCCGCCTTGCCGGCGTAAACCACCGCCGCCACGAGCATCATCACGGTCCAGACGATCCAGACGCCTCGTCGAACGTGGATGTTGTATTCGTAGGCTTGATTTCCCGGCACTGTCTCCGGCACGGCGGGCTCCCTCCTTGGAGTCTTTGGCCAGCACCATCGGGCCGGCCGAATCCGGCGTCGCTCAAGGTGGGACGTCCAGTTGAAGATCCATCGGCGTTGATCGGGCGCCGATCGTCAAGAACGGCACCGGATCCTCTTCCAGTCGCACCGCGTCCAGACCACCCGGCGGTCGGCCTCGCAGGTACGGCACCGAGTGATACCGCAGCACCACCGATCCGTCAAGCTCATCGGAGCTCGCGCGAAGCACCCGAAGCCGCCCAGGTTCCGCCACCACCTCGGCTTGACCTCGGATGGTTTTTCCCCCAAATCCCCGGATTCGCCCGAACAATAGCTCGCTCCGCGATCGGACCCAGCGCCCCTCCCTCGGATCGAACACCGGAAGCATGATCGCATGAGAATCCACAACCTCGATCAGGTCGGGGTGGGCCCGGCAAAACGCCAGCGCCCGGGGGCTCCAGCAAATGATCGCCACCGGGCCATACAACCGCATGTATTTTCGAAAAAACGGCTCATCCCAGTCCGGGTTTCCGAACAGCTTCCCCTCGCCGAACTGCGTGAAGTTCGTGGTCAACGCCACCCGCAGGTACGGCCCGCCGATCACCTCCACGCCCGTCATGTAAGGCAACAAACCGCTGTAACGCCCCCCTTGATACGGGTCGGGCACACCGGGAAGGTCGGTCCCGCTCTCCTCGTAAAGAATCCGCTCTCCGGGTTTCAAGTGCGCGCGGATCGTCGCGACGATCCAGGTCTGTCGCGGCGTCGGCCGGCTCGACAGAAACGGCGGTTGGTCTCCTCGACCCAACCGGACGCCGACCGACTCGACCACGCTCGGGCCGAACAGCCGGAGGCCGATCGCCACGAGTCCCAGCCCCAACCACAGGTCGAGCCGACCCGACCCCTCGCGCAGCTTCGACAGCAACTCGGCGAGCAAAATTCCCGACGCCACCGACCCCGCCGCGAAGAACGCATACGTGTGACGCCCCGGCTGAAGAAACCCCAGCCAGGGAAACCAGGCCGCTAGGTAACCCCAGAAAAACCCCACCGCCGCGAACGCCCCCAACCCCATCGCCGCCAGTTTGTCCCGCCGTCCGAGCACCACAAGGCCAGGGATCAACAGCGCCACCAGTACCCCTTGAATCGGAGCCTCCGACGTCACGATCCTCGCCACCCGACCCCAGACCGACTCCTCCGAGTGCTCGAACGCGAACGAACTCGATCCTTTCATTTCCAACAGCCAGAGCGCGGGCCACCACCAGAACGCGTTCGCCGCAACCGCCAGCACCGGCATTGACCCGATTCCCAGGTGCTTCGACCCGGGGAATGCCTGCCCCGCTCGCCTCGCGTTCCAAACCGCGAACACGTACGACGCCAGGCCCACAGGCGCCAGCAGCATCACGCTGGTGACATGGATCAGAAACACCACGATCGACGCGAGGGTCGCCGCCAGCCAACGGCCCGCGCCGCCCTGATCCAGGTATCGCGTGAACAGAGCGACCACCACCAGCGACAGCGGAACGGACAGCAGGTACGGAACCATGCCAAACAGGGCATAGTTCAGCGGAAACCCCGCGCCGCCGCCGTCGGTCCAGACGTAGAGCAAAAACGCCGCGACCGATGTCGCGATCGCCCCCGAGCCCAGATTCCAGAGCCAGCCCGCCAACGCGACCAGCCACGGCAGAAGGCTCATCGCGATCAGGATCGTGAATTTATACGTTTGCGCCGGCCGGTAGGAACCCGTTAGGAACCCGGCCACGTCGAACATCGTGGCCGACTGCGGAAAAAGAAGACTCTTGGGATAACCCGCCATGAAGCTCGGGTCGTAGCCCGCGGTCGTCCACGACTGTCGCAGAAACCTCGGCGCGATCGTCGAGCTATGAAACTGCAGCGCGTGGTCGTGAATCGCCAACGGCCAGTCGCTCGACAGCTCCCGCCAGCCCCCCGACGCACGCCAGGCGCCAACGTCGTGCGACAGGCCCAGAACCGCGACGAGGACCCAGCCCAAAAGGTTGCCGGCTTTGTTTCGAAACATCGCCAAGTGTGAGGATTCCGCGTGCGAGGGCTCTCCTGCGGAATCCACTGGAAGTCTCGTCGCTCGCAGGGTGGACACCGCCCACCAAACTCCTTGCGGAATCCGAAGATCGGTGGGCGTTGCCCACGCTGCGAGGGACCACGGTTCCCGGCGATTCCGAATCAGGCCATCGGTCGTTGAGTCGCGTCTCGAGGTTCGGCAAAGTGCGGCCCGCAGGATTCGAACCTGCAACCAAGGGATTCGAGGGCCCCCGCGTTTCCACGGGGCTCGGACTATCTCATCCTCCTTTGAGCGGACAGGCGAGTCGCCTCGCTCGGTCCTCCAAGGAGGCCGGGCGCTCGTTGGCGGGGAGTATCGTTGGGGCTCACCCCGCTAGTCTCTGAACCGTCCTGGCGACCATTGCCCTGCCAGGCTTGGCTGCGGATTGCCCTGCCGCTCCCGATCGGAACACCGGCCACGGTTTAGGTTCCCCGCAATTCACCCGGTTCGCGTTCGGAGGTTACCCCCCGACGCCACCACGGTTACGCTGATGAGTCCCCTGCTCTGCCGTTGAGCTAGGGCCGCTGATTGTGCTTCATCATGGTCGCAACGCCGGCCCGATGCAAGTCGGATCGCCTCCGACGGCCTGGAGCGCGTCCGTCGCACAACGACGCGACGGCCGCGTTCCATCCCCTGGATTGGAACCGGCCGTCGTGGCGTGTTCCCTTGCCAACCGAACCATTGCGAGCGAAACCGCTCACTGGCCCGCCCCGACCAGCTCCGGCTCCTGGTCGCTCCGCCGGTTTTTCTTCCGTTTTCCCAGGGCACGCGTGGCCTGCTTCGACTCGTTCAGCTCCTTGATCTTGGGCAGCTTGATCGAATGCGCCATGCCGACCAACGACATCAGCTTGATCGCCAGGTAGGTCATGTCCACCTCCCACCAGTCGAGCCCGTGCTTCGCCGAGGTCTGGAAGGCGTGGTGATTGTTGTGCCAGCCTTCGCCGTAGGTCAGCAGCGCCACCCACCAGAGATTCGTCGAATGGTCCCGCGTCTCGTGGGTCCGATAGCCCCAGATGTGGCTCGCCGAGTTCACCAGCCAGGTTGTGTGAAGCACCAGGACCGCCCGGACGAAGAAGCCCCAGACCAGCCACGACCAGCCGCCCAGCGCGAACAGCGCGGCCGCCAGGATCAACTGCGGAACCAGATGTGTGGCATTCAAGAACCGGTGAACCGGATCTTTCATCAAATCGGGCGCCCACTTTTGCAAGTATTCCGGCGTGTGCCGCGACGTGATGTCGGGCGTCATCCACCAGAACATGTGCGCCCAGCCGAAGCTCCGATCCGGGCTATGGACGTCCCCCTCTTGATCCGAGAACGCGTGGTGCCGGCGGTGATCCGCGACCCAGCCGATCGCCCCCCCCTCCGACGCCGCGCACCCAATGGCCGTCATCACGTACTCCAGCCACCTCGGACGCACCGCGAAGCTCCGGTGGGTCAAAAGGCGGTGATACGTCATGCAAATGCCGATCCCGCCCGTCAACCAGTGCAAGAACAGGCAGACCGCCACACCCGACCAGGAGAAAAACGCCGGCACCAACGCCAGCAAGGCCCCAAGATGCAGCGCGGCGATCCAGATCAAGGGGCCCCAGGCAACGTAAGCCGATCTGGGCCGTGACATCGTCGTGGTCGTCATTCGAAATCCTTGAATCTAAGGGGACACGGCGGATGCGTTGCTCGACAACGTCGAACCGTGCCGCTCGCCTGTCGGGGTGTGAGGCCTTCGCGTCGGCCTGGCGGGAACGCGACCTGGGCCTGGGCAGTCCAGTACGACCAGCACGTTCGGGCGGAAGTTCCACTGCGGGAATCGGACACGTCGACCGGGCCGGATCGCTTCCACGTTCCAAGCTTCTTGGAAAAAAAACGGCGAATCCAAGGCAAGCTGGGGAGGTCTGGTCAATCGCGGAGACAGAGTTTACAACGAAGATTCCTCCCCCGCCAACGGCAATCTCCGCTGCGCCACGTTTTTTCGCGCCAGTGCGGCTTCGTTCGAAATCGTTTGCTTCTCCCGCCTTTTGAGGTCCATTCCATGCGAGGTGTCTACTGCGATGGCTCGTCCGCCCGGCTCCGACGCGACCTCCCAAGGCCCGACGACGCGCCCGGCGAGGTGGTCTTGAGCGTCCGCCTGGTCGGGATTTGCGACACCGATCAGCAGCTCGCCCGCGGCTACATGGCCTTTCAGGGCATTCTCGGGCACGAATTCGTCGCCGAAACCCCCGACGGACTGCGCGTCACCGCCGAGATCAACAACGCGTGTCACGCTTGCCCCACCTGCCTGGCCGGACACCCGAGCCACTGCCCACATCGCACCGTCCTGGGTATCCTAGGACGCGATGGCGCCATGGCCGAATTCGTTCGCGTCCCGTGCCGCAATTTGCACGAGATTCCCGACGTGCTCGACGACCGTGAGGCCGTCTTCATCGAGCCGCTCGCCGCCGCGTTCCGCATCCTCGAACAAGTCCCCATCACCCCCGAACAACGCGTGGCCGTCGTCGGTGACGGCAAGCTCGGTCTCCTCTGCGCCTGGACCCTTCGGACCACAGGCGCCCGCCTGACCCTCGTCGGCAAGCACCAATCCAAGCTGGATCTCGCCGGCGAACGAATTACCCCGTGCCTTCTCGACCGGATCGAACCGCTGGAACATTCCTTTGATGTCGTCGTCGACGCCACCGGCTCTCCCACCGGCCTCCCGACGGCCCTCCGACTCGTCCGGCCGCTCGGCACGATCGTTCTCAAAACCACCATCGCCGGTTCCTACCAGGCCGACCTCTCCCCCATCGTGATCCATGAGGTCAAGATCGTCGGTTCGCGCTGCGGGCCATTCCCAAGAGCCATCGCCGCCCTTCGAAAACGCCAGGTGGACGTCCGCCCCTTGATCGAAGCCGAATTCTCACTCGACGACGCCGAACACGCCTTCGTCGCCGCCAGCCGTCCCGGCGCCCGAAAAATCCTGATCCGCGTCTGATTCGGAACCGCCGCGAGCCGTCGTCGTTCGCAGGATGGGCACGGCCCACCCCGCGAACGGCGAGCCGTCTCCGGGCCATCCGGCATGAGACTCCGTGTTCCTCGCCAACTCGAACCATCGCGAGGATCGGCGTTCAGGTCGTTTTCGACACGGATCCGAACATCCGTTCACACAGGCGCGCGTAGCGTTCATTCACGGACCCGGCCCCTTGAAGCAAGACCTGGAACCGATCGGCCGCTTGGGCCACGACGTCGGTTCGCAAGGCGTCAAGCTCCTCGGTCAGCCGCTGTTCCAAGCGTGCGAGGATTGTGGCTCGCTCGCTTCGAGACGTCCAGACGGGCTCGCCAAAGCGGACGAAGGCTTCCGGCCGTTCCTCCTGCCAGTATTCGTAACGCAGCGCCACCGGAACGACCCGCGCCGCCCCCGCTCGCGACACCAGCGCCCGCAAGCCCGCCTGGAACCGCAAGGGCCTCGCGTCATTGCCGGCGATCCGACCTTGCGGAAAGATCCACACGCCCGATCGCGGCTTCTGGAGCAGACCCGCCGCGTATTCGATCGACCCCCGCACCGACAACGGGTCCGTCCGATCCACCGAGAACGCCCCGATCCGTCGAAAAAACCGAAACCGCGTCAGGTTGAAGTGCTCCATCATCCCGTAGCCATCCACGGGAATCGACTCGTTCAATCCATGCGCCAGGAACAAATCCCACCAGCTCGAATGATTCGCCAGAAACAATGTGCCTCGAGGGTCGGCGTCGAGGACACGCCGCAACCGATCCAACCCTTGAACCTGAATGCGGAAAAAATGCCCGCGCAACTTCCTCATGATCCACGCATGAAGCACCCAACGCGGCCACCCCGCCTTGTACGCCTCGATGAACCGCCGGCCTCCGACGCCTCTCTCCCCCTTCATGAAAAATCACCTCCCGCGCCAGTGTGCATGAAGTCTTGACATCAGGAGATGGGTCGCGGGAAATTCTTTGCAACCCTCGACAAAAGCTGTCACCATCAAGGGAAGAGAGGCGTTGACAACCACCTCGTCTCCATTTCAGGCCACGCCGCGGCGGGAACCTCCCCTCACCTCTTGGTTCCGACCGGCTGGCGGGAGGTAGTCCTATGCAGGTTCGCGAAGTCCTGAAGGCCAAAGGACGACGACTCGTTCACATCGGCCCCGAGGCCCGCGTCTCGGATGCGATCCATCGGCTCGTCGAGCACGATATCGGCTCGCTCCCAGTCCTCAACGAGAAGGGACGACTCATCGGTATCTTCACCGAGCGCGACGTCCTGCGAGGCGTCGACTCCTCGTGCGAGGATTTCGCCCGCGCCACCATCGCCAACGTCATGACCACCAACCCCATCACCTGCGACCTCGACGATAACGTCCACGAAGTCATGCGAAAAATGAGTGAGCGACGCGTCGGACAATTGCCCGTCGTCGACGAGAACCAAAACGTCGTCGGCGTCGTCTCGGTCGGCGACGTCATCAAGCTCCTCTACGAAAAGATCGAGGCCGAAAACCGCCACCTCCTCGAATATCTCTACGGTCCCGGTTGATCCCCGGCCGCAAGCCCGGCTCTCCGGGTCTCTTGTCGGGTGGGCACCGCCCACCAAACTCCGATCGTCATCCCAAAACCGCCGGGTGGTTGAGGTCTCGGCTCGAAACCCCAGTGTTTCGTCCTGAACCACCCGACGGTGGAATGCGCGACTCCTTACTGCGACCACTCCGTCGGCGACCGATCCCAGCGATGCGCCCGAAGCCGCTCCCGAAGGTCCGGGGCGAGTCTTGGCGCGTCGCTGGTTGCCAGGTTGGCCTCGACGTGTCGAAGTTTCCTCATGCCGGGGATGACCGTCGAGACGGTCGGCTCGGACAGGATGAACCGCAACGCGAGTTCCGGCATCGTCATCTCGGCCGGCACGTCGGGCCGGAGCCGCTCCGCGCGTTCGACGCTCGCCTTCAAGTTCGCCGGAACGAAGTAGGTGTTTCGCCAGTCCCCTTCGGGCCATCGCGAGTCCATGGTCAACGTCCCCGTCAGCGTCCCCTCGTCGAACGGGACCCTCGCGATCACGGCGATGTCCCGCTCCCGGCAGACCGGGAACAGCGCGTCCTCGGGCGCCTGGTCGAAGATGTTGTAGATCACCTGCACCGCGTCGATCTGACCCGTACGCAACGTTTCGATACCGTTCCACGGCTCCCAACGGTTCACACTGATGCCCGTCGCCCGGATCATGCCCTGGCGCTTCAGGTCGTCCATCGCCCTCTGCCACCGCTCGTCGTGAGCCCATGCGTCTTCCCAGACATGAAACTGCAACAGGTCGATCACCGGCACGCCGAGGTTTTCGAGACTCTTCTCCGCATACTCCTTGATGTAGTCGGGCGGGAAGCAGTCCTCCAGCGGCATCCCTCGACGTGACGGCCATTTCCGGTTCTTGGGCGGAATCTTGGTCGCGACGAAAAGCCTTCGCTCGGGATACCGACGCACCAGTTGGCCCAGCAGTTTCTCGCTGTGCCCATCGCCATACGCCCAGGCCGTGTCAAAAAAGTTGCATCCCAGCTCGACGGATCGCGCCAGCGAGGCCAGCGACTCCTCATCGTCCGACCCTTTCCATCCCGCCATGCCCCACATCCCGTAGCCGATCTCGCTGACCGGCCAGCCAACTCGCCCAAACGTGCGGTATTGCATCGATGTTTGCCCAGATCCCATGGTTATGAGTCGTCGTCGACGCCTCATCCTCAATCAACAATCGAATACCCTAACAAACACCCCGACCCGCCGTCGAGCGGCACCCTCGCCCCTCGTGGAGCTGGTGGCCGCGCGGCGGAACCTGGCACCGCTTCAAGGTTTGCAGCAAACAACCATCCTCACAACCCGCGCAACCCGACCCGCATCCTCGGAAAACTCCCCGAAATCCCCA
>CAZRGV010000114.1:17084-20558 GCA_964599655.1 uncultured Isosphaeraceae bacterium | reverse complement strand
AGCGTCCTCGTCGGAGGGACGGTGTTCTTCCGCTCGGCGTGGACGTCGATCCGGTGATGGTCGAGCGTCCGGCAGATCGACCGCTCGATCTGGTCGAGCAGCTTGCCCTGGTCGGGAAGCACAAAGGTGAACGCCGCGCCATCCTTACCCATCCGGCCGGTTCGGCCGATGCGGTGCACGTAGTGCTCGGGGTCTTCCGGCACGTCAAAATTGATCACGTGGCTGATGCCGGGCACGTCGATCCCCCGGCCGACCACGTCGGTCGCGACGAGGGTCGTCAACCGGCCCATCCGAAAGCCGTGCAGAACCCGGTTTCGCTGGGCCTGGGACAGGTCGCCGTGCATCGCCTCGGCCCGGTGGCCGTTCGTGCGAAGCATGCGGCCGATCTGGTCGGCTCCTTGCTTCGTGCGGCAGAAGACGATGGCCCTCGCCGGCTGCTCGTCCTCGAGCAACCTGAACAGGAGATCCACCTTCTGCTCGTAGTGGACCATCACGAACGCCTGTCGAATGGCCGGAATCGTCGCGTCATCATTCTCGGGAATGAGCCGGACATCGACCGGGTTGTTCAGGTAACGTCGCGTCAGGTCTCGCACTTCCCTCGGCATGGTCGCCGAGAGGAGCAGGGTCTGCCTTGGGGCTGGCACGGCGTCGAGAATCGCCTCGACGGCTGGGCGGAAACCGATGTCCAGCATCTGATCGGCCTCATCGAGCACGACCATCCGCACGCCGTCGAGCGAAATCGCGCCTCGATCCATCAGGTCCATCAGCCGCCCCGGCGTGGCAATCACCATCTGGCAGCCGCCGGCCAACAGTCGCATCTGCCGGTGGATCGACTCGCCGCCGACGACCGCCGCCGCTCGGCAACGCCGCCCGAATGACAACTTGGCGAATTCCCGGCCGACCTGGTGCGCCAGCTCTCGGGTCGGCACCAAGATCAAAGCTTGCGGCCTTCGCTCTCGATCGTCAATCTTTTCAATCAGGGGCAGAAGGAACGCCCCGGTCTTACCGGTACCGGTCGGGGCGTTGCCCAGGCAATCGCGTCCTTCCATGGCCGGCGGAATGAGCTGCGCCTGGATGGGGCTGGGGGTGTGGAACCCCGCCAGCCGCAGCGCCTGTAACGCCACGTCGCTCAAGCCAAGACCCGAAAAACCGCTACCATCACCGTCATTCATTGTCATCGACAATTTCGGACTCCTTGCGTTCCCAGACCCCTTACGGCACTCGACTCGACTCTCGGAAGACAACCCAAGCGGTCGTCCCTCGAAATTGGACGCGGCTTCCTTGTCGGCCTTGTCGCGCCAGAAAAGGTCCGCTCCGCACTCGGGAGCGGAAAGGAGGGTCAGCGCAGAGAGACCAACGCGGTGAATGGCTCGCGAAGGGGAGCTCAGCCTCAAGCCGGCAGGGGCATTCGCGGGGATCGTTTCAACGTAGAGACTCTAACACATCATCGCCGGAAAGCGAACCCCGAACCCCGAACGGCCCGGCGGATCACGTCGGCATGGTGATCATACCAGATCGGTCAAGTCCTGGTTCCCAGAGTTTCCCCATCCCGGTGAGCCGACTGGCAAAAACCCCCTCAATCGCTACAATTCGCCCGCCCGGTCAGGCCCGTCGGATCGACGCGAGGTCATTCGGCACGAGAGGGGGGAACGGTTCGCCATGCGACTGGTCATTGACGGCCGACGCCTGACCGCCCATCGGACCGGCGTCGGACGATTCCTGGAAATCCTGCTCGCCGACTGGTCGCGCACCGGTCCTCCGCTGTCCGAGACCGTTGTCGTCCTGCACGATCCCGCCGGCCTCGATCGCGTCCCTCGCGCCGAAGGTCTTCGAGCCGAGCTGATCGGCCCCGGCTGGCCCGGCCTGGTCTGGGAGCGCTTTGGCCTGGGACGAATTCTACGGCCCGGCGACCTGCTCTTCGCCCCGACGAACCTCGTGCCCGCCTCCTGGCGAGGGCCCACCGTGCTCGTCGTCTTCGACACCTTGCAGGACGTCCGGCCCAACGACTTTCCTCGATGGGTCCGCTGGCGATTCGGCGCCCGCTACCGACGCGCCGCCAGACAGGCCGACCGTCTTCTCGCCCCCTCGAGGGCCACCGCGCGCGACGTCGCTCGAATCCACGGCATCACTCCCGAGCGCATCCGGGTCATTTACCCCACCGCCGACCCCACGTTCCGTCCCCTTCGGCCCGACTCGGCCGAGGTCCTCGCCGCCAGACAGGCCCTCGGACTCGGAACCGAACCGTTCTTCCTATTTGTGGGCAAACGCTCCCGAAGGCGCAACGTCCCAGCCATCCTGACCGCCTTCGAGCGTCACCGGCTCCGGTTTCCCTCGCACCGCCTGGCCTTCGTCGGTCCAACGTCCGATCGCCTGAACGCACCTGGCGTCGTGGATGCCGGCCATGTGAGCGAACCGGTCCTCGTGGGCTTACTGGCCTCGGCCGTCGGCCTCCTCTATCCCTCGGAATACGAGGGTTTCGGCCTGCCGGTCGTCGAGGCGATGGCCAGCGGTTGCCCCGTCGTGACGTTGAGAAACAGCGCTCTGATCGAATCGGGGGGCGACGCCGCGCTGTACCTCGACTCCGCCTCGCCCGACCAACTGGCGTTCGCGATGCACGCACTCGCCACCGATCACCGCAAGCGCGACGCTCTGATCGCCCTTGGCCTCGCTCATGCGGCCCGGTTCCGCCCCGCGACGTTCGCCGATGCGGTCAAGAAAGAGTTGAAGGAAATCGCGACCCTCAACACCAACAGGGGGCCCTCGAGGATGTTATGGAAGAAGCGAGCCGCGTCCTGACGCCTCCGACCGTTCGGCGGGACGAATTGGGCCTCCGCAGCCGTCGCGTGGGAATCCTTATCAACGCACCCCGAGTCTTTCCAACCTCGAAGCACGAGGACCTGCCGCGGCCTCAACCCACCAGGGCCGGAACCGCCGCTCGGGTCTGGCTCGCTTCTCGCACGCCGTGAGGACCCAGCACTGGCCGAGGTCGTGGAACCGCAACGCGAGGATCAAGGCCCGTTGGAGCCCAACCAACAGCGGATGGCTGCGATACCTGACCCCGACCGAGCCAAGCCGGACTCGATCGAAATAGCCTCGCAAAATCTCGCGCCACTGCGTCAGATCGGCCAGAAACCGGTGTGTCGGATCGAGGTGCGCGGCGTTGGTCCCTAGCGCCGGAACCCGGACGATCAGACGCCCCTCAGGCGCGAGCACGCGATGCAATTCGTCCAGGGGATCACAAGGGTCGTCGAAGTGCTCCAGCAACGAGCCCGCCCGCGCCTCCGACACACTCGCCTCCGCGAACGGAAGCCGGAGCACGTCAGCCCGCACGTCAAGACCGGGCACCCGGCGAACATCCACATTCACGAAGCCAGGAATCACCTCATGCCCGCAGCCGACATTGATGCGAACCGGTCTCGACCTCATCGCGAAGCCCTCACCACGTCGACCGACTCGACGACGCGACTCGACGGT
>CAZRGV010000114.1:13765-17048 GCA_964599655.1 uncultured Isosphaeraceae bacterium | reverse complement strand
ATGGGGCCGGTCGATCCGAACCCGACGCGAGCGCCGGCAGGCGTCGATCAGCCCAAAATACCGGTCGAGGTGCTCGGCCTCCGACCAGACACCCCACCGTGACATACGTCCATTTTCGCCAAGCTCGTCACGCAAGGCGTCATCGTCGAGGATTCTCTGGATCGACTCCACCAGGCCCTCGGGTGAGTCGAACACGAGCCCGCCGTCGCTCTCTTCCACTAATTCCGGCAAGGCACCCAGATCACGAACCACGACCGGCGTTCCCTCGGCAAACGCTTCGAGCACCACGTAGCCGAACGTCTCGTAGACCAGCGACGGCACGACGACCGCCCGTGCCCCGCGAAACAGCGCGGCCACCTGAGCCCCGTCGAGACGCCCCGCGAAGTGGACGTTATCGAGCCCCCGAGCCCGCTCTCGCAGCGCCCCCTCGAACGGTCCCGAGCCGGCAATCCGCAGGTCCAGTCCCGGAAGGTGCCGCATCGCGTCGATGGCGTCCTGAAACCCCTTGATCTTCTCCAGCCGGCCGGCCGCCGCGACGTACGGCCGGCCAAACGAGGGCGTCGCCACCCGCGGCGATTCCGGATACCGATCGGGCAGAAAGTAGGGCAGGTGGGTCGTCGCCACCTGGATCCCGCGTCGAGCATGCTCGTGTTGGGTCGAGCGGCTCGGGCAGATCAACGCATCGAGATGTCGGAGCGAACGGTCGAGCAAGTCCGTCCTCCTCCAAAACTGCGGCGGCTTGCCGGCCTGAAGACAGCACGATGTACACGACGGGGTCTCGCATACCTCGCGGTCGAACTTCCAGAGAACGTGCAACGGACAGGCAAGCCAGTGCTCATGCGTCGTCATCAGCTTCACGGCGCCGGGCACAGGCATCCGGAGCAGACCCGGCCCTCCGATCAGCGAAAGATTATGAAAATGCACAACGTCGGGTCCGATCCGTCGCAGAAGCCGAGCGATCGCTCGGGCCTTGAACACCGGATGACCCGTCTGGTGCGTGGCCAGCGGCGAGAGCGGCCCGCCCAGACTCGACAGCGGATGAATCACCACGCCGGGGGGCGGTTCATACGGCCTTGGCGACTGCCCCGCGCGAACCAGGTTGAACGCATCACGGCAGTAGATCACATGGACCTCATGCCCCCGACCCACCAGGGCCCGGGAAAGCCGGTCGACAAACGCCGCGTCGCCGCCGAAACTGTGCGGCCCAAAAAACGTCGTGAGCATGCAGAACTTCATGCGATCCTTCCTGAACTACCGCGGGAAGAGAAGCGGACCGGCCATGCGATCGCGTGGGATCAGAGAGAAAGCATGGTTCCACATTCCTTACAAGTCAGGCACACATTCGAATTCAGACGCGATGAATCACATCGCGCGCCTCGGATGGCGCGGAATGCGGTGGTGCTCGCCGAGTGCCGATCTCGTCGCCGGAACGACGTTGCGAGAACCACCGCGATCGTCCGCGCCACCGCCTCCGGAACCGTAAGCCCAACGCCTGAAGCTCATCGAAGTTTTCAAGCAGCGCCCGCGCCGCGGCGCTCCAGGTATAGTGTTGTGAACGTGTTAAAGCGCGTTCTGCCAGCCGGTCCCGCTCGTTCTGATCGTCGAGCAAGGCGCGGATCGTCCGCCCCATCCCAGCCACGTCGGTCGGCTCGAAGAACCTGCCGGCGTCTCCGATCACCTCCGGCAGCGAGCCCGCCCGGCTCGAAAGCACCGGAGTGCCGCACGCCATCGCCTCGACCGGCGGCAACCCGAACCCCTCCATCAGTGAAGGCTGTATAAGTGCATATGCTCTTGTATAAAGATATACAAGTTCTTCATCGGGCACGAAACCGGTGAAGTTCACCCGCCCGTCGAGCCCGCACCGCGTCACCGCCTCGCGCAGCGCGGGTACGTGCGTGTGAAACACGTCTCCCAGGTCGCCCACCAGCACGAGATCCACGTCGCCGGGAGCCGCCTGGGCAAACGCCTCGATGAGCCTTGCCAGGTTCTTGTGCGGGCTCAGTCCTCCCACATAGAGCAAGAAACGCCGGGTTGTTGCGATCTTGTATTTTTTCAAAATCGCGTTCGACCCCGGACCGGATGGCATGGGCCGAAACGCCTTCGACGGGCCCTCGGGCACGACGCGAACTCGGTCGTCCGGAAACCCGAACCAGGCGATCAGGTCTTGTCGGGCCGCTTGTGAGACGGTCAAGATTCGATCCGCCCAGCGCGCCGCGGCGTGCTCTTTCAAGGCCCAGGCATAGCGGCCACGCAAGGTGGGAAACACCAACTCCGGATGGGCCAGCGCCAGGGTGTCGTGCATCGTGACCACGACCCTCGGCACGTTCCAGACGGGAAAAAAGCTGTACGTCGCCGGGAAGTACATCAAGTCCAGTTCGGCTCGAGAGACCGCCCGGCTCATCGCCAGCATGTCACTCAGTCCGCGACGACCCGTCGCCGACGCCGCGCGGCTCGGCGCCTCTCGCACATCGACGACCACCGTCTCGAACCGCGACGGAATCGTGACCATTTCCCGCGACGGCCGATCGACGAACACCACGAAGTCATGCCGCGAATCCGCCTCCCCCAGCGCCTCGAGCGTCTGCCGCGCAAACCTCCCGAACCCTCGCCGATTCGCCAGACACCCACCATCGAAGCCGATTCTCATGAGCCATCTCCCGCTGGACTGAAGCGAATCCCAGAATCGTTTTATCTAAAAATCGTCATCTCTGTCTCACGAACCGCCAGCACCATCGTGCTGTGCCCGAACGGAAGGCGCAGGCCGAGTTTTCCCGCGACAATCGCCTCGGCGGAGGCAATTCCACCCATTAGCCGGTTTCGCCAGGGGGCCGGCGTGCGAATCCGCAAGCCGCCACCCGCCGGATGCCCTCCGCGATGCCTGCCGCTCCGCAGTCTTCCCAGCACCTCCTGCCCGATCGAAGGCACACAATTCGCGTGGCTCGCCCGCCACACACGCAAGCCCGCACTCTCCAGCCGTTCGACAACCGCGTCGAGTCGATAGACCGGCGATCCGGCTCGCCCCGGCTTCGCCCAGAGACCCGGACCGTTGGCGCGGATCAAGGCCACGCCGCCTGGCCTCAAGACGCGACAGAGTTCGACCGCCGCGACACCATCACCCCTCTCGGGCAAGTGCTGCCAGACATCAAAACACGTAATGATATCGAACACACCCCCGACAAAGGGAAGCGTCCGGGCATCGCCTCGCACGAGCTTCGCGCGCGAACCGGATCGTCCCGCGTGCCAGAGCGCCGGACCACTCGGATCGAGCGCGACGACCTCGGCA
>CAZRGV010000114.1:13046-13755 GCA_964599655.1 uncultured Isosphaeraceae bacterium | reverse complement strand
CGGGCCGTACCGCAAGCCTCGCGATCGTTCCCCCAGCGCCGCAGCCGACATCGAGGGCCCGCAAGCCGCGGCGCCCTCGAAGCGCCTGATCGAGCCAGTACGATGCCAGCCGCCACATGCCAATCGACCACCAGTGCGACGACTCGACCTCCGCCAGTCGCTCGAAATACGCCGGTTCGTCGAGGGTCAAGCCGATCGTCATGACGGGAGTGCCTCTTCCAGACTGCTGATTCCCGTTAACCGGCCGATCGCCCACCACGCCCCGCCATACGCCGCCGCGCTCCCCGCAACGATCAGGGCCATCGAACCGCCGTGCAACATTTCGCAGACAGCGCCCATCCCGGCGCAGGCGAGGACCGCCCGCCCACCAACGTGATGCCAGCAAGGTGCCACATCCAGCCGACGCAGCAACTCCCAACCGCCGAGCACCGCCGCCAGCTCGATCCCGAACATGCCCCAGCCCACACCTCGCGGCCCTCCCCAGTACGCCGCCGCAGGCAACACGATTATCGTCGAGGCCATGAGCCAGAGTGTCAGGACAAGGGCCTGCCCCTCACGACGACACGCCATCAGCGCCGACTGAAATAAACCGGCCGTCAGCACCAGGGGCAGCCTGGCGGCGATCAGGGCCAGCCACGGCGCCCCCGCGCGATACGCCCCGCCAAACAGCAGGGGCATCCATCGATCGGCCGTCAGCACCAGGCCCACG
>CAZRGV010000114.1:12753-13023 GCA_964599655.1 uncultured Isosphaeraceae bacterium | reverse complement strand
AGAGCCACCGCCAGCATCCGCGCCATTGTCGTCGCGAGCAATCGCCGCGCGCGATCCGTTCCAAACATCCACGCGCGAGCAATGCCCGGTGCCAAGGCTCCCGGAACGATCAAACCGATGGCCACCATCGCGTACACAATCCGACGAGCCGCCGCGTAGGGCCCCAGCCTCTCACTCGCCAGCCATCCCAAAACCAGAACGTCGGCTCCATAAAGGCTAACGCGACCGAACCGCGTGAGACTTGCGACCGCGCCGCGTTTCGCCAGTACC
>CAZRGV010000114.1:6587-12738 GCA_964599655.1 uncultured Isosphaeraceae bacterium | reverse complement strand
CGCCGGAACCGCGGTCTCGGCAAACCATGATGCCTCGCATGCGAAGCCCCGAAAACCAGCGACGCCATCGTCTCGGCCGCAACCCCACACCAGGCGGCCCGCACCGCCTGACCTGTTCCCGACACCAGTGCCCAGACCGCCGCGCCATAACTCAGCGTACGGACCACCTGCGACAGTGCCACGCAGGCCAGTCGCCCCGAGGCCCGAGGAGCCACGTCGGCCGCGAGCGCCGAGGGAATCAGCACCAGGCCCGAAACAACGACCACGGCCCCTCTCGGCGAACTCGAGAACCATGCGATCGCTAGGAGGAAACCATAGCTTCCGACCACGGAGATCAGCTTCATACCGATCAACAGATCCGTGAGCGGTCCGATCAACCGAGGCCGGCGAGCCGCCTCGCGATACACGATCACCTCGACTCCACTGCGAACCAGCACCAGCAGCCAGCCCGCCAGGGCCGAGGCGAACTCCACCTCCGCAAACGCCGACGGCCCAAGCCGTCTCGCCAGGTGAACCATGACCCCGAACCCGATGCAGCCCGCCGCGAGCTCCGCCCCCAGCAACCGCCGCAGCCCCGACGGTCGCTCGGCGTCGCACCGAGGCAAGCGTCGTCGGCGTCGTCTCCAGCCGGCGGTCGCCGCGAGCCTCGTCATGCCACCTCCCTCCGGAAACCATTCGCCTCTCCAGGCATCGGCTTCATGGCCTCGAGTTGCCAGAGGGGCCCGAACGCGCGAACGAGCCTCCCACCAAGCCCCGACCGCCGCACGCGCTCATAGAACCGGACCAACCGCCGTTCCCACTCGCTCCCCGACCAATCTTCGGACACCGCCGCCGCCGCGACCTTCACCCGGCTCCAGCCAGACTCGGCCGCCAAGATCGCCGCATCTCCCGCGGAAAGCGGTCGCACCATCCAGGGAATCTTTCGCCTCATCTGAACATAGCTAGGAATCCAGATGCGAGGAAGAAATCCTAACCCCCATAAACCCACATGCGGATCCGTTCCGATCGACAGACGATTGGGCGACCAGACCAGCAATCGCCCTCCCGGACGCACCACGCGAGACCACTCCCGCAGCGCGCGAGAGGGATCGTCCAAATGCTCCAGCACGCTGTCGGCCACCACGCAGTCGAAGGTCCCGTCCGGCCAGGGCAGACGCTCGGCCTCCACGCCAAACAACGGCACGTGCACCCCGCGATCCGTCAGCCGTCGCCGCGCGACGACCAGCCAACGCGTCGCAATGTCGGTCCCCACGATCGACCGCCCCGACCTCGCCGCCGCGACGAGCAACCCGCCCGTCCCGCAGCCAACCTCGAGAATCCGCCCCTCACCCGGCAACAAATTCACAAGCGACTCACCTCGCAACTCCGCCCGAGCAATATGAGAAAGGAACCGCGCGCGACGATGCTCATCCACGTCGTCGGTCATCGCGTAGTAAACCCTCGACAACCCGATCACGTCGGTCGTCGCCTCCTGCCGTGCCACCCGTTCCGCCTTGGCGCGTTCGGTCTCAAGATCCAGATAGCGATCCGAGTTCAGCCGCAGATCGGGCAATCCGACGACGTCCGGAAACGCTCGTGCGCAGCCTTCACAGACATACGCGTCCCGACGGCGGCCCAAGCTCGAACCGCACGACGGGCAGCACGGCGCCGCGACGTCCCGTGACGCGGAATCTCGCTCCGATTCCAATCGTGCCGCGCGTTGCAGGAGGTGCTCCTTTCACGAATAGGCCGCTACGATCGCGTTCAATGACCCGAGAGGCCGAGCCGTGTCAACGCCAACCGGGCCGCTCGCACAGGCCGTCGATAGCGGAACCGCCTCGGCTCTCGGCCCGAGATCAGTGAGGTGAACGTCTCGATTTCTCGACATTCGTAAGAATCTATACGCGATAGATCATAAAGATCATCGTTTCGGCTCGCCCGACGGAGCCGCGTTCCGAACGCGGCCGAGAAGAAACGCGTGACCTCGCTCCGAGCGCGCCGCGACGCGCATCCATAGGGATACGCGAAGAGTCGGCAATCGACCCCCAGTCGATCCTCGATTGCTTCGCGCGACCCGCGAAGCTCCTCTTCGAGTTTGGCCTGGTCGAGCCGGTCGAGCCAGGCATGGGTCCTCGTGTGTGCCGCGAACCGGAACCCCAGCAACGCCAGTTCACTCACCTCGGCCCATGAGAGTAACCTCATCCGTGGGATGCCGCCCGGCTGGCCGGGCCATGCGTTGTCGCTCCCCATCCGGTCACTGACAAGAAAGACCGTCGCCGTGAATCCCAGACGGCTCAAGACGCCGGCTGTCCGCGCGATCGAACGCAACCCGTCATCGAAGGTGATCGCGAAGCCGCGCGCGATCTCCGGCCGGCCATTCGTAATCCAGTCGTCGAGATCGACCGTCCGGTAGCCCGACTCGGCCAGCGCGCACAGCGACTCAGCAAACCACGTCGGGTCGGTAGAGATCACGCTTCCCGACGTGTCGATAGAATGATACATCAAGATCGGTAAACCCGATCGCGTCATGCGGCCTCCGGCGCCTTCGCGTGTTTCCGGGCGGAGGGAAGGCGGACGGGCAGTGGGTCGAGCAACACCTCTTCGCCCGTTTCAGCCGACCGGTAGACCGCGTGAATCATCTCGGTCGCGCGGCAGCCGTCCCACCCAGTCGCCCCTCGTCTCGGATGGGTTTGATCGGACGAGGCGAACGCCTCGAGCTCCTGAACCAGCGACTGCTCACACCCGTTCATCCATCGACCGAAGGCCTCCGCGCACCGCGCGCCAACATAATGCCGGTCGATCCGGTGACCACCCGCCAAGCAACCCGAAAGCCGCCAGGGGGCCGTCTCGACTCGCAGGAATCCCTCGCGTCCGCGAACCTCGATCGTCAGGTACCCCGTTTTCAATGTCCAGCTCGACCGCAATTCGGCGATCGCTCGGTCATGGTTGCGGAAGATCGCGAACGCCTCGGACTCGCACCCCTCAGGCAGGCCGATCGTATCGGTGACGTAGCCCTTCGCCGCGATAATTTCGCCCGCGAATTTGCGGATCAGGTCGCAGGCATGTGGCCCGTTGTCCATCAACGTCCCACCTCCCGATCGCTCCACATCGACATGCCAGGATGTCAGAAACGCCTCATTTGCGTTGTGGCCAATCTCAACTCGCACGCTCTCGACCTCGCCGATCCGATGCGCCTCAACCAGCCGCAACGCATCGGCCACCGGCGGATAAAACCGGTGATTCAGCCCGGTCGCCAGTCGCACGCCGCGATCATCGGCCCTTTGCGCGAGCATGCGGGCCTCGTGCGGGTCAATCGTCAACGGCTTCTCGCAGAGCACGTGCTTGCCCGCGTCGATCGCCTTGCGAGCGGCCCGGGCGTGGTCGGCGTGAGGCGTCGCGATCACCACGGCGTCCACTCCCGGCATCAACAGTCCCGTTGCCAGATCGGGAACCGCCAGGACCCCATGATGCTCGGCCACCCGAAGCGACGAAGCGTCATCGACGTCGAACACCGCGACCAGCCGTATCCCCTTCGCCGCGACCGCGGCCGCCGCTCGTCGCGTTCCCAGCCAGCCCGTGCCCACCACCAGCAGGCCAAGATCCTTCGCTCCGACGCTGGCATCCATGCCGCTTCCTCCCGCAAGCATCCCTCGTTTCATCGGAGCCGACTCACGCGCGTCGACTCGTTCTTGTGAGCATCTTCTGACCGCCTGGCAACCGGGGAATCGAGGCGTGAGCGGTTTTCGAAGACGCGTCGCGCGAGCGGAGACGGCGACTGGCTTCGGGTCGCCTGTCACCGTCTCCGCCGTCGCTCTCCTCGGCCATCCGCCAGCACCCGGCCGCCTCCCCCGCCGCCCAGGCGGTCGTCAGCAGGCCCATTGCCGGCAACGCGCTGACCCACGGAGTGACGGCCTCCTGTCGTCGCCGAAGCGCCGTCAGCGTGCGACCCATCAACAAGGCTGGCACCAGCGGAGTCGCCGCCGTTCTCGCCAGCCGATAACCCCAGCCCCGTCCTCGCGCTCGCCACGCCCCGTAATGGCTCGCGTGCGAAACCCGACGCCGCAGCATTGGCCACAACCGGCCCCCACCGCGATACTCCACCACAGCCCCTTGAGCCTGTTCCAGCCGCTCCCCTCGCTCGCGGAGCGCCCGATTCACGTCGGCCTCCCAGAACCCGGCGCGCCATCGCGGCTCCAGCTCCTCCAGCCGATCGCGACGGTACAGGGCATTCTCGCCCGGCGGCTCGAACCGATCACTGGCCGGTAACGGCGGCTGATAATTCCCATAGCGATGTAAGTAAATGGCCCGATCCGCAACGGGCAGCCGATTCCCCGGGGCAATCGGCCCGCCGATGGCCGCCGCGTTGGTCTCGTCGAGCAAGCGCCGCAGGGCCGAGAGCCAACCGGCCCGAGGCACCATTTGGGCCGTTGTGAACCCAACCATCGCGGCATCGGTCCTCAACGCGACCTCCAGCCCGTCTCGCCAGAGTTCCGGCACCAGCAGACCCGGCAATCGCCGCGCAATCCGCGACCGAGTTCCCGCCAGCAGCGGCTCGGCGATCGCAAGAGTTCCGTCCGTCGAGGCGTCGGCCAGAACGAGCATCCCCTCGTCCCCCAACTCGCGGAGGAACCCCTCCAGACTCTCGCGAATCGTCCCCCTCGCGTCCGTCGAGGCGACGATCAGCGCCACGCCCCGGCCGCTCATAAGGCACTCACCCGTTCGCGGTCAGGCACGTTCGCGTGTGGACCGCGAACGACTCCGCTCAGCGCGTCGAGCTTGTCCCAGTGCCGCTGAACAGCATGGTTCGAATGCGGCACGAACCGACGACGAACCGTCGCGATCGGCTCGCCCACCACCTCAATCCGCTCCAGGTTCGCCACCCCCAACCCGGCCGCCTCGGCATACGCCAGGTAGCCGATCCGCCTCGGATCAAAACCCATCACAGCCGACGCCACCGCGTCGACCGCCACCGCGTCGGTGCCTGCCACCACCACGCCCAGCCGGATCGGCGTCCCATGCCTCGGCCCCTCTCGGTGCATTCCCACGAAGCCGTCCACCACGCTCAGATGCGGCTTCGTCCGCTCCGCCAGCGACACCAGGTTCCGATTCATCGCCTCAACCGTGCGAAGAAACCCGATGTCGGCCCGAGAGAGCTTCCGCCAGCCCTCCGGCCTGTTCTTCCCCTGCCAGAGCGATCGCACGTTCTTGACCCGTCCCATCGCGCGGGTCAAGTACCGCACCATCGCATGATCTTGTTTCAGAAACTCGACGATTCGCCCCTTCACGCCCGAATAGCCGTTGCCCCCGCCCCGATGGCCGTGCATCATCACCCGGTCCTCGGGATGAATACTGGAAAACATATTTTTAAGTGACAGCGTTACCATCGCCGTCACGTGCGTCTTGGCCAGCGCCAGCGAAATCCGGCAGGTCGATGACGCCACGGTCCTCGAGACGCGAGCCTCCAGCGCCGTACCGTCCGTGGCGCGGAGCGCCAGCGGTTCCCAGGCCGTCTCGTCGCGATTCAGGTCGAAATAATCCACCGGCCGGCCCCAGGTTTCTCGGGTGAATCCGAACCGCTCGAAGCCGGCCCTCGCGTCACTGGCCCCCTCAGCCACCATGACCCGTTCGGCTCCCGTCGCCAGCACGATGTCCAGCGTCGCCGACAGGGTGTCGGCATGGGTCGACGCCAGTTGCGAGCGGTGGCTCACGAGGTTCGGCTTGATCAGGACCCGCGGCGTCACGACCGACGCCACGTCCTTACGGATCAGTTCCAGGGCCTCGGCCACCGCCCCGCGCCGGTTGTCTGAGCGAACGACCGCAACCGTCGGTCGTCTCACGATCCTGTCCATCGCGACGGCCTCCTTGCCCGTGCGGTCGTGGTCGCGATTGCGGTCCTGCTCCTGGGTCGCGGGAACGCGGTCGGCACGTCGGCTCGCCCTCGACCGGGCGTCACGGCGGGCTCTCGAATCAACATGCACTTGATCGTCAGGGCGATCACTACCGAAAAGCCGCAGCAGCAATAGTAAACATAATGGAGTGGAATCGATCCCAGCGCGAAACCCCAGCCTCGCCGCTGCTTCAGAAACCGGTAAAAGTCGCGGTTGACCACCGTCTGCAAGGCCACGTTCAAGACGAAGAATAACGCCAGCCAGGGATGCCAGAACGCGCCCAG
>CAZRGV010000114.1:3894-6568 GCA_964599655.1 uncultured Isosphaeraceae bacterium | reverse complement strand
CATCAGGCCGAGCCCGGTCGCCGCCACGCAGGCACGCTGCGACCGACTCACGTTCAGGTCCGATTCCTTCGTCTTCGATCGGAGCAGCAACAACATCCACGGCACGCCGCGCTGAAACACGTCGGTGTGGATCATCGTCCGCAACGTCCAGCGCTTCAGGTGAGTGGCCTGAATGTTCCGCGCCAGCAAGAGCCTGTGGCCGGCCCGCGCCAGACGGTAGCCCAGCTCGATGTCCTCGATCGCCGGCCGTCGGTAGAGCTTCGGATCGAAGCCGCCCATCGCGAGAAACACGTCGCGACGGATCGCCCCGCAGCCGGTCCAGAACGTGTGCGCCGGACGCGCCTCGCTCGTGAACGTCCCGTGCTGATGAACATAATGATGCATCAGGTTGCGGAACTGGCTCACCAGCCCGGGCGCGGTCGGCTGATCGTCGTACGAGCCCATCAGGGCCGCCAGGTTCGAATCCTCGGTAAACCGATCCAGGGCCAGTGCCAGCGTGTCCCGATGAACCACCACGTCGGCGTCAAGGAAGAAGATGATTTCTCCCGAGGCCGCTTCCGCCCCCTGGTTTCTCGCGGCGGCCGGCCCATTCGACGGCTCGAGCCGGATCACCCGCGCGCCGAACGATTCCGCCACAGCAGCCGAGTCGTCGGTCGAGCCATCGTCAACCACGACCAGCTCAAACTCGGATTCACTCGAAGCGCGGAGACCCCGGAGGCAGCACTCGAGGTCGCGACCCCCGTTTCGAACGGGAACCACCACCGAGAGTCGCGGCCTCCGGGGACCCGGGCTCGCCGCAACGGCGGGGAAATCGTCCATGACCCACCCTCGCCCGTCATCATGCCACGAGCCGGAATGCCATCCCTTCCCTGGGATCGCCCGAACTCGCGGACGGACCGCCTGCCGCCTCGAACGATCGCGTGGGTGTTTCTCAAAGGGTGCCCTTCATGGGCGATCGTCCGTCCGACGACGACGGTCGCGACGTGCGGGGGGGACTTTAGCCGGAACCGCCCGAAGTGTCAACGCGGCCCGTCCCCTCCTCGCTTCGAATCTCCTTCGAACCTGCTCCCAGGGCCGTTTTCTTGCAAGAACTTCCAGAATCTCCCGGTCCCCACCCCGCCGCGACATCCCTCGCACGGGAGTGACACGACCGGTCCTTCCACTCCAACGAACACCAACATGGGTTCCCCAGCCTCTCGGGTTCGCCCAGGGGTCGATCGGGGAGCCAGAACCGCTCGATCACGTTACTCGCGCAAGCCTCGCGAACATCGGAGAGAGCCACCGCTGGTAATTCTTCCAGCGGCCCACCGATCCGCGATGAATCGGTTGTCGAACCTGCGTGACGCTCGCCGTCCGCACCGGGCGTCGCGTCTTATGAAATTCCAGGCAGGCCGCGTCCCACTCCAGGCCGCACCACGAGACCAGTTCTTTCGAGACGCGTTCCGGCTCGGCCACCATCGCCTCGTACTCGACGTCGAGCACCGGAATCGGTAGCACCCGTCGCCAGTGGTCCATCACGCGTCGGCTCTCGAGAATCCTCGAGGCGATGTGTCCGGGATCGCAGGCCCATCGGAGCAGGCTGAAGTTCGTCAACCAGCACGAGAGCGCCACGTCCCTCGCGTCGCGCCGGCAGTGAATCAAGGTCGCCTTGGGAAAGAGCGTGGCAATCCACCCGAGATACAAGGTGTTTTCCGGCATCTTGTCCACAACCCGATCGGCCGAGTCGTTCCAGGCGTCGAGGCCCTTGAGGTAGCGATGTCCCAGCGTCGCGACGGCCTCGCGATCCAGGTGCTCCAGGCAGCTCATCAACGGCCCGGGGCACCCCGTCACCTCGGGAAGCGCCTGGAAAAGCTCCTTCACCAGCCGAAGCTCCCCCGCGCCAAACACCTGGGGATGGCTCGCCAGAACCTGCTCGATCAAGGTCGTGCCCGACCTCGGCAGCCCCACGACGAAGACCGGCCGCTTGGTTTCCAGGCCAAACCCTCGTACTCTCTCGAAAAACGCGGGCGAGAACGCCGCGATGAGCTGGTCGACAAAGCGCCGGTGCGCCTCGGGATCATAACCCCGGCCTCGCGCTTCGAGTGATTCTCGCTGCCTCGCGTTGGCCCGAGCCGCGAACCCGGCAGCCCGCTCGAAGTCGCCCCGGGCGTCGAAGACGTGGGCCAATCCAAACTCGAGCGACCCTCGCGACTCGGAGGGCAGGGCGGGGTCGGCCAGAAGCCCCTCGATCGTCTCCAGGTCGGATGCGGACAAGTCGCCTCGCAGCCGGGTCGCCAGCCTTGCCAGCACGCCCGCGTACCTCGGGTCGTGCCGGAGCGCCTCGCGCAACGACGCCAACGACCCTTCCAGGTCGCCGAGCTGTTCCAGCACCCCGGCGAGCCCCGCGTGCGACGCCGCCAGGCCGGGCGACTTCGCGATCGCCTCGCGGAAGCACGCCTCCGCCGCTTCGAGCCGCCCGAGCACCTGAAGCGCGTTGCCCAGGTTGACCAGCGCCGGCGCGAATCCCGGCCGCAACCGAACGGCCTCCAGGAAATGGGTGAGCGCCTCGGCCGCCTCGCCGCGTTCCAGAAGCAACATCCCGAGGTTGCCGTGCGCCTCGGCCGACGCCGGATCGAGCCGCAAAACCTCGCGAAACGACTCAATCGCCGCCGCCGTCTCTCCCTTGAGCCGCAAC
>CAZRGV010000114.1:949-3880 GCA_964599655.1 uncultured Isosphaeraceae bacterium | reverse complement strand
TTCCTCGCCGCCGCGAGGTCCGGCCGCAGGTGAATCGCCTCCTGAAGGTGGCCGATCCCGGCGTCAATCTGCCCCAGATCGACCAGCGACGCCCCCAGGTTGACGTGAAACTCCGCCCGATCCGGCGCCAGCCCGATCGCGTTGCGGTAGCATTCGACCGCCGGCTCACGACGCCCGAGCGCCCAGAGCGCCTCCGCGAGGTTCGCGTGCGCGTCCGCCGCCTCCGGCCGAACCGCCACCGCCCGACCGATCAACGCCGCCGCCTGATTCGCATCCCCCCTCTGCAACGCCACCAGCCCCAGAAGCCGGAGCGCCTCCGGCTGATCCGGCTCCTCCGCCAACACCGCTTCATAAATCCGAGCCGCCCGATCCAAGTCCCCCCGACGATGCAGCTCCAGGCCCTCGCTCAGGTCGACGGGCATGCGATGTTCCCACTCCAATCAAGATAACGGCGACCCTCCCCCAATCTTATACGCTCCGTCCCGACCCAACGATCCCCTCTCCCGTAGCGTGAGTGTGGCGCATCGGAACCCTCTACCACACAACGCTTTGCACCAGTTCACTACCACCGGGTGCGAGTCGACACCGTTCATCATCACAGGGCAGGTAGGGGGTTGTGTGAATTCTAGAGATTATGGTCAGGGGTAACGGCGTCGAGTGCCACCCGACCGCCGCGGCCGCGGAGGGACTCCTTCGGTTGTGACGCTCAAACCCGTCTGCGGGCCCAAAGACTGGCTCGTTGTCGAAAAATTCCATGGAACCGCGCGTTCCGCAACTCGAGCGCTGACCGGTTTCCCCCCAGCCGACTCCCTGTGTATCATAGATGTGAAAAATGAAGATTGATGCGACCGGCCCAGGGGACGCTCCCCCCGATGTTTTCCTCCCCAACGGTCACCGATGAACGTCGCTGCCCCCGAAGACGAACGCGATCCTGTCGAACGGATGGCCGAGGACTACCTCGGGCGACTCCAGCGCGGCGAGGCCCCCTCAATCGGCGAGTACCTCGCCAGGCATCCGGAGCACGCCAAGGTGATCCGAGATGTTTTCTCGTCCCTGACGCTGGTCGAGAACCTCAATCCAGACTCCGGGCTCATCACCAGCACGTACAACTCTGGTGACGCCCGATCGGGTTCGACCCGGTCGGGTCGCGTCGGCCGCTTCGAGCTGATCGCCCGGATCGGCGCCGGCGCCTTCGGGACGGTCTGGCGGGCTTACGATCCGGACCTGGACCGCACGGTTGCCGTGAAGATCCCCCGCAAGGAGCAGCTCGACCCGGCTACGGCGGAGAAGTTCCTCCACGAGGCGCGCGCCTCCGCGAAGCTCCGGCACCCCGGCATCGTCGGCGTCCATGAGGTCGGACGAGACGACGAGACCGTTTACATTGTCAGCGACTACGTGCCCGGTCCGACCCTGGCCGACCGGATCGCCCTCGGCCGGATGGAGCCCGAGGACGCGGCGCGGCTTTGCGCCGAACTGGCCGACGCTCTGGACTACGCCCACCAGGCGGGCATTGTCCACCGGGACCTCAAGCCGACGAACGTCCTGCTCGACGACCGGGGGCACCCTCACATCACCGACTTCGGCCTCGCCAAGTACGAGACGGGCAAGGCCACGATCGCCGTCGACGGCAAGATCCTCGGCACTCCGGCCTACATGGCTCCCGAGCAGGCCCGCGGAGAGGCGCGCCGGGCCGACCGCAGGACCGATGTCTACTCGCTCGGCGTCATCCTCTTCGAAATGCTAACGGGCGAGCGTCCGTTCCGTGGCGATACCCGGAGGCTGATCGAGCAGGTGATCCACGACGAGGCCCCGAGCCCGCGCAAGTTCCTCGCCGATATCCCCCGCGACCTGGAGACGATCTGCCTGCGTTGCCTGCTCAGGGACCCCGACCGCCGCTACCAGTCGGCCGCCGATGTCGCCACCGACCTGCGCCGCTGGCTCGCCCACGAGCCGATCCACGCCCGCCCGATCGGCCGGGTCGAGCGCACCGTGTTGTGGTGCCGTCGTCGTCCCGCCGTCGCGGCGTTGGCGGCGCTGGCCGTCCTCTCCGCCCTCGGCCTCCTGCTGGGCGGCCTCTGGTACAACGCGCGGCTCCACGCCGCGCTGTCGCGGGCCAGGCACAGTGAAGAACTCGCCCGTCGGGAACGCGATCAAGCCGAGGCCAACTTCCGTCAGGCCCGCGAGGCGGTCCAGGACCTGTTCACCACCGTGGCCGCGAACGAGCTAACGGACCGGCCGGGCCTGCAGCCCCTTCAACGGAAGCTCCTGGAACTCGCTCGCGAGTATTACGAGGGGTTTCTTCGCCAGCGGCCCGACGACCCCACCCTCGCCGCCGAGGCCGCCACGACGTACTTCCGCCTCGGCAATGTCACCACGGCGATCGCCTCGAAGGCCGAGGCCGCCCGCCTTTTCGCCCGGGCGCTTGACCTGCTGGAGCGACTCGCACGGGACCACCCCGAGAACCTCGACCACGCCTACAACATCGCCAGCACCTACCTGAGGATCGCCAATCACGAGTGGTCGGTGGGCCATCGCGACGAGGCGTTGCGGCGGTACGATCAGGCCCTGACCCTCGCCAAAGAGATCGTGCGCCAGCGGCCCGACGTGGCCGAGTACCTGGAATGCCTCGCCAGCAGCCAGGACTTCCTCGGCCTGCGACACCGTCAGGACGGTGATCCTGAGATGGCGCTGGATTACCACGGCAAGGCCCGGGTCATCGCCTCCAACCTCGTCGAGCGGTATCCCGACAACGCCGACTACGCGAACGCCCTCGCCAATACCTCCTATAACATCGGTCAGGCCGAGCGCGCCCTCGGGCGGCTCGACGACGCCCTGCGCCACTTCGACGAAGCCCGGCTCATCCGCGAGCGGCTGGTCCGGGAACGGCCCCAGTCGGCCGAGTACCGGCTCGTCCTGGCGGTCACCCATGCG
>CAZRGV010000114.1:0-925 GCA_964599655.1 uncultured Isosphaeraceae bacterium | reverse complement strand
CACAGCTCGCGGCCGGCCGGGACCCCGCCGCGGCCCTGCTCGCCTACGAGTCGGCGCGCGACATCCTGGAAAAGGTCGTGGCCGAGAACCCGGACGTCAGCAACTACGCCGACTCCCTCGCGGACATCTATTATGATATCAGCCGTGTCGAGCGCGAACGCAACCGTCCCGACCGGCGGCTCGACGCGCTGCTCAAGGCCCGCGAGATCCAGGCGCGCCTCACGGCGATGCACCCGGACGTGTACTGGTATCCCCTGAGCCTGCTCGGAACGTCTCTGGAGCTGGTCTCGGCCTTGGAGGAGCGAGGCGAACGCGCAGCGGTCCAGACGCACCTCAACGACGCGCATCGCGTTGCCGACACGCTCCTGCGAACGCCCCCGCGAAGCGAGCGACACCGCAAAATCCTCGCGAATGCCCTGAGCCGGCTCGCCGAGGTCCACGCGACCTTCGGCGATGCCCCCAACGCCATCCGGTGGCAGGAGAAGGCGCTCGAGCTGACCAACGACGAAGCCGATCGGCAGACCCGCCGCTCCGTCCTGCGGCGTTACAAGTCCGACTGAGCCTGGTAAGGTCCTCTGCGCGGACCACTTGGAACCGATCGAGCCCGGTAGGGTCGGCCGCGCGGACCCTCTGAACCGATCGAGCAAGAGGGTCCGCGCGGCCGACCCTACCAGACGACGCGGAAATCTCCCAGGAAAACGTCGCCGCCAACGCGGCCGGGATAGGGGTAGGGAGGACCCATTGGCTTGGGTCCCCCCTCCCTCCGAACCGGACGGGCGGCGGGGTGGCTGTAGTCTCGTTTCGAGCCCACGGCCGCGCGGCCGGCCACGATCCAGCGTGGCGTGGTGTCACTCCCAATCCGTCCTCCTCAAGAGGTTTTCTACGAATCCGGAGCCGTCTCGCCTCGATGATATGGTGTGGAGCC
>CAZRGV010000113.1:286-20630 GCA_964599655.1 uncultured Isosphaeraceae bacterium | reverse complement strand
CGCCGCCGAAACGCTCGCGAGCGAAGGGATCGAGGCCCGCGTTCTCGACATGCAAACTGTTAAGCCGATCGATCGCGAGTCCCTGACGGCCGCCGCCAGGGAAACCGGCGCGATCGTTGTCGCCGAGGAGCATTTGGCGCACGGCGGCCTGGGCAGCATCGTCGCGATGACACTCGCGGAGATTCATCCCGTACCGATCCGTTACGTCAATCTCGGCGATACCTTCGGAGAAAGCGGCTCACCCGAGGGGTTGCTGGAAAAATACGGTCTGACCGCGGCTAAGATCGTCGATTCCGCGAAACAAGCGGTCCAGGCGAAGTAAGGCCGTTTTCGCCGCCGTCAACCTCAGACCGGCGCGTGCTTCGACACAGGACCATGTGTCGGGGCACGCGACTGTTCTTTTCCGCACATCGTGTCCTGGGTATAGGCGTTGACGGCTCCCGACGCTTCTTTCGGCCGTCGCAGGTGGTTCCGTAGATCGGTGATTGACCCAATTTTCATGGGGAAGTGGGGGCGCGCGATGGCCGATCGCGCGAGTTTGACCCGCCTCTCACGTTGATGGCGAAATGTCCTCAACGCACGGATCGCGTCAAGCTTCCCCTGCAGAAACGGACGGAGTCGACCGCGAGCCAGTCGCCATACCGCCTGGCACAGGGTGAAGACCAGATGGGGCAGAATGGCGATCGCAAGCCACCTGCCGGGCAGGTTGGTCCAGAAGAGAATCTCCCCGTTGCGGGACATGCGACGCTGGAGATCCGGCCGCGAGTGGTCGTAGCTGGCAGAAACCTCGTGAAGGATTTTACACGAGGGTGCAAAGACGCAGGCGTAGCCGGCCCATCGGAGCCGAAACGCCAGATCAACGTCTTCATAGTACGATCCGAACAACGGATCAAACGTTCCGACACGAGCCAGCGCTGAGGCACGGTAGAACGCACTCGAACCGCTTGCGCCAAAGACGTGATCCGAGGGATGTCGTTCCCAGCGGCTCGTGTTCTGCCCATGGCCCCGCTTACTCGGCCAGCCGAACAGGGCGTACTGATCGCCGGCGGAATCCACGCGAGAGGGATCCGATCGGACAAGGACCAGGGGAGCGACCGACCCGACCAACGGATTTCGAAACGGCGCCAACCCCGCCTCGACCCAGCCCGAAGTGACCTGGGTATCATTGTTCAATAGCTGGATGATCTCACCGCGAGCCGCCGCGATCCCCGCGTTGGCCGAGGCGCAGAATCCGCCATTGTGTTCGCGGCGAACAACCTCGACCCAGGGATAGGAGGCCTCGAGCCACGCAACGGAATCGTCGGTCGAGGCGTCATCGGCCACGATGACCTCGATCGAAACACCGACCGGACGATGGCGCTCGATGCTCGCCAGGCAGGTTTCGAGCAAACGCCGACCATTGTAAGACGGGATCACGACCGAGAGAGTGGGGCGTGTCACGGCTCATTCCTCTTCGGCTTCGAGTTGCTCCAGGATGTCTTGGCCCAGAAGACATGCTCGACTGTCATCACGAGAATCCGAAGGTCGAGCCAGAACGACCATCGATTGATGTAGTCGAGGTCGTACTGAATTCGTTTGCGCAGTGAGGTTCGTCCTCGCCAACCGTGAACCTGGGCCCATCCGGTCATGCCGGCCGGCACGGCATGTCGAAGGTCGTAGTCAGGATGCTCGACCCGGAACCGCTCGACGAAGACCGGTCGCTCGGGTCGGGGACCGACAAGGCTCATCTGTCCAAGGAGCACGTTGAGCAACTGCGGTAGCTCATCAATGTTCGTATGACGAAGCCAGTCGCCGATCCGTGTGCATCGCTTGTCGTGATCCTCGGCCCAGATCGGGCCGGTCTCTCCTTCCGCATCACGTTTCATGCTGCGAAACTTCCAGATGCGGAACGAACGTCCCCCCTGCCCGATTCGTTCTTGCGTGTAAAAAATGGGACGTCCTGAGGTGATCAGGATCAAGATGGAAATCACGGCGAAAAGGGGCGAGAGCAACATCAAACCGATAAAAGCCCCCAGGATGTCCACAAGTCGTTTCGCAACTCGGTGCCATCGGAGGCGCCATGGTGGCCGGTGGGTTGCGGGTTCGAACCTCGAATGCGGCGGGGCGTCACTCAGGACTCCCTGATCATCCATCCAGTGAACTCGGACAGAGGAATTCGAGAGGTCCGCAAGTTGAGGGCGGAGACGCACGGCCGACTCTCCGGAAAGAGCGACTACTAGATCGGTTGCCTTGGCACGGTCGACGACTTCCGCCAGTCGATCGATCCGTCCGAGAATCGGGATGGGGTCGCTTTTCGGATGGACCACAAGCTGTCGGCCGCGACCACTCCGATCGACGAAGCCGACAATCGGCACCCCTGACCAGGGGCCTTGGTGTTCCAGATGTCGGGCCAGGTGCCGAACCTTTCGACGCGCGCCCACGACCAGGAGGCGGCCGCCATCGGCAGGATTGGCTGGACGTCGGGATCCTGAGCACTCAGGTGGTTCGATCATGAGTCTGCACCGATCCATCGGTGTCGAACTCGGGGACTCCGAGGGCCCGGACCCGTGCCCGGCTCGGCCCCGACGTTATGGCCTTCGCCAACGACTCCGCCGTCCCTGGCGGAATCCTTTCGAGAATTCTCTCAAGCTTTACCATCGGCTGAACCGACGTTTTCTTCCAGTTATTCCGAAGAAAACGATTGAAGTCGTCCCGTCAATGAGTCGAACAGGGCCGATCACGTGTCACAAATTGTTCGCCAGACTTCCCAAACTGACGAACCTGTGCTGACGGTCGTGATCGTCAACTACAACGGCTGGGCCGACGTGGTCCGTCTAACCACGACCCTCGCCGAGGCTCCCGAAGTGCTCGAGGGCCGTTGTGAGCTGGTGGTCGTCGACAATGCGTCAGAATCGCCCCCGCCGAACGAGATCCTCCCGCCACCTTCGGGGGTCCGGCTGGTCCTTCGAGACGAGAACGGCGGTTTCGCCGCTGGGGTCAACGCGGGCTGGCGAGCGTCTCGAGGACGCTGGCTGCTGCTCTTGAATCCCGACGTCGTCGCCGGTCCCGAAGTCATCGGCCAGATCCTGGAGCGAGTGGAACAGCTCGCATGCAGGAAATCGCCGCTGCCTGGAATCGTCGGATTCGGCCTTCGAAACCCGGACGGGACACACCAACCCTCGGTCGGGGCCGAGCCAGGTCTGGCCCGGGCCATCTGGGAATCGTTCCTACCGCGATCTCGACGGAAATACAAGATCGGTTGGGGGCGACGCGCTGGCGTCGTGCCTTGGGTCACAGGCGCCTGTGCCCTTGTGGACGCGAATCTGCTCGACAAACTCGGTGGAATGGACGAGGATTTCTTCCTGTACTACGAGGAGGTTGCCCTCTGTCAGTCGGCAAGACGAGCCGGCAGGCATGTCGAGTTCGATCCCTCGGTGGAGGTCACTCATCTACGACCACTTCAAAACCGCCGGATCTCTCCCAAGATTCGGGTGTTCACTCGGCACAGTCGGCTGCTCTATTTTCACAAGTACTTGTCGCGGAGGGAGTTTGTGTGCCTGGCCTGGATGATCGCGATCGAGGCCCGCGTGCGTGGTCGGTGGTCGAAGCTGCTCGGTCGTGACGAGGAACAGCGGGCCTGGAAAGCGGTTGGCCAGATTGCCAGGACCATGGGGCGAGGTGGACAGATTCGCGGTCGACAGGTCCTCCACCTGGCGGAATCAGCGATCGAGGGTCGACCGATTCGGATCGACGCGGGGAACTCGTCAAGGCGCCATTCCGGCAAGGACGTCTTGAACGCGTTCGATCGAGCCTTGACGAGACCGGCCATCGACGGGCGAACTCAAAAAGTCTCCCTATCTCGCCTGACGCGAGAGCCTTTCGACACCTGACGCGAGAGCCTTTCGATAGAAGTCGAGACATTGAGGAAAGGCCTAGCCAAGGATGGCGTTGCCTTTCGACCGAATCCAAGGAGGGACAGACGTGACCAGAACCCAGCATGGGGTGCGGATCGGCCTGCTCATGGCCTTGGTTGCGGGATTGCTTGGCTGGCTCTCGTCGCACACCGAAATTCTCTTTGCCGATGGCCTTCGCTACATCGCCCAAGCTCAGCGGCTCGAAAGCGGTTCGTGGCGCGAGGGACTGCTTGGCGCGGTCGATCATCCGCTTTACCCGATCGCCATCGCCGCGAGCCATCACTACCTCACCAAAGGGGGGGACGGTCCGGACGCGTGGCAGTCGGCCGCTCAGACGGCCTCGGTCCTTTCAGGGGTGTTTCTGGTCATTCCGCTTTATCTTGTGTGCCTGGAACTCTTTGGGGCTCGGGCCGCATGGGTCGGTGTCTGTCTCGTCTACAGCGCGCCATTAACCTCGCACATTCTGGCGGACGTTTTGAGCGAGGGAACCTTCCTGCTTTTCTGGACCTGGGGACTCTGGGCGGCGCTTCGCTTTCTGCGAGAAGGAACCTTCGGTTGGCTTCCCTTGACGATCATCTGTGGCGGGCTGTCGTATCTGACTCGACCCGAGGGATTCCTGCTTCCCGCAGCGTTGGTGGTAACACTGGCCTTGATGCCATTGCTGCGATCGACCCGATTGAACTGGCCGAGATGGTGGGCGGCGGTCGGATTCCTCGTGATCGGACCCGCGCTCGTGGTCGGTCCGTACGTCGCGGTCAAGGGAGGACTGGGTACCAAGCCCGCCATCGCGCGATTGCTGGGAACGGCGCCGAAATCGGCTGCTGACGCCGTGGAGCGATCAAGGCCGCTGGACCCAAACCAATCCACAGCAAAGACTTACGCACTGGCGGCAAAGGCGGTCTGGGAATCGATTCGAGACAGCGTGTCACTCCCTTTGATTCCTCTGGCCATCCTCGGACTGGCGTTCACATGCTGGCCTCTCGCCGATCGGGCTCGGGTTTGGCTGTTCCTCGGGATCATCGGCGTGGCGGGAGTCGTCGCCTTGATCCGATTGCATGCAACCGGAGGGTATTGTACCCCACGACATGCGATTTTGCTCGCGTTTCTGTTGATCCCGTCAGCGGCGGCGGGACTCGACCGTTTGCTTGGTTCCGTGTCGATTCCGGGTCGCTGGCTCGGCCTGGGAGAGGGACGGTTCACGGCGGGTCCGGCCGTCTGGGCCGTGATCCTGGGCGGCTTCGCGGCCTGGTCGGCTCCCAAGGTTCTGGAGCCGATCAACGAGAAATACGTCGGCTACCGACTGGCTGGCGCCTGGATATCGGAGCATGTTCCGGCGAACGCCCACGTGGTCGATACCACCGGCTGGTCCCTCTATTACGGCCGTCGATCCGGCTACACCTTCGCCAACCTTCATGAGGCGCTGAGCGATTCCAACTTACGATGGGTGGTGGTGCGCGATGCCCATTTGCGAGGCCCCTGGTGGTATTGCCGGGTAGTCCAGGAACTGGTCGGCCATCGTGACCCGATCATGGTATTCCCGGCCCATGCCGCCAAGGGTCAGGCGCGCGTCTTCGTCTTCGACCGACAGGTTCCGGGGTCACCATCGCTGACCCAGAAAGCAGTCACGCGACGCTGAGCCTGATGAAGCAAGACGCGGAAGTGGGATTGCCCCAAATGAGCCGTGTCGCTAAAACGCGGTTCGGCTTCACGGTCGATGGAACACGCGAGCCGCGAGCGCTTTCCCCCACTCAGGGACGAGATGAGGTGATGCCCGTCCTCGGAGGTGTCGATCGAGTCGAAGCGGGAGCAACTCGGCTCGATCGGAAAACGCTTTTTCTCGTGACGATCGGCTACCTCGCCGGCATCGCGATCGCAACCTATCCATTCGTCTTCTCGTTCGGGTCGAGGCTCCCCGGTTCGTTGCTGGATCCATTGCAGCATCTCTGGATCGTCCGCTGGTACAAGACCTGCTTGTTGAACTGGCAGTCGCCGGTCATCTGCCGCGAATTGCAGTACCCGATCGGCGCTCCTCTCGGAAATTTCTCACCCTTGCACCTTCAGGCCCTTTTATATCTGCCCCTGTCTTTTCTTTTTAATGACGTTACTTGCTTCAACCTGATCTGGGTGACCGGCATCCTCACCACGGGTCTGGGAACATTTCTGCTGATCTGGCAAGTCCTTCGAGACCGCGGTTGCGCAGCACTCGGGGGCATGTTAGCGATGCTCAGCGGCCCGGAAATGATTCATGCCCGGGCGCATCTGGAACTGATTTTCGTCGGATGCTTCCCACTCTTCCTGAGCCTCTGGCTGCGGTTTCTCGATGAGCCCGGCAAGAAGCGATTGGCCGCGGCCACCGCCGGATATCTGCTGGTCGCTCTGTGCGCGGCGTATTACGCGGTCTTCGCGGCGGTTCCGGCGGTTCTCTATGTGTTCTGGAAGGGAGTCGGAGCGCTGCATCGTCGCGACTGGGGCTGGCTTGGCAACCGCGCGGCCTGGTTACTGGCGTTCGCCATGCTCGCCGTGCCAGGACTTCTCCTCGTTTTTGGCTGCCAACTCTGGGCCCTGGTCAACGGCTACTCCACGTCCAGGCCGATGTCGGAATTCCAACGTTATGGCGCGCCGCTTTGGACGTACGTCATTCCGTCAAGCCTCCACCGTCTCAGTGCGCTCTTACCGACCGATTATTACTACGCCTCGGGAATGCGCTGGGACGTCGGAGAGAAGATCTCGTATCTGGGGGTCGTAACGATCGCCCTGGTTCTCTACGCCGGCGTCCGCCCGATTCGGTTTCGCGATGCTGGTTTCTGGTGGCTTGCCTTGACGGTTCTGGTGATACTTTCGCTCGGAGCGTCGTGGCAGGTGGGCACACTGGAGATTCCACTCCCAGCCAGTTGGCTGAAAACGCATGTGATTGCGTTCAAGATGATCCGGGTGCCCGCTCGGTTTAACTTGTTTGTGGCAGTCGTCGCGTCCTTGGTGGCGGCTGCGGGATTGAAGGACCTGTTATCCCAGGTCAAACGCTGTTGGCCAAGATTGGTGATCGTGGTGATCGCGGCCGCTCTGGCGTTGTTCGACCTTTCCACGAACCCTTTTCCCGCGCGGGAGATTCCCCGCCTTCCTGCTGCCTACGACTTTATGAAGCGTCTGGATCCCAGGGCGAGCTTCGTCGAAATTCCCCAGGCCAGTTCGGGAGGCTCCTCGCTGTACTCCCTCTGTGGCTACTGGCAATCGCAACATCACCTTCGAACCAATGCCGGTTACAGCGGTCAGGGGAACCTTCTGTTCGACAACCTTCTCACCTACAACTCCCCCTTTTACTATCGAACGCTTTGCGATCGATCGTACGCGAGCGACCCAAGATCAGCATCTATCGACATCCTGCGACGCGTGGATTTACTAGACTACATCTGGCTCTATCTGAACGTCCATCAATTCCGATTCGTCGTACTCCATGAGTGGCCTGGTTCGGACGAACAGACCCCCGTCTATCTTGACCGAGTGAAAGCCTTGCTGGCTGGCGCCAAGGTTTTTGAAGAGCCCGGGATCATCGTCTACGATCGCGAGCGCCTGCACCCGCCTCGGCGCGCGGTTCTCCTGACCAACCAAGGCTGGCGAATCGGCTGGCACAACGATCGGATTCGGGTGGTCGGCAGAATGGCGAAGTTCTCGCTTTATAACCCTGCCCCCGACCAGCCAGTAAAACTTGTCTTCAGCGCCGCCGCCTTTCCGAGGGCAAGGAACGTACGGTTGCTCTCTGGAGGGGTCGAGTTGGCGCGATGGAACGTGGCTCGAGGACCCCAGCAGCTTTACTTGAGCCCGCCGTTGACCTTGCCGACAGGGTTGCAAGAACTGATCCTCGAGAGCGATGGCGAGACACAACCCCTGCATGCGCGACAACGCCCCGTGGACTGGGACGACTTACCTTACAGCCTTCGCATCTACGGACTGGCCCTGATCGAGGCTTCGCCCGAAGCGCCACCGGCACCTCAAATCGCGACCCGGCCAGTCACCACCTCCGAGGCAAAAGGAACTCGGCGATGAGGTCAGATCTCTCACAACAGCGGCCACGACTCCAGTCTGATCGGCGAGATGCCCCCGAGTCTTCGCCTCCGGGTCCAATCTCGACACCCTCGTTCAGCGTGCGAGGCCCTGGCTTGCGGATCGCCTGGTTCACGCATCGCTACTACCCTTGCCTTGGCGGTTCGGAAAACTTCAGCAGAGCCATGGTGCGCCGGCTGGTGGCGCGGGGGCATCACGTCGACGTGATCACCAGCGACGCGTTCGACCTCTGGTATTTCAACGACCCACGTCGCAAGCGAGTGGATGCTCCCGCGGAAGACGCGCTCGATGGCGCTAGAATTCTCCGGTTCGCCGTCAAGCATTTTCCCTTTCAGCGCTACCTCGGACGCCTCTTGAGCCATGTACCCCACTGGCCGACCCGCTGCCGCTGGGCGTCCTACATGCCCGTGTTGCCCGGAATCGAGAAGGTCCGAGGCGATTATGACGCTGTCTTCGCGTTGGGCTTTCCGTATACGATTTTCTCGTACTCGGCCTTACTCACTGCTCGTGCGGCCGGCGCGCCTCTGCTGCTTTCGCCATTCCTGCATCTCTCGACCCCTGGCGATTTGGTCAATCGCTCTTACACGAGGCCGCACCAGATTCGGCTGCTCGGCGAAGCCGACACGGTGTTCGTCCAGACCGACCTCGAAGGCAAGACCGTGGCCGGCTGGGGAATCCCAAAAGAACGGATCGTGAAACTGGGCATGGGTGTCGAACCGAAGGACGTCACCGGGGGCGACCGCGTTCGGTTTCGTGATCGGCTGAAGATCCCACGGGACCGGCGCGTGGTGGGTCAGCTTGGTGCCAACGATCCGAACAAGGGAACGTGCGACCTGATCCGGGCCGTTGGACGGCTCAACGCGACCCGATCGGCGGACGACCCAATCCATCTGGTTCTCGCCGGTTCCACCTCGCCCGACTTCGAGGCTTTCGTCGCCCAACTCCCCCAAGAGAACTCTCGATGGCTCTCGATCCTCGGCCTGCTCCCCGATGAAGATCGAGCCGACTTCTACGCCTCACTCGACCTTTTTGCCATGCCATCACGAACCGACTCGTTCGGAATCGTCTTCCTCGAGGCCTGGGCCAACGGTCTACCGGTCGTGGCTGCGGCCGCTGGCGGCGTCGCCGAGATCGTCGAACACGGTCGGACCGGCGCCCTCGTCACATTCGGTGAAATTGACCAACTCGCCTCGGCTATCGGCCGATTGCTCGACGACCAAGAGCTGGCTCGCCGCCTTGGAGACGCCGGTCGGGAAATGGTCGGACAGGAAGGCTACACCTGGGATTCTCGATTCCACGTGCTCATGGAACAGGTTCACTCTTTGATCGGCGAGCGTATCCCGGGACGATCGATCATACCTCATGGATCAACGTATCCCATCTCAACGTGGCCCTGAACAGAAGTGCGTCGCGAATGCGTCCCTCGTGCCATGCAGACCTCGGTTCGACATGATTCCAGGTCGCGCCGAGATCCGCTCGACTGAACGAGGTGAAAGCACCTTACGCTCGATTCAGCGAACCATTTCCGGTTCATCCGACGGAATCGCGTTGACGAAAGTCAAGGTGTAGTCACACGCTGACGGCTATCCGACCAGAGCGTACCTAGTCTCATGGATCACCAGAACCTCCAGGTGGAAGAACTTAGGGTCCCCGAACCCATAGGCCATCCGCTTCATGGTCTTGATCTTGTCGCATGTCCCCTCGATCGGACCGCTCGTGATCATTGCGCCGTGGTACGCCAGCGCGGGCATCGAGAGAAGTGTAGCGAACAGGCCGGGCCCACATTATGCTCTTCGGCGGACGTTCCTCGCCTGGAAACGATCTCGTCAATGGGAATCACGAGGCATCACGGGAGGCATGATGAAACCAATTCGCGCGTCCCGCCGTCAGTTTCTCAGCTGCACTCTGGCCGCAAGCCTCACGGCGCCCCTGGCCCGCGCGGCTCGCGCCACCGTCGCCGCTCGCGGCCCGTATCTCGACGTCCATACGCACCTGGGTACGACCTGGAACGGAGACCCTCCGTTGACGGCCGACGCTCTGTTGCGCTGGATGGATGACCATAACATCGCCCGTGCGGTGGTCTTGCCACTGGTGTCCCCCGAGTCGTCCAGCTACCTGAACCTGACCGAGCGCGCCCTCGACGCCGCCCGCGCCCACCCCGATCGACTGATCCCGTTCTGCTGCATCGACCCGCGCACCTCCTACCGCGGTGGCCGCGCTGGGCTGCGCGCCATGCTCAAGGCATATGTTGACCAGGGCGCCAAGGGATTTGGGGAGCACAAGGCCGGACTGCCGATCGACGATCGCCGGATGATGGCCCTCTACGAGGTCTGCGACGACCTGGACCTTCCCGTGCTGTTCCACTGCGACGAGCAGCGCGGGACCGACACCCCTGGCCTGCCTGGTCTCGATCGGGTCCTGACCGCTTTTCCCAACGTCAACTTCATCGGACACGGTCCCGGCTTCTGGGCCTCGATTTCGGGCGACGCGACCGCGAAGGATCTGGGCGGCTATCCCGACAGCCACGTCACGCCCGGTGGGGCCCTGGACCGGCTCTTTGACGCCCACAAGAACCTGTGGGGTGACCTGTCGGCCGGCTCGGGTGCCAACGCGATCGGCCGGGACCGCGACTTTGGCCGCTCCTTCCTGCTCCGTCGCGCCGATCGGCTGCTTTTCGGGACCGACTACCTGAAGCCGGGCCAGCTAGTACCGCAGTTCGAGCTCCTGGCCGGCTTTGACCTGCCCGAGGAGGTGGAAACGAAAATCTACCGGGAGAATGCCATCGGCCTGCTCAGGCTGCCGAGCCTCAAGTAGGCTGGGTGGAACTCCAGACCGCCAATAGCTCGACGTAGCCACGAAGGGGTGAGGAAATGCCGACCCGCAGAGATATCCTCCGTCTGCTCCCCACCGCGGCTTTCCTGGCAACCGCCCGCGCCTCCGAGGGCTCGGAATTCGGGCGCATCGACACCCATCTACACATCCACAGAGATGCTCCGATATTGATCGACACCTTGAAGGCGGCGAACTGGCGAGGGCTGGACATCGTCGTCTGTGGTCCGAGCGGCGACGAGCCCTTCGACCTGGATGAGAAACTCCGTGCGACCCTCAAGGTCCAGCGAGAGAGCCGTGGTACCCTGGCGTGGGCGTCGACCTTCGACGCACGCGGCTTCGAGCATCCCGAGTTCAAGGAGCGGACGATCGCCCGCCTCGGTCGGACCTTCGATGATGGGGCGATCGGAGTCAAGATCTGGAAGAACATCGGCATGGCGATCCGGGCGAAATCCGGCACCTTCCTCTTGCCGGACGACCCGGCCCTGCTACCGATCTACGAAGCCATCCAGCGGGCCGACCGGACCCTCATCGCCCACTTGGCTGAGCCCGACGGGGCCTGGCTGCCCCTAGACCCCAAGAATCCTGAGTTCGCCTACTACTCGAAGAATCCACAGTGGCACATGCACGGGAAGCCGGGATCTCCCGATAAGGCCGCCATCCTCGCGGCCCGAGATCGGGTGCTCGCCCGCTACCCGAAGCTTCGCGTGGTTGGCTGCCATCTGGGGAGCGACGAAGACGACCTGACGAAGCTCGCGAAGCGTCTCGATACCTATCCCAATTTCGCCGTGGACACGGCCGCGCGGGTCCGCTACCTGGCCCGCGGCGAGCGTGACCGGGTCCGTGATTTCTTCAACCGCTACCAGGACCGCATCCTCTACGCGACGGACTTCTCGCTCCGAGAGGGTGACATCGCTGCCGCGGCTCGTGGTCTGGAGGCCACACATGATCGCGACTGGGTCTTCTTCTCGGGTGACGAGGTGATGGACTATGCGGGGTCTCCGACCCGGGGCCTAGGCCTCTCGGACCAGGTCTTGAGGAAGATCTTCCGAGAGAACGCTCTTCGCTGGCTGCCAGGCCTCGGCGGCTAACTGAGGTCCGCCTCACGTTCAGCCGGAACGGACACATCACCAGAGTGGTCGGAGGTTCGCTGCGCGACCAGGGGTCTCGAGAAACGCCTGACCCGTGCGCTCCAGCGGCGAAGTGGTGGATCGTCGGGGATCCTGTACTCGATCGCGGCCTACCGGCCTCTGCGGGGACGCTCTTGCTCCGATCCGGCCCACCTCGCCAGGGTCATCCAGGTCGAGCGGGCAGCCCGATCGGAAGGCAGGGCCCCCCGCAGGGTTTCCGCTCACTTCGAGAGTGTCAGGTAGGGGCGGACGCGCTCGGCCAGGATCTTGTAGCCCTCGGCGTTGAAATGCAGCTTGTCAGCCAGGAAGAGCTCGGGTCGCGCCTGGCCGTCGGGCCTAAGGCTGATATCGTAGGCGTCCACGTAGCTTACGCGGGGTAGGTTCACGGCCAGCGCGCGGATCTTGTGGTTCAGTGCGAGATACTTATCGTTCTCACCCCAGCGAGCCGGCGCAGGGTTGACGGCAATGTAGATGATCTCGGTTCTCGGCAGGCGCCGATGAACGGTGCGTACGAACTCGGCGAAATCAGCCGCAACCTCATCCGGTAGCCGACCGTTGTGGATGTCATTGCCGCCGGCGCGGAGGAAGATCTGTCTCGGCTCGTGGGGAAAAATGAGCCGGTCGGCGAAGTGAGTGGCGTCGATGATCTCGGACCCGCCAAAGCCTCGGTTGATCACCTTGTGGGCGGGGAAGTCCTCGGCCAACGACTTCCAGAGACGAATCGTCGATGATCCGATGAAGAGAACTCCTCCCCGTGGAGGTGGGGACAAGCGGTCGGCCGCTTCGTACGCCGCGATTTCCTTTTCCCAACGGGCGAAGTTGTGCCCAGCGGAAGAAACGGCGGGCGCAGTCGCATTTGGAACGTTCTGTCTCGACGCGTTCTTCCCCTGCCGTCTGGCCAAGGAGGAGCCGACCAACTCGGAAAGCTTGATCGGCCCGAATCCGACGTTTGATTCGGAGTTGAGGTGAAGTTCTTCTCCGGCGAAGCTGAGCTTGAGTGTGAAGATGAAGGGCGTCTCGGAGAGACAGATCTTCGCCGTATAGGTGTTGTCTCCGGTCCAGGCGCCGCACACCGCGGCTGGTTGCTCCGGAAAGGGACCATAGGCCAGTCGCTGTTTTCGCCACTCGCCCCGGCCGCAGTCGATCCGGCGCTCGGAACCGTCCCACCGCATGACGAGCGATACCTGGCCGTCCCGACCGTCCACCAGAAACGTGAGCGAATCGAGCTTTCGTTCATTTTGTGGAAACAGAAATGTTTTACCTGATACCTTCTTGGCCTGCTCGGTCCAGGCGGGGCCGGCTGGAGTAGGAAGCGACAACCCTGAAAGACGGCGTTCGAGTTTCTGCCGGTTATCGTCATCAGCAGCAAGCGGTATGGTCCTCATCCCCGGGAGGAGCTTGTCCCAGATGAGGTTGAGGACGGACTGCATGTCTCGGACACCGCTCGTGATCGCAATTACTGCGTCCTGCTCGGGCAAGACAATGCAGAACTGGCCGAACGCCCCGTCGCCCCGGTAAGCGCGGTGGCGGCAACGCCAGAACTGGTAGCCGTATCCCTGGTCCCAGTCGCTCTCCGGATCGCTACCATTGGAAGTCTGCCGAGAGGTCGCAGTCTCTACCCACGACTCGGGAATGATCTGTTTTCCCTGCCACCGGCCCTTCTGAATGTAGAGCAATCCAAACTTCGCGATGTCCTCGGTGCGAAGGCTCAGACCGTAGCCGCCCATCGTGATTCCTTGAGGGCTGGTCTCCCAGGTCGGCCGCTCGATGCCGAGGGGCTCGAAGAGGCGCGGCTGGAGGTAGTCGAGCAGCGTCTCGCCCGTCGACTTCTGGACGATGGCCGAGAGCATGTACGTCGCCGAGGTGTTGTAAAGGAAGTGGGTCCCCGGCTTGAAGGGTACGGGTTGTGCCAGAAACGCTTGGGTCCATGACTGATCCGGCGGGCGCGGCGGCTCGGACTGTTGCCCCGTGGACATGCAGAGAAGGTCACTGACCCGCATCGCCCTAAGATTCTTGCTCGGCTCGGCTGGGGCCTCCTCGGGAAAGAACTTCAACACCTCGTCGTGGATGCTCAACTTCCCCTCGGCGACGGCAAGACCCACGGCCGTCGAAGTGAAGCTCTTGCTCAGCGAATAGAGGGCGTGTGGCGTCTCAGCGTCATAGGGCGCCCACCAACCCTCGGCCACGACATGTCCGTGTCGCACCAGCATGAAACTGTGGAGCGCGTCGATCTCCTTTTCGGCGACATCGACGAAGTCGAGGATGGCCGAGGAGGAGACGCCCTGAGCCTCCGGGCTGCTCCTCGGAAGGGTTGACGAGTTCGGCCCTGCCGCAAGGCAGACCGTATTGCCAAGGGCGAGGAGGAAAATGTAATATAGATTCTTCATATGTATTGCCCAAAGTCGTCAAGGAGTCGATGGGTTCGACCACCGAGGTTCATCTGATCAGAAGTCTTCTGGGACGAACGCGACGTCCCGCGACGGATAGGTCGGAAGCAGTATCTCACAGCTTGAGCGCCCGAGTCCACTTTCATCACCGACGTCGGGGTAGTTGACCCATTGGACGCGCCACGGTGGGCTTGGTCAAGTATTCGTCGCTTGGCATGTCGACGCGGTTCGAGCGCGCTCATCAAATGCCCCGATGGCGACTCGCGACCTACCATTCATAGTTAACTACAATTAATAGTAAATATAATTAATTATCTTTAATATATTATTAATTACGATCATAATTAACTCTTTAGAATATTTTTATATTAATAGTTATAATATATGCTTCAAATTTATTATATAAGATAATTAATAGCCACAGGGTGCCTCTTGGTGGTCTTACCCAGGGGTGCAGAAAACCCAAACCAGAGCCGATTTCAAGACCATCGTTAATATCATTTGATTGCATTAAATTAGCTATGGTCAACTACGCGGTCACAAGGAGGGACTGCGATGCGAGGACCATAGCCATTTCTCACAGATTCACAATGGGAAAAAGATCGCGAAGTTGTTGCCGAAGCCGCGGCCGTCAACGCGCGGAGGTCGACCTCAGGCTGACGACCGTCGTTGCTTCGAAGCCATTCTTTGGATTCTCAAGATCGGTGCCCACTGGAAGGGTCTACCCAGTGAGTACCCTTCGTCGGCGACATGTTGGCAACGCATGAACGAATGGGCCGAATCCGGGTTGTTGGAGGTGATATGGAAAGCGTTCCTCGATGAACTGAACGACCAGCAACTTCTCGACTGGAATGAGATATTCGTCGATGGGACATTCTCTCCCGCAAAAAGGGGCTCTGCGTCGGGAAAACCAATCGTGGCAACGGAACCAAGTCGATGCTTTTGGTCGATGGCCAGGGTCTTCCTTTGGCATGCCGGACCGCGAGTGCTTCGCCTGCAGAGGTCACGCTTGTCGAAGACGTCACCGCGCAAGTGATCGTGACCGACGCCGATCTGGCCGATCTTGATGCGTGGCGGTCGCGCGCGAACGGCCCTTTGCTCGGCTCCGGTCAGGCCTCCGAACAAGGGGGTGGCGAGGAGACCCCCTCTCGAACGATCCGCACGCGTCGGCTCTGTTTCTGCATCGCTTCCCCGGGGCACGACGAGGCCCTCCCAATAACTCAACAGCGGCAACTGACCTTGCCCACCCGATCACCACAATACAATCGACCGGCATTTACAACCGATCCGATCGGGCTAGACCCTTCTCTCAGACGAAGGCTCGGCATAGACTATCAGCCGCGAAGGGTGATGGCAATGCGACGCTGTCATCCACGCATCACAAGGTATCATCGCAAGGCATATTGTTTTCGTTCTCTGATACAAAAAGGCGATGCTATCATACTGCAACATCTCGGAGACCTGATGCGGCACTGCTATACCTTGTGTCGTCTCGACCTTTTCACATGGGGGATCTGGGGCTATCAAATTTTATGATACTGATATATCAATTATTTAATCAATTCAGGACGCGACCGTGGAAAAAGCCCCCCCCAAGCAGATCGTGCTCGATCCTGTATTCTGATTTACAAGTATGGCTCACCGGCTCAGCATGAAACGTTCGACCCCAAGCCCGAGGCCTCGGCCGGGGTCCGCGAGAAACGGAGTCCTGTCCTGTGCCACGACGTGTCACCATGATCGGCCTCAGTGCTCTGGCGTTCGTTCTGGGGAGCGCGAAGGGCCGCGAAGACTCTCGAGCCGCCGATGGTCGGCTCACAACCGACGTTTTTACGAGCGGGGTTGGCGGCTACCACACCTACCGAATCCCATCGCTCCTGGTTACACCCAGGGGGGCGCTCTTGGCCTTTTGCGAAGGGCGTAAGACGGGTTCCTCGGACCACGGCGACATCGACCTCTTGATGCGTCGTAGCGACGACGGCGGTCGCACCTGGGGCCCGATGACTCTCGTCTACGAGGAAGGCGGGACGAAGAAGCTCACGATCGGTAACCCGTGCCCGGTGGTGGACATGGAAAACGGAACGATCTGGCTCACCTTCTGCAGAGACAACGACGACGTCCTCGTCACTTCAAGCCGTGACGACGGCCGGACGTGGGCTATCCCCCGGACGATCACGGCTGCGGTCAAGAAACCGGGCTGGAGCTGGTATGCGACCGGGCCCGGCGTGGGTATCCAAATGTCGCGGGGACCGCACGCCGGTCGGCTGGTCATTCCGTGCGATCATCGCGAGGCGGTCGACGGCAAGCCGGTGATGTTCTCTCATGTGTTTTTCAGCGACGATCATGGAAAGTCGTGGACACTTGGCGGATCGGTCGACCAGCACACCGACGAATGCCAGGTCGTTGAGCTACCAGACGGCGAGCTCCTGATCAACATGAGGAACTACTGGGGCCGCGACGGCGGCCGGCCCACCCTCGGTGGTCGACGCGCTGTTGCCCACAGCCGCGACGGCGGCGCTACCTGGTCGCCTCTCGACTTCGACGCGGCCCTGATCGAGCCCGTTTGCCAGGCGAGTCTAATCGCTGTTCCACGACCAGGGCGACCCGAGGAATCACTCCTCGTCTTCTCGAACCCCGCGTCCACGACGGCTCGCCGAGCCCTGACCGTGCGAGTCAGTGGCGACCATGGCAAGACCTGGCCGGTGACGATCCCCGTCGAGGAAGGATCGGCCGCCTACTCATGCCTCGCCGCGCTCCCGGAAAACCGCGTTGGATTGCTCTACGAGCGGGGGGAATCGTCCACAATCACGTTCACCGTCCTCCCGATTTCCTGGCCCGAGTAGTTACGGATCGACGCGGCTCCGCTGAACCACGCGTCGAGGCAACGACCGTCCACACGTGACCATTCCGGAGGATCATCAACGATTCGTCTTCAACGAAACGGGTGATGTTGCAATTGGAGGAGACGGCTCGAACCCCGCCCGATCCTTCCTGGACACAGGTGGCCTCCACTCTTCATCGAAGAAGCCCGTACGAATCACCTCTTCGTTGGGGGACTGGGATCGGTCGTCGGGGGCCCGATCGGGAATCCTCACAACGGCCCAGTCGCCGAGTCTAGGAAAAAGCAAGTAGTTGAGCGTGGATAGCTCCATCTTGTGAAAGGTATGTCCGCTGTTCACAACCACGTAACGGCTTGGAGCGAACGGGTTCGGCTGAATGAAGATCGGCGCGTGGCCGGTGGCCGGCACCTTCACGTCGCCGATCTCGCAGTCCTGTCGCGTCCAGTGCACTGGCAACCGTGGAAGCACCCGGGCGATCCACGAGTTACTCCCAGGATCGCCAAAGAGGATCAAGTTGAACCGGCGAGCATCTTCCTCGGTCACTGCGGTGTCGTCCTTGATGGGGAGTTCACCGCGGAAGTAGCGACTCCACTCATCGGAAAACCGAAGCAGGCTTGCCTCCGCCCAGGCCTGAACGGCCGGATCCTGGGCCGTGCCGGTGCCTCGGACGCAAAGGAACGGGGCTGTGAACGCGTCGTCGATCGGTCCTTGCATCCCCGGCCGTTTCCCTTCCAGCGTCACTCGGTCGAGTTCGCCCAGGTAGACCCAATGGCCCTCTTGTCTGCCAAGGATGATCCCCGGACGATTTCCCCCTTCACCACGTGGTGGAATCGTGACGGTCGCATCGCCGATCCGGACGGTGTTCAACGTCGCGGCGATCGGAGCAAGGATCGCGAAGCGCGTCACATTCTTCGGCTCCGACAGTTCGACAGAGCCGTCCTCGTGGATTGTTCCCTCGATCTCAGCGCGGTCGTAATGCCTCCCCATGCCAAGGACCTGAAGCCAGTGGCAACGGCTGTACTTCAGCGTCCAGGTCACGAACCGGAGATGGCGGGGAGCATGGTTCAGTCCCTTCGAAGCGAACTCTCCTAGACGTCGCATCTGTTCCTTGTGCGTGACGGGGTCGATGACGTGGCCAGTGCCTGGCGAGATCAGATTGACCATCATCAGCCCCTCCTTCGCCATCGCTCGCTTCATGATCTCATGAGCTTGAAAGAACACATCCTTCTCGCCCATGCACGCGACGCAGGGAACGACGCCAGCGTTCGCCGCGTAATCGACCGAATCAAGCATGTGCAGGGTTTTTTCCTGGTACGGTGGAAGCGTGCCAACGACAACGAAGTTCGGCAGCGGGGTCTTTGAGAACTCGTGTGTGTCCACGTAGCCGCAGTAGGGACCAAGAGCGACGAAGCGGTCCGGGTGCTTGAGCCCCAGATGCCAGGTCCCAGACGCTCCCATCGACATCCCTCGCAGCACGATCCGATCCCGGTCGATGTTGTAGTTCCGACATACGGCCTCGATCGCCTCGAATACGTCGGTCTCGCCAGCCCAGCGGTAGCCGTTCTCAACCCGACCGAGGGGGTGCAATTCGATGTAGTCCGAATCGGGTGCGGTCTCGCTCTGAGCACCTCCCTCGTCGAAACGGACCAGGAAACGGAGTTCGCTCATCCCCACAGCCTGGGTGCTACCGTGGAGAACGACGTCGAGCCTGCTTGGCTGATTCCGATCATAATTCGCCGGGACGATCACGGCGTAGGGCTGGACTGAACCGTCGACTGCGGAAACGTAGCCACGGACGACCTTGCCCTTCCTTTGGGTCCAGGGTGAGTCACCAACCTCGAGTGCGTCGATCCGGCCTTGGCATCGCTCGAGCGATGAATTCAACAGCCCTCGATCCACTTGCGAAAAAGTGGTGTCGTACTTGAGTGCCCAGGTAATCCCCTTGACGAAAACTTCCACATCAGCGAGGCGATCACCAAGATCCTCAGACGGCCTGGATACCTTTTTTCGGAGTGCCTCGATCCGCCCTTTCAATTCACGCATCCTACCCTCAATCCGCTGCCGCTCCTCCGCGGTCAGATTCGAATTGCCATCGGCACCCAGAATCGCCACCTGCCCAACGAAGCCGAGAGCGAACATGGCGACGCGTATCGTTGCGAGAATTCGGGAGCCGTCAGTGATGCTCATGAGCTTGTTCTCCGCTCGGAGCGAGTCGGATGCGATCGCAACGCCTGATTGTCCAGGGAAGGTTAGCGCATCGCAAGTGAGCACTTCGGTCCGACGGGTGGTTGTAACGATCGGCACGTCGGGTAGGATCTTGTCTGGAGGTCAGAGAATGCGATACGGCACCTCGCCTTGCACGCCCGCAGCTCAGCCTCGCGTGGATCTGAATCGGCGCGACACCCTGCGACTCGCCGCCGCGGGACTCGCGATACCGAAATCGCTCATCTCGCTCCAACAATCGCGGAGGCCGGCGAAGCGCGTTATCGTCGCCGGAGCGGGGATCGGCGGACTCTGTTGCGCTTATGAATTGATGGATCGTGGCCACGACGTCACCGTCCTCGAAGCCGCAGGCCGCGCCGGCCGGTGAATTGCTCGCGAAGGACGGCGCGTCGGATGCCGCAATCCGCTTCAACGGCCTTCGCCGAGGCGATGGTTCGCAGGCCGCTCGCAACGGCGAGGTCTCGGCCTTATTCCGCGTCTGGCAGGCGGCGATCGTGAAGCGTCGGGGTATTCCTGTGTTCAAGCGCGAGGTCTTCCGGCTCAAGGGCGGGAACCAGCTCATGACCGACACGTTTGCGGCCAAGCTCGGTGAGCGCGTGCGACTCGGTTGTCCGATCACCGCAATCGAGCGCGGCGAGTCGTCGGTGACCGTTCACTTCCGCGAGTTCGGCGCGCCGGCGAAACTCGCGGCCGATTACCTTGTCTGCTCGATCCCGCTGGCGATCTTGAAATCGATTCCGGTCACACCAGCCTGGCCGGAGGAGAAGGACTTCGTAATCCGCAACGTGGTGTTCGGCTCGCAGGCGCGCGTCGTGTTGCAGTCTCGGACGCAGTTCTGGAAGGGGGACGTGCCGAGCATCAACCTGGAGACCGGTGATCCGGCCATGTATCTCGTCTATCAAACCGCCGACGAAGTGCCTGGGCAGCGCGGGGTACTCATGGGGAGCGGCCGTGCGGACGTCACGACCGATGAGGCGCTCGCCGCC
>CAZRGV010000113.1:0-276 GCA_964599655.1 uncultured Isosphaeraceae bacterium | reverse complement strand
ACGTTTCTACCCCGGGAAGCGGCCGACAGTCGAGCAGGCAATCGTGCACAACTGGGCGAAGGACCCCTGGGCCTTCGGATGTGAGCGAATGCCGTTTCCACTAGGACAGCTCAAGCGATTCTGGCCGCAAATCCTGGAACCGGTGGGCCGGATCCATTTCGCCGGCTCGTTTGCCGACAACCTCCCCTGGGGCATGGACGCTGCCACGCGCTCGGCGAATCGGGTCGCCGTGGCGATTGACGCGCTCTGACGCCAGCGAAGAGTTCGTGGGAATTG
>CAZRGV010000112.1:0-20633 GCA_964599655.1 uncultured Isosphaeraceae bacterium | reverse complement strand
CGCGTTGATGGTCGGCTCAACGAAATCCTCGTTGACCGCGATCTGAAGCTCGATCTTGCGGAGCAGGTTCACAGTGAACTCGTGCCCTCGATAAACTTCCGTGTATCCCTTTTGACGTCCGAAGCCCTGCACGTCCATCACCGTCAGGCGAAAGACTTCCACCTGAGAGAGGGCCTCCTTGACCGCCTCCAGCTTCGTCGGCTGGATGATCGCGATGATCAGCTTCATGGGAGAAATGCCTCGACAGCGTTCGACATCAATCAGCCCTACGTCCAGACGATCCCAGCTGGCCCGTCCGAAACGACGTTGACCCTCGAACTTGATCCGGAACGCGGACCATCGTCAATCAAAAAAGAGCGGCGAGTCAGTCGTTTGCCTGATTCGAGAGCGAACGCGAGAGATCTCAGCAATTCCTAGACCAGTCGTATCTTACAGGTGACCTCGTGCAGAAAAACTGGGCGTCCACGTCGGTTGGAAAGACCACATTCCCCCAGTCGTGTCCAAATAACCGGCAGAAAACAGGGCGTGCTGCCTAATAGAAAGGCAGAGCGAGACGCACAATCGCCTCGCCCTGCGTTCTTGCGGTGTCGTACAACTCGTCGCGATGCTCCGCGACTCACTGGGGGGCTGTGGGACCCGGAGGAGATGACGGAACGGACGTACTCGGGAGCGACAAGGGCGCGGGCTCCGTCGGATTTGAGGATCCACCGGTCGCGCCTGGGGGCTGGTTCGAGAACGGGGACGTCGAGGAGGTGGGTGCTGGCGGCTTGGCCGTCGAATCGACGGGTTGGGAGATCACGGTTTCCGCCGGATAAGCCGACACGACCGGGGATGTGATAACCGTCGGGCCAACAGGTAGCGTGGAAACACCGCAGTTGCCCCCCGAGCACGGCAGGGGAAAGTCGTCACAGGTATCGCAATGCGCGCAACCGACCGCGATACTCGCCAGGGCGGCGGCAGCCCAGGGCAGCCTTCTCGACCGCGGCATGGCGGTCTCCTTTCCGGAGAGAAAATTCGCGCCGACAACGTGTCCGGCCTGAATCTAGATCGATCTGAGGAACAGGTCCTACGAGCGACCTGTGATCTCGGGTTCTTGGTGTACTTCGGCACAACCTGGGATCGCCGTTGAACGGTTTCTCGCGCCTTCTCTTCTCAGTCAGACCCGCGCGATGATTGCGCGGAATGAGAATTCTGCGTAAGATAGATTAAATAGTTGGGCTCGGCACCAGGCTACATCGGGACTTCGACGATCTCGCCTCCACTCGATCCAGGAATCTCGGTCTCCCCGGCAACGCTGGTTCGACACCAAAGCGGTGCGCGACTCCGACCCTCCTCTCCTCAAGGGTCCACGGGATCGCATTGCGAGCCATGCGGCTCGACAGATCACCGCTCTACCTCGGGGCGTTTTTTGATAAACAACGTTCGTCATACCACTTTTTGGAGGATTCTTAATAAAGCTTGTTGACCGGGGCTTGAGTGCGTTCTATGTTCTTCGGGAGGGGAGTAGAACGCGGGCGGTCGTTCGACTCTCGTCCTGCCGGGACGGCGACGTTCCGGCCGCTTCCCTCGCAGGGTTCGCGATGACGCTACCTGGAGCCTCCCCTTATGACGACTCGCACCCGACGACGCCGAGAGCTGGATGCTCAGTCCTCCCTCCAGATCTACCTTCAGGACATCAACGCGACTCCGCTCCTGTCGGCCGAGCAGGAGCGGGAGCTTGCCGATCGTGTCGCAGACGGAGATCCCGAAGCGCGCGAACACATGGTCAAGGCGAACCTTCGCCTGGTGGTGAATATTGCGCGAGGTTACCTGGGAAAGGGACTGAGTTTGGAAGATCTCATCGAGGAAGGAAACCTCGGACTGATGCGAGCCGTGGAAGGCTTCGACGGCGCGATGTCCGTCCGCTTCAGCACTTACGCCAGTTACTGGATCAAGCAATCGATCCGAAGGGCAGTCATGAACCAGGGTAAGCCGATCCGCCTTCCGGCTTACATGGTCACGCTTCTCAGCAAGTGGAAGCGTGTCACGGTCGCCCTGACCGAGCGGCTCGGCCGGGTTCCGACTCCGGACGAGATCGGTCGAGCGCTTCGGCTCTCCAAGAAGAAGGTGGGGATCGTCGCCAAGGCGATCCGGGTGAACAACCTGACCCCCCACCCCGAGGGCTCGGAGGACGACGGCTTCCTCCTCGACGACGTGCTGACCGATGAACGAAGCAAGTCCCCCGACGACCTCCTCATCGAATCCGACGATCTGGGCCGTGTCCTTCAGCAGATGGAACTGCTCGACGACCGCGAAGCCGCCGTCATCCGAATGCGGTTCGGACTCGACTCGGACGCCCCCATGACACTTCGAGAGATCGGCGAAACGCTCGGTCTGACTCGCGAGCGCGTACGGCAGCTTGAGAATCAGGCTCGACTGAAGCTGACGACCGCCCTCGAAGAATCGTCCACCCTCTCCTGACTTACCAAGCGTAATGTGACCGCCGATCGCAGCGCACGGCACCAAGCGGACCAGGAACCAGCACAGGAGTATTCGTTGCGATCGGCGGTCTTTTCTTACCGTTATCTTGCCTCTTTACTCCAGAATTTGGATGCGGTGTTTTGCCTCATATAGCAAAAAGGCCTCCTGGTGAGCGAGCCAAGAAATGACTCCTCGCAACGGTTGATCGACTCCAGGCGCGACGCCGCGAGCAGTCCTCCCGACGGAAATCGGGTCTCCCCGGCGACCGGAGCGGCAAGATCAGGTATGCTGTTTGCCTCTGGCCGACAAGCGACCGGCTCGCCGAAACCGCGAGCTGCGTTCCTGATTGACTTCGTGGCCGCACCCTGGAGTCGCAATGAATCTGCCTCTACCGATTCCGCGTCACCGTTTGTTCCCGTTCGCGATGGCTCTTGGCCTGACCCTCGTCTTGGGACTGCCCGGTCTCACAATCGCCGCTGAGCACGCGGCCACCCTCGACGGCTCGTCGGACACGGCTCACCCCGTGCCGGGGCTCTTGTGGACCGCCCCCTTTATCCTGTTACTGCTGGCCATCGCCACGCTGCCGCTGATTCACCATGTGCATCACTGGTGGGAGCGGAATAGTGTCAAGCTGGGCGTCGGTCTCGTGCTTGGCGTGATCGTCTTGCTTCATTACGCGACACGCGACTTCGGCTTTCATCACGCCGAGGCCGGCTGGCCCAGTGTGAAGTCCGTCATCGGGCACGCGGTTCTCGAAGAATATATCCCGTTCATTGTGCTCCTGTTCAGTCTCTACGTCATCGCGGGAGGATTGCAGCTTCGGGGCGACCTGCTCGCCTTGCCTTCGGTCAACACCGGCTTCCTGGCGCTGGGAGCCCTGCTCGCCAGCTTCGTCGGCACGACCGGCGCCTCGATGGTCCTGATCCGCCCCTTGCTCCAAACCAACCGTGATCGCAAGCACGTCAAGCACACGGTCATCTTCTTCATCTTCCTGGTCTCGAACATCGGCGGCTGTCTCTTGCCGATCGGTGATCCTCCGCTCTTTCTCGGTTATCTTCAAGGAGTTCCGTTCCTCTGGACCCTACATCTAACCGCTCCCTGGGCGTTTAGCGTTCTGACTTTGTTAGCCGTGTATTACGTCTGGGATCGCTTCTTCGCCTTTCCCCGAGAACCAGAGCCGATCATGAAACTCGAGGAGAAGCACTATTCCCCATTGCGGCTTCACGGCACGATCAACCTGTTCTGGCTCGTCGGGGTCGTACTCTCGGTCGCCCTGATCGTTCCTCACAATCCGCTTCCCGGCACCCAGATCGTCGTCGGCGACTTCGTTCGGGAAGGGGTGATGCTCTTCCTGACCGCATGCTCGCTTCTGACCACTCCCCGAGGGCTTCGCAAAGAGGTCGAATTCAGCTACGCAGCAATTCTGGAGGTCGCGGCGCTGTTTCTTGGGATCTTCCTGACGATGCAGGTTCCGATCGAAATCCTGCAAGCTAACGGCAAGAGCCTCGGCCTGCAAACACCCATGCATTTCTTTTGGTCCACGGGACTGCTCTCCAGTTTCCTCGACAACGCCCCGACTTACGTCGTCTTCTTCGAAACAGCTAAGACCCTTGACCTCCCCTCAGGCGCCTTGATGGTCTCGCTCACTGAGTCGGGTCACATCGGGATGACGCTCCTCAAGGCCATCTCGCTGGGAGCTGTCTTCATGGGCGCCAACACTTACATCGGCAACGGACCTAACTTCATGGTTAAGTCGATCGCCGAGGCCCACCGGGTCCGGATGCCCGGCTTCTTCGGCTACATGGCGTACAGCATCACCATCCTGATACCTCTTTTCGTGGTGGTCTCCTTGCTGTTTTTCGCTTGAATCGACAGTGATTCGGATCCACGATGGTCTGGTCGTCGGGCCGATTTCTTGGCCTGTGGAATCACCTCTGACGTCTGTCGTACAGATCTGCTGACCTGCGAATTCGGACGTAGCGATTCTAATAATGGGCCAGTCCCCTCGAATGACTCGGTAGGGGGCGAGGCCGGCGCGGCCGAGCCGACCATCGCGGACCGAAGGCTAGGCGACGCAAAGGAGAACGCGAGATGAAATGCGGCATCGTGAAGAAGGGGCTGATGGTCGCGGGCCTGAGCGCCGCGGCCATGTTCCTGTTGTTCGGTTCGAAGGCGTGGCACTATACCCGCTATGCGGCGCGTCAGGTGCGCGACAACGTGAAGGCCTCCGTGCCGTTCGACGCCGATCTTGACGCCGCTCGCCAGCAGGTCAAGGCGCTCGATCCGGCGATCAACACCGGCATCGAGGCCCTGGCCAAGCTGGAGGAAAACGTCAAGCAGTTGGAGGGCGAGGTGGTCGCCCTGAAGTCCAACCTCGGCGAGGAGGGACGCAAGATCCAGATCCTCCGTGCCAGTCTCGACGATCCTCATGTGCATCGAACCAGCGCCTCGAGCTCGAACCGGGCGAGGGAGACCGAACTGGCTCGTCGACTCGACATTTACAAGAGGGCGAAGTACGTCCTTCAAGTCAAGGAGGAGACCCTTCAGCGCCGGCAGGACCTGGCCAAGGCCACCTACGATCAGCTCATGGAGATGAAGGCCAAGAAGCAGGCCCTACTCTCTCAGATCGACGAAATCGAGGCCCGGCACAAGTCGCTCGAGGCCAGCCAGTCGTTCAACGAGTTCAACTTCGATACCAGCGCTCTGGCCCAGGCCGAGCGGGCCGTGAACGAGCTCAGCGAGCGGGTCAACGTGGAATGCCGAGAGAACGAGCTTCGCGCCGAGTTTTCGGAAGAACCGATCACTTCCCTCGAGGCGGCCTCGGCGCGCGACATTCGCCAGGAGGTCGACAACGAGTTTGGCACGGCGAGCGGCAATGGCTCGGCCCGAACCGTCGACAAGGACCTTTGATCTTCTGGACGATCGACACTAGGCCAGCCGGAATCTCTGATTTCCGCCCTTAGTCGGTCATCAGGCCCCTGGTCTTCAACCGGCGCTCCGGATCGTCCCTCGGCAGAGGGCCCCCGGGGCGCTGGGGTCGTTTCGGGAAGACCGCGCGACGGATCGCCTCCTCCGGAGTCTCGGCCATGGCCTGCTCAACGTAGGCCCGTCAACGAATAACGCGTGCGATCGAGTTCTTCCCGAGAGGGGCATGGCCGGTCGACTTCTCGCGTCTCCTTCAACGACGATTCCCCCTCCCAGCCGCGCGACGCATCCGGCTCCCGGGTCTCACTTGATTCGGAAATCCGAGACCCTCAAAAACGCACCAAGAACCGGCGCTCGTCGACGAATAGAATGATAGGACGGTTCGAGTGTGAGGCATCGAGCGCCTTTTGAGTGAGTGACAGTCATCCCCATGGTCAACTCGGGCGGCAATTCCACCATGCTGGGACAATGGCGAATCGCGTTGCGACAGGCGGAAGAATCGGCCAGGGCCGGGCGCTTCGACGAAGCACTTGCCCTGGTCAGCAGGTCCGATGTGGCCGACCACCGTCAGGCCGTGCGACTGCGAGGGCGACTCGCGATGGAACTCATTGGCCGAGCGTCGCGACGCGCCGCCGCCGACGACCTGGACGGCGCCATCGACGACCTGAACCTGGCGGAACGCTTCGGCGTCGCTCCTGACGTGCTCGCGGCGGCCCGGCTGAAGCTCGCCGAACAGGTTGACGTTGAGATTCGTGGGCTTCTCGACGCCGGTGAGCCATCTCGGGTAATCGAGCGAATCGACCAGCTCGCGAAGCAGCATATTGGGGGTCCGGCGTTGAGGCGAACCCGGGAAGCCGCCGAAGTCTGGCAACTCGCGCTCGACGAATCCCGTCGTGGGGAGTTCGGCCGTGCTCGAGAGGCTCTCGAACGGGCCGAACGGCTCGCGGGCGAATCCGCCGCCAACGCCCTGGCCACCGTCCGACGCGATCTCGGGGCCCGGCAAGAGGCCGCTCAACCGCGCATCGAACGTTTCTACAAGGCACTCACCAACATCCAGAACTGGGGCGAAATCCTGGCGGCCGCCGAGAGCGTTCTGGAAATCCTCCCCGAGCATCCCGCCTCTCGACAGGCACGCGCTCGGGCTTGGCAACAGATCGGGGCGATCAACCCGTCCGCCGCCCTGCCCTGCCGGGCTGGCCGCCTTGCGGACCCCCTTCCTGGCCTGATGGCGGATCAGGCTCTGGACGCAGGAGCAAACCATCCTTCTAAGAAGAGGGTGCCACCAATCGTGTTTCTGGACGAATCGGATCAGCGACAAGCCGCCCCGTTGCCGCTTGCCGGCCAGGGCCGTCCCCTCCCAAGGCGAAACGAACCCAATCCGATGGATCGCCCGCCGAATCCAGGTCCCTCGGGCCGCTGCCTGCTCTGGGCCGACGTCATCGGGGGCTACTTGATCTGCCTAAACCGCGAAATCGTTCTCGGTCGGGAGGGGATCGATACCCAGGCCGATGTCCCCGTACTCGGCGATCTTTCACGGAGGCATGCGTCAATCGTGAGGCATGGGGACGGCTACGTGATCCAGGCACACCAGCCAACGTTCCTCAACGGGCGCCCCGTCGTCGGATCGGCTCCGTTGCGGGACAAGGACGTGCTGCGACTCGGATCGACCGTGGAACTCGAGTTTCGCCAGCCCAGCCCGGTCAGCGCCACGGCTCGCCTGGAAATCGTGAGCCGGCATCGACTTCCACTGGCCGTCGAAGGGGTGATCCTTATGGCCGAAACATGCATCATTGGCCCATCGCCCCAGGCGCACGTGCCGGCTCCAGGGCTGGGCTCGCCGGTGGTTCTCTACCGGCAAGGGGACGCGCTCTGGTGCCGGGCGCCCGGCGCGTTCGATGTCGACGGTAAGCCTTGTTTGTCTCGTGCGCCTCTGAGACTGAACTCGAACGTGCTTGGCGACGGGTTTTCGTTCAGTCTGGAGCCGCTCCTCGACCGTCCGTCGACCGCCTGACCGGGCAGAATCGTTATGAAAAAAGCGCGTTTTGGTTGTTAGAATAAATCCATGGCCTCGCCGAATGTCTCTGAACATGACGCGAGCCCGACTCGTCGCCGAGGAGTGTCCTTCCCGATGAACGCGACCGCCCGAGACCCGCGAGGCGCGGCCATGGACGAGACGATCCCTTATCAGCCGAACGGTTCCGAGGGCGATCCCACCGCCCCGGAGTCGCCGATCCGTGCCCAGCACCGATACACCTTCAGCTCAGGCGCCAGACCACTGGAGGGTTATACCATCAAGCGGGCCATCGGCCGCGGTGGATTCGGCGAGGTGTACTACGCGACCTCCGACGCCGGCAAGGAAGTCGCCCTGAAGCTCATTACGCGGAACCTCGAGGTCGAGCGACGGGGGGTCATGCAGTGCATGAACCTCAAGAACTCGCACCTCATCACGATCCACGACCTCCGGTCCAATGACGAGGGGGATACCTTCGTCATCATGGAGTACGTCTCGGGCCCGAGCCTGGCCAGCATCCTGCAGAAGCACCCGAGCGGTCTGCCATTGACCGAGGTCCGCTTGTGGCTGAAGCAACTGGTCGACGGTGTGGCCTACCTTCACGATCACGGCATTGTCCATCGCGACCTCAAGCCGGCCAACCTCTTCATGGAGGAAGGTGTCGTCAAGATCGGCGACTACGGCCTCTCCAAGGCAATCACGAATAGCCGGGAGCCCGGTCACTCCGAGAGCGTCGGAACCTGCCACTACATGGCGCCGGAGATCTCGACGGGCAAGTATCACCAGCCGATTGATATCTACGCGATCGGTGTGATCCTTTACGAGATGATCACCGGCCGGGTTCCGTTCGACGGCGAGTCGGTGGGCGAGGTGCTGATGAAGCACCTGACCAGTCGTCCTGACCTAAGCCCCTTGCCCGACCCGTACAAATCCATCGTCGCTCGGGCCCTGGCCAAGGATCCGAACCATCGCCCCGCTCGGGTGACCGATCTTTTGCTTCCCGGCGACACCCCGAGGGAACCGGAAGTCCGGTTCATCGGCGATAACAAGTCCGGCCTCCTCCTACCGACGGGCGCAGCACAAGCAGCGGCGCCCCCGCCCGTGGAAGAGGTCCTTCACATCGGGACCGAAGAGCCGGTCTTTTACATTGGTCCCGACACGCGACCGCCTCGAACCCGACGCGCTTCGATCCAGCAGTGGCTCAGGAACGCCTGCCCGAAGCGACAGGCGGCCCGAATTCAACCAGTGGCCCAGAATAACCATCGACGGCCCTCGCCGGCTCCCATGCCACCGCCGCCCGCGCCTCGAAGGCCCGTTGCGACTGCCGTGAACCGGCCCCGCCCGTCCCCAGTTCCCGAACCTCCACCGGCCGAGCCGCCCATTCCGAGCACCCGGATGAAGGTGGCGGAACTGTCCACCTCCATGCTGCTCGCCGCCCCGCTGGCCGGACTGGCGAGCCTGTTCTCCGTACCGATGTTCGAGGTCTTCGGCGACTGGCATCCTCAGCACCCGGCGGAGCTCGCCCTGCTCTTCGCCATGACCTTGCTGGGAAGCTGGGGAGTGATGATCCCGTCGAAGATCTGGGAAGGACACGTCGTCTCCGCCGGCGCGAAGCGACTGGTGATGATGGTCGTCGGCCTTCTGGTCGGCACCCTCGGCGCTGGCCTCGCCTACTGGGCCCATCTCGGATTACCACCGGGCGGCTGGAGTGAAACACCATTTAGCCGCGAGTTCACCTCGTCCCTCCAGCCTGTGGTGCAGCCTCAGATGGTTCTACCGATCGCCCTGGCGACTTACTTCGCCGTGGCCTTCGGCCTGAACCGATACTGGAAAGTCGTGGCTCGCGACCGAAAAGCCCGCTTTCGCATCTTCCCCGTGGTCGCCGCCTGCGTGATCGGTGGACTGGTTGGATCCTTCTGGCCCGTTCCCCAGCCCTGGGGAATGATCGTGGTCACCATAGTGCCCATCGTGGCCCAGTTCTCCAGTCCCTGGGATAAACAAGCGGCGGCCTACGCGCGGTACGCCGAAGCCCTCGGTCGAGCGAAAGCGTCCTGAGCCCGCGATCGGGCGCGGGCCCCGAACCCCAAACCTCGGGGTTCCACTCAATCCAGCGCGGGCTCGATCGAATCACGTTCTGACGCACTTGGCCCGACATCTCCGTCGTTCCGGGCCGGACTCGGCAAGGATTGGAACCCATGAAGCGACTCATCCTCCTGGTCCTTGTACTGACGCCGCTCGGATTCGTGGCGTTGGATCGATTGACCCAGGCACCACACCGACCTGAATTCGATCCGCTACCGCCCTCGTTCGCGTTTCCCGAACCCCCGGTGCCCCCTTCATCTCCCTTGAAGCCGGAATCACCGATCCTCCCACATCGAGTCGTCGCCTCCGACCCGAAGCCAGCGACCGACGTGGCGGATCATGCGGGGACCGTTCGGACCGTGACGAGCAACCTCATGGCCAACGAGGACCGCGCTCTGAACGACCTGCGAAGACAGCTCGACCAGGCCGTTTCCGACTGGCTTGCCGAGGCCAACGTCCCCCTATCGTGGAAGGCTCCGAAGCGGATGGTCGATCGCATGATCCTAACCCCGCCCGCGGTCGAACTAGCGGATCATCGGGATTATGGAGACCTCTACCTCGCCAAGGCCACCGTCGATTTCTCAAGAGATCATAAGGCGAAACTTTTAAAAGAATACCACAGGCAGGTTGCGAGCCACCGTCTCGGAATCCTCGCGGCGGGTCTGGCCTTCCTCCTGGTCTGTCTGGCAACTTTGGCCGGTTACATCCGGACCGACGAGGCAACGAGGGGCTACTACACCAACCGGCTTCGACTGATCGCCGCGGCGTCGGTGGGCGCGGCCGGCGTGCTTCTCTACCAATGGATTTCTTGACGCCGGAGAACCCTCGATGGACTTCGCCCAAACCCTGAAAGATGGCCTGACCACCGTTCGAACCGAGGCTGTTCGCCTCTGGCGAGAGCTCGACGGCTGGCACCTGGCTTTGTTCATTGCCCTCGGGCTCCTGATCCTGGTCGTGATCCTGCCGGCGGCTCTGGCCCTGGCGATCCTGGCGTTGATGCTGGCTTTCGTCGCAGCCTGGGTGCATGACTTCGTCACGCTCATGCGGCTTGAGGACGAGGTCTTTCCCGGCCGTTACGACAAGGCGATCTGGGCCCTCCTCCTGATTGTTCTTCCCCCGATTGGCATGCTGGCCTTCTGGTCGTATCGAAAACTCCACGGATTCGAAACGAAGCGGCGGCCGTTTGACATCTTCCGCGACCTCCTCTGACCTCGCGAGGACTCTCGCTCGCCGGGGCGGCGGATCTGCCGGCCTCGGCGTGCGTGTTTTCGGGCCGTCCGTTGATGTCCCTCGCGGATGGTAGGCAGAGCGATCCCGGCGTGTTTAGAATACAAGAGTTGTCTCGGGCCCGAGCCAATCCCCGGAAACCACCCGACCCATGGCGACCAGTGACGCCGAGAAACTCCTGATCCGCCAGGTCCGCGCCGGCGATACCCAGGCCTGGCACCAGCTGATCGAACGCTACGAAGGGCGCCTCCTCGCCTTCGTGGACAGCCGCTTGCACGATCGAGCCGCCAGCGAGGATACGGTTCAGGAAACCTTCGTCGGCTTCCTCACAAGCCTGCCCCACTACGACCCGGAGCGTGATCTCGAGGCCTACCTGTTTTCGATCGCGGCCCACAAGCTGACCGACCACCTCCGCAAGCAAGGGCGTCGCCCGATCGACCAGTTCGGCTCCGACGACCAGGGACGCCCGCTGGACGAGGTGCCCGGCCCAATCCGCGCCGCCTCCAGCATCGCCCGAAGCGATGAGCGGCGACAGGCCGAGGAAGCACTCCTGACCGAGTCCCTCGGACAGCTTGTTCACGACTGGATGGCGCGTGGCGACTTCGACCGGCTTCGCTGCCTCGAATTGCTGATCGTGAAGGGATGGGCCAACAAGGACGTCGCCAAGTACCTCGGCCTGACCGAACAGGCCGTCGCCAGCTACAAGTTCCAGACGATTGGGCGTCTGAAGGACATGGCTCGTCGCGCCGGCATGAGCCTGGACGATCATCTGAGTTGATACGCAATTGCTTCATGGACATTCACGCCGAGGGCCGCATGTCCCAGCCGATTGACGACGAGCTGCTCCGACAATACCTGGCCGAGACCTTGCCGTCGGGAGAGATGGCACGGGTCGAGAAGGCCCTCCGGGATTCGGCGGAGCTTCGCGCTCAACTGGAGAATGTGCGGCAAGATCGGTCGGACCCAACCTTGCACACGCTCGGAGCCATCTGGAGACGAAACCGACTGACCTGCCCGAGTCGAGAACAGCTAGGCAGTTACCTTCTCGACGTGCTGGACCCGCCACACGCCGACTATTTGACCTTCCATCTCAACGTGGTCGCTTGCCCGTTCTGCCGGGCTAATCTCGCCGATCTGAAAGGAAAGGCCGATCCGATCGGCCCGGTCAACGCGCGCGATCGCCAGAAACGGATCTTCCACTCCAGCCGACACCTGCTCTCGGGCGAGTTTTGAGTCGAGCCGCGACCTCGGCTCGCGTCTATCTCTTTCTGGCGACCGAGGTTGTACTGCCGGGTGGCCCGACCTGCGAGGGGTCCGCGCCCGGTCTGGGTGAGGGGACGTTTGTGACCGCGTAATCCGAAGGCGTGTGTCCCTCGTCGGGCGACGCATCGGCGAACGTCAGGTCGATCGCCTGACTTTCCACTTCATGAATCGCGCCTTGCGCCCAATCCTTGAGACCTCTCGGACTCTTTGGCGCGGCCTTGGTCCCCTCGGCAGGTACGACCACCCAGTTTTCTGGTGTCGAGAGGTCGTAGACGTTCCCCCGACCGTCCCAGTTCAATCCCTCTGGGTAGTTCTCGCTCCACATCAGGAGTGACTTGACACTCGCCACCGTGTCAAAAACCTTCACGGTCAAGGGGGTCTTCTCGTCGAATCCCTCGGCGCGGAGAAGCCCTGACCCAACAATCGTACAATGGTCGAGCACGAGTGTGTGATTCTGGTTCTTCGAAGCGAGCGGACGACTGGTGATGGTGATCGGCCACGCCGAGACCGTGCTGGCCGCTCCGTGGCGAATCAGCATGCACTGTTCCAGCCGCGTTCGAGAGCCGGGAAACGCATGCAACGCGATCGGCGAATCGAATCCTTCGAACCAGCAACCTGTGATCCTTGTTTCCAACCCTTCGGCCGAGACGATCCGGAGTCGTCGGTCCTGACTCGAGGTCGAGAAAGCGCAACGCTGGAGTTCCAACTTGCCCTTGGCGTCGATCAGTGTCGCGGGTCGTGCCGGCGTGTTGTCGCACTCGGTCTGGAAGGTCAGGCCGATCAGGCGCAACGAGCTGTTTGGGTTGACCTGGAAAAACGTGCCAGGCCCCCGGAAAGCGATTCCTAGCACGGGACGGACGCCAGGCGCCGCCCGGATCGTTAACTCCCCGCTCGAAATGATCAGTGGCTTCGTCGCCTCAAAGTTCATCGGCTTGGTGTTATGAAGCACGATCGCGGCCGGTTTGCCCATCGCGAGTTGGATTGCCTGGTGAAGGTCGCTGACGGACGTCACGTCGCCACTGCCATACACGACCGTGATGTCGGACAGGGGGACATACTCCTGCGTATTCTTGGTCGATGTCCCGCCCGACTTTCCGCCATCTGAGGCCACAGGCGCGCCGGCACCTTCCGACCCCGAGCCGCGGAGCAGGAAGAACCCGCCCAGCACGATCGCAACCATCACCAGCAAGGCAAGCCCACCTGGGACAAGCCATCGAGGATACGAAGGGATCTCGTCGCTGGCGGACCGTACTGAGGACAAGCTGTCCGATAACGGTGCTTCCGGCCCAAAATCGATCTTGGGCATGAAGTCCATGGGATCGGAGTTCAGTTCCGGCGCCAACGGCTTCGACTCCGGCGTTGTGATGATCGGTAGATCCACGTCCGATCCCGACCGCTTCGAGACTTGCAGCACTCCGTTCGTGACGACCTGGGTTGGAACCTCGGTCGAGCTCTGGCGTGACTCGGGAACCGGCACCGTGGGCGAAATCGGGGCCTCCCTCGTCATGTCGTCGATACTTCCGGTGATCGTCTTGACTGGTATCGCCGCGAAGGGCTGGAGGGCCCGAGCCACCGCCGAGGGTGTCTGATACCGATCCTCGGGCCGCTTGCTCATCATCTTGCGAACCACCGCATCGAGTCCTTCCGGCACACCGGGGACCAGCTTGGTCAGCGGCTCTGGCTCCTTCGACTGGTGGGCGAACAGCTTCTCGGGCAGGCTCGGGGCTGGAAAGGGGACACGGCCCGCGATCATATGGTAAAGCGAGCACCCCAGCGAATAGATATCGCTCCGGACATCCACCTGCCGGGAGTGCCGGGCCTGTTCGGGCGAGATATAGTCGAACGTACCGACAGTGGCCCCCTCCCGGGTCACCACGTCTTCCTCGTCCTCCAGGTCGATGGCAAGGCCGAGGTCCGTGAGCTTGGCGGTCCCGTCCCGGTCGACCAGAATGTTCATCGGGTTGATGTCACGATGGAGAAGGCCCTTCTCATGGAGGTGTTCGAGGCCGTGTGCCACCTGTCGAGCCAGGGAGGCGGCCTTCGCCGGATCGAGTCGGCCCTCCTCGGCGATCAGGTGACCCACGGTCTTGCCGATGATGTACTCCATCACCAGGTAGTGGACCCCGTGCGCCTCTCCCTCATCGTAGATCCGGACCAGGTTCTCATGCTGAAGCTGCGCGCCGACCTTCGCCTCGCGGCGGAATCTGGCCACGGCTCTCGGGTTGTTCATGCGCTCCCGGGAGAGCACTTTCACCGCGACCTTGCGGCCAAGCCGGGTATCCTGGGCGAGGTAAACCCGGCCCATCCCCCCTTGTCCAATCAGGTCGAGCAACACGTAGCGGTCGATTCGTAGCCCCTGGAACCGGCCCGCCAGGATCTGCTGCGCCTGCCAGAGAGTCATTCGCCCGGAGCTGACCGCCTGTCTCGCCAGTCGCCGGTCGATGGCGTCCGCGGTGCGCTTTTCCTGTGGAATCTCCTCCCAGCAAGCGTTCATCGCCGCGGCATCGATCAGGCCGCTACGGACCGCCGCTTGCCAGAATCGCGACTCTCGCGGGTCGACCATGAGGAGATCCGGGAAGATTTCGGAAGACGGGCATCCACCTCAAGGGCAAGACGAACACCCGGATATTCCATCGGGACGGGTTCCACAATCAATTTTAGTTGGAAGACGATTTCCGTCACAAGACTTCTGCCAAAGTCGTGGTCTGATCGTGAGTTCGGGAGAGACGCCCCGTCGCTCATCGGGTGGATGAAAACCGATACCGGTGAGGTCGTAGGTCGGGCGGGTCAAGACTCGGCCTCCGAGTTTCGGCCTATCCACCACGGGATCGATCTTGTAGCTTCCCGACACAAAGGCCGTTCTCGCTCCTCTCGTTTCCCACGTTCGTGGCCTAGTTTTCCTTTGAACGCATGAGCCAGCCACCGATTCGTGAGGCTCGTCGGTCCGCCGTTGTCGTCGTCCGTTGGCGAGTGGGTGAAACCCTATGAAACGCCGGGAAAAAACACGCTTTCAGCCGTCGCTCGATGCTCTCGGTGATCGTTGCCTCCCCGCGACCGCTGTCACGGCCAACCTCGCGGGGGGTGTCCTCGTCGTTCAGGGCAGCATTGCGAACGATACGATCGACCTCCAGACCGAGATGGTCCGGGTCGGCCGTCGCTGGCAAAACGTTGTGAATATTGACGGCGTGGGGCAATTCCCACTCTCGACAGTTCGCCTCCTCGTCGTCAACGGTGGCGAGGGGGACGACGCGATCAACATCCAGCTCACGGGTCGCCGCAGTGTTCGCCTCCAGGTCGACGGCGGTAGCGGCAACGACACGATCAACATCCAGAGCGCGAGCCGTCGGCCGTCTCCCATGACGATTCAGGGTGGCGCTGGCGATGACGTCATCAACGCCCCCACCATTCCTGCCCCTCGAGGCCGTTCGCCTGTTCAGATCGACGGCGGAAGCGGCAACGACATGATCAATGGCGTATTCGACGGGCCCGCCTCACCCTCTCCCGTGGGCCTGCTTCCGAGCCCGACGGGCGGCTTCTCCCTCGCGCTTTCCGACTGGCAGCAGCAGATCATCGACCTGACCAACCAGCAGCGTCTGGCGAACGGCCTCGCGCCCTTGAGAGTCAACGATAGGCTGGTTTCAGCAGCGCAAATCCAGGCGAATCAGATGGCCCAGCTCGACCAGATGTCTCATGAATTACCCAGCGCGCCGTATCCGTCCCTCGTCGATCGCGCCAATCACGTTGGTTACCATTACGCGAGGCTTGGTGAGAACATCGCTTACAATTATCAGGGCCCTGTCGAGGTCGTCACCGCCTGGATGAACTCGCCAGGCCACCGGGCCAATATCCTTGATCCCCAATTCACCGAGATCGGCGTCGGCCTCGCCCAGAACCTGAGGGGGGAATTCTACTACGCCCAGGTGTTCGGCACGCCGCTCTGAGAACCAGCCCGGAACACGATATCAAGCTGGGGCGCGATCTCGAGCCGAGTCGGCGCTTCCGTTCCTCCTCGATCTCGATTCACCGAGGTAGGTGATTTCGAACTCCACCAGATCTTACCCGAAAAGAATCGACGGCCGGCGACTCGAAGCGTTGGGCTTTCACCCAGGACACAACGAGAGGCACGGCCGCAATGGTCAAGGCGGGCTTCCTCAAGGAAGGGCTCGCGGAGGGACTCGGTCGGCTCCACCGGCCGGCTGTTTGCGCCGACCGTTCGACTCTCAGAATCCCAGCCGCTGCCCTCGTCGCCGTTCCGGCGAATGGGTCCGGGACAACCCGGCAAGGGGTCGAAGGCGAGGGGGCCGCGCCACCCTCGGCGTTCGCAACGCCGGTGGGGCTCGCGGTTCGAACGTTCGAGCCGTCAGGACCAGTCGACCACGTCCACGTCGCGAGGGCCGACGAGGTCCGGCATGGCCCCTCGAAAACGGGTTCCGGCGATGGTCGGGCCGCCACCGGGGCGCCACTTTGCGACGCCAGGATGATGGCAATGCTGGGCGTATGCCCCGGAGCCGGATCGGCTCGGGAGCGTGATCGACCCGTGCGGGAGCCTTGGCCAGGTCACCGTCGAACGCGTCGGTCGGCGCCTCAGGCTCGACCTCGGCGGTGGGTTCCACCTCGGTCGCGTCCGGAAGCTCCGGTTCCTCCGCCTGCGGGATCCCGTTGTCGCCGCGATCCGCGACGACCGACTCCTCCACATCGTCGAGCGCGCTCGGATCGCTCGATCCAGCTCGACTCTGCTCATCGAAGTCCTCACCCTGGGGAAAGTCCAGGGGCTCATGTTCCCCTTCGATCGGGACATCAGTCACCTCTCCCACGAGGGGAGGAGGTTCCTCGGCGAAGTGAATCCCGTCTTGCGAACCGGATTCACCCCGCTCGGACGGCGGCGCCTCGGCCTCGATCCCGGTGAAGGGTCCGGGCCACGCCGTCGGAGATTCGTCCTCCGAACGTTCGGTCGTTCCGCCGTCCGGGCCTGGCTCGTACCACGGTTCTCGCGGAACCGCGGTCGATTCCATTTCGGACGACTCGATCTCCTCGACCTCGGCAACCTCTGCGCTTTCGACCGTTTCGGCCTCGAGCCCGTTGGTTGCCTCGACCGAAAAGAACTGGAGATCGTGAGCCGATTCCGACGGCGGTTCCTCGACGGTCGCGCTCGACTCGGCGTCCAGAGCCTCGGCCTGTGGGGCCTCGACCACGTCCACCGTCTCGGACGACTCGCGGGAATCCGCCAACGGCTCGGCGTCCGGGTCGACCTGGGTCACGGCATCGTCGCTCGTCGCCTCGGGCGTTTCCACCTCGCTGGCGACGGGATCGGAAGGGGTGTCTGTCGATTCGGCCGGAGCGGACTCCGGCGTCTCGACCCGCACGAACTTTCCAGGCCCGACGCGAACCCACGTCACGGACATCCGTTCCGGAGCCGGCGGATTCGCCTTGCTCCGTCCCCGACCCCGTCCCTTTCCTCGCCTGGGCCTGGGTGACGCCGGGTCCGCATCGGACGTCTCGGTCGCCACGTGCTCAGAGTCGGATTCCGCCGAAGGCGAGGCACCGTCGGTGGTTCCGCTCCGATTCGTCGCGTCGCGAGACGACGTCGCGATGGCGCCAACCCCGGCCTCTACAGCAACACGCGCTCCGACCTCCCGGCCAGCGGCGAGCGACCCCGACTCCACCCTCGGTCGCGCCGGGGCGAATAAGAGCCACGCCATCAAGGCCAGGTAGGGCGGGACGAGCCAGACGGAGACGGAGGCCACAGCCAGGCTGGTTGCGATGACAACGATCACCAACATCCAGGTCCAGAGCCCCGTCGAAGACAAGACCCGAACCGTGGACTCGGCGACGGAAGTAGCAGGCGGATCAGGGTTTGGGGTGGGATGATCGTTCCGCACGAGGGGCCGCTCCGAGCCGGTGTCCGACGACTCCCCGCCGGACTTTCCTCTCGGTGTTATCGGATAACCCGTGCGTTCTCTGGTGTCTTTCCCGTCGTCTCAGGCCGCGATGCGATCGCCTCGTCCTTTGGCCCAACGACGGCCAACGCCGCCTATCAAAACCGCGCCGAAGGCCAGCAGTGTCAGGCTGCCCGGCTCAGGGACCGGGACATATCGGCTCAGAAAGGCCAAGTTCGACGCCGAGGCCAGCCTCGTTGCATACGACGACTGCGGGCCACTCACCGGAATGTAGTTGTTGCCGTCTTTGACGTAATAACCGCTCTGATCGTAAAGGGCCGCCAAACCACCAGAATTCGAGAATACGGGCTGGTAGTTCCCGTTGGAGTCCTTTACGTAATACGGCCCGTCGACGCCGAAGTTGATGCCCGCCAACTTCCAGACGCCGTGATCGTTGATGAATACCCCGCCCCCCGAATCGTTCGCCGCCAAGGTGCAGCCGTCCTTGGTGAAGTTGAAGGCGATCAGGTCGCCGAGCTGCGTCTGGCCGTCGGTGGCGTTCGGAATGATTTGCGAGACGGTGTTCAGGCCCCAGCTCAGGGCGTGATCGTTCTGGTTGTAGTCCCAGAGCCAGCCCTTCGGCGTGTTGTCGAGAGTCACCTCCGCTCCGCGACCCACACCCCGGCCAAACACAATGATGTTCAGGTCGTTCAACTCATTGCCCGAGCTATAAATCGGAGCATAGCTGCTGAACCGGGCATTCGGGTCAAGAATGGTGGTGCCGGTGCTGTTACTGGTTCCGTCGATTCGCAAGAGTTGCAGGTCGCTGTCGGACGACTTAATCGTTTCCGCGACGTGATAATAGGTTCCATTGATGAGAACCACGGGGTCGGCCGAGCTGACATGTGCCGCGGTGATCGCGTAGTCGGCCGAGATCGGCGTGGCCGTGAAGTTGCCGTATTGCCCTTCGAGCGAACCGAGGTTGTAGGGATCCGGTGTCGTGCTTTCGAGGTTGCGACCCGGGTCGGGAAAGACGATCACCGCTCGCGCGGGAACCGCGGAGAGAATCAATGCGACCAGCGAGAGCGCAAGAGGTACTCGCTTCACGATCGGCATGGTCTCGAACCTCGAAGGATCATAGATGCTCGGCTCGGTCAGAGGCCATTGACTGTAATGCTCCTCGATCGTTGTCGGCAAGACCCGAGCCCCCTCGAACCGCCCGGGATCGTTCCCGACATGTTGCGGAAAAACACCAGCAACGGGCGGTTCAACGTGTGCGGAGCCGCTCAAGAATGCGATCCGCCCCTTGGACTCGCAGTTGCTCGGCCACCGCCAGCCCGAGCGCGTCCGGCTCGTCGATCGACGCCTTGGCATGCGCCGCGATCCGCTCGCGGCCATCGACGTCGAGCACAACCGCGTCGAGGTGTAACCACCCGTCCGAGCCATCCCGGCCCCACGCAGCCAGCGGCACGGCGCAACCGCCCTGAAGCTCGGCCAGCAATCGCCGTTCGGCGCGTACCGCGCGATGGGTTTCCTCGTCGTTCAAGGGTGCCAGCAACCCCAGAACGTACGAATCAACGGCACGGCACTCGATCCCCAACGCCCCCTGCCCCACGGCCGGTAGGAAGGACGGAGGCCCGAGTCGTTCCGTGATCTGACCATCGAGTCCCAGCCGCTTTAGTCCCGCCTCGGCGAGCACAACCGCATCCAGCCGGCCATCGAGCGCTTGATTCAGCCGGGTTTCGACGTTTCCCCGAAGCTCGACCACCTCCAGGTCGGGCCTCGCGTGCAAGAGCAACGCCCGACGCCGCAATGAACTCGTCCCGACACGTGCCCCCTTCGGTAGGTCGTCGAGTGTCTTGTGCGTTGGCGCAATCAGAGCGTCCGCCAGCGCCTCTCGACGCGGAACCGCGCCCAGTGTCAGGGCCTCGGAGCCCTGTGTCGGCAGATCCTTCAAACTGTGAACGGCAATCTCGACTCGGCCATCCAGAAGTGCCTGCTGGATCTCCTTGGTGAACAGCCCAACACCGCCGATCGCGGCGAGAGGCGAGTTCCGGTCGCGGTCCCCTTGCGTCTTGAACTCGATTAGTTCCACCGTCAAACCCGGATGCAAAGCGCGGAGCTTCGTGGCCACCCACTCCGATTGCCAGCGAGCCAGCCGGCTTCCTCTCGTGCCGATCCGGACCAGATTTGGGCGGGCTTCGATGGTCGTCGTTCTTGGTTCGGACTCGGGCATTGGCGATCAATTCCTTCCCTCGGCCCGGCCCACGACGACCGCCGTAACGCGTCCCGCGCCGATTTGTTTCAAAACCCGAGCCGCCTCGCCGCACGTGGCGCCGGTGGTCAGGATGTCATCCACGAGCAAGACGTCGCGCCCTTTCAGATCGAAACGTGACCGAGCTCGAAACGCCTTTCGAAGTGCCTCCGACCGCGCGACGCGACCCATCCTCGCCAGGGCGGGTGTGGCCTTCACTCGCCGCAACGGGTGAACCAGTTTCAGCTTCAGCCGACGCGCCAGCGGCTCCGCCAGGGCCTCCGCCTGGTTATACCCGCGGCTCCACCTCCGTCGCCAGTGCAGCGGGACCGGAACCACCAGCGCCCCTTCCGGGCGCACCAACTCCCGAAGCACCCCGGCCTTCGCCTCCAGCAGAACCTCGACCATCCAGCGCGCCAGCCAGGCGTTCCGTTTCCGCTTCAGTTGGAGGCAGAGATGCCGAATCGGCCCTTGATACGGCCCGAGCGCGACGGCGGCATCGAAGCCGAGCCGTCGATTGCGACAGGCCCAGCAT
>CAZRGV010000111.1:15274-20896 GCA_964599655.1 uncultured Isosphaeraceae bacterium | reverse complement strand
CTCGCGATTGACAAACGGGGCCGATTGTGGATAACACTCCGCACGCAGGATGCGACGGGCCCGTTCCCAGGGATGGGACGGCGACCGATCGCGTTGGGGCGTCCTTGGGGGCCGCCAACGTCCGACCGATCGCGCCAGTCAGGCTGACCGACCGATTGACCGAACGACCGCCCCCGCTCGCACGTCTCTTCGCCTTTCGGCCGATCCCGCCCACGCCGTCCGCTTTTCCGGCTCTCGTGGTGCGCGCGACCCAACCGGTCGCTGCGGCCTCAGGAGAGGAGCGACGATGCGGACTCCTAACGCCAGGTCCTCGCCGCTGGACCGGCTTCGCGCCTCGATCGGTGACCTTCGACGCTGGTTCTTCCGCCAACCCAACCCGATGCGTTGGGGCGTGGGCCTGGCGATGCTCGCCGCTCTGGTCGCGGCGGGTTACCACTATGCCGCGTCCGAGCCGATCGGCTCGGAGTGGCTCTTCGACGGCAAGACCTTCTCCCGCGCCGAGGCCGCCAAGATCGTCGCCGTGCTGCGCGAGGCGAACATCCCGTCGGTCGAGAGCGGTGGCAAGATCGGCGTGGCCTCCGACCGCAAGTCCGAGGCCATCGAGGTGCTGACCAAGAACAAGGTCGGCCCCCGCCTGATCGACGACATTCGCGACGAGGTCACCGGCATCGGCTCGTTGTGGATCAGTGCCCGGGACCGGGAGCTGATCGAGCTCCGGGTGCAGGAGAAGACGCTGCGGGAGGCGATCGCCAGGCTTCCCGGAGTCACCTCGCCGACCGTCGTTCTGACCCCGGTGCCGTCTGGGACCCGGTTCCGCCCGACCCTGAGCTACACGGCGATGGTGTTCGTCCAGTCCGAGTCGGGCCAACCGCTGCCGGCCGAGACGGTCGCCAAGATCCGGCACGTGCTCAAGACGCTGGCCCCGACCGTCGAGCCCAACGGCGTGACCTTGCTCGACCTGACCAACGGCCATGAATACCTCGTCGCCGGCCAGCCCGACCTCGAGGCCGAGTCGACCGTTCGAGTCCGGGAAGAGGAGATCCGGGAGAAGATCCTCAACCAGGTCAACTTCATCGAGGGGGTTCGCGTGGCGGTGAGCCTCGACGAGTCGCCCGCCGAGCCGCGATCGGTCCCGACGCCGCCGGCCGAAACCGCGCCCGAAGCCCCCAAGGCCAACCAGCCGATCGGCGAACTCCCCCCCCTGTCCGAGGTTCCGCCAACCCCGACGCCGGGGCCTCGAGGAACCGGCAAGGCGACGGTCCTGGTGCGGGTCCCTCGCAGCTACTACCTGCGGCTCTACCGGGAGTCGCACCCCGGCCACGAACCATCGGCCGACGACCTTCGACCCTACGTGGTCCGGATCGAGGAGTCGATTCGGACGGCCGTCGAGTACGTCGTGCCGAAGGGCAGCCTCGCCCAGTTGAAAGTGGATCGGATCGACGACCTGAGCCCCGCTCGCCCGCCGGCCCCGCCCACCGAACCCGAGACCACCCGCGCCTTGCCGGCCTGGTTGCCGGCCGCCGCCCTGACCGCGCTGGTCCTGGCGGTGCTCTGGGGCGGCTGGATGGCGTCGAGACGCCCGGCCATCCGCCCCACTCGGCCGGTTCCCCGTGAGCCGTTCGAGGTGGCCGACACCGCCGGACCCTCGGAACGGGTTCAGAAGCTCGTCCGGCTCGACCCCGCCGCCGCCGCTGGCGTGCTGCACCGCTGGATCAGTCACGGAGGACGGACCGCATGACGCGCCTGGAAACCCGACCCGGCAGCCTGACGTCGAGCGTCACAACTCCTGTCAACGGCTCGGCTTCGGCCTCGGCGGTGAGCCCCTCGCCGACCGCCGCCGAGTCGAGCCCACTTCGCAAGGCGGCGATCCTGATCGTCAGCCTCGAAGAGTCGCTGGCCCGCCAGCTTCTGGCCCAGCTCGACCGCGCCGACGTCGACGCCGTGAGCCTGGAGATGGCCCGGCTGGAACGGATCGATCCCGCCGAACAACATGCCGTTCTTGAGGAATTTTACGCCCTCGGTCTAAAACGGCTCCGATTTGTGTTCGACGACATCGTACGGATGGACGATAGAGACATCAGGATCGCGTACCACGAGGAGGACGCGACCACCTGGGCCCTTGCCCTTGGTGGAGCGTCGCGACCGGTTCGTGCCAAGGTTCTGGGGGCGTTGTCCCCCGGCGCGTCCGGATCGTTGCGGCGTGCTCTGGGCTCGCTCGGCCCGTTCCGGCTCGATGATGTCGAGGCGGCACAGGCCGATCTGGCGGAACGGCTCCGGCGCCTCCACGACCAGGGACGCCTCACACTACCCGACCCCGATGGTCAGGAGGAGATCCTTGTCTAGCCTCGTTGACTTCGAAGACCTCGGCGAGCTCGACGGCGGTGACCTCAAGGCGGTCTTTGGACAGGTCTCGCACGACCAGATGCTGGACGCTCTGGTCGGCACGGCACCGGGCTTGCGCCAGCGGCTTCTGACCAAGTTATCGCCCTCGTCGGCCAGCCTGCTTGAGGCCGAAATCACGACGCGCGGGCCGGTTTCCTTCGAGACCGCCTGGCGGGCGCAACGGGCCGTTGTCGACGCCCTCTGCCGGCTCAGCCGAGGCGGACACGTCGCCTTCAACGACCCCGAAGACATGCTCGACATGGTCGCCTGACGACCGGCCCGGAGTCGAAACGCGGCAGAACCCGACACGTGGGCGGAGCCCACCCCGAGAGAGCGATTCGTCACGAATCGAGTGAAATCCCGGAAGGATGCCCGGATGCGCTTCAGGAGCCTCGTCCGACTCCGTTGGCTGGCCGCTGGACTTGGGTGGGCGATCGTGCTGGGCGGGTCGCGCCTGGCTCTGGCCGCCGAGCACGCCGCTCGACGTCCCCCCGTGACGGCCGTTCGCTCCTCGTCGCCCATCGCTGAGGAACCGCCTCGCCACCCGACCACCCGGCCCGACCTCGCTCGACGCCCAGCCTCCGGCAGGTCGGGGGCCTCCGGTGGCGGCTGGCTCGTGATGGTCGGCGCCTCGTTGGCCGTGGCCGCCTTGGGCGGACTGACCCTGGCGTTGCGGCGTTGGCGGCCGGCTCCCGAAGTCGGCGGCCTCCGCGTCGTCGGCCGAACGAGCCTCTCGCCCCGGCATTCGGTCTTCCTGCTCCAGGTCGGCGAGCGCGTCCTGATCGTCGGCACCGGCTCGCAAGGCCCCCCGTCCCTCCTCGGCGAGATGCCCGCAACCGCCCCCGGCGCCGAGCAACCACGGGGAGGTGCCCATTGAACCGGAATCGAGGGTTGACCCGGCTGGCCGTGGCCGGCGTGGTGGGCTGGCTGTTCGTGGCCGGATCGGCTGCGAAGGCGCAAGAGCGGCCCGAGCCGCCCGAGCCGCTACGGATCAACACCGCCCTGCCCGAGCTTCCGGCCTCGACCTCGCCCTCCACCGCAACCACAACCACAACCACAACCACACCCCAGGTTCCAAGCCTGGCCGGCGGGATGCCGGAGCAGGTGGTCCGCAGCGCCCAGTCGATCGGCCTGTTCGCTCTGTTGTCGCTGGTGCCGGCGGCCGTGCTGATGGTCTCGGCCTTCGTGCGCATCAGCATCGTCCTGACCTTGCTCCGCCAGGCGATCGGCAGCCCGCAGGTGCCGGGCAATCAGGTGCTCATGGCCCTTTCCTTGCTGCTGACGGCCCTGGTCATGTGGCCGGTCGGAGAACGGGTTTATGACCGGGCGATCGCCCCCTACGCCGCCGGCCGCCTCGCGCCGAGGGACGCCTGGGAGGCCGGCACCGGACCGCTCAAGCAATTCATGGTCGACCAGATTTGCCGGACCCGGCACCAGGACTACCTCTGGACCCTCTACGACCACGCCGTGCCGCCGGCGCCCGGCCGCGTCGAGCCGACCGAGTGCGAGCAATTTCCGCTCCGCGTCGTGGCCCCGGCCTATTTGCTCAGCGAGCTGACGACCGCCCTGTTCATCGGCTTCGCCATTTACCTGCCGTTCCTGGTCATCGACCTGGTGGTCTCGGCCGTGCTCTCGGCGATGGGCCTGTTCATGCTGCCGCCGTCGCTGGTGGCTCTGCCGCTGAAGCTGGTCCTGTTCGTCCTGGCCGACGGCTGGATGCTCGTGGCCGACATGCTGTTGCGAAGCTTCGGAACCTACACGTAACGACCGGTCCGGGGAGGTGGTGCATGGATGCCGGCCTGGTGATCGACTGGACGCGGGAAGCCCTCCGGATGGCCCTGTTGCTGGCGGGTCCGCCCTTGCTGGCGGCCCTGGTGGTCGGCCTGGTGCTCGGGATGATCCAAACCTTGACCCAGATGCACGAGCCGGTGGTCGGCCAGGTGCCTCGACAGGCGGCCGTGCTCCTGGTCGTGCTCGCGGCCTTGCCCTGGCTCCTGATGTCCTGGGTCACGTATGCCTCGGAGCTGATCGGTTCAATCCCCGACCGGTTCTGACCGCGAAACCCGTCCGGAGAGGAGACCCCGCGATGCCCACGGCGAGCGACCTGGCGCTCTGGCTCCTGGGCGAAGGGCAAGGCTGGCTGCTCGTCCTGGCGAGGGTCTCGGGACTGGCCTGGACGGCTCCCGCCTGGGGCACGCCCGCAATGGCCTGGCGGGTCCGCGTGGGGTTCTCGATGCTCCTGACGACCGTTCTGGTGCCGCTGGTCGGACCGGTCGTTCCGGCCGGTTCGCCCGGCTGGGGCTGGACCCTCGCGGGGCTGGGCCTGACCGAGGCCGCAATCGGCCTGGGCCTGGGGCTCTCGGCCGGCCTGGTGGTGGCGGGAGCCCGGCAAGCCGGCGAGATCGTCGGAGCGCAGGCGGGGCTGTCGCCGGCCAGCCTGATCGATCCCGAAGCCGGCGGCGAGCTGACCCCGCTGGGGCACCTCTACGGCCTGATCGCCCTGGCGATCTTCCTCGCGCTCGATGGCCCGCTGCACCTCGTCGACGCCCTGGCCGAAAGCTACCGGGCCTTGCCGCCTGGACGGTTGCGGCTCTCGCCCGAGCTGGCCGTCGAAGCCTTTGGAAGAGTGGGCTGGGCCTTGAGCCTGGCGGTCCGCGCCGCCGCGCCGGCCGCCCTGGCTCTGGCGTTGGCCGGCGTCGTGCTGACGCTCCTCGCACGAACCGCCGGAACGCTCCAATTCGCGAGCCTCGCCTGGCCGATCCGCGCGATCGTCGGCCTGCTGCTGGTCCTGATCGGCCTGACCGGACTGGCCGGCACGCTCAACGTCGCCTGGAGCGACTGGGCGATTCACGTGCTCGACCGGCTCCCGAACCTGCCGGTCGGCCCTTGATGCAAGACCCGTGGAGGAGGCCGATCGCATGTCGGAGGACCAGACGCAGGCCCCATCGAAGCGCCGCCGGCAGATGGCCCGAGAACGAGGGCTCGTGGCGCGAAGCCCCGAGCTGACCGCGGCCGTCGGCCTGCTGGCGAGCCTCGTGCTGCTGGGAGCCTGGGGCGGCGACCTCGCGGCGGCCCTCGTCGGCCTGGTCCGGGAGCCCCTGACCGCAAGCCCCGAGCTGGCGGCCAACCCATCCGCGGTGGTCGACGCGTTCCGGCGCGCCGCGTTGGCCGTGCTCTTGCCCCTCGGGGCGATTGCCGGCGGCGTGGTCGTGGCCCTGCTCGCCGCGCACCAGCTTCAGG
>CAZRGV010000111.1:8918-15253 GCA_964599655.1 uncultured Isosphaeraceae bacterium | reverse complement strand
CTCCCGACTGGCAACGCCTCGGGGGACAGGCCGGATCGAGCGACCTGGGAAGCCGGACGGCGCGCGGACTCTGGTCGGTGTTCAAAACGGCCGTCGTGCTGGCGGTGGCCACCTGGGCGATCGCCTCCGACTTGCCGAGGCTCGCCACCTTGAGCCGCCTGGACCCCCCCGCCATGGCCCGCGCCCTGGGCGGCCTGTGGCAAGGCCGCTTGTTCCTGGTCGTCCTGGCGATGCTGGGGCTCGGCGTGCTCGACTTCGTGCTCCAGTACCGGCGGTTCGAGGCCAGGCTCCGGCTCACGCCCGAGGAGCACCGCGAGGAACAGAAGGCCGTCGACGGCGACCCGGCCGTGCGGTCGAGACGGCGAGGGCTGGCCCGCCTCTGGTGGAACGATCCCGGCGAGGCCCTGGAGGAAGCCGCCCTGGTCCTGACCGCGCCCGGGGCGTTGGCCGTCGTGCTCCAGGGCGGCCCCCCGCCCAAGCGGGTGACGGTCCGCCGCATCGTGCGAGGACCGTCGTCGTCGAGCCTCCGGCGCCAGGCCGATCTGCTCGGCGTACCCAGGGTCGAGGCCCCCGAGCTGGCCCGTTGGTTCGCCCAGGGCCCCGCCGCCCGACGCTCCCTCCCCCCCAACCTCGCCAAGACGCTGGCCGACCTCTGGCCCCGCTCCCAAGGCTGAACACCCCAGCCGACCATCCCCCTTCGAGAGCCAAATCCCCTGGAAGGCGTCTCTTCTAGGCCGGCCGCGCCCAACGGCCTCCTTGCGATCCCAGCCAACGGCCGGCCGTGCCCACCCCGCGAACGACAACGGTTCCAGGCGATTCCGCAGGAATTCTAGAAGAAAATCTGGAACCGGATGAGGAACAAATCACTTGTCTTCTGAAGGGCCCCAGGCCGGTAAAGCACCGGAGAGCCGAACCCGGCATGCTGCCAGTCAAACAGGATTCGAAAATACTGATTCCAGTACCAGCTCAACCCCAGGTCGGTCGCGTAAAGCTGGTTGGTCCAGATCGAGGGATCGGCCAGACCGCCGGTGAAGACCTGATTACCAAGCCGCAAATCGCTATACCGCGCCGCGATTTCCCAGGCCCCCGGCCCCCATCGCCCCTTGCGGGGGTCGAACGGCTTCAGCGGTTGAACCAGGTTCCGGCTGGCGGCGTGCTCGCCGGTCAACAGGTAGGCCGCCTGAACATAGAACCCATCGATCGGCACACGGGTCCGCGTCGCGAGCTGGTTGGTCAGGGCGTAATTCTGGAAGCCGCTCTGCCACTCGCCGATAATCATGAACGACTTGTAGTACCACGCGGCATGTAGGGTCCACAGCGCCTTCGGACCCGATTCGAGAACGTTGGCGTTGAAGTCGAGGAACGGCACCCCCAGGACCGAGTTCCCCGTCGTCGGCACGATCGTCCGAAGCGTGCTGGGAATCGGCATGTGGTTCGGCTGGCCATAATCCACCGATCCACCTATGTTGAAGTTCTCCAGGATCGACCGCTCCTTGGTCTCGAACGGCGCGAAGTTGAGAAACCCGACCACATCTTTCAGGTCGCTCAGATCCACTTGACCGTTGGCCGTGCTATTGAACGTGCCAATCGCGTAATCGAGGCGATCCTGGAAAAGCTGCCCCCAGCCCATGATGCCCGAATCGCGGTTCAGGGCGAAATTATTGAAGAACAGCGACCACTCGCCATTGGCGAGGGCCGGCGTCGGCTCCGCGTAAAACTCGTAGGCGAACGGCGTCTTGTACCGGCCGACCCGGAACTGAAACCGCGGGTCGAAGGCCAGGTTGATGAACGTATCCAGCAGGTCGAAGCCGGTGAAACCTTGCGCGAACGAAATGTAGTATTCGATCGGCTTGGTCACCCGTCCATTGAAGATGATCCATTCCCGAGGGAAGCCGAACGTGTCGGCCACGGGTTGCTGGCCCCCTTGTTCGTAAAACCGGCCGTCGAACTGGGTCAGCGTGTGGAACTCGAGCAGGAACTCCTCGTTGTCCGTCCCCATCTCAAAGCCGGGACCGAAATGAACCTCCAACGGCACGAACGGATTCGTCGGAGGCATCTGGAACCGGGATGTCGGAGGGGGCGCCGCCGGGCTGATGATTTCCCCGCCAATCTCGGTCAGCAGCGGGGCATCCCGCTGGGCTTTCAAGGACCCCACGCCTCCCCCCACCGGAGGGCGGATCACCGTCCCCGACGCGGACCCGGCCGACGATCGCGACGGACGCCTCTCGCCCGGCTTCGGCTCGCGCGACAGCCCCTTGAGGTCCTCGACCTGCTTCGAGAGCCGCTGGACCGTCGATTCGAGCTCCCGAACATGGTCCGGGTCCGGCATCCGCTGGATCAGCGCCTCGAGCTGTCGGACCCTCGCCTCCAGCGCCGCCTCTCGGCTCGTCGCTTGGGGCGGTGCCTCGGGCACCGAAGGCGCCGGGGCCGCCGCGACCGGAGCCGTCTCGGCCTGACCCCTCGCGATCGAGCCAAGGCCCCCTCCCAGTCCCCAGTACCACACCAGCAGGAGAAGGCAACCCCGCCCCACCCGGCAAGGGACCCACTTCGGCGTTGGGCGGGCCAGGCTCTTCGACATAAAAACTCCTACATGCACCGCATTCCTCGCGGCTTCGGGTAGGAGTTATCAACCCCCGCGGGGGTGGTTTAAGAACGGGTGAACTCCATCACCCATCAAAAGGAATCCGAAGATGCGGCAACCAGCTCGCGTCTCTCAGTATCGACCAATCCCCGCAATCACTTGAACGAATGCGAGACTTCTTTTCGATGTCCTGCCATCGCAGAAGCCTCTGGCAATCCTCTGATCGCCGGCAACGGCGCGAGGGACGTGGTGGGCGCCACCACATCCCCCGGGTCGATCCGTCTTCACGATCCAGCCCGACCGCTCAGGTTCCGAACTCGGGCCGCCTCGTCTGAAGCTGCGACTGGAGCCGCTGGATGATCGACGAGTGCATCTGCGAGACCCGCGACTCGCTCAGATCGAGCGTCGCGCCGATCTCCTTCATCGTCAACTCTTCGTAATAGTACAGGATGATGATCAGCCGCTCGTTCCGGTTCAGACCCTTGGTCACCATGCGCATCAGGTCCTTGCGCTGGAGGCGCCGGGTTGGGTCCTCCCCTTTCTTATCCTCGAGAATATCGATCTCGCGAACGTCTTTATAGCTGTCGGTCTCGTACCACTTCTTGTTCAGGGAGATCAGGCCGACCGCGTTGGCGTCGGCGGCCATCTTCTCGTATTCGTCCATCGGCAGGCCGAGCTTCTCGGCCAGCTCCTGGTCGGTCGGCGGGCGTCCGTGCTGGGCTTCGAGGGCCTTGCGGGCCTCTTCCATCTTGGTCGCCTTGGAACGGACCAGCCGAGGGACCCAGTCCATCGACCGCAGCTCGTCGAGCATCGCGCCCCGAATCCGAGGGACGCAATACGTCTCGAACTTGACCCCTCGCGCGACGTCATACGCGTCGATCGCATCCATCAGCCCGAAGACCCCGGCCGAGATCAGATCGTCGAGATCGACCCCTTCCGGTAAGCGCTGCCAGATGCGTTCCGCGTTGTACTTCACCAGGGGCAGGTAGCGCTCGACGAGCCGGTTTCGCAGTTCCGTGGTAGGCTGTTCCTTGAACTCGCGCCAGAGTTCGGCCACGTCCACGTCCGTCTTGGTCGGCATCCTGCTGACCTCCATGTCTGTTGTCGAGAGGCCCGACGCATCCTGCGTCCAGGATCGGCCAGGGAGTCGCCCCCGTTCGGGAGACACGACTCGCCGCCGACTTCGAGGCCACACCGTCTGGTCGTCCATCACCATCGATCGACCGGCCAGCGCGGGGGTCTCGCCCTCTCATCCTCCGCGGTTCAAGGAACGTCGCGTTCACGTCTGTTATCGGATAACCGGCAGAACCGGCTTGAGTCCTACTCTCGGTTTATTTTTACCGAGACCCGGCATGATCTTGCTTAACGGGCCAGCCGGCCCAGGGCCCAACGGGCGCTGATCGAGGCGAAGAAGCCGGGACGCCTGGGGCGCGGCCGACGTTCCTCGATCAGGGTCCGGGCCAGCCGTCGCACGCACCGAGCCGCCAGCGAGGTCGGGTAGGCCGTCACGAACGGCTGCCGACTCCGCACCGAGAGGGGAACGTGGGCGTCGGCCCGCACGTGCCCCAGCGGCGTGACCACCATGCCGAGGAACTGCCGGCTCGACGCCGCCAGCCGCGACAGGCAGTCGATCGCCTCCGACGTCGACGACGCCTGGTTGGCCACCGCCCGGATCACCGTCGGTCCGGCTGGCCGCCGCAGCCGCTGCAACGCGGCGTGCGCATCGGCCACCGAGGTTGGCTCGGGGGTCGTCACCAGGATCGTCTGGTCGGCGGCGGCCGCCAGCATCGGAATCGCCGCCCCCAGGCCGGTCCCGGCGTCGATCAGCAGGAAGTCGCTCCCCGACTCCAGCTCGGCCAGCTCGGCCGTGAGCCGCGAGGGGGCGTCCCCCGGCGACTCGGCCGGCGGCCGGGTGCCGTGCGCTCCGGGCACGATCCGGATGTCTCCTGGTCCGCTCACAATCGCCTCCGACAGCGGCAGGCCCGCCGCGAGCACGTCTCCCAGGTCCCGGCCGGGAGCCAGCCCGCACAGCAGGTCAATGTTCGCCAGCCCGAGATCGGCGTCGACCAGCACGACCCGCTGGCCATATTCCCCCAGCGCGATGGCCAGGTTCAACGCCAGGTTCGAGGTCCCCACGCCCCCCTTGCCGCTGGTGAACACCAGCGATCGGGCCACCGGAGGCGCGGACGTCGCCGGGGGCGACGGATCGGCCAGGGCGGTCGTTCCCGATCGCGCCTGGACTAGTTGTCGAAGACCGTCGGCTTGGTCGGACATGGAATACCTCATTATCGAAAATTGGAAAATTCCAATTTCTCGGTCCGTTCACGATTTCTCGTCAACAACCTTCGCGAAACGGCCCCACCGACCGATTCGCCCGAACGACCCGCCTTTTGTCGGGTCGACACCGCCCACCGAGCTTCCCATCACGACACAACCTCGTGACCCAGCACCAGCCGCGCCAGCCGGCGGCGGTCGGCCGGTTCGATGTCGTCCGGCACGGCCTGGCCGGTCGTCAGGTAGCTGACCGGCAGGTTCGCCTGGCCGATCACCGCGAGAATCCCGCCGAGGCCGTCCGCCTCGTCGAGCTTGGTCAGTATCAGACGGTCGGCCCGCGCCACCGCGAACCGCTCCACCGCCGCCCGAAGGCTCCGCTCCCCCGCCACGGCGCTGAGCACCAGGTGAACCTCGTCCGGCCTCGCCTCCCCCAGGAAGTCGGCCAGCTCCCGAATCTTCACCTCGTCGCGAGGGCTCCGCCCCGCCGTGTCGATCAGCACGAGGTCCACCTCTCCCAGGGTTTCGATCGCCTTGGGCATCTCCGAGGGGGTATTCGCCACCGCCAACGGCAGGTCGATAATCTCGGCGTAGGTCCGCAACTGCTCCACCGCCGCGATCCGGTACGTGTCCACCGTCACCAGGCCCGGCCTCAGCCCGTGAACCAGCTTGAAGTTGGCCGCCAGCTTGGCCACCGTGGTCGTCTTGCCCACGCCGGTCGGCCCCACCAGGGCCACGATCCGACGCGTTCCCGACACCGCCGCGATCGGCGGGGCAATCGGCAGGCTGCTCTCGACCGCCTCCCGCAGCGCCTCGCGGATCACGTCCGGCCGGTAGACCTCGTCCGGCTCCAGCCGCTCGGCGATGAACCGCACGAGCCGCCGGGCCAGCACCTCGGGCACGTCGGCTTCGAGCAGCGTGGCGTAGGTCGGCACCAGCGCGCCCGGCAGATCCAGAAGCAAATGGTCGAGCCGTCCCTGGCGGGTCAGATCGGCCACCATCGCGTGAATCCCCGCCAGCTGCTCGTCGAACCGCGACCGAATCGCCTCCTCCGAACGGCTCGACGCACCCGCATCGACCCGCACGCCGGCGGTCCCCAAATCCCCTGGACCGGTCCGAAGCGACAGCGAGGCCGGCACCGCCGACGGATCGGCCGCCGTCACCTCGATCAGCTCGCGAGTGCCCAGGCCGAAGAGGCGGCGACGCCGGATTTCCCGCGTGCCGAGAATGACGGCCCCGCCCCCAAGGTCGCGACGGACCTGGGCCAGGGCCTCCTTCATCGTTCCGGCGCGGTAGGTCTTCGTGCTCTTCAAGGCTCGACCCTCGACCCCTCGGTTAGACAGCATGGGGCACGCGCGATTCGTGCCGCTCGAACCAACTCGCTCCTGACCACAACCGCTTCGTGAACCTGGTCGCGACGCCGCGAAATCCACGATTCAAAATGAATAAAAACCTTTCAAACCATGTTCCGTCAAGGCACCCC
>CAZRGV010000111.1:1883-8819 GCA_964599655.1 uncultured Isosphaeraceae bacterium | reverse complement strand
TCTCCCGCTGACCCAGAACGACCAGCCTCGGCAGGTCGGCGCGGGTCAGGTCCTTGAGCACCGGACGCACCTCCGACGACGCCAGCACCACCGGCGGCGCGCCCGCTTCGACCAGCGGCGAGACGGCCATCGCCACCGCCCGCACGATGCTTCGCGTCGCGTCGGCTCCGAGCGCCGCCAGCGGCCTCGTCTCGTCCTGACGCCCCGCGGCGGCCAGCCGGCTCTCCAGCGATCGCGACAGCGCCACCACCCGCAATCGCCCGTCGGCCCCCCGGTACGGCTGCGTGATCTGCCGGCCCAGGGCCCGCCTCGCGTGTTCGGTCAACACGTCGGTGTCACGCGTCTTGCCCGCGTGCTCGGCCAGCGCTTCGAGAATCGCCTCCAGGTCCCGAACGCTCACCCGCTCTCGCACCAGGTTTTGCAGCACCCGCCGCACCTCCCCCGGCCGCAACAGGTGCGGCACCACCTCGTCGACCAGCCCGGGCGCGGTCATCCTGGTCCGTTCGAGAAGTCGGCTCACCTGTTCATGCGTCATCAGCTCATCGGCGTGGTTCAGCACGATCTCGCCGAAGTGCCCGGCCACCACCGCCGACGCCTCGACAATCTTGCAACCGGCCAGCTCGGCCCCCTCGCGGCCGTCGGCGTGAATCCAGACCGCCGGATGACCCGACACCGGATCGACGCCGTCGCGGCCGTCGGGCCGATGCACCAGGCCCGTCGGCGGAATCGCCAGCAATCGGCCCGCGTACGCGACCCCCTGGCCCACCACCGCCCCTCGAATCTTCAGACGATAGTCATATGGACCCAGCGCCATCTCGTCGCGAATCCGAACCTGCGGCACGATCAGGCCCAGCTCTCGAGCCACGCGCTGGCGAACCCCTCGAATCCGGTCGAGCAGGTCCCCCCCTCGGGTCGGGTCGGCCAGGCCGATCAGCCGGTAGCCGATCTCCAGCTCCAGCGGGTCCACCTGCAACAGGTCTTCCATCCGCTCCGGCGTCCCCTCCGCGACCGCCGGCTGGAGGCCCGAGGCGCTCGCCGAACCCAGCAGCAAGGGCAGCGAGGCCGCCGTCATCGGCGCCGTCGAGGACGAGGACGCGGCCGGCTCCGCCGGCCGATCGCCTTGCGGCTCCGTCCCTTCCGATCTCGTCCCGAGCACGAACGCGCCCGCGCCGAGCGCCGCCGCCAGCGTCAACAGCGGAACCTTCGGCAAGGCCGTGAACGCCAGCAACGCGAGGAACCCCGCCCCCGCCCCCAGCACCTCCGCACGGCCGAACAACTGGCTCGTCACGTCGCGTCCCAGGTCGGTCTCGGCGCTCGATCGCGTGACGATCAAGCCGGCCGCCAGCGAGATCAGGAACGCCGGCACCTGGCTCACCAGCCCGTCGCCGATCGTCAGCTTCGTGAAAACGCTCACCGCCTCGCCCGGCGACATCCCATGCTCGAACACGCCCAGATACAGGCCACCGACGATGTTCACGATCGTGATCAGAACCCCCGCGATCGCGTCGCCTCGCACGAACTTGCCGGCCCCGTCCATCGCACCGAAGAAGTCGGCCTGGCGATACAGCTCGTCGCGGCGGTGGGACGCTTCTTGCTGGTCGATCAGCCCCGCGTGCAGGTCGGCGTCGATCGCCATCTGCCGCCCCGGCAGGCCATCGAGCATGAACCGCGCGGCCACCTCGCTGATCCGCGTCGCCCCCTTCGTGATCACGGCGAACTGAATCACGATCAGGATCAAAAACAGGATCGCCCCGACAACCACCTGATCCCCCGCGACGAACTCGCCGAAGGCCCGGATCACCCCGCCGGCCGCTTCGAGCCGGTCGGTCCCCCCTTGCGTCAAGATCAGCCGCGTGCTGGCCACGTTCAGGACCAGCCGCGTCAGGGTCGTCGCCAGCAAGATCGTCGGAAACGCGCTGAAGTCCTGCGGCGTGCGGATCGCTAGAACGGTCAGCAAAATCAGGACGGCCAGCGTGATGTTGGCCGACAGCAGCAAATCAAGCACGCCCGGTGGCAGCGGAACGACGAAGACGAGGATCGCCCCGATGATCGCCACCGGCAGCACCGCGCCGGCAAGCCGTCGCGACCAGTCGTTGGCGTCGAAGCGTGTCAACGTCTCCGGAGGCATCCGTTCCCCCAATCGTTCCGCGGCACCAGACCGGACATGCTTGAGAATCGACACAATCGCGGCCGATTCGACGCCAAACCGCGTGCCGTCGAGCATCCTTGCCCGGACGGAACCCGTCAGACGTCTCGACCCCGTTGCGCCGTGGTGTTCTTTCGGGAAGCTTCGCGTTGTCGGAGGCCACTTGGATGTGCGGGCCGGACGATACTACGGACCCCCTCCGCTGTCCAGACCGAATCCCTCCCGCCCACGGCCGGTTCGCCGTGACTCCTTGCCCCGCTTCGCCTCCCGCGCCGTCGGATTGAACCCCAACCCAGCGCCGCGGCAATCGCTTCCACCAGCGGCGGAAGGGCATTCTCAACGAGCCGGAGTTTGATCCCACGAACCCCGGCTCGCTCCTCGCGGCTCGGTTCGCTTCGAGGCCATCCTCGACGCGCCCGCCCAGCAAACAAAACGACCCCGGATTCGCGACAGTTCGCGGAGCCGGGGCCACCAGAGCCAGCACAGACGTCGCCCTTCACCGGCAACGAATTCGCCGAAAACAGAGCGATCCCAACGCCGCGTTGCGACTCCATTCCACCACCGTGGAGTCAGCTCGGGCTCCCCCAACCCACGACCGATCACCGATCCAGGCGATGCGGTCTCAGTCGTCCATCTCTCCCGACCGGCCAGCGACCACCCTCAACGCGTCGCTCCCCTCGGTGATCTCCACCGTTCGGTCAGCCTCGAGGCCGTGGAACGTCTGCGAAACCCCGCTCGACGGCCAGTTGATCGTCAGCGACGCCACCTCGGTCGCGTCCCCCAGCCCGATCAGCTCCACCAGGCTGTTGCCGCCGTAGCTCGAACCCCCGCCGACCCGCCGGTAAATCGAGCGCATCGTGCCGTCGGCCCTCTTCACATCCACGCGAATCTTCGCCCCGAGCGCCGCCCGGTTGCTCCGGGTTCCCACCAGCCGCACCTTCAGCCAGTGCCGCTTGGGCCCCGGGTTCTGGAACAGCAGGTTGAACGCACGGTCGCCGGGAACCGCCCCGCCCGACTCGACGAACAAATCCAGGTCGCCGTCGTCGTCCCAGTCGGCGAACGACACCCCGTGCCCCTTCTGAAGGTGCCCCGTCCCCGACGCAATCGTCACGTCCTCGAACCGACGTCCCGACTCGTTCTTGAACAGCAGGTTCGGCATCAGGGCCGAATAGCCCGGCAGGCCCGTCGCGAGATAAATGTCGAGAAATCCATCGTTGTCAATATCCCCGAAGCTCGCCCCCATCGCCAGCGCGATCCGGTCGAGCCCGGCCTCCGTCGACACGTCGCGGAACCCCTCCTCGCCCAGGTTCCGGTACAGCCTCGGATGGCTCGTCGAATGCGCCGGCTCCCCCAGCGCGCTGGCCGCCACGTCGTAAAGGTCCCCCTGGTAATCATTCACAAACAGGTCGAGCCGACCGTCGTTGTCGAAATCCCAGAACCAGCACGCGAAGCTCGAAATCGGCTGGCTCACGCCCAGCCGCGCCGCCACGTCCGTGAACGTGCCGTCGCCGTTGTTGTGATACAACCGGTTCCCGGCGCCAAAATTCGAAACATACAGGTCGAGCCGGCCGTCGTCGTCATAATCCCCCCACGCCGCACCCTTGGCGTACCGATCGTTGAGCACCCCCGCCGCTTCCGCCACGTTCTCAAACGTGCCATCGCCGCGGTTCCAATACAGCCGGCAACGGTTCCTCGGGTCGGAAACCATGAGCGACCCCTCGCCGCCGAACAGACCGTCCTCGGGCGCCGCCGCATACTCGCCGCAGACGAACAGGTCCACAAATCCATCGTTGTCAAAGTCGCCCCAGGCCCCCGAATGCGACGCGATCGGCTCGGCCAGACCCGCCTTCACCGTCACGTCCTCGAACGTTCCATCCCCCTGGTTCCGCATCAAGGAGAGCCGAAACGGCGTCTCCCACCCCCCGCGAACCATCAGCACATCGAGATTCCCATCGTTGTCGAAGTCCGCCTGCGACGCGTTCACCGCCAGCGGCTGCGACGCCAGGCCCGACGTCTCCGAATGGTCGTCGAACGTCCCGTCCCCGCGGTTCAGGAACAACGACGCTCCCAGGTCGGCGTCGAACGACGTCGTCAGCACGTCCGGCCAGTCGTCGCCGTTGAAGTCGTCGAACAGGCTGCCCCCCGCCATGTTCGGCCCGCGCGATCCCAGCCCAACCTTCGACGCCACGTTCTCGAACCGCCCCACGTCCACCTTCGATCCCATGCGGTCGAGCGGAACCAGCAGCCCCGGCGGGACCCGTTCGGGATATTCTCCTAGCGTCATGTAGGCAAGATTCAACAACCAGCGAACCCCCAGGTCCTCGGGCCGCTGCGCCAGGTACGACGTGAAATGGTCGATCGCCTCGCGAGAGCCCGACGGAAACTGGTGCACCGCCTCCTCGGCGATCGGAAAAATGCAGCTCGACGGCCCCAGACACGCCACGCAGTTCTCGGTCTCCCCACGACGAAGGTGGATCACCCCCAGAAGCGCCTCCAGGTTGGCCCGAAGACCCGGCGGCATCCCCGCCCCTTCCCCCTCGGTCAACGCGAGCTCGATCCACTTCGCCGCCTCGTCGAACTGCCCTTCATACATCGACAGATACCCAATCGCCGCGCGCGTCCGAAGCCGCCGGATTCCCCCGTCGGGCGCCAGCCGCGGAATCCCGTTCAGCTCGGCCGACAGCTCCGCGATCCCCCGACGCGCACGACCCGATACCGCCCGCTGAATCTCCTCCAGCGAACTCCGGTCGGCAATCGGTGCCATGTACCGGCCCGCCGTCGGATACCCCGCGCTCTCAAACCCCCCTGTGCTGAACAACGGAAAGGGCGGCGAATTCAACGCCCGGTCCAACGCCTCGGGGGCAATCGTCTCGTCGGCCTCCACCACCGGCTCACGAGCCTGCCGGTCCACCATCTCCTGAATCGTCTTGCTGATCTCCGGCTGCGTCAGACCGACCACCACCGCCACCGCCAGCCCCACGCAGAACAACCCCACCAACCCAAACCGCAACACCACCCGCATCGTTGACGCTCCTCAAGCCCCGACCAAACCCGCGGGGGGAACGCAGTGGTTCGGATCACAACCCAACCGGCCGTCCATCCTCGAACTCAATCAAAGAGTATTCCCTTATATCTTCTAAGATTCGATCCCTTTCGTGAACAAAACCACGGAAAAGAAAACCCAGAAGCCCAAGACCCAGGGCCTCGTCCGGTTTCCCTTGAAAAGGACGTGCCGCCCAGGGCGCAACCCACCCCAGGCCGTCTCGAAAAAACCCGAGAGGCGACACGGTTTCCGATGTTCTCTCTTTCAAAGAAGCGCCATTCCCGCCCGCGCCGGCTTCGTTTTCCGTTCCAACGCCCCGCCTCGCGTCATGTCGCCTCGACCCAAATCCTGGTCGACTCAGCGATTACGCACCCCCCGCCCTCAAGCTCTGGTTGGCGACGCGATGGCGTAACTCCGGCCGACCCAGCGGGTCGCCCCATGAGGACCTCTCCTACCGGATCGCCTGGAAGACTCGCCTGGTGTGGGGTGGGCACCGCCCACCGAAACCCTCGAGATGTCGGAAGAACGGTGGGCCGTGCCCACCCTCCGAACGACCACGGTTCCGGGCGATTCCGGATCAGGGGTTCGGAGTCGTCGATGGCGACACGGCCGCGCTGGGCGAGGAACTCGACGCGGAACTCGCGGCCGCGGGCCGCCTCTCGATCGTCGTTTCGCTCGCCCCGTCGACCGGCCTCAAAAGCGCCGTCAACAGCGGGATCGTCCCGCTGACGATCAGCAGAATCCCCGGACTGGCGCTGGCGACCATCACGCTCGAGCCGCCGAAATGCCCCGAAACCCGGTACTTCGCCTCGATCCCCAGCCAGCCAACGAGCACCCCGAGAAACAACGTGAAGAACCCCACCATCATCCCCAGCGCCATCTGAAGAATCCGAAGCGGAACCAGCTCCCCGGTCAACCCGTTGTTCCGATCGCTGATCCGCAGCCCAACCCAGAGCGTCGCCATCGCATAAAGCACGATCAGCGCAAACCCCGCCACGAAGATCCACACGAACGACCGGAGAAAATGCTGCCGCAGGTCCTCCATCGCCCGAGACACCTCATCCGGCGACCTCGGCAACGGAGGCGGCTCTCCCGCTGGCGGCGGTGGCGGTGGCGGCGGTGGCGGAGGCGGAGGCGTCCCCGGTCCCGGCTCATTCGCGATCGACATCAGTCGCTCTCACCTTCGCATGAAACTGAGTCTTCGTAGGGTGGGCACCGCCCAACATCCTCCGCTCCGCCGCGCACCATCCCGAATCAAAGAAGGCAACGACGTTGGGCCTTGCCCAACCGACAAAGCCCCTTCCCAAAAGACCGAGTTTGCCAATTATTCCACACCGCTTCGCCCATCTTCGAAAAAAACTCCAGGTTTTCCGAATTCTCGGGCCGTCCGCCTCGATGATGTCAGACGAAAGGGCACGGCGTCGTGCCCCGACATCGCTCGTCCGTCCGTTCGTTGGTCTGTGTCTTTGATTCGATGATGAACCCGCAACGAGGATTGACCGCAATGGCCACGGCTCGACAGATCGCCGCCAACCGGCGCAACGCCTTGAAATCCACCGGCCCTCGCACCGACGAGGGCAAGGACCGTTCCCGCGTCAACGCCCTGAAGCACGGCCTGGCCGGTCAGGGCATCGTGTTGCCTGAGGAGGAGCGCGAGGCCGTCCGACGCGCCTCGGCCGGCTGGAAGGCCGCTCTTCATCCCCGAGACGACCACGACGTCTGGCCCGTTGAGCAGATTGCCCTCGAA
>CAZRGV010000111.1:0-1781 GCA_964599655.1 uncultured Isosphaeraceae bacterium | reverse complement strand
ACACCGAACGGCTCGGCGACCGCATCGCCCGAAAGCCCTCGATCGTCGCCCGAGAGCTTCGACGCTCCTTGCACGGCTGCGACTGGCTCATCGAGCGCTGGGAAAACCTCATCGAACGCCTCGAGGACCGCGACGAACCCTGGAACCCGACCGAGCGCGCCCAGGCCCTCGACCTGCTCGGCGTACCCCTCGAAGCCCGGGAAGGGATCACCCGCGTCGATCGGCGCGACCGCGAGGGAAAAGCCCTCCGGGACCACCAGATCGCCCTCGCCTCGAACGAGATCGACCGGCTCCGTCAACGACAGACCGACGCCCTCGAACCGCTCGACGACCAGCGGCGCGCCGTCGCCGAGATCGGTTCCCCCTTCCACGAGTCGGCCGAAATGCGCCGACTCCGACGCTACGAAACCGCCAGCGACCGCCGCATCCGTTGGGCCTTGGCCGAGCTTCGAAAGCTCCGACGAGGCCCCATCTCCCCCTCCCCCGTCGACCCAATCCTCGACCTCGACGACCCCAACGCCGAGGACGACCTCGACGAAGACTTCTTCGCCGCCGTCTCCAGAAACCTCAACTCGCCACCCCACTCGACGAGCCTCCAGTCCCTCAACGGCGCGTTCCACGACCCGGACTTCGACTTCGACGACAACGATGACGACGACGATGATGATGACGATGACCTGGAGGGTCTCGGCCTCGAAACGGCCGCCGCGCCGCCGTCCCCCGTCGAGTCGGTCGAGGCCCCTGCCACCGTCCGGGAGCCCGATCCCCAGCCCACTCCCGTCCCGGCCGCGGCTCCGGCTCCGGCTCCGGCTCCGGCTCCGGCTCGGGCCGACGCCTCGCCCTCCTTGCTCGCGGGTTCGACGCCGACGCTCGCCATGCCCGGCCGGCCGATCACCCTGGCCGGCTCGCTCCGCGAGACGCTCCGGTCGCAGCTCCCGAACAACCGCAAGGCCCGGCAGGCCCGACGCGCTCGTCAGCGTCGCCGCAACCGCGCCTGACCGTGGCGCCCCGAAGCGTTTCACCGCCCGTCGAAAGGATCGACCGACGTCCCGAGCCCCCGTTTCGCCCCCCGCCGGGTCGATTCCCGATCGCTCCCCGCGCCGGGCGAACCTCGCCACCGAGCAACCCCCCCGAAACGCCTCGCGAACCCCCCCGAGACGCCTCCCGAGCCTCCTCGGCGAATCGAAGCCAATTTCGTCGGGTGGCACTGGTGGCTGGTCCACCAGTGCTCCGTCCGTCCACTCGAAGCCTTGGGTGGCACTGGTGGTCGGGTGGCACTGGTGGCTGGTCCACCAGTGCTCCGTCCGTCCACTCGGTCGGGTGGCACTGGTGGCTTGCCCACCAGTGCTCCGTCCGTCCATACGAAGCCTTGGGTGCCACGGGTGGCTTGCCCACCAGTGCTCCGTCCGTCCACTCGAAGCCCCGTCGGGTGGCACTGGTGGCTTGTCCACCAGTGCTCCGTCCGTCCATACGAAGCCTTGGGTGCCACGGGTGGGCAAGGCCCCGGCTCCACCCAACCACCGACTCCCCCACACCGACACGTCCGCAGGGTGTCGATCCAATCACACTGGCGGACAAGCCGCCAGTGCCACCCGACCACAAACCCTTTTCTCATCATGGCTTCCGAACAGTCGGGTGCCACGGGTGGCTTGCCCACCCGTGCTCCGTCCGTCCACTCGGTCGGGTGGCACTGGTGGCTTGTCCACCAGTGCTCTGTCCGTCCACTCGAAGCCTTGGGTGCCACGGGTGGGCAAGGCCCCGGCTCCACCCAACCACCGACT
>CAZRGV010000110.1:0-21003 GCA_964599655.1 uncultured Isosphaeraceae bacterium | reverse complement strand
GTGGCTTGTCCACCAGTGCCCCCGCGCGCTCGGGTACCACGAGCGGCTTGTCCGCCAGTGCCCCCGCGCGCCGAACGAACTCCCCCTTGATCGCACAACTCTCGTTAGTTCAAAAAGTTTCGTCGATCGCTTGTCGAGGAAAACCGCGCACCAAGGGCGCACCAAGCCGAGATCGGTCGCGTTCCGAGTTGTCTCCTGGACGGTTACCGGCCTCTCCTGGCCGCCCTCGCCCCTCGGCGAAATCGGGGCGTCCTTCCGACGCATCGCATCCACCCACAATGCCGGGGACGAGTCGGCGTGCGCAGCATTCCCGGATCCCGATTCCGCATCCGAACACCCAACCATTGACGGACCCGCCCTTCCTCCGGAGGTCGAGTTCCGCCACCAAGCTTGAGGACAGACAACGATGAGACAGGCCGTGGTCATCGACGCCCTCCGAACGCCGGTCGCTCGCGCGTCCTCGGACAAGGGATACTATCGTGACGTCCGGTCGGAGGACCTGTCGGCTCATATCATGCAGGCGCTGGTGGAGCGGACGAAGATCGACCCGCACCAAATCGACGACGTCCGCTGGGGTTGCGTTCAGCAGCAGGGGGAACAGGGATTCGACATCGCCCGGATCGCCGCGCTGATCGCCGGTCTGCCGATCGAAACCGGCGGCGTGACCATCAACCGCAACTGCGCCTCGAGCCTCCAGGCCATCAACGACGCCGCCATGAACATCGCCGCGAACTGCGAGGACGTCCAGATTGCCGGCGGTGTGGAGCACATGGACCACATCCCGATGTCGAAGGACTACAACCCCAACCCCGCGCTGTTCCGGCGGCACAGCGAGGCGATCATGAACATGGGGCTGACGGCCGAGTTCCTCGCGATGAAGTACCGCATCCCCCGCCCCAAGCAGGACGAGTTCGCCCTGCGGAGCCACCAGCTCGCCGCCGCCGCCACCGACAAGGGGGAATTCCAGAACGAGATCATCCCCACCTGGGGCCGCGACGAGTCCGGCCACAAGGTCCGCCTGACCGTCGACCAGTGCATCCGACGCGATACGACGCTCGAAGCCCTCGCCGCCCTGCCCCCGGCCTTCAACCCGGCCGGCGGCTCGGTCACGGCCGGCAACAGCTCGCCCATCAACGTCGGCGCGGCCGCCCTGCTCATCATGTCGGAAGACAAAGCCAGTGAGCTCGGCCTGACCCCCATGGCCAAGATTCGAGCCATGGCCGTCGCCGGCGTCGACCCCGAGGAAATGGGCATCGGCCCGATTCCCGCCGTTCACAAGGCGCTCAAACGGGCCGGCCTCTCGCTCGATCAGATCGAGTGCATCGAGCTGAACGAGGCGTTCGCCGTGCAGGTGCTGGCCGTCCTCAAGGGGCTCGGCATCAAGGAGGATCGCGTCAACACCCGAGGGGGCGCCATCGCCATCGGCCACCCGCTCGGCGCCAGCGGCGCGCGGATCGCCACCACCTTGCTCCACCGCATGCGCGACCAGGGCGCGAAATACGGCCTGGCCACCATGTGCGTCGGCCAGGGCCAGGGCGTCGCCACCATCTTCGAAAGCTGCCCGTAAAAAGGCAAAAACCCCGCCGCGGAGGACGCGGGGTTCGCGAGGAAGACCCAGCATGTCTTTCAGATTAAAGATCCTTTTGTTCTTTGACATCTTGACTCGAATTCTTCCCTCCGCGCACCCTCGCGTCCCCCGCGGTGAAACCTCCGAGCGGATGATCCCGCCGTTTTTCACTGCGTACCCTCGCGTCCTTCGCGGTAAACTCCCTCAAACGTCCCCCGCATCGTCCCCCGTTGAGGAGTCCGCGTCGTGGCCTACTCCAGCCTGGCAGCGATGCACCGCGCCAGTTCCGAACGGCTTGGTCCTCGCGTCGCCCTGCGTTACAAGCGGTTCGGCCTTTACCACGACCTGAACTGGATCGACTACCGCCGCCAGGCCGACGGAGCCGCCGCCGGACTGATTGGCCTCGGAATCCGGCCGGGCGACCGGGTCGGCATCCTCTCGGAGAACCGCTTCGAGTGGCTCGTCGCCGATATCGCCATCCTCTCCGCCGGAGCGGCCGACGTCCCCTTGCACGCCCCCCTCGCGCCGCCGCAGGCCCAGTACCAGCTCGCCCACAGCGGGGCACGCGGGGTCATCGTCAGCAGTCAGGCCCAGGCCGACAAGGTCTTCGCCTCGATCGACGGCTTGCCCGACCTCTCATGGCTCGTCGCCTTCGACCCGGTCACGGTGCCGCCCGTCCTCGCCGACCGGCTCCGCGTGCTGAGCTGGCCCGGCCTGATCGAGCGCGGCTGGCTCTCGGGCGAGGAGGCCCGCCGCGAGGTGCTCCATCGAGAAGCCGCGACCACCGCCGATGATCTCGCCACGATCATCTACACAAGCGGGACCACCGGACATCCCAAGGGCGTCATGCTCACGCATCGAAACCTGATTTCCAACGCCGAGGGAACCCTCCAAGCCTCGCCCGAAGGTCTCGACGATGTCCTCCTGAGCTGGCTGCCCTATAGCCATATCTACGCTCGTACAACCGACCACTACCTGACCATTCTCGCCGGCACGGTGGTCTGCCTGGCCGAGTCGGTCGACACCCTGATCCTCAACCTCGCCGAGATCCAGCCGACCTGGATGACCTCGGTTCCTCGATTCTATGAAAAGATCTGGATGTCGGTCGAGCACCTGACCGCCGACCAGCGGGCCGTGGCCCTGAAGCGCCTGTTCGGCCCTCGCATCCGGCGGCTGTCCTCGGGCGGAGCCCCCCTTCCCCGGCATGTCGCCGAGGGGTTCCTGGAAGCCGGCCTGCCCTTGCTCGAAGGCTACGGCCTGACGGAGAGCTCGCCGGTCATCTGCTTCAACCGGACCGACGCCCACAAGGTCGGCACCGTCGGCCCGCCCATTCCGGGCGTCGAGGTCAAGATCGCCCCCGACGGAGAGATCCTGACCCGAGGGCCGCACGTCATGAAGGGCTACTGGAAGGACCCCGAAGCCACCAGCCGGACCATCGTCGACGGCTGGCTCCACACCGGCGACGTCGGCCAGCTCGACGCCGACGGCTTCCTGACGATCACCGACCGCAAGAAGGACATCATCGTCACCTCCGGCGGCAAGAACATCGCCCCCAGCGAGATCGAGCGCCTGCTGGTCTCCGACCCGTTCATCGACCAGGCCGTCGTCGTCGGAGACGCCCGGCCGTTCGTCTCGGCCCTGATCGTCCCCAACCTGCCCGCCCTCGAGGCCCGAGCCGCCGAGCTTGGCGTTCCGATCGAGGTCGACGGCGACCTGATCGTCTCCGAGCCGCTGCGGACCTTCTACGCCGAACGGATCGCCCAGCTCATGCAATCCGTCAGCAACCCCGAACGCGTGAAGGCCTTCCTCCTCCTCTCCCGGCCCTTCAGCGCCGAGGCCGAGGAACTGACCGCCACACACAAGGTGCGGCGCAAACATATCGTCACGAAATTTGCCAATTGGATCGACACGCTTTACTCGGGATCGAAGACGGCCGACTGAACGTCGATTCGTCCGGAAACGCAACGCGGGGCGCGGCCTGCACTCAGCCCGCGCCCCGCGTCATGCCCTCAACCGAGATCCTTGCTGCCGGCGCGGAGAACTCGGCTCAACCGGCCGTCCGCCGGCCCCGGACTTTCGCCGCCTTGCCGGGCGCGATGTACGGCGTCCCCTGCTCCTCGTCCTCGATCTGCGCGTCACGTTGCCGGATCTCCTCCATGTCCGACTCGGTCAAGGGTGGCAGCTTCGACGGGTCGGTCGACTCGCCGTTGCCACAACCAAAGCCCGAACCAGCCAGCAGACAGACTCCCAGAAGCAGGGCGGCTCTCGCGAACGTGCTCATTCTTGAAACTCCTCAACTCGATCGCCGGGCACGGAATCAATAGGAGCTGGCGCTGATCGGCTCACCGTCGTCGATGACCGCCAGCCTGCGGAAGGTGCTCGGATCCACCGTGAACTTGATGAACTTGACGGAGCCGTCGCCCAGGGCGACATTCAGGCCCCCAGGGTGCGAGCTGCCGAACATCCGCCGCCAGGCGGTGCCGCCCGTGTTCGGGCTTGGCGGGTTGCTGCAAACGCCGTTCAGTGGCGCGGACTGGAAGTCGGACATCGGCGGGAAGTGAAACCGAATGCAATCCTCGTCCCACCCGGAGTTCTGCCATCGCTCGTTGTCGCCGCCGTCGCTGCCGAAACGGCTGTGCGGCAAGCACTTCTCGGCGACCATGATCGAGTTCGAGGTGCCGTCGGTAAAGTCGGCCAATCGCCGCTTGACACCCCGGCCGGACCAGGCAATCGCACCCTTGCGCATGGATGTGTCACCGTGATTCACGGGCGTCCGTTCGTCGGCGATCGGCGTCAGGCCGTTCGGAGGCGGGGGAACATACCGGCCGGGGTCGAAGTTGCCATTGAAGCCGTCGCACTCGTACCACTGCCCCTGCATGAAGCCGGCGCAGCCCGCGTAATCGTTGCGGGAGGTCTGGGTCGCCGGGTTGCTGCCATATTTCTCCACGGCGCGACGGGTTGGGCAATAGAAGGTCGCGATCGCGACCCGCGCGATGTCATCCTCGCCGCCGTAGTTGCCCGGCCGGCCCGACCCGTAGATCGGCGGCACCGAGAAGTTCGCCAGGTTGTAAACCGGCTGCTGCTCCATGAACGGCAGCGCCTTGAAGAAATGGTTGTAACCATCTGGATTTGCAGCATTGCAGCAGGTCGTCGCTCCGTACGAAACACCCGGCGTCTCGTCATAGTTGTAGCCGGCCGGATTCGGGTTTCCCGAGCTATCCACGGCCTGCGGGTGACCGTCGAACGGGCCCTGCGGAAGGTGGCCGTAGCTGCTCTCGAAGTTCAAGAAGGCCAGGTCGATCTGCTTCAGGTTGTTGGTGCACTGGGTTCGCCTCGCCGCCTCCCGGGCCGACTGCACGGCCGGCAGCAGCAAGGCGATCAGGACGCCGATGATCGCGATGACCACCAGCAGCTCGATCAGCGTAAAGCCCCGGCGGCACTGGCCGGGTTGGGTCGTTCGAAACACGGGTTGCCTCCTTCTCTCGTCGGATCTGTTCCAGTCGGGTCCGGAAAACGCATCAATCGCTTCGAAGAGTCAACCACCCTAATCGCGAATTATTAAGCCGTGATGTTGACTCAGCGAATCCGACGTAAATCCCGCCGGGGAATGTCGGCGCGCGGACGATAGAAAAACGCATGATGATGAAATTTTTATGAAGACCTTGGTTGTGAACCCCGGCGCGGGTATGAATAAAGGTTCCAAACCCTCACGATCCAACCAACACCCCTCGGAGATCCGATCGATGCCCCTTGTGCTTGTCCTCACTCTTGCCGCGATGTCCACCGTGGCGTTCGACGAGATCGAAAGCCCCCTCTACAAGAGCTGGGCTCTGTTCCCGGTGGGAACGACGATCAAGACGCGCACGCTCACCGAGCGGGGCGACCTCCGAACGGAAACGGCAACGACCTCCAGGCTGATCGAGAAAACAACCGACAAGGTGGTCATCGAGTCGGTGGTCGTCAGCAACGCGACCGGCCAGTCGGTCGAGAATCCCCCGCAGCGGTTTGAATACCGGCGGCGTTTTCCCCTCCTTCCCGGCGTGAAAAAAGAAGACGTCGGAACGCCGAAGGGTGTCATCGCGCAAGGCGAAGAGACCGTGGAGATTGCCGGCAAACGATTCCGTTCGCGTTGGTACGACGCCCAAGGGACCACCGACGCGGGTCCATCGATCACCCGAACGTGGATGTCGGAGGAGGTCCCTGGTAAACTGCTCAAGGCGGTCACCCGAGTGCCCAAGGCCGGAAAGACCACGACGATCGAACTGGTCGAGATCCGGACCCCCTGAACAGCCACGACCCAGCCTGTGCCGCTCCTCCCCTCGATCTCGCGAGCGACCAATGAATCACGACCGACATCTTTTTTCGTTTGCCCTTCTCTGGTTGTGCACGGTCACGTCGACTCTCGCCGCGGATGAGTCGACCGTTGGCGAGGCGAGCCGAGGGCGCGTGGTCGTCCCAACGCAACAGGTTCTCACCCCCGCCGGCCGGCTCGTGACCTTTCCGGGCCGGCCGACCGACCTGGCCCTCCTGCCCGACGGCCGCACCGTCGCCGTCAAGAATCTCCGCGACCTGATCCTGCTCGACGCCGAGACTGGCGCGATCTTGCAAACGCTCAAACTTCCCTCCGGCGGTCACGCGGTCTCGGGACTCGCCGTGGCCGACGAGGGAGCGATCCTCTACACCTCCGGCCTGGGCGGAACGATCTTCGTCGCCCGGCGCGAAGGCTCCAACGGCTCGTACAGGTGGGCCGACCCGATCACGCTGCCGACTCCGAAAGTCGGCGGCGACCCGGCACCGACCGGCCTGGCGCTGGCCGACGAAGGCAAGACGCTCCTCGCGCTCTCAGGCCGGGGGAACACCCTCTGGCGGATCGACCGCAAGACCCGCAAAACGGCGGGAGAAGCCATTGCGGTCGGCGTGGCTCCGTTCGCCGTCATTGTGGCCAAAAACGGAAGGGCCTATGTCTCGAACTGGGGCGGCGAGCCCCCCGCGAAGGATGATCCCCAGGCTCGAAGCTCGGGCACTCCGGTCAAGATCGATCCCAAGACCGGGGCCTCGGCGAGCGGATCCATCTCGGTTGTTGATCTCGACATTGGCAAAGTCGTTTATTCGATCGCCGTCGGACTGCACCCAAGCGGCATGACGCTCGACGCGACCGGACGGTTCCTCTATGTGGCCTGCGCCAACAGCGACACCGTGGCCGTGATTGATACGACTCGAGACACCGTCGTGGAGACGATCGAGATTCGTCCCGAGGCGAGGTTCCCCTTCGGCAGCGGACCGAACGCCGTCGCCGTCTCTCTCGATGGGGCAACCCTCTACGTGGCCAACGGCACCAACAACGCCGTCGCTGTCGTCGAACTGGGCCCAAGGTCCCGCGAGGGCGCCACGCGGATGGACAACGCGCCAAGCCGAGTCCTCGGCTTCATCCCGGTCGGCTGGTATCCCGGCGCGATTGTCGTGCGAAAGACCGATGGCACGCCCGACCGTCGCGTTCCGACCGCGGCCACCGAGAGCCGGGAGCAACTCGTTGTCGCCAATATCAAGGGCCAGGGTTCACGAAGCCAGCCTCGTGTGACCGGCATGAACTCGCACGATCATCTCGGCTCGATCTCGCTCATCGCCACGCCCGCCGCGAAGGCGCTTGCCTCGTACACGCGCCAGGTCTCCGAGAACAATCGCCAGTCGAGAGCCCTCGCCGGCCTCGAACCGCCTCGGCCCGACGCCAGGCCCCGCCCGGTCCCCGAGCGGCACGGCGAACCATCGGTTTTCAAGCATGTGATTTATATCATCAAAGAAAATCGTACGTATGACCAAATTCTTGGAGATATCGAAAAGGGCAACGGCGACCCCGACCTCTGTCTCTTCGGCCAGGAGGTAACACCGAACCAGCACGCGCTGGCCGACGAGTTCGTCCTGCTCGATAACTACTACTGCGCCGGTGTGCTCTCGGCCGATGGCCACGCCTGGGCCACCGAGGCCTACGTGACCGACTACCTCGAGCGCCACTTCGGCGGCTTCGTCCGAAGCTATCCCTACGACGGCGACGACCCCTTGGCGTATGCCTCCAGCGGCTTCCTCTGGGATAACGCCCTGGCCCACGGGAAGACGTTCCGCGACTACGGCGAGTTCGTCAAGGCGACAATCAACCCGAGAACCGCCAGGTGGAAGGACATCTATTCTGATTATCTGAATAACACGTCCAATGTGAAGATCGAGGCTCGTCCCGGCGTTGAAACGCTTCGCCCCTACCTCTGCCCCACGTTCGTCGGCTTCCCCGGCATCGTGCCCGACGTCTATCGCGCGCGGGAATTCCTCAAGGAGTTCCGCCGCTTCGAGGAAACGGGCGATCTGCCCAACTTTATCATCATGCTCTTGCCCAACAACCACACCGAGGGCACCCGCCCCAATCTTCCCACCCCGCGCGCCATGGTGGCCGACAACGACCTGGCGCTCGGCCAGATCGTCGAGGCGGTCACCAAGAGCCGGTTCTGGCCCGAGACGGCGATCTTCGTCACCGAGGACGACCCGCAGAACGGCTTCGACCATGTCGACGGCCACCGCACGGTCGGCCAGGTCATTAGCCCTTACACCCGTCGGGGTTCGGTCGACCATTCGTTCTATTCGCAGATCGGCATGGTCAAGACGATGGAACTGATTCTCGGCCTGCCCCCCATGAACCAGATGGATCTGGCCGCCACCGCGATGCGAGGCTGCTTCCAGGACGAACCCGACCTTCGACCTTTCACGGCCCGTCCCAACCAGGTCCCGCTCGACGAGATGAACCCGGACTCGACCGCCCTCTCCGGCCCGGCGCTCTACTGGGCGAAGAAGTCGATGGAGCTCGACCTCGACGACGTCGACGACGCCGATGAGGACACGCTCAACCGAATCCTCTGGCATGCCGTGAAGGGATACGACGTCCCTTATCCGACTGTCGCCCGCGATGACGTTGACGATCACGATTGAGCCGGCTCACCGGCTCGGCGACAGGATCGAGCACGGCCCGCGCGTCGTGGTCCGCCCATCTCATCGCGTCGTCGACCGTCGTTCGGGCTCGACCAACGGTGACGGAATGAGTCGCGCTCGACGGACCGAAAAGCAGTCGTCGCCCGAGAAAACCAGGTGCACCGTCCGGCCGTCGTCCGTCATCCACTTCGTCGGCAGGCTGGCCGACTCGCCGGGGCCGACGTCCCATTCCCCCGTGTAGTAAACCGTCGTCCACGGGCCCCACGGTTCGGGGGCGTCGTAAATTCCAAAGCCGCCCTGAAACCGGGGATCGTGACCCGGGAGCGTCTGAACCCAGAGGTAGCGGTCGAGCGCGGCGTTGTGACTGATCGAGGATCGGTAGCAACGGCCAGGGTGAGTGAAAACGGCCGCTCGACACGAGGCGTCGTCCGTCCAAGCGGGTTGACCGCTGGAATCGAGCCCGGCGAAGAACTCGTAGGCGCCTTGATCCTTGATCCGATCGTCCGGCACGCGCGCCATCACCATCCGATCTGAAGGCTCGTAGGCGCTGGCATGATCTTGCGAGACGATGTAGATGTAATTGTCACGAGCCCCCGCGTTGTTCCGTCCGTGGTTGAGAAATGTCGGGCAGCCGAAGCTGGTCTCGAACCGCCAGGGAGCCCAGGTCCAGGTCCGCCCGTGGTCGTCCGACCAGGCGAGCCGGGCGTTGCCCGCGTTGCGAGCCAGAAGGTAGAGCACGCCGTCGACCATGAGTAGGCCGCTGGCCTTTGGACCCTTTGCCCCGTCGCCCTTCTGTTCGACGGAGGTCGCGCGGAGATTGATCCCGTGAAAACTGTCTGGGGAGCCGAGGATCTTCGCCAGCCCGAGACTCAACTTCTCCGGAACGAACGGTTCGAAGCCTCGGCCGTCGCCGAAGGCCGTGTAGAGGGCGTCGTCGTCGCCCCAGGTCAGGGGCCAGTTATCGCTCCCCCTGGCCTTCCGGACGATCGTCGAGGCGGGCGCCCAGTCCACCCCGACGATCACCTTGCTGGGCGGATAGGGGGCCCTCGCCCGTTTCGGAGCCGTGCGGACGGACGCGGCGATTGGTTCCAGATACGGGCGGAGCACGTCGTAATGATCCGCGCCGTCCTTCCTCTCCCACGACTGCCCCGCGCGTGCCACCACGATGTCGAGGCTGGGAATCACGACGATCAGGCTGTCATAGAGCCCCCACGACCAGTACGCGTCGCGAGGGAGCCCCGCGATCGTTCCGTCGGCGTTGTTCCACCAGAGCAATCCGTAATGGTCCGAGGCGTTGCCGTAATTCTTCGGGTCGACCTCGGGCAGGCCGACCACGCTCGGAACCGTCGCGCGGGCGGCGTCGACGAAGCTCCTCGGTAGGATCGTCTGGTCCTTCCATCGGCCGCCTCGCAGGTAAAGCAGGCCGATGCGCGCCATCGCATCGACATTGGCGAGAACCCCCGCGCCGAACTCTCGGCGAGCGATGCCGTCGATCTCGGCCGGCCGATAGGCATTCTTGCGCCAGACCAGATCCTCGGATTTGATACCGATTGGCGTGAAAACACGATCGAACATCAGTGAATTGATATCCCGACGGTAGGCCAGTGTCACGCACTCGGCCAGCCAGTTCGGGCCGCCGTCGCTGTACGACCACTGGGTGCCGGGTGGGAAGAGCAGTTTGCCGTATCCGCCGGGCTTTTCAAAACCGGCCGTTTGCGTGGCGAGATGGCGAATCGTGATCTCGTCGAGCCAGCCGGTCGTTGCGTTGCTCTCGGGCGGAACGCCCAGCGTCGGATGGTGCTTTCTGGCCCTGTCATCGAGTTGAATCTTGCCGTCACCGATGGCCAGCCCCAGCGCCGTCACACCGATCGACTTGGTTGACGACTTCAGATCGTACCGCTTGCGAAGATCGCCCCAGGCCATCACGAGCCGTCCGCTCCTCGTGATGTAGCCCGAACCGCCACCAGTCAGAGCATACTCACGCGCTTTTTCGAGCAATGCCCGATCCAAACCCATTGCCTCCGGTTCGGCCGTCTCCCAGCGCGGCATGGGCCAGGCATCCTCGTTCGAATCCAAAGGTTCCAACACGGCGAGAATCGAGATGAGAACGCAAGCCATGGGCATGGAAATTACCTCGAGGCGAACGGCGAGAAACGGTGTTGAGCAAACGGACGCTTTCCCGCGCTGTGGTCAGTCAGGTCGATGATCTCGCCGAGCTCGGGAATCGCCTCGCGAACAGCGGCCTCGACCCCTCGCGAGAGCGTCACATCCGCCAGACCGCATCCCTGGCAACCACCCCACATCTGAAGATACAAGACGTTGTCGCGAACGTCGACGATCGCCACACCTCCACCGTGATCGGCGATGACCGGGTTGACCTGCTCATCGAGCACGCGCTGAATGCGATCTCTCAGCGCGGCGGCCGAGGGCATCGCCGCGATCGCCTCTTTCGAGGCGGCCATCGCTCCAGATCGGAGATGTTCCCGGATGGCCGCGCCGATCTTCCGACCGAGCGCCGGCCATCGCTCCACGCCCGCCGATCGGTCCCCCATCACCGCGCGCAGGCCCCGCAGCAACGGGCCGACCAAGGCCGGACCCGGCGGAGGATCGCGGGTAATCGTCACCTTGTTGTGGGCCAACAACACGGAGGCCACGCCGTCGATCGCGAACAGACGTTCGGCCAGCGGCGAGCCTTCAGCCCGTTCCGCGTCGGGAAAGAACACCCAGCGCTCTGGCAACACGGGCCGATCGACGACGAACACGCAACGCTTGCCGTCGGCGACCCTGGCCTCGATTCGGACCGACCTCGCCTCGGTTCTCGACTCGCGCGGATTGTCGGCCAGGCTCATCGTAACGCTCCCGCCATTTCGGCCCGCCCCGACTTCGAACCGACCGACACGCTTCGTCCCCGCTCCTCCTTACCGTTCTACCGTAACGCTCGCCTCTCGACCACCGAGGCGAAGGCCGATCAGCTCCGCTGGCGGTGCCTGGCGGGCCCTTCCTCCTGCGAGATGTTGTGCGCTGTATTGATTAATGCGATATGTGAGAAGGCTTGTGGATAATTGCCGAGCTGGCGTTTCGCCTCCGGATCATACTCCTCGGCCAGCAGACCAACATCATTGCGGATCTCCAGAAGCCGCTCGAAGACGCGGCGAGCGTCGTCGATGCGGCCTTGCAGGGCGTAGTTATCGGCCAGCCAGAACGTGCAAGGCAAGAAGGCCCCCTCGTAGCCCGGCAGGCCATCGACCTCCGGATCGCTGGCGTAGCGGAAGACCATGTCGTTGCACATCAGGGACTTCTCAATCGCCTCGACCGTGCCGACGACGCGAGGGTCGGTCGCCGGCAGGAAGCCGACCAGGGGAATCATCAGCAAACTGGCGTCGAGTTTATCGGATCCGTACGACTGGACGAACGTGTTCCACTCGGCATGGAATCCATGACGGGTCACATCCTTATGAATCTCGGCGCGGATCGCCCGCCAGCGGTCGACCGGCCCTTCGAGCCCGAACCGCTCCACCCCCTTGATCGCCCGATCAAAGGCGACCCAGGCCATGACCTTGGAGTGGGTGAAGTGCCGTCGGGGCCCTCGAACTTCCCAGAGCCCTTCATCCGGCGCCTTCCAGCCGGTTTCGAGGAAATCGAGCAGGGCGAGTTCCAGGCCCCAACCGGCCCGCTCCCATTCGAGTCCCACGCGGCGGGCCAGATGAACCGTGTCGATCACCTCGCCGTAAACGTCGAGCTGGAACTGGTTCGAGGCGGCGTTGCCGATTCGAACGGGCCTCGAACCTTCGTACCCCGGCAGCCAGTCGACTTCCCACTCCCGGAGCCTCCGCTCTCCAGCAAGTCCATACATAATTTGCAATTTCGATGGTTCGCCGGCCACGGCGCGCAGCAGCCACTCGCGCCAGGCGCGAGCTTCCTCCTTGTAACCGGCCATCAACAGGGCGTAGAGAGAAAACGTCGAGTCGCGAAGCCAGTAATAGCGGTAATCCCAGTTCCGCACACCGCCGATTGTTTCTGGAAGCGAGGTCGTCGCGGCGGCGACAATCCCTCCGGTCGGTTCGTAGGTCAAGCCTTTGAGCGTGATCAAGGACCGTTGAACGGCCTCCTTGTATTCTCCCTCGTAGGTACAACGGCTCGTCCATTCGCGCCACCAGTCGATTGTATCTTCAATTGCCTGATGCAGGTCGATTTGCGGCGGTGCGGGCAGGTGCGACGGGAACCACGACAGGTTGAACGCGACGCGTTCCCCTTCCGAAACCACGAAGTCGGCCTCGGTCCGGTAGTGCTCGCCTCGGGTTTCGACGTCCGAGCGAAACCGGAGCATGTCCGGACCGGCGATCGCCCAGAGCGTGTGATCCTTGCGCCTGACCCAGGGAACGACCGACCCGTATTCAAACCGGATGATCAATTCCATCGTCATTCGAACCTGGCCGCGACGCCCCTTGACCACGCGAATCAGGTCCGGCGTCTGCTCGCGAGGCGGCATGCCGTCGATAACCGTAACGGCTCCTTCGTCCGTCTCGTAGTCGGTTTCGAGCACGAGCGTGCCTTCGACGTAGCGCCTGCGGTGGCTCTTGATCTTGCCGGCCGGTGCCAGCAACCATCGGCCCTGGTCACGGTTGCCCAGCAACGCCGCGAAGCAGGCTGGCGAGTCGAACCGTGGGACACAGAGCCAGTCGATCGACCCTCCTCGCGAAACCAGCGCGGCCGTCTGGCAATCGCCGATCATGGCGTAATCTTCAATGCGGCACGACATCGGTTGATTCCTCACCAGCAGCGGCGCCGGGGGGGCGTGACGCGATGCCTTAATTCGCCAGATCGATCACGGGTTTGACGTCGTGTGGCTGCCGCGACATCGCCTCCGACCACCGCTCCAGGGGAACCCGGCGGGTGATCAACCGGCCCAGCCAGTCGGAATCGGCCTTCGCCAATGAGGCAGCCGCCGCCTCGTAATGACGGCGGTTGGCGTTGACCGATCCAAAAACCACGTCGTTCTCGAGCACCATCGACCGGTTCAACGCGCCGAAGTCCACCGAGAGCGCGCGGCCGCCCGACGAGACGCCCGTCAGGCAGACGATCCCGCTGGGGGGCGTCTGGCTCATTGCGTCGAGCACAAGTTGCGAGACTCCGGTACATTCCACGATGATGTCCGCTTCGGCACAGGCATCCCGGACGTCTCCGGTATGATACGACGCTCCCAGGTCGCGCACCAGGCCCGGCTTTGGGCCTTTGATCACGCGATCGAGAACATGAACATCCAACCCGCGCTGGACGCCCATCAAGGCCGCGAGGAGACCGACCGGCCCGGCTCCCGTCACGAGCGCGCGTTTCGGCTCCCAGTGCGACCGGTGGCCGATGCGGTCAATTTGCTCCCAGGCCTTCGCCAGGATGCTCGCCGGTTCGAGCAAGACGCCGATCTTGCCCAGGCTGGGATCGACCTTCACCGCGAACCGGGGCTCGATCCGGTATCGCTCCGAGGCGTAGCCGTCGCGCTGCTTGATGCCTCGCTCGGTGTACCGGCCGTTGCGGCACATGTCCCACTCCCCCACCGCGCAGTTGGCGCACGGAACCGGGTCGGGACGCCGCACGATTCCGACGACGAGGTCTCCCTCGGCCAGGTCCGAGTCTTCGGGGGCTTCGAGCACTCGCCCCAGCGATTCGTGTCCGAGAATCAACCGGTCCCGTCCCGGCGGCGGCTCGCCATAGTGCCCGGCGGCGATCTCGGCGTCGGTCCCGCAGACGCCGATGGAAAGCACCTGAACCAGCACGGGGCCGTCCTCGGCCGGAGGCTCGGGGACATCGTCCAGGCGGGTCGAATCCGCCTGGCCTGGAATGACCGTCAATGCTCTCATTGTAATCGCAGATAGTAATAGTTCAAGAGAATCTCAATTTGTTTTGTCATTGTTGTTTTCACAACGGCAATCCGGAGGATCTCAATGGATTGGAGGAATCCGGCCGCCGAAGCGTTCACGACGTTTTCTGCTGGCATGAAGCTCGGAGCAAATAACAGGCCAAACCCGACTGGAATCAGGGTGCGTTCCTCGCCTTGACGGAACCTTGGGTCGCGCGGTCGGATTCCAAGGGGTGGCGCGGTTCGAGCTTTGAGCGTGCGTCCAGGTAGCGATTCCGGGCTTCCTGGCGGTCGAATTCCTGCGAAAGCGACGACTGGCTCCCCTGGTTGATCAGCTCGGCGTGCCGCAGCAAGGCTGCTCGGAAGGTCTCGTCGTGGGCATGTTCGGCGACCTCGGCCAGGCATTCGAGCAGTCGCAAGGTCACGGCCGCGTTCCCGAGCGCGGCCTGCCGGATCTGGTGAAAGCAGGCATCGACGAGGCCGTCCATCGTCGAGGCGTCGGCCACGAGGCGGAGCTGACCCTTGTCGTCGTGCCGATGGCCCGAGGGAATCTCGCGGCTGGCCAGTTCGCAGAGGCCGGCGCCCAGCCGGTTGATGCAGGCGATCGCGGTGAACGGGTCGTTGATGCCCGGCGAGAGGGCCCGCACGGCCATCTCGACAAGCTGGTCGATGGCGAACTCGACATCCTGGGTGAGCGTCCGACGGTCGCCGATGTAGAACGCCCGCTGGATCGCCTCGACCAGGGTGTCGTTCGTCCGTTCCGAGGGCCAGGCCAGGACCACACGGCTGCCCTCGTTCACGAACTTCCCCGGGCGGTAATCGACGCGGAGCACCAGGTCGTGCTCGACGGCCAGCCGCCCGAGCGTGTCCTGGTCGATCGCCTCGATATAGCCGCTCCGTGGCGACGGGACCGAACGAGCCCCTCGCTCGAAGCCCTCCGGCAGCCCGCCTGGGATCCACCGAGGACTCGTGGCCGAGGGTGTGCGGTCATTCGGTTTGGGAAAGAGCCAGGCAATCGACTCGTGCAGGTCACGACTCACGGAGGCCACCACGTAATCCGCCTGAATCGACTCGGCCGCATGGTTGATGAAGTAGATCAGGACTCCCAGGCTCGCCAGGGCCAGCACGACGCCGACCGTCACGGACAGGTGTGGCACGAACGGATCGTCCTCGTCGCCACTGACCGATCGCAGCACCAGCAGGCAGTAGGTGAAGGTGGCAATGAACGTCCCCAGAACGACCTTGTTTCCCTTGTCTCGCATGAAGTTGCGGAGCAGCCTCGGACCAAACTGCGACGAGGCCAGTTGCAGGGCGACGATGGTGATCGAGAAGGTCAGGGTGGCGATCGTGATCATCGAGCCGGCGACCGTGGCCAAGAGCTGGCGCGAGCCTTCCGGCCCCTTGGTCTTGACCCAGTGCAGCGTCGCGATGGCATTGTCCTGCCCGAGCAGATCGTCGATCGTGATCGTCAGATACGACAGCAGGATCGCGCCGGCGACCATCAGGCTCGGCACGACCCAGAAGTTGGTCCGCAAGGCGTCCCAGCGGTTCAAAAGCCAGGTTTTCATCGGATCGCGTGTCCTCTCCACTCGATGCGACGCACGGTTCGCAAATCGATACCATTGTCTGTAAAGGATATACCTGAGCCCATCAATGAGCATTCGGCAATTCGCCAAGACCAGGGTACCGCCTTGATTTCGGCGGCATCAGGGTGGCGGATCCAACAAACTCGTTATACTGAAGGCATTGAAGGCCGCGACTCCAAGAAGGGGCCGCCGAAGGATCCCGGTCGACGGACCACCGATCGCCCGGGTTACCCAAGGCGAGGCGGACGCATCCTCAAACCGACGGGGCTCAACGACTGCAAGCCCCCTCCTCCCCGCTCGTTGAGGACGATCATGCGACTTCCCTTCCTTGACCGGACCGACGCTGGCCGCGAACTGGCCAAGGCGCTCGAGGCGTATGCCGACCGACCCGACGTGATCGTGCTGGCCCTGCCTCGGGGCGGTGTGCCTGTCGGCTACGAGGTCGCCCACGCCTTGCGCGTGCCGCTGGACATCATCACCTCGCGCAAACTGGGCGTGCCGGGGCACGAGGAGCTGGCCATGGGGGCCATCGCCTCGGGAGGCGTCCGCGTGCTCAACGAGGACGTGGTCCAGGCCCTTCGGATCTCGCCCGAGGTCATCGACCGCGTTGCCGCCGCCGAGCACAAGGAGCTCGAACGTCGCGAGCACCTCTACCGGGACGGCCGGCCGGCTCCCTCGCTTGAGGGCAAGACGGTCCTGGTGGTCGACGACGGCCTGGCCACCGGGGCCAGCATGCGAGCGGCCGTCGCCTCGGTGCGACAGTCGAAGCCAGCCCGGATCGTCGTCGCCGTGCCGGTCGCCGCGCCGGCCACCTACGACGAGTTCCTCCGCAAGGTCGACGAGGTCGTCTGCCTCGCGACGCCGGAGCCGTTTTACGCCGTCGGAAGCTGGTTTGAGAACTTCGGCCAGACCACCGACGACGAGGTTCGGGAATTGCTGGCTCGTGCCGAACGGGAGCGGCGCGTCCAGGCCAAGGCGCAAGCCGGGCCGACGGCCTGAGACGTCCAGCCAGACCGGAGGTTGGGGAGCAGTTCGACAAGGATTCATGTCATGACCCAGGCGCCGAAACCTATCGACGAGCGGCCCGTCCGCATCCCGATCACCACGGTCATGCTCGACGGCGACCCAATCCCCCCCGATGGGGCGAGGGGACCAGCCTTGCCCAAGGTCCCGGCTCCGACGCAGCGGCTCATCGGCGGCGACGACGTCCCGGTCCTCGGCACGTACCAGAAGGCCCTGGTACAACTCCCGTGTGAGGCGTCCCTCGAGATCGTCCAGGACGCCTCGCGCCTGTTCGAGGAGCTCGGCACCCGAGAGCAAGGCGCCGGGCGGGCCGCCCGCTGGTTCGAGCGGCACCTCGCTCCACGTTCGCCAGGCGGGGTCGGATGAGCCGACCGATGCGTTACCGAGCCCTCGCCTCCGACTACGACGGAACCCTCGCCCATCACGGGCTGGTCGACGAGTCAACCCTCCTCGCCCTCGAACGCATGAAGAAGTCGGGGCGCTTTCTGATCCTTGTCACTGGCCGCGAACTCGACGACCTGGCCAAGGTCTTCCCCCACCTCGACCTGTTCGACCGCGTGGTGGCCGAGAACGGGGCCCTGCTCTACCGTCCTCGAGAGCGAACCGAGACGGTCCTGGCCGAGCCCCCGCCGCCGGAGTTCGTCGAGCGCCTCAGGCGCAAGGGGGTCGACCGCCTCTCGGTCGGCCGTGTGGTCGTCGCCACCTGGGTGCCGCACCACCGGGCCGCCTTCGAGCTGATCCAGGAGATGGGCCTCAACCTCCATGTGATCTTCAACAAGGAGGCGGTGATGGTGCTTCCCTCGGGCGTGAACAAGGCCACCGGACTGGCCGTCGCGAGGCAGGAGTTGGGGCTCTCGCGCCACGAGATCGTCGGCGTGGGAGACGCCGAGAACGACCACGCCTTTCTGGCCGCCTGCGGCTACTCGGTGGCGGTCGGCAACGCCCTGCCCTCGCTCAAGGAGCGCGTGAACCTCGTCACCCTCGCGGAACGCGGCGCCGGCGTCAGCGCGCTGATCGATCATATTCTGTTGAATCAACTCTGACCAATGAAAAAGATTCCTATTTGCAGGATAGATGCCGCGAAGGGAAACCGATTCTAAGAAGATTGTTCATGCCGTTTTATTTACATCTAGGCTCTATTTCTTTGCCTCGTCCTCGGCGGGCTTCGCGGTGGTGACGGGGTCGCCGTCCTTGAGTTCGTCGAGAGCGCGGAAGGGGCCGACGATGACGCGGGCGTCGGGCGCGAGGCCAGAGAGAATTTCCACACGTCGCTCGTCGCTGAGACCCGTCTCGACGGGCCGGGCGCGGGCGACGCCATTCTCCTCGATAAAGACGATCGTGACGTAGCGGGCCTCGGTGTCGATCGTTCTTTCGCCGGGGGATCGGGCGTGGTGGTTGGCCCAGTCTCGAATCGCCGGGGTGTCGGGCAGGTCCTTGCGACGGCGGTGGACGACCGCCTGCACGGGAACGCCCAGGGCGTCGGGAGCGCGCTTCACCTCGATTTCGACGGTGGCCGTCATGCCGGGCCGAAGGGCCGGGTCGTTGGCATCGACGCGCACCAGGGTCTCGAAGCAAACCACCTCATCCGACTTCGTTCCCTTGGGGGCCACGCGATCGACGCGGCCGGGGATGGCGCGCGTGAGGTCGGATTGGAGGAAGATCCGCGATTCCTGGCCGGGCCGGACGAGCGCGACATCCGTCTCGTCAACATCGGCGCGGACCTGCATGCGAGACAGGTCGGCGACCGTCATCAACACGGTGCCGGGCAGGTTCGTCGTGCCAGCGATGACCACCTCGCCCACCTCGACCTCGAGGCCCGAGACCACGCCGTCAATGGGGGAGCGGATCTCGGTTCGAAGCAGGTCTTGCTGACTGGTTCGGTACAGGGCCTCGCTCTCGGCCAGCTCGTTGCGACCCATCGAGAGCGACGCCTGGGCCTTGGTGAGGTCGGTCCGGGCGTCGGCCAGCTCGGTCGGGGTCGAGACGCCTCGGTTGGCCAGTCGCTCGGCGCGTTCGGCGTCGCGCTGGGCCTTGTCGAGTTCGATGAGGGCCTGGCCGATCGCCCCCTTGAGCCGTTCGATCCGGGCCCGGGCCGAGTCGAGCCGGGCCTTCGCGTCGGTGTCGTCGAGCTTGACGAGCAGGTCGTCCTTCTTCACGGCATCGCCGTCCTTGACGCGGACCTCGACGACCCGCCCCAGGATCTGGGAGGCGATTTCCGCTTCCTCGACGGGCTCGACCGTGCCGGGGGCGGCAATCGTCTGGACGATCAGGCCGCGGGATGGGGCTTCGAGCACCACCTCCCGAGGAGCCGGCTTGACGATTTGCCAGTCGACCTGGAGCGCGCCCGGATCGCGCCGGAAGTTGGCCGCAGCGAGACCGGCCACCACCACGACGATTCCCATCAAGAGCACGAGCGTTCGACGCATCACATCCCCTTTGGTTGGCTCGGACGACGCCCAGCCTCGTTGCCGGAAGACCTGGCCTTCCAATCCCGCTCGTCGTGGATTGGGGTGATCACGGGTTGAGAAGACATACCCTCGACGCCCCTCGTTTGTGTCATGCGGAATGGCCCGAAAGTCCCTTCGAGTGGCAGGGTGGGCACCGCCCGCCGAACTTCTGATTGCGAAACGAGTTCGAGGGGCGGGGCCCACCCTGCGAACGACGACGGTTCCACGTGCTTTCGAGTCAATCGGGCAGCAAGGTCAGCCGCATGCCCGCCTCGACGAGGAGAGTCAGGCCGATCCGGACGACCGACTCGCCGAACCAGAACAGGCCGCAGAGGGCGAGGGCCGTGATCGGGCCGACCTGCCCGCGACGCCAGCCGCCCCAGGCCAGCACCAGCCAGCCGATCAGGACGAAGACATCGGCCTGCCGCAGGAGCGACGCGGGGTAGACACCGGGCGGTAGCAGAAGTGTCAGCGAGGTTTCGACTTGCGTTCGACGCAACGCCGCCATCAGTACGAGTTGCGCGGCGAGACTCAGCACCCAGAACCCCTGGGCCGCGGCGGAGGCGTTCAAGGTCTGCTCGAACTGCGCGGGTCGGCCTTGCAGGGCAGCCAGGCCGCAGAAGGCGGTGGCCACCAGCAAGGCCCGAACGCACAAGGCGAGTGGTCCGGCCACGAAGTCGCCGAGGACGACCAGCGCCGACCAGAACGATCCCGACACGATCGCGTGGCGCGCTGGGTCTGGATCGCCTTGCGAATGACCTCCTCGCCGACCTCGCCAATCCCCCGCGACTCGGCGCGCGCCGCCCCCTGCTCGACCGCGTTGGCCAGCGCGGCCGGTCGGACTCCCGACAGCCAGAGCGCCGCCTGGAGCAGAATCATCAGGACGATCCAGAGCCCGAGCAGCGTCCCAAACCCGGTCGTCGTGCCGGCACCGGGCCGGGACTCGGCGCTCATGGTCGCCGCCGGACGATCGAACTCGGTATCCCTCGCCACGTTGCGGACTCCCGAACGCGTTCGTTGACTCAAGTCGCACGACGCAAAACGGATCGGCGCCCATCATACCGTCTGTCACGACATCGGGCACGGGCGATTTTCCGGAAGGAACGACACACCCCGTTCGTTCGGCCATCGGCCCGAAGGCCGCTCGCAGTTCCGACAAAACGAACCCGACGGGACCACAATCGAACGACTCCGAGGGCGCGTCGGAGCGCGGCCAACCACGGCGGGCCTTCGCGGTTTGAAACCCCGCCCGAACGATCGCGGTGCGCGTTTGGTGCGCGTTTTTCGTCGAAGGCCGATGGACGGAACCTCTGAATTTGACGTCTCTTGCGGAACGCGAGGGGAGTTCGTTCGGCGCGCGGACGCTCCAGGCATCGGCCGGCCTGGATGGACTTCGAACGATCGACCATCGAGGACTCTGGACGCGGACCGTCTGTGGCACCCGGCGCGTTTGGTGCGCGCGTTTCGTCGAAGGCCGATGGACGGAACCTCTGAATTTGACATCTCTTGCGGAACGCGAGGGGAGTTCGTTCGGCGCGCGGACGCTCCAGGCATCGG
>CAZRGV010000109.1:5582-21131 GCA_964599655.1 uncultured Isosphaeraceae bacterium | reverse complement strand
CCTCGCGCGCCAGGGCGCGGTAATCGCTGGCCCCGTTGCTGTTGGGTTCGTAACTCAGGATCGTCTTGCCGAAACTCGGGCTTTCGGCCAGCTTGATGTTCCGGCGGATGCGGCTCTGGAAGATCCTCGCATTGGACCAGGGCAGGTTCTTCCCCCTGGCCTGCTCGATGAAGTCCAGAACGCGGGCCGCCTGATCGGCGTTCAACGCGGGACCACCCGGCGCGGGCTCTTCCTGTTCCGGCTGGCGGAGATGTGACGTCGGCTCGCCCGCCGCGGCCAGGTCGGGGTCCGCCTTCCAGATGGCGTCGGGAGGCATGACGCTGGTCGGGGTCGTCCGGGTGGGAGGCGGTGCCGCGCCTCGGGTCAGCTCACGGAGGACCCCGTCGCGGCCGATCTTGTCGCGTTTGTCGATGGCGCGGAGGATCACGGCGGTGCGGTCGGCCAGGCCAAGCGACTCCAGCAGGCCGTCGAGGATCTTGCGGTTGTTCAGGGAGATGGTGAACGCCGGCACGCCCGCCGCGGCCAGCGACGCATGAATGACCTGGGCGGTCTCGGCATCGGCGATCGCGCTCTCGGTGCCGACCGTGTCGAAATCGCATTGAACGAACTCGCGGAACCGGCCCTTGGCCGGCCGCTCGCCGCGGAAGACCGAGCCGATGGCGTATCGCTTGAACGGAACGCCAAGCTCCTCCACGTTCTTCGCGATGAACCGGGCCAGCGGCACGGTCAGGTCGAACCGGAGCGCGAGCTCGCCGGGCGTCCCGCCCTTGTTGGTCACCTCGAAGATCTGGCGCAGCACCTCATCCGATCCGGCCCCCTTGCCGGTGAGGACCTCCAGGCGCTCGATGTGCGGGGTCTCGATCGGCAGGAAACCGAACCGAGCGAACTGCTCGCGAAAGGCCCGGAGCATCCGCTCGCGGGGGATCATCACCGAGGGGGGGATGTCCCTCAGCCCGCTCGCAACGCGGGGATCAATCATGTCGGAGGCATCCTTCCGGGGAAAGCACGGTTGCGGACTGGTCGGGACTCCCCGGCGGAACCGTTGGAATGCGAACGGCACCGAAAATCGAGGGCGAGGAACCCTGGACAGCCGCGCAACGGCCTTCCCAAATGGTCCCGATCGAGCAGGGGAATTACCCAAAGATGCTAGCAAATCGCGACCTGGAACGCAAACCGCGACGACCCTTCCAAGTCTCTCGAGGTCCGAGGGCCGATCCTCACGGATCCGTGGCGGGAACTCCGCGATGGAACCCGTACTCCCCCCAGACCGCGCGACCGGGCCATTCGAGCTCCAGCCTCACGCCTGACCCCGAAGCGCGGCGCCCGGTCCACCCCTGGAGGAACGACGTCGCGCGCAGCCGTTCCGACAGCACGCAGAGGGCCAACCCGCGGCCTTCGAAACCGCGCGACGCGGGCACGTTCCGCATCGGGAATTGGATCCGAATTCGCCACGTTGGGCCGAAAATCGTCGAAACCTCGGTTACGTTTCGGCGCGACGAGCAGGATCCTCTCAGAGGCACCGAGATCGGATTGGGGACAGAGAGGAGCGATGCGGCTTCTCTCCTTCCCCCCCGTGAGGCGTGCAGGGCCTCGAAGGCTTCCGGCACCTTGGGAAGAACGACGACGCACCCCACCTCGGGCAACCGATCCGCGAACGTAGCAATCCTTCGGCGTCTCCCCCCAGCCAAGACGCCGATCCGTTATCCTCGGTCTACGAAAGTTTATGAACCAAAACCGCACGTTTCCCTATTGTCTCGGATCCGTAAAATTCTTGTTCGATTTTTTGACTCGATGATTGACGTGTCTTATGCGTTTTTGGATAGTCATGTCCTCGGCCCTGGACCGGGATGACCGACCTCTCCGCATGGTATGGTCCGCGCGGAGGGGTACGCAGCTCCCGATCACGGCGGACTCGGAGCAACCTCATGAATCGCAACGCTCGGTGGAACGTGATTTTCCCCTCTCTGGCCGCAGTGCTGACGACTCTCGTTGTCGCGAGTCCTCCGGCGCGGGCGCAGGTGGTGAAGCCCTTCAAGATCACCGGCGAAGGTGTCGGCCCCGAGGGGCTTCCCCTTCCTGGACAGCCTCCGAGGCCGCACTGGATTATCGGCAACGCGACCCATCTCGGCAGGCACTACGGCGAGGGGACCGTTCAGACGGACTCGGCCAACGTCGAACCGGATGGGCGGATCACCGGGGAATTCGGAAGCGGGTCCCCTTTCGTCTTCACGGCCGCGAACGGCGACACGTTAACGTGTGTCTATGGCCGTGAATTGTTCGGCGCGAGCCAGGAAGGCACGTTCGAGCTGATCCCGCTGCCCGATCTGGGTCCTGGTATCTACATGGCTTACTGGATCGCCGAGTTCGTCCCGCAGCCCGAGCTTTGCACCGGGAAGTTCGCCGGAATCTCCGGCAAATGGGTTATGTACGCCGTGTCGGAACCCTTCCTCCTCGGTTCGAGTGCACCCGTCGGCTACTCCTGGGAAGGCGAGGGCAAACTCACGTTCCGGCAGGGCAAGTGAGCGCAAAGGGACCCACGTCGCTCGCGGCATTGACCCAGCAGCGGCGTGGGTACCGGCGATGCGGTTCCGACTTGACGCGGTTTCCGACGTCGAGGGGCTGCCTCCGGCCCTGTGCCCCCCCCCACAAGGGCCGGAGCCTTTTCGGCGGTCGAGATCGGCCTCAATCCACCTCGGGACGGTGATCGGGCAAGCGGAGCGTGAGCTTCTGCTCCTTGCCGTCGCGGAGGATGACGATGGGCACCGTGTCGCCGAACTCGTGATGCATCTGGCAAAGGGCCTGCATTTGTCGAGTGAGCATGGCCGTGCGTCGCCCGTCGAACTCGATGACCACGTCGCCGAGCTTCAGGCCCGCGTCAATCGGCGTGCGGTGATTCGGAAACAGGAACGAGACCTTCAAGGCCAGGGCGCCGGCCGAGAGGCCCAGCTCCCTCTTCTGCGCCTCGTTCAGCGGCAAGGCCCAGAAACCCGTGTTTGGGCCCGCGATCCCCACCGAAGGACGCCAGGAGGGATCGTCGGAACGTCGCCAGTCGCCGGAAAGTTCCAGCGTGGTCGTCAAGGGCTGGCCGTCGCGACTCAGAGCCAGCCGAAGCTCGGCCTGGTCGGGGATCGCCTCCAGCACCGCGGAGACGTCGCCCAGCGAGAGCACGCGCTCACCGCCGACCGACCGCAGCACGTCGCCGGCCTTCACACCCGCCTTCGACGCCGGTGAGCCCGCGAGGACCGAGGCGATGCGCGTTTGATCATCCGGATCGAGCTTGATCCCGACGCGGGATGGCGTAGGATACGTGAAGATCTGATCGCGTTCGAATGTGTTGCGGACGATCCGTTCGCGCAACTCGGCGTGTTTCACGTCGTGGCAGTGGATGCACTTCACCTTCCGCCGCTCGATCATGGCGGTCATCGCGGGGATATCTTCCGGCGTGCGAGGCGGTTGGTCGGCCAGCGGGGCCTTCGGCGCGCTGGCCTTCGCCTCGTGAAGGTTCAGGACCTCGCGCATCACCTTGCAAAGCGACGCCTTGGTCAGATGCGACTCGGCGTCCTCGTCCTCACGGCCGCCGTAACGGGCATAAATGCCGTTGTCGGCGTTCATGAAAAAGATCATCAACGTCAAGTCACGCTCGAATGGGAAAAGGTTGAGGTTCACCCCATTCATCGACTGGATGCGGACGGGGATGAACTTCCTGGCGAGTTCCGCCACCTCGGGGTCTTGACGGACAACCTGCCCGTCGAAATCGGAGCAGGCCAGTCAGCGCTCGCACCGGAAGATGACGAACAACGGCTTGCCGGTCTCCTTCGCGAGCCGCTGGCCTTCGTCGTAGTCGTAAACCCACTGGATCTTGCCATCGACCGGTTGCGGCGGGATCTTCTCCCCCGCCGTGACCGAGACACCCGCGAGTCCGATCAAGGCGAAGGCGGCCGTGATATTCACGAGATGTGCAATACGTTTTCGCTTCGTCATGACTGGATTCTCCGCATGACTTGTCGCCAGACACAGGACTCCTCGGCGCCGATCATAGCACATGGATCGTCCTCGAACACCACCCAGATTCCAGGGAACCCAGAGGCCGGGCTCGTCAGCAGAGGATTTCGTGGAGGACGTGTCCGTGCACATCGGTCAGGCGGCGGTCGATGCCGTCGTGGCGGAACGTCAAGCGCTCGTGGTCGATCCCGAGCAGATGCAGCACGGTGGCGTGAAGGTCGTAGCCGTAGGTCACGTTCTCGACGGCGCGGAACGACCATTCGTCGCTGGCGCCGTGGGTCACGCCCCCCTTGATGCCACCGCCGGCCAGCCAAGAGGTGAACGCCGATGGGTTGTGGTCTCGCCCCTTGCCCCCCTGGCTGCACGGCATCCGGCCGAACTCCGTGGTCCACAGGACGATGGTGTCGTCGAGCATTCCTCGCGCTTTCAGATCCTTGATCAGGGCCGCGGCGGGCTGATCCATGCTCTTGCCCATGTCGCCGTGATCTCGGGCAATGTCTTCATGAGAATCCCAATTGCGCCTGGGGAACCCGTTATCAGCGCCGCTCCAGACCTGAACGAACCGGACACCCCGTTCGAGCATGCGGCGCGCGATCAGGCAATTCCGTCCGAAATCCGCCGTCACTGGTTCGTTGAGTCCGTAGAGGGCCTTCGTGGCCTCGGTCTCGCCCGCCAGGTCAAGAACCTCCGGCGCGCTGAGCTGCAAGCGAGCCGCCAGCTCATAGGAGGCAATCCTCGCCTCGAGTCGCGAGTCGGCCTCGCGCGTCGCGGCGTGCTCGCGATTCAGGGCGCGGAGGAGATCGAGCCCCTGGCGCTCCGACTCGGGCGTGATGAAGCCACCCTCCGGCGGGAACAGGTCATGAATCGGGTTGGCGGACGCGGCCTGAATCGTCGTCCCTTGATGCGTGGCCGGCAAGAAGGCCGCGCCCCAGTTGGCGGGGCCGTTGGGGGCAAAGCCCCGAGAATCGGGCAGAACGACGAACGTCGGCAAGTTCGCGTTCAAGCTGCCGAGTCCATACGAGATCCAGGACCCCATGCTCGGGAACCCCGGCCGATTGAAGCCGGTCGTCTGGAGAAATGTCGCCGGCCCATGCACGTTCGAGGTCGAAACCATCGCCGGCAAGAAGGCCATCTCATCGACACAGCTCGCCAGATGCGGCAGAAGGTCGCTGATCCATTTGCCGCATTCCCCATGTTGCCGCCAGTTCCAGGGGCTTTTCATCACGGCGCCCGGCGTACTCTGGAAGAGCTCGACCTTGCCACCAGGATCAAACGTTTCTCCATGTTTCTTGATGAGTAACGGCTTGTAATCGAACGTGTCACACTGACTGGCCGCGCCGGACATGAACAGTTGCACGACCCGTTTTGCCCGGGCGCGATGATGCAAGCCCCCGTTGTATTCCGGACGAGGACGCGACTCGCCCGATCCGTCCGCCGCCAGCAGCCCCTCCGCGCCGAGCAAGTGGGCCAGCGCGATCCCACCCAGTCCGCCACCGGCGCGCCAGAGGAACGACCGACGCCCCATCGCCAACGGCGAGATCGAACGTGCGTCCGGAAACCGGACCGAATATCTTGGATTTTCAAGACGTTCTTTCATCAGATTTAGTCCACAAACACGAATTCGTTTGTGTTCAGAAGTAATCGACATGCATTCGCTAGCCCATGAGTGCCGGCGTACTCGAAGAGCGCCCGATGCTCCTCGGGTCGCGGCGGGCGTCCGAACGCGAGCAAGAACGCCCGTTCGATTTGCCGGCTCCGATCTCCCGAGAGCGTCTCCAGTCGCTTGGCGAACGCCTCCGACTGCGCGACCAGGAACGGATCGTTCAGGAGCGTCAGGGCTTGCAGCGCGGTGATCGTCGCGCTTCGGACCGGCGTGTTCGCGTTCGGATCGGCGCCGTCGAGGCACTCGACGAACGGGTTGGGGACGCTTCGGACGATGAAGCGGTAGATCATCCGTCTCCGCCCCTCGGGCCGGAGAATCGCCGCGCGGTCCTCGTGGTCATAAATCGGCGAATGATCGTCCTTGAATCGAAAGAGCTCGAATCCAGGACCGTACATGGTGGTCTCGAGTTGGCCGGAAACCGCCAGAACGGCGTCTCGAATTTCCTCGGCTTCGAGCCGGCGCCGGTTCATCCGCCAGAGAAACCGGTTCTCGCCGTCCAACGAAGCGGCGGGCGCGTCGTGCGCCGAGGACTGGCGATAGACGGAACTTGTGACAATCAAGCGATGTAATGCCTTGAACGATTGTCCGCTGTCACGGAATTCCACAGCGAGCCAGTCGAGCAGCTCGGGATGCGACGGCGAGGCCCCATTGCGGCCGAAGTCGTTGGGTGTCTCGACCAACCCTCGACCGAAGTGGTAGTGCCAAACCCGGTTGACGATTGAGCGCCAGGTCAGGCGGTTGCGCGGATCGGCGATCCAGTTCGCCAGGGCCGCGCGGCGGGCCCCCTCGTCGCCGGTCGCGGCCGTCGAAAAATCGAAGTTCAGCTCGGGCACGCACGAGAGGGCTCCCGGCCCGACCGGCTCCATCGGTTGCTCGACATCACCTCGATTCAAAACATGAATGGGTCGAGGCGCGCGCGGAACGACGGCGTAAACCAGGTCGGTTTCCGGTTGGGCCTGGATCTCCAGGTCGAGGCGCTCCAGCTCGCGTCGAGCGGCATCCAGGTCCGTTCGGAGTTGAGGGGCGAGCAAGGCGTTGACCAGCCGTTCCCGCTCGCGTTCCGTCTGCTGAATCGCGAACAGCAGATCGTGGCGGCGCGTGGCGACCGGGTCCTTGGAGTCCGGTCGAGACGCGCGACTGTCATGCCCGTCGACGAGGTTGGCCGCGCTCCATCGCCCCGCCTCGATCGACTCGGACGCATCGACCTTCGCCCCCGCCGCGAGGTTTTGGCCACCGGAAATCACTTCCAGCTCACCGAGCGCGAACACATAATCTTCAGTGCGCTTCCAGAGTCTCGTGGCGGTCACCCGGACGAACCGGGCGGTCGCCTTCTCTGGTCTCAGCAAATACGGTTCGTCGGCCTGCGTCATGTGATCGGGGCGGCTCTCGGCGCCGATCAATCGAGCGTGGGCGAACGTGGGATCCTCACTGAGCTCGACCCGAAACACGGGAGGAAAACCGAAGCCAGGCGTGTCGGGAAAGTCGGTCGGACGGGCCGGGATGAGCCGGACCTCCTCGATCGGTCGCGGCTGACCAAGATCGACCTGGACCCAGACGGTCGCTTCCGGCTTCGCATGAATGTTCGAATGATAGCCGTTGGTTGGACTGCCGGGTCGGACCTCGGGTTTCCGCTGCTCGGCAAGCGTCTCGCGAAGCGAGGCCAGTCGCGCGTCGAGGCCGTTCCGTTCCGGGCTGGAAACCGCGTTGGCCTGCTGGACCAGCGTTTTGAGGCGATCGAAGACCTCGTCACGTTGGGATTGGAGCGACCGTCGCTTCGCGGCGGCCGCCGGGCTCGCATACGGCCGGTCGCCACGGTCGACCCCGGAAAACACGGCCTGGAGCCGGTAGTAATCGGTCCTGGGAATCGGGTCGAACTTGTGGTCGTGGCACCGGGCGCAATGGACGGTCAGACTGACGAACGTCGACATCGTGCTGGCGACCATGTCGTCGCGATCCACGAGCCGCGTCTTCATTTTTTCCACCGTTCCTTCGCGAAGCTCGACATGGCCCACGAAGTCCCAGGGTCCCGCGGCGATGAAGCCGGTCGCGATCGTGGCGTCCGGGTCCCCGGGCTCAAGGACATCGCCCGCGATCTGCTCGCGAAGAAACCGGCCGTAGGGTTTGTCGGCGTTGAGAGAGCGGATCACGTAGTCGCGATAGGGCCAGGCATGGTCGCGCCTCTTGTCCTTGTCGTAGCCATGGGTATCGCCGTAATGAACCACGTCGAGCCAGTGGCGGGCCCATCGCTCGCCATACCTCGGGGACGCCAGGAGCCGATCGACGAGACGCTCGTAAGCGTTTGGATCGTGATCTTGCAAAAACGCGTCGATTTCTTCCGGAGAAGGCGGCAGGCCGTGAAGGTCGTACGTCAGGCGACGGATCAAGGTCCGGCGGTCGGCCTCGGGTCGAGGCGACAACCCCTTGTTTTCCAGCGTCTTCCGCACAAACGCGTCGATCGGCGTCCGGACCCACGTCGCGTTTTTGACCGTCGGAACAGCGGGTCGATTCAAGGGCTGGATCGCCCACCAGGGTCCGTCGTCCGGGCGAGATTCCTTGAGGACGACCCCCTCGGGCCATTGGGCCCCTTGCTCGACCCAGCGCCGGATCGTCGCGACCTCTTGAGGGTTGAGTGGAGCACCTCCTTTGGGCATCATCGGATTATCACCCGAGATCATGTCGATTAGAAGACTCTCCTCGGGTTTGCCCGGCTCGATCGCCGGGCCGCTCTCGCCCCCCGTTCGCGCCGAGTTTCGCGTCGACAGGGAGAATCCCCCCTTGGCCGACGTGCCGCCATGACAGCGAACGCAGCGCGACATGAAGATCGGAGCCACCCGCTCGCGAAAGTCGTCGGCTCGCGCGACCGGCGCGAATGCCAGGATCGCGAGGAACGCCGAGCGCCTGAGGAACCGGATACCGGCCATGTTGGGATTGCCCGCACGCGTCCTATTGGAAGGGATGTTTTGGTACGTTCAGGCGAGAATCTCTCGAATCACACGTCCGTGAACGTCGGTCAGGCGGCGCTGGGCCCCGTTCTGGTAGTAGGTGAGCCTCTCGTGATCGAGGCCCAGCAGGTGCAGCACCGTGGCGTGGAAGTCGTGCACATCGACGACGTTTTCGGCGGCCTGATGACCGAACTCGTCGGTGGCGCCGCAGCTGTAAGGGGCCTTGACACCCGCGCCGGCCATCCAGGCGGTGAAGCCCTTGGGGTTGTGGTCGCGACCCTGGGCCCCCTTCTGGAACGTGGGCATGCGGCCGAACTCGGTGGTCCAGAGAACGAGCGTGTCCTCGAGCATTCCGCGCGCTTTCAGATCCTTCAAGAGCGCGGCCGCGGGCTGGTCGAGAATCGGTCCGTGGCGGTCGTAGTCGGATTTGATCCGCTTGTGACCGTCCCAGTTCAGGTTGCCTTCTCCCATCGCGAAGGCGCCATTGAAGAGCGTGACGAAGCGGACGCCGCGTTCGAGCAAGCGACGGGCCAGCAGGCAGTTCCGACCAAAGCCCGCCTTGATCGGGTTCGCGTCGTCGAGCGCGTAGAGCGCCCGCGTGGCGGGGCTTTCCCCCGACAGATCACTGACCTCGGGGGCGCTCAACTGCATCCTCGCCGCCAGCTCGTACGAGGCGATCCGTGCGGAAAGCTCGGTGTCGCCGGGATTCCTCGCGAGATGTTCGTCGTTCAGCAAGCGGAGAAAATCGCGCGTCGCCCGATCGTCGGAAGGATCGACGTCGGCGGGCCGCCCCAGGTGGGGAATCGGCCGGTCGGCAGAGAACGCGGTCCCCTGATAGACCGCCGGCAAGAAGCCGTTGGCCCAGTTGGCGGGCCCCTGTTGCGGGCCGCCCCGAGGGTCGGGAATCGCCACGTAGGCCGGCAGGTCCTGGTTCTCGGTGCCCAGCGCGTACGACACCCACGACCCAATGCTCGGGAACCCTTCAAGGGTAAATCCCGTGCTCATGAACATCTCACCAGGACCATGTGTGTTCGTCTTCGAGGTCAACGAATGGACAAAGCAAATGTCGTCGGCGCATGCCGCCAGGTTCGGCAACAGCTCGCTCAGCATCTTGCCGCATTCGCCCCGAGGCTTGAATTCCCAGGGGCTTTTCGCCAGGTCGCCGTTCTCGCCCTGAAACGTGACGAGCGTCTCGACGCCGGGCATCGGTTGGCCGTGCCGCTTGACCAGTTCCGGCTTATAGTCCCACGTGTCGAGATGACTGACCGCGCCCGTGCAGAAAATGTGCACGACCCTCGTCGCCTTCGGCGCGAAATGGGGCAGCTTCGGAGCGAGTGGACCGACCGCCGATCCGGCCGCCAGCAGGCGATCCCTCGCCAGCAGGTCTCCCAGCGCGACGCCGGCCAGCCCGCTCGCCATGTGGGCGAGAAACCGCCGGCGGTCGAGGAGGCGAAGGCCAGCGTGCGAGAGCGGCGGATTCATCGACATCCCCTTTTCGGATTCAAGGTACATAGAGGAATTCGTTGGCGTTGAACAGAGCACGACAAAGCGACGACGCGCCATGCTCGCGAATCAGTTCGGCGGCCTTCTCGAGCTCGACCGGCGTCGGCTCGCGACCGAAGGCCAGCGCAAAAGCAGACCGGACCTGGGCACGAACGTCCTCGCCCGCCTCTTGCCTCAAACGCTCGGCGAACCGTGCGGCCTGGTCGATCACGAACCGGCTGTTGAGCAGGTTCAGGGACTGAAGCGCGGTCGTCGAGACATTCCGACGAGGGGCCACAAGTCCGCCGTCCGGGCAGTCGAACGCCCCGAAGGTCGGGTCCTGCTGGCTCCTCGGCTTGAACTGGTAAACCATGCGCCGGAACTCATCGGGACCCAGCTTGTTTTTCGGGGTGAACACGACGACATAGTTCGTATTCTTTTCCCAGAGGTTGTAGCCCGGTCCGCCCATGCGAAGGTCGAGCGCGCCGGAGACCCAGAGCATCGCGTCTCGAATCGCCTCCGCCTCCAGCCGGCGTGGGTTCATCCGCCAGAGCAACCGGTTCTCCTGGTCGACCGTCATCGCATGTTCAACCATCCGGCTTGACTGTCGATAGGTCGAGGACAGCACGATCAACCGATGGATCGGCTTGAGCCGGCCGCCGCCGGCCAGGAATTCCGACGCCAGCCAGTCGAGCAGTTCGGGGTGCGAGGGCCGATCGCCGTTGAAACCGAAGTCGCTCGGCGTGTTCACGATGCCCTGGCCAAAGTGGTAATGCCAGAGCCGGTTGACCATGACCCGCGCGGGGAGTGGGTTGGTCGGATCGGCGATCCAGCGAGCGAGCGCAAGCCGGCGCTCGCGCTCGGGTGTGTCCGTTTCTAGCACCAGTCGTGGACCCAACGCGCGAAGGGCCGATGGCGGAACTTCCTTCCCCTGCTGCATGGGATCGCCACGCGTCAGCAGGTGCGTTGGTCCCGGCGCGGAAAAGGTGCCGGCATAGACCCGCATGGTCGGGCTCAACTCGGCCAGCCGCTCGCCAAGCGCCTTCCGCTGGTCGAGCAAGCGTCGACGGCGTTCCGTCGGCTCCGTCGATTGTGCCGCGAGTTCGTTCGACATCGCCTCGGCCTGGAACGCCGCTCGGTCGGCCGACGAGGCGACGACGCGCCATTGACCGGGTTCGGTCGCGACCTCGATGTAATACTCGGTCGGCACGCGGTCCTGGTAACGCTCCTCGCGGTCGCGACCCCAGACGATCCGGTCGATCACCGTCGTCTCGGGAAGCTCGATTCCCACCCAGCCCTTGCCGGGCACGGCCGAGATCCAGCTCCGGCTGTTGCCATACTGACCATCGTTGATGTGTTCCAGCCGGTGAATGTCGGAGTTGGGATAGGTGGATGAGGCTGATGGCTTCGCGCCTCCTTCAGCCAGGGCCACGTTGCGCGGTTCGCCGCCACTCGACCAGATTTCCAGCTCGTCGATGCAGGGCTCGATCCCGTTGTTCGTGGCCTGGACGGTGAAGCGGACGAACCGGGCCGCGACCGGCTCGAAGCGATCGACGTTTCGTCTCGGGTTCACGCCGGGCCGGCCCGGGGCCCCAAGATCGGCGCGGGCCAGGGGCTCGAGCGTGTCGAGTTCCCGATCGATCCGGGCGAGTTCCGACCGGAGGGCGGCCGCCGCTTCGCGTCGGCGTTCGGCGTCGGGCGCCGGGACCTCGCGATCGGCGTGTTGGACGCCCGCGAACACCGCCTGCAACCCGTAGTAATCCTCCTGACCGATCGGGTCGAACTTGTGGTCGTGGCACCGGGCGCAGTTGACCGTCAGGCCGAGAAACGCGGTGCCGGTGGCCGTGATGATGTCGTCGAGATCGTCGGCGCGCTGTTGCCGCATCCCCTCGATCGTCTGGTTGCCAACGACGTCGTGCGTCCCTCCCACCAGGAATCCCGTGGCCGCCTCGGTGAGCCAGTCGCCGCCGGTCCGGGCATCCCCCGCGAGCTGTTCCTCAACGAACCGGGCGAACGGTGTGTCCTCGTTAAAGGCCCGGATCACGTAGTCGCGGTAGGGCCATGCGTTCGGTCGAAGTTGATTCGTTTCGTAGCCGTGGCTTTCGGCGAACCGCACGACATCGAGCCAGTGGCGCCCCCAACGCTCGCCGTAACGGGGCGAGGCCAGCAGCGCATCGACGAGCGTTTCATACGCATCGGGGCTTGCGTCGTTCACAAAGGCTCGAATCTGTTCCGGCGTGGGTGGAAGGCCGGTCAGGTCGAAGGTCACGCGCCGGATGTACGTCGCCCGATCGACTTCGGAGGACGGCTTCAGACCGTGCTCGTCGAGCTTCGCCAGGATGAACGCGTCGATCGGATTGCGGACCCAGCCGGGTTGACTGGGCGAAGGGACCTCGGGACGGCGAATCGGCTGGAGCGACCACCAGTCGGGCCCCGCGCGACGTGCGGTCAGGGGTTCCGACTCGTAGGGCGCGCCCGCCTCGATCCAGGAGCGAAACGCGGCGACCTGCTCGGGCTTGAGCGGGTTCTTCGGCGGCATCTGACCGTCGCTCAGCAACTCCAGCAGCAGGCTCTCGTCGGGCTTGCCCGCCACAATCGCCTCTCCGCGTTCGCCGCCGGTCAGCGCCAGGGCGCGACGGCTCAGGTCCAGGCCGCCCTTCTTTTTGTCCGACGCGTGGCAGGCCAGGCACTTGCCGGTCAGAATCGGCTGAACGTCGCGGCGGAAGATCTCCCGTCCGCGATCGGTGGCGGAAACGTCGTCGGCGAGGGTCCGTTCGAGAGGAAGCGCAAGGAGAACCAAGCCGGCGATCCGCAGCCATCGCGGTGGACGCTTTGCCCTTCGAGATCCTGGGATTCGCGTCATCTTGTGTTCCTCGTCTCGACTCGTTCCGAGACAACCGTCACGCGGCACCGAGGTTGGATTATCGTGGGGATTCGCCCGGTTTTTCCGACCCGGAAACGTTCTGGTCGGTGTTCTCCGCCGCGCAGCGAACCGCCAGCGCCCCACTGGACCGAATATGCTCGACCATCGCGCGATGGCACGCGGCGGGATCTCCCTCGCGAAGCGCCTCGATGATCTGAACGTGCTGACGGAAGGCCAGCGCCAGACCGCCGTCGCGGTTCCCCACCCGTTCGCGGACGAGCTGCACGAGGTCGTGGTACTTGCCGATCTCCCTGGCCAGCAGCGGGTTTCCCGACCGCTCGGCGATCAGCCGGTGAAGCTCGACATCAAACCGGTGGCAGGCCGCGCGATCACGGTCGCAATCGTTGGGATCGATCGCTCGGGCCAGCTCGTCGAGCCGAGCCAAGTCGTCGGGCGTCAACCGGCCGCACGCGCGCTCGGCCGCCAGTCCCTCGAGCGCCTCTCGAAGCTGGTAAATGTGCCGAAGTTGCTCGGGAAGGAGCTTGCGGACGACGGCGCTGCGGTTCCTGGCCAGTTCCACCAGGTCGGCCGCCGCGAGCCGCCCCAGCGCCTCGCGAACGGGCGTCCGGCTGACGCCCAGCCTCTCGGAAAGCTCCGTCTCTCGCAAGACCGCCCCCGACTCGAGACGTCCCGACAAAATCTCGCCAAGCAGACGCGTGTAGACCTGATCCGGCAACTTGGCCGCGACGACCATACCCGTTCATCCCCTCAAAGACCAAGAACCCGCAACCCGGTCGTCGGTCGATTGTATACAATTCTCGGCGCCGTGCCTCAACAATTCCCCCAACCGCGTCGCGCTCGACCATTTTGGTGAACCATCGACGTCTTGCCTGTCGCCTTCTATCCTTAGAGAGAGAGGGGTATCGGTTCGCGAGCGACCGGCGGCCGGAATCCATCGGGCAAGGGTCGGAACAAGGACCGCGATCATGCAATCGACAACGGCACGAGGGCGAATCCTGGTCTTGATCTCGATCGCGCTCTGGGGCGTCCTGGCCACGGCCGCGCGCGCCCAGGTCGCCAACGAGGTTCCCGACGAGGTCCCGACCTTCGAGCCGGTCAAATATCCGGGCGAGATCGTGGTCGAATCTCCGCTCGCGGGTCAGAACACGATTCTCTCGATCCTCCCGGAAGGCACGAAGGTCAAGAAAGGGACAACGGTCTGCGAACTCGACGCCGCTCCGTTCCGGGAACGGCTCGAGTCGCAGTCCATCGCCACCCAGCGCGCCGTTGCCGATGTGGAGAACGCCCGAAAATCGCTCGAAGTCGCGCGGCTCGCGATGAAGGAGTACGAGGAGGGAATCTACAAGCTGGAATGTCAGGCCGCCGACGGAGACATCGAGCTGGCGAAGCTCGAGCTGGCCATCGCCCAGGCCGAGTTGAAGCAGACCCTCGAAGGTGGCAAGAACGTCGACGATGTGACGAGGCGGCGGCTCGAGCTCGCCGTGGCCCGCGCGCAGATCGCGCTCGAACGGGCGATCGCCCAGGCCGGAGTGCTCCGTCAGTACTCCTATCCCCAGCGGATCAAGCGGCTCAAGGGGGATATCGACAAGGCGACCACCTTGCTGACGAACCGCCAAGGGGTCCTGTCGCTCGAACAGAAGCGGGAAGCGAACCTCCGAAGCCAGATCAAAGCCTGCACGCTGGTCGCTCCCGCCGACGGCGTCGTCGTGCTCGTCAACACGATCGACAAACCGAACCTGATCGAGCCAGGCGCGCTGGTCCGTGAAAAACAAGCCATCTTCAAAATCGTCGATCCGAGCAAGCTGAACGACGACCTCGCCAAACCCTAGCCGCCGATCGCGCCGTTCCCTGGCGGCTGATCTGGCCCTCTCGTTCCCTTCCGCCGTCGCGGCGCCCAACCCGCGATCCGCGAACTCGAGCGTTTGCAAGAACCGACCGTCTTGAGCATGATGGTCCTGGAGAGCCATCCTGCCGCTCGGTCGAGCACGCATGCTCGATGGATGCCGCGTTCCCTGCCCTGGCTCCTCCCTCCGTTCTCGAAAACGCGACGTGAAACCGTGTCCTGGTTCCGGAATCGACCTTGCGAGAGGTCCGAGCGATGTGGCGTCGCAGCCTGAGCGTGGGGACTTCGATCGGTCTCGCCGTGCTGGCCGTCGTCTGGGCCCTCAGCCTCTGGTGGGCCGGCTTGATGCTCGAAGACTCCCGTCGTGCGATCGCACGGCGGGATTACTCAACCGCGAAGCAGCGGCTCGCGAGACTCACCCGACGCTGGCCGGGCTGGGACAAGGCGGAATACGCGCTCGGCATGGCCGAGGCGGGGCTCGGAAATGTCGATGCCGCCCTGAACGCCTGGGGACGAGTCCCTCCCGGCTCGGCGCTCGCGCTCGATGCCGAACTCCGTCGCGCCCGGCTGGCAATCCAACACGGCCGACTGTCGATCGCGGAGGAGTGCCTGTCGAAGGCCCTGAGCGATCCGGACGCCTCGAACGACCAGCGCGGCGGGGCCACTCGACTTATGGGCCAGGTTTTGCGTTTCGAGGGGCGGATCGCCGATGTCCGTCGGCTGCTCCAGGACT
>CAZRGV010000109.1:0-5564 GCA_964599655.1 uncultured Isosphaeraceae bacterium | reverse complement strand
CGAGGTCTCGAACGTCCTGCGAGAGCTCTGGCTTCTGGATTCCGAGCCGCTGCCCCTCGAAGGCGTCCGCGACGTGCTCGACCGGGCGGGTCGCGAGGCCCCCGACGACGACCGGGTCTGGCTCGGCAAGGCGTCGCTGGCGACCCTGGAGGGCCGGTTCGCGGAAGCCGCCACCTGGCTCGATCGCTGCACCCGTCGCCGGCCCGACGACCCCGCCGTCTGGCGGGCCCGGCTCAACCTGGCCCTGGCCTCGGGCAACGCCGAGGCCGCGCGACGCGCCTGGACTCATCTGCCGGCCCGGTTGTTCGACCCCTCCGAAATCCTGGCGATCCGTTCGTGGTTTCTGGCCAGGGCGGGCGACCTCGACGCGGAGCGTAACTTGCTCGAGCGTCGGCTGACGGTCCATCCGGGCGACACCGAGGCGCTCGAACGCCTCGCCGACCTTGCCTCGCGGGAAGGTCTCGAAGAGCGCCTGGCCGAGCTGCGCCGCCGGAAGGCGGAACTCGATCGCGACAAGGAGCGATACCGCAAGCTCATGGCCGGTTCCGACCTGCCGTCTCACGCCGCCGAGCTGGCGCGCCTGGCCGGAAACCTCGGTCGTCGCGCCGAGGCGATCGGCTGGGCCACGCTGGCCGTCCATCGCAATCGGGTCGATGCCGATTCCCGGCGGCTCCTGACGCGCCTCCGGCAATCGGAGCCTACCCCGCCGCCCGAGGGTTCCACGCTGGCGGAGATCCTCGCCGACCTCGGACCCTCCCGCGTTCGTTCCACGGTCGAAACCCAACAGGCCATCCTGGTTCCCCGCTTCGTCGACGACGCCCAAAACGCGGGCCTCGGGTTCGTGTTCGATCCCGGCCGTTCGCCGCTCCGCGAGCTGCCGACGACCATGTGCGGCGGCATCGGCCTCATCGACCTCGATGACGACGGCTGGCTCGACGTTTATGCCGTCCAGGCCGGGACGTATCCGCCGCCCGCGGGCCGCTCCCCCGCGGGAGACCGCCTCTTCCGCAACAAGCGAGACGGCACGTTCGAGGACGTCACCAAAGCCTCCGGTCTCTCGAACGTGCGAGACTACGGCCTGGGCGTCACCGTGGGAGACATCGACAACGACGGTCATGAAGATCTGTTTTTAACCCGCCTGGAGTCCTACGCACTCTATCGCAACAAGGGAGACGGCACGTTCGAGGATGTGACCGAAGCCTCGGGGCTCGGCGGAACGCGTGCCTGGCCGACATCGTCCACCTTCGCCGACATCGACGGGGACGGCGATCTCGACCTGTACGTTGCCCATTACCTGCGGTGGGACTCGGCCGACCCTCGAATCTGCCGCCATCCCGAGACCCAGGCTTACACCTTCTGCGACCCTCGCCTGTTTGACCCGCTCCCCGACCACCTGTTCCGCAACGACGGGGGGCGGTTTGTCGACGTGACCGACGAGGCGGGCATCGTCGATCGCGAGGGACGGGGCCTGGGCGTTCTGGCCGCCGACCTCGACGAGGACGGCAAGATCGACCTCTTTGTCGCGAACGACACGACGGCCAATCTCGCCTTCCACAACCTTGGCGGCGGCCGATTCGAGGAGATCGGCATGGCGTCGGGCGTGGCCACGAACGCCTCGGGGGGCTACCTCGCCGGCATGGGTATCGCCTGTGGCGATCTGGATGCCGATGGTCGTCTCGACCTGGCCGTGACCAACTTCTATGGCGAGTCGACCACGTTCTATCACGCCATCGGCGGCGCCCTGTTCAGCGATCGGACCGCCGCCATCGGCCTGGCAATTCCCAGCCGTTACCGGCTCGGATTCGGCATCGCCTTCGTCGACGCCAACAACGACGGCCGGCTCGACGTCCTCACGGCCAACGGCCACGTCAACGACTTCCGGCCCGTCTTCCCCTACGAGATGCCCGCCCAGCTCCTGCTCGGCGGCGAAGACGGCAAGCTTGTCGACGTCAGCGAGCGGGCCGGTCTGGCCTTGCTCGTACCGCGAGTCGGTCGAGGCCTGGCCGTCGGCGACCTCGACAACGACGGCCGGCAGGACGCCCTCCTCGTGGACCTCAAGGGGCCGCTGGCCTATCTTCACAATCAAACCGACCCGGACCACACGCGCTTCCTGACCCTTCAGCTCGAAGGGACCGCAACAAACCGCGACGCCATCGGGGCTCGCGTGCGGGTCGTCGCCGGGGGAAAGGCGCAGGTCGCCCAGCGATTCGGCGGCGGGAGCTACCTGTCGTCGAGCGATCCCCGGCTCCATTTCGGCCTCGGATCGGCCCACCGCGTCGACTTGGTCGAGGTCGTCTGGCCCTCCGGCCGTGTCGACCGCTTTCGAAACCTCGCCGTCGACCACGGCTACCGACTCCGTGAGGGAGATCCCTCGCCGCGCGCCCTGGCCGGATTCGGGAAGAACGGCTGAGCCAACTCCCGGCCCTGAACGGGCAACTGGCCAATCCGGGCCGAGTCGGTTACGATCGAATCCCTCAGGGCCGTGCTTCGGTCCGCCGGTGGCAAGACGCCTGGCGCCTCCTTCAAGGATTGCATGAACATCTTTGCTGACTCGCTTCGAACGAAAGGAATTCTCTCGCCCATGGCCTTCGATGTTCGACACCGTAGCCGTTTGCTCATTGATGGTCGCGACCGCGCGCCGGCCCGCTCTTTCTTCAAGTCGATCGGCTTTGACGACGAGGCCCTCTCGAAGCCCATCATCGGCATCGCCAACACCTGGATCGAGACGATGCCGTGCAACTACCACCTCCGCGACCTGGCCGAGCACGTCAAGGCCGGCGTTCGCGAGGCGGGCGGCACCCCCATGGAGTTCAACACGATCGCCATCAGCGATGGGATCACCATGGGAACCGAAGGGATGAAGGCCAGCCTGGTCAGCCGGGAAATCATCGCCGACTCGATCGAACTGGCCGGCCGGGCCTATTACTTCGACGCCGTGCTCTGCCTCGTCGCCTGCGACAAGACCATCCCGGGCGCCGCAATGGGCCTGATCCGGCTCGACGTCCCCGGCCTGGTGCTTTACGGCGGCTCCATCGCCCCCGGCAAATTCAAGGGGAAGGACGTCACGATCCAGGACGTCTTCGAGGCGGTGGGCGCCAACGCCCGAGGCCTGATGTCCGACGAAGACCTCCACGACCTGGAAGATCACGCCTGCCCCGGACCAGGCGCCTGCGGCGGCCAGTTCACCGCCAACACGATGGCCCTGGCCCTTGAGTTCCTCGGCCTCTCGCCCGTGGGCACCGCCAGCCCCCCCGCCATGGACAAGCGCAAGGCCGAGGTCGCCCACGAGGCCGGCAAGTTGGTCGTGGACCAGCTCCGTCGCGGCCTCACGCCGAAACAAATCCTGACCCGCCTGGCCTTCGAAAACGCCATCACCGGCGTCGTCGCCACGGGCGGTTCCACCAACGCCGTGCTCCACCTGCTGGCCATCGCCCGCGAGGCCGGCGTGCCCTTGACCATCGACGACTTCGACACCGTGAGCAACCGCACGCCGACCCTGGCCGACCTCAAACCGGGCGGCCGATTCGTCGCCACCGACCTCGACCACGCCGGTGGCACTCGACTGGTGGCCCAACGGCTCCTCAAGGCCGGCAAGCTCGACGGCAGCCAGCTCACCCCGAGCGGCCACACCCTCGCCGAGGAGTCGGCCACGGCCGTCGAGGAACCCGGGCAGGAAGTCGTCCGACCCCTCGACCGCCCGCTCAAGCCGACCGGCGGACTGGTCATCCTCCGAGGCAACCTCGCCCCCGAGGGCTGCGTCGTCAAGGTCGCCGGCCACGAGCGGACGCACCACAAGGGGCCAGCCCGCGTCTTCGACTGCGAGGAAGACGCGATGAAGGCCGTCACCTCCGGCGCCATCCAGGCCGGCGACGTCGTCGTGATCCGCTACGAGGGCCCCGCCGGTGGCCCAGGCATGCGGGAAATGCTCGGCGTGACCGCCGCACTCGTCGGCGCGGGGCTCGGTGACTCGGTCGCCCTCCTCACCGACGGCCGGTTCAGCGGCGCCACCAAGGGCCTGATGGCCGGACACGTCGCCCCCGAAGCCGCCCGGCGCGGCCCGATCGCCGCCGTTCGCGAAGGGGACGAAATCGAGTTCAACCTCCCCGAGCGCCGGCTCGATCTCAGGATCTCCGACGCCGAGTTGAAGCAACGCCTCGACGCCTGGACGCCTCCCCCGCCTCGCTACTCCAGCGGCGTCTTCGCCAAGTACGCCTCACTCGTCTCCTCCGCCGCCGAAGGGGCCATCACCCGCCCCATCGGAACCTCAAACTAACCCGACGGGTGCCACTCACTCGCGGCGGGTCGCGGGTCGCCCCCGGTTGCTCGTCAACCGGGGCCACCCCCATTCAAATTCTTATCCTTCGATTCCTGACATCAAGGATTGAGCAATTCTTCTTCCCAGTCGCGTTCCGCCCGCCAGCGGCGCCGCGCGTGGGGGTTCGGTTTGAGGTCGAGGTGCTCGACGCGCAGGGGATCGACGATCAGCACCTCGAAGTCGTCGGGGGGTTCGACCTCGGCGGGCACCGCCTGGGGGAAGTCGCTGGGGTTGGGTTCCAGGGGGCGGCCGGGGGGCGGCCAGAAGAACATCGCTCTGGTGGCGTCGGAGAGCATCCGCCAAAGAATCGATCGCCTCGGATCGTCGTCGGTCGAGACGAGAATTTCGACGACGCCGTGCACTCGGAATTGCTCGCGACGTGTTGGCAGCCAGAAGACCAGCTCGGCGCTCGGTTCGTGGCGAACCTGGCCGTTCTTGGCGCTTCGGGCGTCGGTCGCGATCCAGAGCGCGCCGCTGTCCTCGATGTGGCGGCAGACGATCGACCGGCCGTGCGGCCTCCCGTCGCGGTCCACGGTCGCCAGCGTCGCGATTCGAGGCCGGTCGCCGTACTCGGCGTCGAGCGCCCGGCGGAGATCGAGAATCCAGTCACTCATGCCTGACCCTCGATCGGAACCGGCGATGCACCCGGAACCGGCAACGCGTCGGCGCCGGGTTCCGCGCCCGAGCCGTCCGGCCCGTGCTCAAAGACGGCCAGGAGCGGGCCCAGCCGCCAGACCTCCGGCCAGCGCGAGGCCACCGTCAACACGACGGCGATGCAGCCGATCCCGCCCACCACGACCGAGGCGACCGGTCCCCAGAGTTGCGCCGTGAGGCCCGACTCGAACCCGCCCAGCTCGTTCGACATGCCGATAAAAACACTGGTCACCGCCGAGACTCGCCCTCGCATCGCGTCGGGCGTGAGCACCTGAACCAGCGTGCCGCGCACGACCATGCTCACGTTATCGAATGCGCCGGCGAGCAGCAGCATCAGGAACGAGAGCGTCGGGCTTCGCGACAGGCCAAAAATGAGCGTCGCCGCGCCGAATCCGGCCACCGAGTACAGCAAGGCCCGTCCCGCCCGGCGCAAGGGCGGACGGTGCGCCAGCGTCAGCGCCATCGCCACCGCTCCGATCGACGGCGCCGCCCGAAGCCAGCCCAGTCCCACCGGGCCAACCTTCAAGATCTCCTTCGCGAAGATCGGCAGCAACGCCGTCGCCCCGCCGAACAAAACCGCGAACATATCCAGAGT
>CAZRGV010000108.1:10727-21150 GCA_964599655.1 uncultured Isosphaeraceae bacterium | reverse complement strand
CCCAGCCACCCCGCCGAGACAGCGCGGAAGGGGCTGGGGTCGAGACGCCCCCAGCCACCCCGCCGCTGTGTGTCCCCGATGTGGCCGGTCAGCCGCCGATCGGCAGGGTGAGCAGCGGGGCGACGGCCTTGCCGTCGGACTCCTGGAGGGAGAACAGGATTTCCAGGATCGCGAGCACGGCGCGGGAGTTCACGTCGTTTCGGGGGATGTAGAACCAGTAGCCGCGGTAGGGGATGGCGACCTCGGCGTCGCGCGGGCGGTGCTTCTGGGCGACCACACGGAAGTTGCCGGCCGTGACCCGCGTCCAGTCGTAAGGCCGGCCATCGAGGCCGCAGACGCTTGGCGCCTCGCGCGAAATCAGATGTTCCTCGGGGACGCTCACCCCCTTGGACAGAAACGTCATGATCTGCAAGATCGATCGCATGTTCAAATAGAATGTATCGCTTCCCAGTGGACTCGTGACGACGTCGCCGGCCTCGGCCGTCAGCTCCGACTTGACGCGGTAGAGCCTCAGGCCGGGCGTGACGCGAAACACGCGCTCCAGCTCGAGCAGCTCGGGGGCGTCGAGGGACTGGCGGCGGACCCGAAGGACGAGGTTCCGTTCGCGCTTGACCAGGGTCATCCGGCCGGCGCTCTGGGTCCGGTAGACGTAGCCGTCCTTGGCCGCGGAGAGGAGGTCGCCGCCTTGAACTTGCCCTTCGGGAACCGAGTCGGAGGCCGCGGCGCTCTCCTCGGTCGTCGCGATCGCCATCTCGACGGCGTTGTTCTCCATCAGCGAGGCGAGCAGGCGCACGCCCGCGAGGAATTCCGTGTTGTCGTCGGGGAGCCGGGGGACCATGACCGTCGCCCTGGGGGCGTTGGGCACGTCGTTGATGTCGTTGAGGACCATCAGCAGGAGCTGTTCGACGTTGGCCCCGGCGTTGACCACACTGAACAGGTCGGCCGACAGCGGGGTCAAGAGGGCCTTGGCGATCTCTCGCCCCTCTCGAGGGTGATAGCTCAGCGTGGGAGCATCCCTGGCGGTGATCTGCCCGAAGCCGAGATGCGTGGTGCCCGGAATCTGGCCGCCAACGCCCCCCGTGTACTCGCCGATCCCGGCGATCTCGAACTGGCTGGTGATGTTGGGCAGGTCGATGAACACCGGCGAGTCGGCGTATCGGAGCCGGACGATGTTCGCCAGAAGCTGCTCGTCATTCGTCGAGCGAATGACCTCGTTGTATTTCATCCGGGTGTACTTGACCGCCTGGGGACCGAGGCAACCGGTCGACGCCAGGCTGGCCGAGAGGAGAACGAGCCCCCTCGCGAATCCCGCCCGGAGTGGCCTTGCTCGCTCCCCCACGCGTCCGCGCCCTCACCCCGACCCGCCAGGCCAGGCCAGGCCAGGCGCAACCCGCCGCGGCCCCTGAGCGGGTCTGTGACAATCGTTATCGGCGGCGCGTTCCGCAAACTTGACACAATCCGTAGCCTCGCCCCGGAACTCAGCCAGGAGCGAGGAACGTGAGCCCCTCGATTGGACTGCGCCTGACCTTGATGACGGCGGCGAGGCCGGGTTGTTGAGGGGTTTGGTGTTCGGTGCCAGCCAGGTAGGGTCCGCGGTGTGAACCATCTTGACTCGATGTGGCGGGTTGTTGGAAACCCCCTCACCTTCGTCGCCGCCACCACCACGCCGCACCGCCGAGCAAGGCCACACCTGTCGCCGCAAGCCCGACCTGGATGGTCAGGGTCTGATGGGCCTGGCGTTGCTCGGGGGTTTCCGCCTCGACCGGTTGGCTCCGGGCCTCCGCCAGGGCGAGTTGATGCTTCAGCTCCTCACGAATCCCCTCCGGGTCACGTCGGGGACGCCGTTGGCGGAATCCCCGTCGTTGGGTCGCCAGCGATTTCGTCTCCGGCAGGGTTCCTTTCCAATCGAGCCGGAAAACCTCATCGGGAAGCCCCTGATTCAGGCGCACCGTGCCCTCGACCACGTCATACGTTTCGAGACCTACCGGCTTGGTGGAATGATGAGGAGAGGCCGTGGCCAGCGTTTCACAGTAACCTTGGACCGGTAACCAGACGCGGTTGCCGTCTGGCTTGTCGAGTTGAGCCAGGCGGATGCCCTGGACTCGCATGCAGATCCCCTTCGGATCAAAATACTCGACTCTCAGCGGATGGCCACCTCGTTCCAGGTCGATCCAGAGCCGCTCCCCGAGCCGGCCATCCGGATGGGCCTCGGTGGGGGCGGGTTGGGCGAGCTCGACCTTCGCGCAGTGGTGGCCGTCAACATCCTCCCATCCCAGGAACTTGTAGCCGTTCTTGACCCGGACCTCGACCCCCTGGAAGTACCAGAGGTAGAGGATCCGCTCGGGTGATCCCGGCTCGTTCAGCGATCCGGGGCCACCGGGAGACGAGACCGGTTGCAAATCCGGGTTGGTCGGGAGTCGGCTCACGCGCTCGAGACGCCACGGAAGCATGGCGGAGATGTGGTGGGCCTCGCCTGGCGCCGTGGCGAATGTCGATGAGTCGAATCGGTCGAGGCGTGTGGCCCCATCGGAGCGGAAGATGTATTGCCCCTGGAAATCCAGGTGAGGGGCATCGGGGTCGGCTCCCGCGAGGAGTTGTTCCACCGTGCGGCCCGGCGGGACCCCCCGCACTCTTCCCTCGAAGACGAAGGAGATGTCCTCAAACCCGGCATGGAGCCCGGTCATGATCCGGGCGAATTGCTCGGCGCTGATCGGGGCATCCTCCGCCGGGGGCGGAGAAACCATCGTGGCCGCGAGCAGGATGAGCAGGACCATCGATCTGGGACTCCTTCAGGGATTCACGGCCTGCTTGGTTGTGCCCACGATGGAACTGTAGCCGACCGGATGGTTTGGATCGTCCGGATTGTACATGAAGTGCTTGTTGAAACAGGCTCTGACGCCCAACGCGTTGAAGCCGCAGGTACCGACTTGGACGAGACCACAGCTCGTGTACGACTCCGTGTAGCCAGTACCGGCCGTTACGTTTTGCGGGTTCACTCCCTGCTGGGTACTGCCGGCGACTGTCCATGTCGCGCAGGGAATTCCGACGCCGAAGGGAAGGGCGCCGTAACTGAGGCAGACGGATTCCGAGATCGCATCCCCGTACTGGGACTTCGCGGCGGCCACTCCAGAGTCCTCACATGTCTGTGAGTTATAGGATTGATAGGCCTTGTCCCATCCGCGGACCATGGGCCCGATGAGGACGAAGGCCACCGTGGCCAGAGCCGAGAAAACGATGAAACCCCATGCGGTGGCGCGATTGCTTGCCATCGTTGCGAACCTACGGATTCCAGGGCCAGAAGAACCCTATTGAGTCCAGTACAGTCAAAAAAGCAAAGGGCGAAGGACGGGAAACCGAGCCGAACTTGGTACCCCGGTCCTTTTGAGAATGCGAGCATCAGTCGTCCACGACTTCCCGGCCGGCGCGGGTGCCCAGTGCACGCCAGACCGAGAGATTGATCGAGTGAACGACGGGCCGGACCGAGCCGTCAGCCATCGCCGCGTGGACAATACCCGGATGATCGCTCCTGGCCGTTGCCATGCCGGACGGGGGCAACACGCCGAAGTGCAGGCAGTCGGGTACCGGGCCGTTCGGAACCTGGGCGTGGTTGTAGAGTGTGCGATCGACACCGCGCCAAAACCAAGAATCGCCGGAACCGAAGAACCCGGGCCGGTTGTTGTCGGACCGTGCCGCGATCCGGCAAGCGAGGACCAGGTCGTCGGCCGTACTCCCGGGTCCCACCATCATCGCCCAGTAGTCGCGTTCGGGGGTCGGAGGAACTCGGCCGGAGCCTCGGAGGCGCTCGCTGAACGCCACGGTATGGCTGAGGCCGTCCACGACTTGGGCCGACTTGGTCGGAGCGCCCGTCTGGCTCGCGAGTCCGTTTCCGCTGTCGGGGTGGAGCCAGGTTCGCTCTGGATGGTGGCCAACGCCCATATTCATCCGATAATTGACGCCGGCTTGCTCATTGGCCCCCGCGTCGGAAGGGCACAGGAACACGGCCACTGTGGTCCTTCGGGCCGTGAGGTTCGCGGCGTCGAGGTAGCGAACCTCTTGACCCCCTGCATCGGGACCAAGGTGCGCGGGGGGCCGAGTGCCCACGTCGAAGTTGATCGCCTGGAAAAGCGGCCGCTGATCCAGCCAGGGGAGCAGGCGGACATGAACGCTGAACTCGCCCCAGTAAGCCACGCGATAGGTGCCATCCGAGGAGCGAGGGCCGAGGGTCGTCGTATTCGAGATTGGGTAGCAGCCGTGAGAATCATGATAGGCGTGCATGGCCAGGACAAGCTGACGCAGATTGTTGGAGCAACTCGCACGTCGCGCCGCCTCGCGGGCCGTTTGCACGGCCGGCAGCAATAGCGCGAACAAGATGCTGATGATCCCGAGAGCGACCATCAGCTCAACCAGTGTGAAGCCTCGTCGTTTCTGGGCTTGGCGGGGATGCTGCATCATTTCGAAGCCTCCGCGGTGGGCAAGACCAGCACGCTGACAGAGACCGTCGGCTGGTCAGGGTGATCGGTTGTGATCACGAGGTCTGAGGTACCCTCGCCCGATGCGCGGTCAGCGTCGAGGGCCATGCGAAGCAAGTGCGATGAGCGTGAGCCGACCAGCGGAGTCCATTCGCCCGCAAGCGCAGATCCGCGAACCGCGAGGATACAAAACGGTCGGTCGAGCGAGTTCAACAAAATCGTGCGCTCCACGCGGCCGGCTGACGCCTTCAAGACCACCCCTGCGGGAACGGCCACGATGCAAGGCCGGACACGCCAGACGACCGTATGGGGGAAGATCGTGCCGTCGGCCCAGTGGAGCACCAGTTCCGTCTGACGCAATCCCGTCGAACACTCCGCCGAAAGAGTGACCTCAATGTCTCGGGTTGCCTCGACAGTGCCATCGGGCAGCCTCCTCACGCTCGGCGGTCCTGCAAACCGCGCGGCCACGGGCGCCGAAGCCGTCACGGCGTCGGGCGCGCCGCGGCCCTCGTTGCCCATGCGGCGGCAGACAACGCGGATCGTCTGCCGCCCGGACTGGCCGAGACGCAGACTGGCGTCCGAGCCTTCGAGCATGCTCGTTTCCACCTCCGACGTTAAGGAGGCGACCAGCGCGAATATCTTGACCGGCTCGGCCGAGTCATCCGTCCACACAGCGAACAGGACCTGCTTGCGACCCGATTGGTAACCCGGGCGGAAAACCACGGGCAGCTTCGCCTCGCCGAGTGGCGGGACGGCCTCCGGCACCGAGCCGACGGCCGAGCCGCAAGGGTTGAGCGCCTCGGCCTTCAGGACGCGAATCGGCCGATTGGTGGGATTGGTCAGGGTGAATTCGTGCCGCAAGCTCTGGCCATTGGCCAGGACCGGGCCATCGTCGAAGGTTGTCTGGTTCTGAGAGGGCGTTTCCGAAGAAGGGCCGAGGGATCGGTGAACAGAAGCGCTTGGCAGAACAGGTTCCGGCGTCGAAGGAACGCAGCCAGGAGCCAAGATCAATGCAATGCAATGCAATGCGGAGACATGATCTGAGTTGCGGTCGTTTCATGGGTCGTGTCCCCAGGAGTGGAGAACGACGCGAGTAGGATTTGAAACCGATCCGCCTTGACGACCTGAGGGATTATCATTCCCATCATGGTCCATGTCAACAAAAAAAGGGTGGGAAAGCCTGATGCCTGATCGCCTGATTGAGTTGAGCGTCTCGAACGTTGATGGGAAATTTCGTACAACAGGGCTCGTCGATGGGATGGCCGGCTGGCACTGGCAAAATTGGTGGTACACGATGATTTGAAGTAAGTTCTCATGTGTACCACTGCCTTTGCCAGTGCCACCCAGGCCGGTTCACACCCTGACGCGACCTTCGGACCAGGATGAGGCGACGGTTTCATTCCTTCACAAGGGGGAGTGTCCATGAACGCCCAGGAACGAGGGAAGCGATCGGTCGGGCTGGCCGGGGTCGTTCTGCCGGTCCTGGGCTCCCTCGGCATCGCCGATGATGCCGCCGACAGGGAGGCGAAGCGGTTGGAAGGGATGTGGAGGATCGTGAGCCTGACCGTCGACGGCGAGGAGGCGCCGCGGGCGTTCGTCCAGACGGGGCGATGGTTCCTCCGTGGCGGGGAGATCACCCTCTCGGGAGCGGGCGAGGGAAAGGGTTCCTTCATGCTGGACCCGAGCCGGTCGCCCAGGGCGATCGACCTGATACGGAATCGCCTGGATCCGTTGTCTTTCGTAGGGTGAGCGGTGCCCTCCCGACATGAGACGAGCCGTCCGGGCGATTTCGTATCAGTCGCCGTGAACGCGGATATGATGATCGGTGAATGTGGTGTGGGGAATGATTCCCTTGACGGTTGGCATGTGGCAATCGAGGCAGTGGCCCGAGGGCTCGACCGGGCAAGGGACGCGCTTCACGGTTTCGGCCAGGGCGATGGGGCGGGCGCCGTCGGCGTCGGCGTCGGTGTGGTGGGGGGTCTTGTCCTTGTGGTTCTCGGCGTGGCAGGCGAGGCATTTCGAGACGTAGTAGGCGTGGTCGGTCTCGGCGTCGCGGTGGGGGTCGTGGCAGGTCACGCAACTGAGGGCGCCCTGGCTTTCGGTGTAGCAGCGGCTCCAGGTCAGGGTGGTGCCCTGGAAGCGGATGGACGTTGGGTCGGACTTCTGCACGGTCATGCCTCGAGGGCTGTGGCATCGCGAGCAGAGGGCCATGACCTGCTCGGCCGAGGCGACACGGGGCCTCGCGATCGCGAGGTCGGGGAACGCCGGCGCGACCGACATCGCCCGGACGTGGTTGCCGCCGGGACCGTGGCAACGCTCGCAGCCGATCGCCCGATCGGCCGAGGCCGGGCCCTGTCGCTTCTGGACCGAGGTCTCGTCGGTCGTGTGGCAGCTCAGGCAGCGCCGGACGGCATCGGCCGTGAGCGGTTCGCCGAGAAACGCCGGGAGTTCGGCCCCTTTGGAAACGGGGGGATGGCCGGTCGTGACGTCCCAGCCCGAGCCGTCGCCGTAGTGCGACAACCGGAGCTCTCGGTACTGGCCTGACTCATCGCGGCCGACCGGCGTGGCGCCCCGGTCGCCCGAGCCGAAGGCGTAGTCGATCAGGGCGCGGACGGTCTGGCCGTCGCGGGTCGCCGAGAACTGGACGTGCTCACCCTCTCGGGTGAAGGTATGAGAAACTTTTGGATCGTCGCGGTCGATCAGCGGATGGTCGGGCAGCGGGAGCTCGCCGATGCCGGCGTCGACGTGGAAGGTTGAGGCGTGATGGCTTGCTTGCTGGGCCTGGAAAATCTCCTTGTGGCAGGGGCGGCAGGTCTCGGCGCCGACGAATGGGGCGGGTTCGCGGGCGGTCGGGTCTCGGTCGCCATAGTCGTCGGCCTGTTTCAGGGCGGCCACGGCCTCGTCGAGGTTTCGCTCCTGGAGCCAGGCGCGGCTCAGGAGCCAGGAGGCTTCGGGGTCGGAGCCGGATTCGAGCACGACCTCGAGCGCCTTTCGGGCCGGTTCGGGCGATCCGGCGGCCAGCCAGGCGCGGGCGAGCATCTTGCGGATGGCGGTCGGGTCGTGCGAGGCCCCGTTCAGCGAGGCCGCAAGGCGCGTTCGAGGGCGTCGGCCGCGGCGGCGGGGTCGCCTTGCTGGTTGCGGACCAGGCCCAGCAGCAAGGCGGCTCGGGCGTCCCAGCCGGGCTGGCGTGCGAGGCGTTCGGCGAGGTCGGCGGCCTCGGCCAGACGGTCGGCCCCGGCGTGGAACCGGGCGAGCAGGTTGAGAATCTCGGCGTGGTCCGGGTCGCGCTGGAGGCCCTTTTCCAGGAGGGTGTGCGCGGCGTCGTACCGTCCTTCGCGGATGAGGCCGTCGGCCAGCAGGAAATAGTCTTCGGCCTGCATCGCTCCGGCGTCGAGGCGGCCATAGATGGCCTGCGCGGTGTTGTCGCGACCCTGCCGGGCGATGGAACGGGCCAGCAGCCGGAGGGCCTCGGGATCGTCCGAGGCGTTCTTGAGCCGTTCCCGGGCGGCCTCGGCGGCGCGTGGCCAGTCGCCCCGATCGTACGCGGCGCGCCCCGCGTTCAGCGGGTCGTGAGGGAACAGGCCGGGCCAGGCGATGCCCAGGCCCACGATGGCGCCGATCACGGCCAGAACGGCGATCCCCCACGTCCAGAGCCGGCCTCGTGTCGCGAGCGGAGTCATGCGGGATTCCTTCACCGAGGGCTCGTCCTGGGCGGTCGGCGTGGCCTTGGTTCGGGTCGGTCTGGGGAGACGGTCGAAAACGCGTCGGGAAGTCTGGTGGGCGTCTCGACGAACAAAAAAAAGCCGAGCGATCGAGCCGTTGTGCTCTCGCAATGGGGGCGGCTTTGATTTATTGTCGAAGAGCCACTCTTGCTTGTCAAACCATGCGGACGGACCACGACACCCGCCGCCGGGTTGATCCGCGATTTGGGGGCTAGCAGCGCGCTGGGATTCGGAGGTCCCCCCTTCGACCGAGCTGGCTTCCCGTCGGGTTCGGTCGATCGGTGATCGAGGGATCGGAGGCCAAGACGGCCGTCTCGCATCATTCGTGATTTGCCGGAATGAGTGATTATTCCGGTCGGACGTGCCGATCAGAACACCGGGCGGAGCCATTTCCCGTTCGCCTCGCCCGGCAACCCGGAGATCCGCTGGTATTGTGCCGTCGATCTTCCTGAGGTGCGCGCCGGGCGGCCCCCGGTCGGAGGACCGCTCGGCCTGGGGGCCGAGCCATGCAAGCCCATCCTGTTCTCATTCCTCAACGAATTCTCAAGACAACACGACGTCGAGACGTGGACCCAGGCCGGTCCCGGATGGCCCAACGGCGGTCTCGCCCCCTGGTCGAGGGTCTCGAACGTCGCGAGCTGCCGACCGTCACGCTGACCAGCGCCGGGCCGATTACCTCGTTGACCATTGGCTCGGATGGCTCGTTCCAGGTCTATCGCCAGGGTTTCATCAACGGGCAGGTCTACAAGCCAACCGCCGCGCCCGGCGATGCCGGCATCTTCTTTCGCCAGGCCGATGGCACGGTGGTCGGACTCGATGTTCCCGGCCGGCCCAGCACGGGAACCGCGGCGGAGTCGACGCACTCGGTCGGCCTGCACGAGATTTCCCAGACCGTCGCCGCCAACGGGCAGAGCACGACCCTTGTGGCCGACAACCGCGGTGACGGCAACACCCTCGGCAACCAGTTCCGCCTGATCCAGACGACCACGTACCACCCTGGCGACGAGTTTTTCCGGGTCGACAACAGCGTGCTCAATCTCGGCGACACGCCCCTGGTGCTCGACGTCTTCGCCGCGGCCGACATCTTCCTGGCCGACAGCGATTACGGCGTCGGCTACCACAACGCGCAGACCGGCGCCATCGGCGGCACCGACGTCACCGGCCATTACAACATTTTCATCCAGCCCAACCTCGTCGGCGGCCTGGCCCCCTCGGCCTACCAGGAAGGCTATTTCAAGGACCTCTGGAACACGATTGGCAATGGCGGCCACTTCGCCAACCAGGTGATGCTGCCTTCCTCCAGCGCCCCGTACAACAACGATCCCAGCTACCTGGACAACGGCGCGGGCCTCGAATGGCGAGGCGTCACGATCAACCCTGGCCAGTCGGCCCGGATCTCGTACTTCTGGTCGTTCGGAACCGTCACGCCCGTGCCGCTCGATTATCCGATCACGGCCACCGGCACGACCTGGAACGCGAAGCCCGGCGAAAGCGTCTCCGGAACGGTCGCGACCTTCCAGGACGCCGACCCCATGGCCCAGCTCGGCGACTACACGACCATGATCTCCTGGGGCGACGGCAGCGCGGCGGTGCCCGGCACCATCGTGCCGCAAGCCTCCGGCGGCTTCCGCGTGCAAGGAACCCACTCCTACGCCAAGCCCGGAACCTACCCGGTCCAGGTGACCATCGTCGGCATGTCCGGGGCCTTCGCCACCGCCGATAGCACGGTCGTCGTGGCTCAATCGACCCCAGAACCTCCGTCGCATCCCTCTTCGGGACCGTTCGTGATCGGCCAGCTCGACCCGGCCAGCGACAGCGGCGCGTCCTCCTCGGACGCCATCACCAACGTTCAGCGGCCCCAGTTCCAGGGGCACGCGACTCCCGGTTCCACCGTCCAGCTCGTGGCCTCGGCGATCGGTTCGTCGTCGTCGTTGAACCTCGGCTCGACCACCGCCGGCGCCGACGGCTCGTGGAGCCTCACGACCGGATCCCCCCTGCCCGACGGCTCTTACGTCGTCACGGCCACGGCGAGGGATGCGACGGGCAGCCAGTCGACGACCTTGCTCGACACCTCGCATCCGCTGGTCATCGACACGGTCGGGCCGAGGCTGGTGGGCCTGGCCGTCGAGCCGAGAACGGGCCAGATCATCGCCACGGTTCAGGACCAGGGGGGCGGTCTCGATCTCGCCAGCCTGACCAACCCGGCCTTCTATGACTTCACACGGCGGTCGA
>CAZRGV010000108.1:875-10717 GCA_964599655.1 uncultured Isosphaeraceae bacterium | reverse complement strand
CGGCCTGAGTGTCGCGCTGGCGCCGCCGGCGGCCCGTCCGGTTTCGCCAAACGGTCCGAGGAGTGTCGTGCTGACGACGTCCAACGGTCGGATCGGACACGGGCGGAAGTACGTCCTGACCATCGTTTCGGGAGGCGTGCGGGACCTGGCCGGCAACCCGCTCGACGGCGAGTTCCTCGGCCACTTCCCGACCGGCAACGGCCAGCCAGGCGGCGACTTCCGCACCTGGGTCCTGACCGACGGGCGCAAGGTGCTTCCGTTTTATCCGGTGGCCGACCAGGCCGTTTCGGCTCAAGGGCGCGTTCGATTCCGAGCCGAGGTCCGCCCGAGGGCCTCGGCGGACCGGACCGCGTCGTGGAGCCGGCTGCCATCGCGACCCCGTTCTCATGCCTGATCGCCCGGCATTCGGCCGATCAGGAAGGATACGGAATCGCCGAAAGACTCTTCGTGTGGTCGGGTGGGCACCGCTCACCGAACGTGTTTCGGCATCGGAAGTTCGGTGGGCGTTGCCCACCCGACGAAAGACGACGGTCCCTGGTCTTTCCGTCTCGATCCGCCCAGGATGAACGAGCAACGACGGGTATGCGGCGCGATCCGGGCTCTTGGTTTGACGTGGCGATCGCGGGGGCGGGCCTGGCGGGGTCGTCGCTGGCCTTGCGGCTTTCGAGGCGAGGGGCCCACGTGGCGCTGCTCGATCCCGGGGTCTTTCCTCGGGAGAAGCTCTGTGGCGAGTACCTCAGTCCCGAAGGAGGCGAGGCGCTCGAACGGCTCGGTCTGGCCGAGGACCTGGCCCGGACGGGGCTTCAACCGATCCGACGGGTCCGGCTCTCAACCCCTCGAGGCCGGGAGCTCGTCGCCGAGGTGACCGGCCCCGACGGCCGTGCCGGGTTCGGCCTGAGCCGATCGACGCTCGATGCCCTGCTGGTCCAGCACGCGAGACGGGCGGGCGTTTCGGTCTTCGAGGGTTGCCGCGTCGGCGGGCCGCTCCTCGACCAGGGGCGGGTGGTCGGCGTTCGTGCCCGCGCCGCCTCGGAACCGTTCGAGATCCGTGCCAGGGTTGTCGTGGCGGCCGACGGACGGCATTCGAGCCTGGTGCGGCAGACCGGCTTGACCCGCCCCCGGAGCGGGTTTCGTCCGCGGCTGGCTGGCCTGAAGCGGCACTGGAGGCTCGACGACGACAACGACTCGGCGGCCGAGCCGATCGGAACGGTCGGCCTGCACCTGGTTCCGGGCGGTTATGGCGGCACCTGCCGGGTCGAAGGGCCGTGGATCAACTTCTGCGCCTTGCTGCCCGAGGCGATCCTCCGCCGTCACAAGGGGGACCTCGACCGGGCCGCCATCGCCTATTTCGGGCGTAATCCCGTGCTGCGACGATTTCTCGATGCCGCCGAGCCCGACGGCTCGTGGAAGACCGTGGCGGGTGTCCGGGTTGAGGTGTCTCGTCCCCGGCAACCCGGGATTTTCTACGTGGGCGATGCGCAAGGGACCGTCGATCCGCTGGGCGGTCAGGGGATGACCATGGCCCTGCTGGGCGCCGAGCGGCTCGCGCCGATCGTCGAGCGAGCCCTGGCCGCCGGAGGGGCCGACCTCGCCCTGCAACGGCTCTGGCTCCAGACCTGGCGGCATCACTTCGACCGCCGCATCCGGCTCTGCCGGCTGTTTCACCACCTGCTGGTCAACCCCTGGCTGGTCGACCTCGCCTCGGTGTTCCCCCGCCTGGCCCGCCCGCTCGTCGCCGCCGGCTACCAACAGACCCGAGATCCCGGCTGGAACGTCACGACGCCCTGACGACGTCGGCGTCCCGATGGGTCCGAATTCCTTCGTTGGCGGCTCTTGCTCTGGCGGCTTGCCGGCGATACGTTGGACCTGTCGGTTCGGGGTTTCGCCCCTGGCCTGTTGGGTTGGGTTCGGGATGAATGAGCACGGCGCGGGACAAGGCGTCCACGAGAGCGTTGGGCGGGATGGTTCCCGGAGGAGTGTTTTCCATGTTGGCCCAGTCGAGAGTTCCCCGGCGTGCCTGGGTGGTGTTGCCGTTGTTGTGGCTGGCCGGTTGCGGTGTTGGCGGAGTGGGGACGGAACCCGGCGCGAAATCCGGCGGCGGCTCGAAGCCGGCCGGGGGCGAGGTGGTCGTTTACGCGGCGCTGGACCGCGAGTTCTCCGAGCCGTTGCTCAAGAGGTACGAGAAGTCGTCGGGCGTGGAGGTGCTGGCCGTCTATGATGTCGAGAGCACCAAGACGGTCGGCCTGACGCAGCGCATCATTGCCGAGGCGTCGGCCCCGGCCTGCGACCTCTTCTGGAACAACGAGATCCTCAACACCTTGCGGCTCAAGGAAAAGGGGCTTTTGGCTCCCTTCCACCCCAAGCATGCCGACGCCATTCCCGACGCCTTCAAGGCGGCGGACGGCACCTGGTACGGCTTCGCCGCGAGGGCTCGGATTCTTCTGGTCAACACGCAGCTCGTGCCCGAGGCCGACCGGCCCAAGAGCCTGGTCGACCTGACCAACCCGAAGTGGAAGGGCAAGGTCGGCATCGCCAAGCCGCTCTTCGGCACCACGGCCACGCACGCGGCCTGTCTGTTCGCGGTCTGGGGCGACGACAAGGCCCGGCAGTTCTTCCGCGACCTGAAGGGCAATGACGCCCTGATCCTCTCGGGCAACAAGCAGGTGGCGAGTGCCGTTGGCTCGGGCCGGATTGCCTTCGGCCTGACGGACACCGACGACGCCATGGCCGAGCTGGCCGCCGGCAGCCCGGTGACGATCGTCTACCCCGACCGCGAACCCGACCAGCTTGGCACGCTGTTCATCCCCAACACGCTGGCGAGGATCAAGGGCTGCCCCCACCCGGAGGAGGCCGAGTCGCTGGCGGGCGACCTGTTGAGCCCCGAGGTGGAGACCACGCTGGCGCAGGGTCCAAGCGCCCAGATCCCACTCAACCCGAGCGTGGACGTGCCTCTCCAGGTTGAGTCGCCCAGGACCGTCCATCCGATGGCGGTGGACTTTGAGGCCGCGGCCAAGCTCTGGGACAAGGTCGCGGCGTTTTTGGCCGGGGAGTTCGCGGAGGCGGAGTGAGGCGCGGGCGGTTTGGCGCGGACACGCTGAGTTGTCAACGGGTCCGCGCCACGCCACGCGTCGCGTCGATCGGCGAGGCGCGCCTCAGGCCGTTTTCAGGAGCCCCTTGCGAAGGGTTTCGGCGACCTGGGCCGGGCCGTAGCCGTGTTCGATCATCAGGCAAGGAATGCCTTCCTGCTCGCAGAGGGGACGAAGGCGTTCGGGCACGTGATGGCCGATGAAGCTCTTGAGGATCAGGACCAGGTCGACGCCGTGGTTGCGGATGCGTTGTTCGAGCGAGTCGAGCATCGCGGGGCGTGTTCCTTCGTAGTGTTCCCAGTCGAGCTCGTCGAACTCGAAGACGCGTTCGAGCGTGCGTCTCATGTCCTCTCGGGCCGAGCCGCCGATCATCAGGGCCCGCCGGCCTCGGGTGGACGAGAGCAGGTCGGCGTATTGCTCCTGAAGGACGGACGGCTCCTTGGCCTCGTCCTGCTTGATCCGGTCGAGATTCTTGCGAATCGCTCGAAAATCGCTGCCGGTGAGCAGGTCGCGATAGGGCATGATCAGTTCGAGCAGGGCGGGGTCGGACGCGCCGTAGCCGCTGATGACGCGGTTCAAGGCGTCGTGGAACTCCTCGACCCCTTCGTCGGGCAGGTGGTAGCGGACGATGATGTGCTTGAGCTCTTCCATGGCCGACTGGGCGTCCTGGCGGGCCTGGCGCTGGCGTTCCTGGTCGCGGGCGAGTTGCTCGCGGCGGCGGTGTTCGACTTCCTTGCCGCGTCGGGCGTTTTCGGTGGCCAGTCGAAGCTGTTCCTCGGCCTCGGCGATGTAGGCGTCCCAGTCGGTGTTGAACCCCTGGCGGAACGCTTCGATGTAGCCCGGCTCGTATTGCTTGGAGATGCCGACCAAACGGGGGAAGATGCGCTGCAGCGCGATCTGGTCCTCGTCCGACAGGCCGGGGACGTCCAGGGCCTGGAGCCTTCGGAACCGTCCGATCCAGATGGTGAGCTGGGCCAGTTGCTCCTTGGGGTCGAGCATGCCGAAGTGCGCGATGGCGTCCTCGATCTCACGGGCCAGGGCGCGGATCTGGCCGGAGGGGAAGATCGACTCGGCATCGCGGGCCAGTCGGTCCTCGGTGCTGAAGTCGCTGGCCAGTTGCGGCTGGAGCCGATCCATTTCGCGCCGGAGCGACTGGTAGCTCTCCATGGCCGTCTGGAGGTTGCGTCGGGCCTCGGTCAGCTCGCGATTGAGGCCCTCCAGCGCGGTCTGGGTTTGCTTGCGTCGGGTCTCGATCTCGTTGCGGCTGGTCTCGATCTCTTTCTCGAACGTCTTGCCTTCCTCGGCCGAGAGGGCCGCCGAACCCATCAACTGGGCGATCTTGCGAATCAGCTCCTTCAGCTTCTGCTCGTCGCTGTCGACCTCTTCCAGGCTGCGTATCAGCGCGGGGCGTTCGTTCTTGAAGCGGAGTTCGGCCTCGCGGGCGCGGGCCTCGGCGGCGCGGAAGGCTTCCGCGGCCTGTCGGGTTTCGACGCCAAGTTTCTGAGCCCGTGTCTTCGCCTCGGCGAGGCGAACCATCTCAGCCAAGCGATCTATAGATTTGTTCATGTTTGAATGAAGAACTTTCGCGCGGCTGGGTCGGTTCAGGCGATCACCGTCTGGATCGGTTCACCGAGGCAAAGCCGCAGGGGGCGTCCGAGGGAGTCGTGCAGTTCCAGTGAGGGGTCGATTCCAAGTAACGAATAGATGGTCGCGGCCACGTCGGCGGGTTGGACCGGGTCACGCGCGGGATAGGCGGCCCAGCGGTCGGACGCGCCATGGATGGTTCCTCCGCGAATCCCTCCGCCGGCCAGAACGCTGGAGAAACAGTGGGGCCAGTGGTCGCGGCCATCGCGGCCTGCCCCCGCGCCGCCGACGACACCTTGACCCACTCGAGGAGTCCGGCCGAATTCGCCCGTCCAGACCACCAGCGTCTGGTCGAGTCGCCCCCGGGCGTCGAGGTCGTCGAGCAAGGCGGAAAACGCCTGGTCGGCGGCCGGCATCAGCCGAGTTTTCAAATCGACGAAGTTCCGATTATGCGTGTCCCAGTACACACTCACGTTCGTGAGGCCGTCGTTTTGCCAGAACACGGTGACGAGCGGAACACCCGCCTCGATCAGGCGCCGGGCTTGCAGGACCGATTGACCATGCGGGTGAAGACCGTAACGGGCACGCAGCTTCGGATCTTCGCGAGAGAGGTCGAAGGCGTCGAGCGCCTTGTGCTGTGTTAATAGATCGTACGCCCTGGCGTAGTGGGAGTCTAGTGCCTGCACCTGGAGAGCCTGTTCGAAGTGGCGGGCCTGGGCTTCGACCGCTTCGAGGAGCCGTCGGCGGTCGTCGAACCGGTCGCGACCGACCCCGTCGGGGAGCTGGAACGCCCCGACGCGGTAGCCGGGCTGGCTGGGGTCGTCGTCGATGGTGAACGGGTTGAGCGCCGGACCGAGCCAGCCGGCCCCCTGGCCGTGGCTCTGCTCGACGAACCGGGGAGCGCCGTCGGGGATGGTGGGCCGCATTTGCACGAACGGCGGCAGTGGCGACGCGCGGCGGTCGCCCCGCAGGTGGGCCAGGACGGCGCCGAAGTGCGGCCAGTCCTCGTCCAGGCGGGCGTCGGGCCGGGGAATCGGCCGGCCGGTCAGCATCGCGTGGGTGGCCGTCGTGTGGTTGACGTCGCTGTGATGCACCGAGCGGAGGATCGCCAGCCGGTGGGCCTGGCGGGCCAGCAACGGGAAGTGTTCGGAGATCCAAATGCCCGGCACATTCGTTTCGATCGGCCGGAACTCTCCACGAACCGCTTCGGGGGCCTCGGGCTTCAGGTCCCAGGTTTCTTGCTGAGCGGGGCCGCCCCACATGAACAGCAGGATGCAGGCCGTCGCCTTGCCGGACGCGGCCCCGGCCGCTCGGCGCTCGGCCGACAGCGCCCGGGCCCTCAGCAGGTCGGGCAGGGCGCACCCCAGCAACCCGAGTCCGCCGACCCGGAGAAACTCGCGACGGGTCTGATCCCGGGCCGTTCGCAAGGAAGAACCGCCCCGCGCGACCCGCATGATGTCTTCACTCCTCAGGGGTCCAACCCTGATCTCTCGATAAGAACCGCGTCGAACCTTGTGAGCCTTCCCTATTTTACAACGATCTGGCCTGCCGGTGACAGGCCAGATCGATCGGCTGTTCGAAAACGTCTAGATTTTTGCGGTTTTCACTGCGGGAACTGCTTCGGCGCGCGGATGTGTTGCCAGCCCTCGCCGCTGAGCGCCTTGAGGAACTCGACGAGGTCCGACTTCTCCTGCGCGGTCAGTTTCAGCGGCCGGATCTTCTGGTTGAGCCAGGGGTTCTTGGTGCCCCCCTTGTCGTAGTGCTCGACGACCTCTTCGAGTGTCTTCAGGCTGCCGTCGTGCATGTAAGGGCCGGTATGCTCGATCTCGCGAAGGGTGGGGGTCTTGAAGGCCCCCTTGTCCTCCTCGCGATGGGTGACGAGGAACCGGCCGAGGTCGGGGTTGGGGCGGTCCATGCCGATGCCGATGTTCATGTAGGAGTTGTCGGTGAAGTTGAATCCCAGGTGGCAGCTATCGCACTCGGCCTTCTTGAAGAAGACGTCCATGCCACGGATCTGCGCGGGGGTCATGGCCGACTGGTCGCCGGCCTTGTAGCGGTCGTAGGGGGAGTTGCCCGAGAGGACGGTTCGTTCGAAGGTGGCGATGGCCTTGGCGACGTGATCGATGGTGATCTCCGCGTCGCCGAAGACCTCTCGGAACCGCGTCATGTAGCCGGGGATGTCCCGGATGCGCCGGACGACCGCTTCGTGGGCGCGGGTCATGTCGCGCTCGCTGGTCATCTCGATCGGGTTGGCCAGTGGGCCCTTGGCCTGATCTTCGAGCGACCGGGCGCGGCCGTCCCAGAACTGCTCGGTGCTGTAGGCGCGGTTGATGACCGTCGGGGCGCTTCGACCCCCTTTTTGGCCGCCGATCCCCGTCGAGACCGCCTGGCCGTCGGTGAAGGCTTTCGACGGTTCGTGGCACGAGGCGCACGAGACGGTGCCGTCGGAGGAGAGCCGGTTATCGAAGTAAAGCAAGCGGCCCAGCTCGGCCTTTGCGGGGGTATACGGGTTGTCGTCGGGCCAGAAGACCGGCAGCAGGCCGAGGGGGGGCTCGGGCGTGGCGTTCGCGTCCTGGTTCGGGCGGGCCTCGCCCGCCATTGTCAGCGAGAGGGCCGCGCCCAGGCCCGCCACCACGCCCAGGGTCAAAATCGCGCGAGCAATGGGATGTTTCATGGATGTCGCCTTCGTCAACAGGGAGAACGGGCGAGGCCCGAGGTGGCTCCCGAGCCCCGCGCTGACCAGCCGTTTCGAGGGCGGAAGCCGCGTCGTTCGCGCACCGTCGACGACCTGGCTCCGGTGTCCGATCGGACGTCTCGTGTTAGGGCTTGACGAACCCTTGCACGTAGATCGCCCGCTGACCTTCGACTTCCGAGAGGGTGCCGGAAACCTGGATCACGTAGGCCATGTGCTCGATCAACGCATCGCGAAGGGTTGTCTGGCCGTCGCGCCGCGGGTTGTGCTCTTCGGCCATCAGGGTGTAGATCGTGCCGTCGCTCGTGACCAGCCCGATCGGCTCACCGCTCTTGGCGCACTTCTGGCCGCAGTCGCGGTGCTTGTCGCCGTGCTTGCCCACCTGAAGATAGCAGGACAGATCGACGACCTCCCCGACCGCCGTGATCGGTGATCCCTTCAGCACCTTGCCGTCGATCGACGAGCTGACGGTCGTGATGCTCCAGGGCTGGTTGGCCGTGACCGCCTTGCCGATCTTGGCCGCCGGGGCGTCGTAGGTCCCCTTCGTGGGCGCGGACCAATCGGGGAACAAGATCCCATGGGCGACGAACGCGAGCGAAACGACCACCAAAACCGCGGCCGCGCCGAGGAGTGAGAGCGTCTTCGGCTTCGACATGGTTGGTTAGCTCCTCTTGAGTTGTCCGGTCGAAAAACGCGCAACGGCGGAGGGTCCTTAGACCCAGGGCCTCTGGCTGTTTAACACAACCGGGTAGCCTCGGCAAGGGTCAAGCCCCGCCTGAGGCCGGAACGCAAAAACGTGGCGTGATGCACGCAATGACCTGCCACGACTAGGGTTCCGCCCGAGACGGACCGACCTCATCGGGCCATCGTCGCGTTGGCGTTGGCTGGAACGTGCCCGCGAACCGGTCTCCCAGGGCCAGCAAACCGAAGCCGAGCCAGCCCAGGCCCATCAGGACCAGGAAGGCGGTCAGGACCAGCCCGACCGCTCCCAGGACGCTCAGCAACAGGGGAACCAATCCGAGAAGGCCGTTCCGCAGCGCCGCCATGCCCTCGATCCGAAGCGCCGAGAGCCCGACCGCCAGCACCACGATCGCCAGCAACGCAGTCCGGAGACGGAACCGCCAGGGTGACGCCCGAGGCCGACCCTGCCCGGCCGGCTCCGGAATCGAGAAATGCGGTTTCAACGGGTCGACTCCTTCGCGATCGGTTCCCGGCGTCTCGGTCCTCCAAGTCCCGAGGCTTCCATTCTCCTCCTGGTCCGGCGCTTCAGTCCATCGGAAAAACCTCGGGATCGGCCTCTTCGTGGCGGATCTCGTCGACCGGCTCGGTCTTGCCCCAGCCAGCATAAAGCCGGTTCGGCGCGTTGAAGACCAGGCCCGGCACGTCGCCGATGTTCCGGTAGGCGTGCACCACCCCCGGCGGAATCCAGACGGCGCAAGGGTTCGAGGCCCCCACGACGAGCGTCGTCCGGTGGCCTCGGGTCGGGCTCTTGGGACGGGTATCCCAGGTGTAGAGCCGGAAGTCCGACGGCCCGAAGAAGGCGAACCCGTCCGACTGATCCTCGTGTTCATGGGGACCTCGAGTGACGCCGGGCAGGGTCATCGAGGCATAGCTCATGCGAGGCCAGAGTTCCGAGTCGAGTTCGTCGTGGCGAAACAACTCGACCAGCCAGCCTCTGGCGTCGTGATACAGCTTCAAGGGACGGACGATCAGACCTTGGATCTCGCCCTCGACGAACGTCGGCACCGATGTCCCCACGGGCAGGATCGGCCCCCGGCCGATCCTCCCCCCTCCCAGCCGGCTTCGACCGGCCGTCGTCTCGCCTTTGACCATGTGACGATGGGCTCCTTCCCAAGGTCAACGGCCTCGATCCGGGGCCGACCGCCGACCCCGCCTCTGCCTCTTATTCTTGCCACAAGGGGCCGGAATTGACCATCCCGATACGACCCCCAGCCCACGATCTCAACCAGGCCAACCCCCCCTCGTCGCCGATTGACACCCTTTGACCCCATTGCCTAAACTAGTGCGGTTTCCTGCCGAAAGCTTGCGCAGAATCGGACGGATCGGAAGGAGGCAACACGCGTGGCCAGCAAGCCCTGGGGCGGTCGTTTCACGGGATCCACCGACCGCCGCGTCGAGGAGTTCACCGAATCTATCTCCTTTGATCGCCGGCTCTTCGAGCACGACATCCGGGGCTCGATCGCCCACGCGCGCATGCTCGCCCACGTCGGCTTGCTTACGTCCGAGGAATGCGAGAAAATTGTGCAAGGATTGTCGGAAATCCGGGACGAGATTGCCGCCGGCCGCTTCCCGTTCGTCCTCGAGCGGGAAGACATCCACATGCACATCGAGGCGGCCCTGATCGAGAAACTCGGCGACGTCGGCCGAAAGCTCCACACCGGCCGCAGCCGCAACGATCAGGTCGCCACCGACGCCAAGCTCTGGACCCGTGATGCCCTCGACCGAGTCGACGCCCGGTT
>CAZRGV010000108.1:0-831 GCA_964599655.1 uncultured Isosphaeraceae bacterium | reverse complement strand
ATCCTCCCCGGCTACACCCATCTCCAGCGCGCCCAGCCGGTGCTCGCGCCGCACTACTTTCTGGCGTACGTCGAGAAACTCGCCCGCGACCGCGACCGTCTGGCCGATTGCCGTAAACGCTTGAACGTCCTGCCCTTAGGAGCGGCCGCCCTGGCCGGAACCACCCTGCCGATCGACCGCGCATTCGTTGCCCGGGAACTGGGCTTCGACGGGGTCGCCGCCAACAGCCTGGATGTCTCCAGCGATCGCGACTTCCTGGTCGAATCCGTTTTCGTCCTCACCCTGATCGCCGAGCATCTCTCCGGCTGGGCCGAGGAGTGGGTCCTCTGGAGCACCCAGGAGTTCTCCTTCCTGGCGCTTCCCGACGCCGTTTGCACCGGCAGCAGCATCATGCCCCAGAAGAAGAACCCGGATGTCTGCGAGCTGATTCGAGGCCGGTCGGCCCGCGTCGTCGGCTCCTTGACGACCCTGCTCGTCCTGGTCAAGGGCCTGCCGCTGGCCTACAACCGCGACCTCCAGGAAGATAAGGAACCGCTCTTTGACGCGTTCGACACCGTCGAGCGCTGCCTCGACCTCGCCACCGTCGTCGTCGAAGGGGCCCGACTCCGCGCCGACCGGATCCAGGAACGCCTCGACCTGGGCTTCCTCGACGCCACGACCCTGATGGAATACCTGATCCAGAAAGGGGTCCCCCAGCGCACCGGCCACGAGGTCGTCGGCCGGCTCGTGGGCCTCTGCGAGCGCCGGGGCTGCCGCCTGGCCGACCTCTCCGAAGCCGACTTCGCCACCGCCCACCCCGCCATCGGCCCCGACGTGAAGGACGCCCTCGGC
>CAZRGV010000107.1:4028-21245 GCA_964599655.1 uncultured Isosphaeraceae bacterium | reverse complement strand
ACAGCCGCCGGCCGCTCCCGACGACCCGGGCGAGCCGGCCTCCTGACCGGTCGAACCCCCACAACCGGCCCCTCGAATCGCCGCAACACCAATCGGCCTCGATCACCGTCCGCGCCCGATCACGTGTCGCGCCGGCGCATCCAGGAGGAACCCGCCAATCGTCGGCAGCCGTCGCACGAACCCGTGGTTCTTTCAAAACGGAAACCAATGCGTCAACACCCAACGCGTCCCCTGCCGCCCCGACCTGGAACAAAAAAGACCCGACGACCCGCTCTCCCGAGTGAAGGAGATCGGGCCGCCGGGCCGTGTTTCGTGGAGCGGGCCGCCGTGGCCGATCCGGCCGGGGGCCGTCGCTCAAGGCGGATCGAGACCGGCGTCCTGGTCGGGTTCGAGCCCGGCTCAGGACCGGTCGGTGCCGTTGCCCGTGGTCCGGGCGCCGCCGCTGGTCACCGAACCTCGGGACGAGTTGGCATACATGGAAGTGAGCACACCGAGCAGGGCCGAACGCCGGCCCAGGCGCGACGACCCGCCCCCGCGACGGATGCGAGCCACGGACGCGGCCCACGCGATGTCAGCCTGCGAGGAAGCGGTCTTCTTGGAATTCGCCACGCTCATCGAACGGAAGCTCCTGGAGTCCCTTGCGGGCCGCGGAAGGGGCGGTCCCGCCTCGCCGATCCAATCCCTGGGGTCGAGTCGTTGGTCCCGAATCTCGGCCCGGTCGCGGCACGTCCTCGCGCCAGCGGCCGGTCGAGCCACGGCGATCCGCGCCGCGGGGTGACCTCGATCGCAGGCCGGTGGAACCGCGACCCGCAACCGGGTCGGACTCCACCGTGGTTGGCTCGTGTCCCCCACTCATCGGCCAGCCCCGGCCTATCAGTCCACCAAAACCTCCCAAGCCGGAGACGGGAGGAGGTTTCCAACCAGCCTCGAAGGACCACCTCTTACGAGTCTAGGTCCCGGGCACGACCATGCGTGTGCGGGGTTGAAAAGGATAACCGATTCACGCGAATTTTCCAAGTCCAATCCGGTGTCTTTTGGTCAAGCGTCGGTGAAATCCGTGTGAAATCTGGATTTCCCGATCCGTGCGTGCGTGCGGACAACCGCCGGCACCGTTTACCTGGCGTTCCCGTTCCCGAGGTTGGAGACGCCGTGTGTCCTGATCGAGGGACCAGGGGCTTTCGCCGACGGCTCGGGGCTGGTATCTGGTGGAGGGCCTCGCGGTTCGAACCTCTCCTTGCCGCGACGGCTCCGGAATCTTCGAGCCGGCCATCGAGGCCGATCGTCGCGGCTTCCGCTCCAACGTCCAGCCCGCTTTGCCCTTCGATCGAGGAGAGACCGCCGGTGTCGACTGCTCCGGATCGAACGCCGACGAAGGCCCTCCAGCGCTACCAGTGGGCCAGCCCCGGCGACGTCAACGCCTTCTTCGGCCTGATGCTCGACAACATCGGCGACCTGATTCTCATGGCGGGCCTGCTGATCGGCGTGTTCCACTTCCCGGCCGAGTTCGTGCTGACCCGCATGATTCCCGGCACGGCCGTCGGCGTGCTCGTCGGCGACCTCATCTTCACGGTCATGGCCTTCCGGCTGGCGCGTCGCGAGGGACGGCCCGACGTGACGGCGATGCCCCTGGGTCTCGACACGCCGAGCACCTTCGGCGCCGTGTTTCTGATTCTCGGCCCCGCGTTCAGCCAGGCGGTTCGCCGCGGGCTCGATCCGGAAGCCGCCGCGAGGCATGCCTGGTTCCTGGGCATCGCCATGCTCCTGGCCTCGGGGGTTTTCAAGCTGGGGTGCGCCCCGGTCAGCGGATGGATCCGCCGCCTGGTGCCGAGGGCCGGGCTGCTCGGCTCGCTGGTGTCGATCGCCCTGGTCATCATCAGCTTCTTGCCGCTGCTGGACATCGCCCGCGAGCCGATCGCCGGTTTTGTGGCCCTGGCCCTGGTACTGGCCACTCTGACCGCCCGCTGGGAGCTTCCCGGCCGTTGGTCGGCTGGCCTGACCGCCGCGGCCATCGGCTTCGTCACCTACTACGTCCTGCGAACCGCCCCCCCGCTCCTGCCGATGATCGCGGCCCTTCTCTCGGCGTCGGCCGCGACGTCGGTCTTTTACATCCTGCTGCTCCGGACCGGCCAGGTGCCTGGGGCCTTGTTGGCGGTGGCCCTGGGTTGCGCCCTGTACGATGGGCTGAACCTCGCGGGGCTCGGGCCCGGATCGGGGCCGAGACCGACGGCCGCTCTGCACGTCGCGTTGCCCTGGCCCGTCTCCGACTGGCTGACCTGGCTCGGGTCGAACTGGGCCGAGGCGGCGTCCTACTTGCCGGTGGCCCTGCCGCTGGCGCTGGCGACGGTCGTTGGCGGGATCGACTGCGCCGAGAGTGCCGCGGCGGCCGGCGACGATTATCCGACCGGCCCGATCATCGCCGCCGAAGGGTTCGCGACCGTCGTCGGCGGCGTCTTCGGCGGCGTCATCCAGTCGACCCCGTACATCGGCCACCCCGCCTACAAGGCCATGGGTGGCCGAGCCGCCTACACGCTGGCCACCGCCCTGTTCGTGGGCGCGGCGGGCGTGTTCGGTTTCTTCGCATGGATCTTCTTCATCCTTCCCAAGGCGGTGGTCTTTCCGATCCTGATCTTCGTCGGCCTGGAAATCACCTCGCACTCGTTCCAGGCCACGCCGAGGCGGCATTTCCCGGCCCTGGTGCTCTCTTGCGTGCCGGCCCTGGCGTACCTGGCGTTCCTCATGGTCGACCAGCTTTCCGGCGAGGTCGATCGGGTGTTCGGTCAAGATAAGCCGGTTTTCGCGCGGTTGAGCCTGGAATCCCAACAGTGGATGCAAACGCTCACGGTCCTGTCCGGTGGCTTCATCGTGACCAGCCTGCTCTGGGGAACCGCCCTGACCCGCGTGATCGACGGCCGGATGCGGTCGGCGGCCGGAGTGCTGTTGCTGGCCGGCGTGTTCTCCCTCTTCGGAGTGATCCACTCACCGCTCCGCTCCGGTCCGATCCTCTGGCCCTGGACAGCCGTCGAGCGACTCAAGGCGCAAGGGCGGTTCGAGGCCACCGCGGGCCGAACCCCCTACCACATCGCCACCGCGTACGCCGCCATGGCCGTCGCGCTTCTGGCGGTGGGGCGCGCCGGCCGGCCTCCCGAACCCGGCCTCCTCGACTCTCCCCACAGATGATTTTAAAGCCAGAAAATTATGTCATCTAATATCTATGTGTTGGAACAGGACCAGCCCTTCCCGCCCGCATCTCGCCTAATTATGCTATTTGTCCGGGGGGAAATCGGGGGGATCGGATCGATTGCCTTGTGTCGTCGCGTCGTTTGGGGTATGAAAGTTGCATCGAGGGCCGTCGTGGATTCGGGCTTGATTGAGCCGATCGTTCACGAGGGCACTCCCCCGGTACGGTTCGCGGCGATCGCGGACAAAGCGGCGCCGGGATGAGACCGGCCCTGGGAGGAGGTTCCGACGCATCGAACCGGCAATTCGGTGAAAATGGCGGAACGGACCTCGGGAGTCGAATCAGTAATCAAGAATTCGTTGGAATTGTGTTGCCGGCCCGGCTCGGGTAAATTGAGATTTTATGCATAAGGGAATCGCGGTCAGCCCCGGCGTCGTGGTGGGAATCGCTCATCGAGTCGATTCGGTCTTCGCGCCGGCCGAGCCCCAGGAACTGGCCGACCCGTCGCTGATTCCGAGCGAGATCGAGCGATTTGACCGTGCCGTCGCGGCGGCGGCCGCGGAGCTGGAACAGATCGTCCAGAAGGTGGCCGAGCAGCTTGGTCCTTCCGAGGCGGCGATCTTCAAGAGCCACCTGATGATCGTCCAGGACCAGGCCTTGCTGGCCAAGGTTCGCGAGCTGATTCGCACCCAGCGCCGGACGGCCGTGTCGGCCTTGCAGAGCGTCTTGCAAGACTATGCCGCGGCCTTCGCCCGTAGCGAGCACGAATACTTCCGCGAACGGATGGCCGATGTCCGGGACGTCATCTCTCGGATCAGCTCGCATCTGAGCCTCCAACCCGTGGCGGGCGCGGGCTCCGAGGCGGATGGCAAGAACGGCGAAGAGCCCATCATCCTGGTGGCCCATGAGATCTTGCCCAGCCAGGCGATGAGCCTGGGCGACCTGCCGATCGCGGGGATCGTCACCGAGACCGGAGGCAGCACCAGCCACGCGGCGATCCTTTCCCGAAGTCGAGGCATTCCGGCCGTTTCCGGCTGCGCCGACATTACCGCCGACGTTCATAGCGGCGACATCGTGGTGGTCGATGGCCGCGAGGGGGTCGTGCTCGTCCGGCCCGACCCGGAGACGGTCTCGGCCTACCGCAAGGTGCAGCGCGAGTTCTTCCATCTCAAGGACCGGCTCGTCCTGAACCGCGACAAGCCGGCCGTCAGCGCCGATGGGATCCAGATCGAGCTTCTGGCGAACATCAACAACGTGGCCGACGCGCAGGCGGCCATGAAGGTCGGCGCCACGGGCGTGGGGCTGTTCCGCACGGAGTACCTGTTCATCACCCACCAGGACGTGCCCGACGAGGAAGAACAGTACGAGTATTACCGCCAGGTCATCGAGGCCTCGCCCAACCGGACGGTCACGATCCGCACCCTCGACCTCGGGGGAGACAAGACGGTTCCGTACCTGGGTCGTCGGCACGAACCGAATCCGTTCATGGGCTGGCGGTCGATCCGGCTCTCGTTCGAGCATCCCCGCCTGTTCGAGCGGCAGATCCGCGCGATCCTCCGCGCCGGTCAGCATGGCAAGGTCAGCATGCTCTTCCCCATGATTACCCGGCTCGAAGACCTGATCCACGTCAACAAGTTGGTCGAGGAGGCCAAGAACAGCCTGCGACGCGAGCGGATTCCTTTTGGCGAGGATGTGAAGACGGGCGTCATGGTTGAGGTTCCGGCCGCCGCCGTCTGCATTGACGCGATCCTCCGGGAAACCGATTTCATCTCGATCGGCTCGAACGACCTGATCCAGTACCTCGTCGCCGCCGACCGCGACAATCCGAAGGTCGCCCACCTCTGCGAGCCTCTCAGCCCGGCCATTTTCAAGGTCCTGCAGATGGTCCTCGACGCCTGCCGGAGCACCGGAACCCCGGCGACCCTCTGCGGCGAGATGGCGGGCCAGCCGAGGTCGGTCCTCGTCCTGCTCGGCATGGGGCTGAGACGCTTCAGCATGAGCCCGGCCTTCGTGCCGATGATCAAGACCTTACTGGCCTCGGTGACCACCACCCAGGCCGAACGCTTCGCCCACCACGTCTTGCAGCTCAAGACCAGCGAGGAAATCCGCGCCTACCTCAACGACCGCCTTCACGAGGTCTCCAGCGACCTCGAGGTGTTCGACTTCACCTGATCCGGACCGCTCCCGCGGCTACGACGCCGGCCCGGCCGACGGGGTCTTCCCGATCTTGGCCCGTCCCAGGACCCGGTCGATCCCCAGTTGCAGGATAATCTGCAAGGCCCGGATCGCCTCGGTCTTGTTGATCTTCGAGGCGCCGGCCCGTCGGTTCTCGAACAGAATCGGCGTCTCGCCCATCCGGCAGCCAACCTGACGGCACCAGAACAGGATCTCTTCCATGAAGGAGTAGCCCCGAGACCGCACGCGGTCGAGGTCGATCTCGGCGAGCTTCGACACCCGGTAGCAACGGAACGACCCGCTGTTGTCCTTGGTCTTCAGGCCCAGCAGCAGCTTGGCGTACAGGTTGATCCCGGTGCTCATGAACTTCCGCTTCAGGCCGAACTCCCCCTCGACCCCGCCGCCCGGCACGTACCGCGAGCCGATCATCACGTCGTGATCCGTCATGCCCTCCAGCAAGGCGGGAATGAACCGTGGCGGGTGGCTGAAGTCGGCGTCGAGGTTCAGGAAGTAGTCGTAGCCGTGGTCGATCGCGAACTTCATCGCCCCAAGGATCGCCGTGCCGAGCCCTTGCTTGCCCGACCGATGGATCACCTCGATCCGCGGCAGGGTCGCCTTCAGCTCGTCGGCGATCTTCCCGGTGCCGTCGGGGGAGTTGTCGTCGGTGATCAGGATCGTCGCGTGCGGCGCGTACTGGCGGATCGTCGCGACCAGGTCGCGGAGGTTCCCCGCCTCGTTGTACGTCGCCAGCGAGACCAGCAACCGGGGCGGTTCGGGCGCCTGGCCCGGCTCTTGACCCAGAGTGCTCGTGGGCAAGGCGTTCGGTAGGTTGGGCACGTCCGAGAGCTTCCCTCAAGCGCGTCGAGGTGGGGCGGCCTGAAACCTCGAACCGCGAGGCGGCCAACCGCGACTGCCTGGGTTTTAACCCAAGCGGGAACCGCGCGCCAAGGCGATCGGGCCGTTTCCTCGATCCGGAACGGGCCGGCATCCAGGCTCGAAAACCATGGAAGGGGAGGCGAACCGGAAGGGAAGGCAGAAAGAGCAGGTGCCGCCCTTTCGGGGGCGCCCGGCCCGTGGATCCCATAACTGGGTACGGGTCAAGGTCCGCCGCCGTACGGCCCCTCTCGGGAAAGAAGGGACTCTGGGAGCACCAGAACGGAACGCGACGGCACCTGCTCTTCCAGTTCGGCGGCGGCCCCGGACGCCCGTTCTTGTGCGACGTCTGTGAGCCACTTGCCTTGTTTTTCGGCTGACCGCCCTCGTTTTCCCCAGTCGATCCAACAAGATTCTTCCAGGTTTTCCGAAGATCGAGCCGTCGAAACGGGAGGATTCGAGTCGACGCGACGCGCGAGGTTCGTCCTCTTCGAGGGCCGCATCCGATCCGGCCGTGTTCGCCATTCGGAACACCGTCGTTGAGCCACCTTGGTGCGCCATCGTCATCGACCGTACGGCCGGCCAAAGCCCTGTTCACGACGTCGCGACATCGCGGGAATCGCTCCACGATCACGATCTTCCAAACGGCCACCACCAGGGCCGCCTCGGCCGGTTTTCGCCGGAATCTCCACGGTCGATCGCCGACCGCTCTCGCTCGTTCCTCAGCTCGGCAAGTCGAAGCCGCCAGAACGGCCCAGGACGAACCATCACCGACAGCTTCCAGGCCATCGTGATCCAATCCCCGGCCTGGGGGTTCCGCCCGCGTCGGCTTTTGCGAATCCGGGGTTCGAAACCCCCCACACGCTCGACCCGCACCCGACCGTCGCGGAACAAGCTCTCGGTCAATTCCGACACAACGGGCCCAGGCGGAACGATCGTCTTGTCCATGTCGGTTGGCAACCTTGGGTTCAGTCTCCCTCCTTCGCCTGCCTCAGCCTGGAGAAGAGCTGACTGTAAGGCGCGAAGGTCTGCTGCCCTTCGGCCCGAAGGTTCGGCCGGTCGAATTCGGGCGGCGGATCGTCCTCGCTCATGCCCTCCGCGAGATCCGGCTCGATCGTCCCAGCCGCTTCCGGATGGGTCTCGAATTCCCGCTCCAGATCCTCCAGACTGCGGCCCTGGTTTCGGCTCCATTCGTTCCAGGCCTGAAGCGCCGCGTAGTGATCGTTGATTGGCTCTTCGACGTCCCTCGAGGCCGGCTGGGGCGACGGCTCCCGCGGTTCGACGTCCCCCGACGACGGCTCGGCCTCCCAACCGACCTCGATCAAGCCGTCCTCAACCCGGAGGGGAGGGCGGCTCGGCATGATCGCCGGCTCGGGAGACGGTGCGGGCGTCGGCCTGGGCTCGGGCGCGGTCTCGGGCAACGTGGCCGGTCGCGCCGGGGCCGGTCGAGGGGCGGACGAGAGGCGCTTCGAGCGGGACGGGCGGGCGGGCGGATCGAACCGAAGCAAACGTCTCGGGTTGCCGGCGGCGTCGCGGTGCCGCCGCTCGATCTCGCCGATGTCGCGAGCCCGGCCCGGTTCGAGCCGGGAGATCAGGGCCATCGCCTCGTCGGCGTCGATCGGCCGCAGGTGCACCTTCGCGGCCAGGCGGGCCTCGAGCGCCGACAACGGCCAGGTTTCCAGCCGGCGGGCCAGAGCCGTCTGGCCGACCAGAACGATCGCCGAAAACCCGTCCGGCTGACCGAGCCGGTTGGAGAGGACCCGCACCTCTTCCAGCAGTTCCGCGCCGGCCAGGTGGGCCTCGTCGACAACCAGCCCCCAGCGCCGGCCGTCGGCGGCCCGTTCGGCGAGCAGGCCGGAAAGGGCCAGTCGTAGCGAACCGCTCGACGCCATGTGAGGACGACGGACATCAAGACCGAGTCCCGCGGCGATCTCCAGCAGCAACTCGGCCGGACCCATCGCCGGGGTCACGTCGATCAGCAGCCAGGGCATCGCCGGCGCGTGTTCGGCGGCCAGGCGACGAACCAGCCAGGTCTTGCCGGACCCGGCCTCGCCCGTCAGCAAGAGCAGGCCCGCCTCGGCCTTGACGGCGGCCAGGAGCACATCGAGCGCCTCGCGCCGGCTGGGCAGCACGAACGCCGCGGGCCCGGTCTCCTCGCCAGCTTCCAGGGTCCAATCCCGATCCATCGCGGTCCCCTTCCCGTGCGGCCGCCCGAGCCGGCGCCTCCTCGCCCTGGCAACGGGCCAGCGACCCTCGTTGTATCGGATTGAGGCGGCGCCGGGCTTCACTCGGGCTCAACCGAAGAGACGGACCAGCGGTGTTCCGTCGTTGATCCGCAAGGGGCGTCCGACCGGGTCTTGAACCAGGGTTCCCGGATCGATTCCAAGCGCGTGCAGAATGGTCGCGCCGAGGTCGTCGGGACCGACCGGATCGAGCGACGGATAGGCCCCCCAGCGGTCGGAGGCGCCGAAGACCTGGCCCCCGCGCACCCCGCCGCCCGCCAGGACGGCCGAGTAGCACCTCGGCCAGTGCTCGCGACCGCTGTTGGCCGGGTTGATCCGGGGCGTCCGGCCGAATTCGCCGACCCAGACCACCAGCGTCTCGTCAAGCAGGCCGCGATCCGACAGGTCGTCGAGCAAGGCGGAGAAGCCCTGGTCGGCCGGCGGCATCAGGCGGTTCTTGAGCTGGTTGAAGTTGTCGCCGTGCGTGTCCCAGAAGTTCTGGCCGTCGTTGTGCCAGTTGACCGTGACCAGCTCCACGCCGGCCTCGATCAGCCGTCGGGCCAGCAAAAGGCACTGGCCGTGAATGTGCCGGCCGTAACGGTCGCGAATTCTGGGGTCTTCGCGCTCGATCTGGAAGGCTCCGCGCGCCTCGGCCGAGGCCAGGGCGTCGAGCGCCCTCGACTGGAACCCATCCCACGACTTCGGGCCGTTCCCCGGCAAATCGAGCGGCGAGGCCAGGCCATTGAGCAGCGAACGACGACGGTCGAACCGCTCCTGCGAAAGGCCGTCGGGCAAGCCGAGGCCGCTGACCTGGAAGCCGGGAGCGTTCGGATCCCCCTCGACCCGGAACGGCTCGTACGACTTCCCCAGCCAGCCGGCGTTTTGACCGGGCGCCTTGCCGCCGGGCGCCGCCGGGTGGGCGACCGTCCAGGGCATCGTCACCGCCTGCGGCAAGGCCCCGTTCGACGGCCGGACCTTCGCCACGAGCGCTCCGAGATGCGGCCAGTCCCTCGGCGACGGTCCGGCCGCGTCGGAATGCGGGGTCGGTGCCAGGTGGCCGGTCAGGACCCAGTGGGCCGTCGAGAGATGCGCAGGGTCGTCGTGGGTCATCGAGCGGACGATCGCCAGCCGCTGCGTCTGCTGGGCGAGCTGGGGAAAGTGCTCGCTGATGCGAACGCCCGGCGTCCGGGTCTCGATGCTGGCGAACGAGCCCCGAATCTCGCTGGGGGCCTCGGGCTTCGGGTCCCAGGTGTCGAGGTGACTCGGTCCGCCCCACATGAAGATCAGGATGCAGCGCCGGGCACGGCCGAATCCGGCCGGTCCGCCCGTTCGGCCGGCCGCCAGGGCCCGCCCCTGGAACAGGCCGGGCAGACCCAGACCGGTCAGGGTCAACGCCCCCGCCCGCAACGCCTCGCGACGGCTCGGCTTGCGCTGGCGGAATTCTCGACAACCGCGTTCGCCCGTCCTCGAGTCGCGCATGGCCGCCTCTCGACTCTCGGTTCCCATCGCCAGATCGACCGTCCGCGATGTTCAACCTTCGATCAACAATCGTCTCTCCCGACTTTACCCGATCCGGCGTCGGCTGTCGACCAGGGTTGGCTTTCGGCACCGACGGTGGAGTGGCAACACGGCCACGTTGAAGACGGCCGGAGAACTGCTCAGGGTCGTCATCAAACGAGCGGTCGGACGCCCACGCGAGGGAATCGGATCGGCAACGGCTGGGAGGCCGTGTCGGCGATCGATTCCGGGGGCTCCACTCGCTTTACGATCGCCCGATGGGTCGCTACCTTGAAATCCGACTTCGCCAACCTGACGAGATGACACGAGAGGCCCATCATGCGCGCACGAACCGGACAATCTTGCCGGTGGACTCTTCTCCCCCTTCTGGCCGTCGTGGCGGCCACGGCCCAGGCGCAGGGTCAGGAGCCAACGCCCGGGATGCGGGTCATTCCGGCCAGCCGGTTCGACATCGACGCGATCCTCCAGCGGCCGTACGGACCGGAGGTTCCCTTCGGCGGCGTCGGCGAACGGCTCTGGGCCTCCAGCCCGCAGGGTTGGGCCTTCCGCGACGATGTGCACTGGGTTTACCTCACCAACATCCAGGCACTCGACCTCGAAATTCGAGATGAGTTCGGCCTGTTGCAACCGGCCAAGGCGACCTACTTCCCCAGCCACGTCCATCTCGAAGGAACCGAGCGAGCCGTCACCGCCTCGGCGTCGTTCACCTTCCGGCTCGACCGCGTGGAGAACCCCTTGACCCCGCCATTCAAGCCCGAGAAGCGGTGGACGGCGTGGTCGAGCGGCACGCGAGAAGACTGGTACGCGGTCGACTTCGGCGCTCCTCGAACACTTCAAGGTGTGAAGGTCTTCTTCTTCGATGATACGGGAACCGGCGGTTGCCGCCCGCCTGAACAGTTCCAGGTCGAGGGCTGGAGCGACGGCAAGTGGGTCGCGCTGCGGACCATCAGCCGACAGCCGGACGCCCCCGAGCCCGGAGAGAACGTCGTCCGGTTCGAGCCGGTCGCGACCGAGAAGCTCCGGCTGGTCTTCCGCCACGCCGGCGATCGGTTTTATACGGGCCTTTATGGCTTCGAGCCGATCGCGGCGAAGGCCAAGGACGGCGCGCGCGCGGCGGAGTCGAAGACGCCCCTGGAGATCACCGCCGACAAGTTTCTGACGCGCGACGATATCTTGATGACGATCGTCAAGGTCCGCAATCCGACCGATCAGCCGAGGACGATCGAGGTCATGCCCGTGCTCGACTGGCAGGAGCAGTACGAGGCGCAGGTGGTCTCGAACCGGGTGGCGGGTAAACCGGGCGTGTATGGCCCCTGGATCTTCCGGGCCGAGTGGCGCACGCGGTATCACGGGTTCGACGTGCGGCAGAGTCTCCGTTTCACCGCGACGAGCGAGCCGCCGGTGGACCTCGACGTCTTCGACAGCCACCGCGCCACGGTGGCGATCAGCCACGGCCGCGACGACAACGCCTCCTGGATGCGCGAGGCGATCGGGTTCCAGTACACGGTCGCGCCCGGCGAGACCAAGGTGTTCAAGGCCGCCCTGGAGTTCAAGCGGCCCGAGGAGCCGAGCACGCTCGACCGGGTCCTGGCGCCTCCCACCCAGTTCGAGCGCGGAGGAGCCGCGGAAACCGGCAAACTCGGCATCATTCCCGCCAAAGAGCAGGACGTCCGCGACGTTCTGGCCGAGCAGGTTCAGGCGTATCAGGACTGGTTCCAGAAGAACCTGGCGACCTTCGACTGCTCCGACGACTGGGTCACCAAGATGTACTATCACCGGGCCTACAACCTTCGGAAGAACATGATGGACCCGAAGCTCGGGGCCCTGAAATGGCCGACTCAGAGCGAAGGCCGCTGGCGGTCGACGTGGTATCCCAACGTCATCAGCTACGGCGCCGCCCACCAGATCCGAGAGGCCCGATGGCTCCGAGACCCGAAATACTGGCAAGGGCACCTTCGGACCTGGGTCGAGAACCAGAAGCCCGATCACGTCTATCCCAGCCACGTTCTGCCGAGCGGACCGGCCGGCGGCCAGTACACCGACTGGATCACCGCCTCCGCCTGGGACGGCCAGCTCGTCCACCCCGACAAGGCGTTCCTCGCCCAGATCGTCGACAAGCTGGCCGACAACGTCCGGGGGTGGCAATCGGTCTCCGACCCCGACGGCGACGGCCTTTTACGGGTCGACTCCCACTGGTGGACGGGCATGGAGTATCAACCCTCGTTCTTCTTCTTCTCGGACTTCAAGACGTCCAACGATTTTTCTCAACCCGAAACGAAGGTCAGCCTGGAGCGCGTCGACCTGACCGCGTACAACTTCGGCAACGCCGTGGCCGTGGCCCGGATCTACCGGCTGCTCGGCCAGCCCGAGAAGGCCAAGGAGTTCGACGAGCTGGCCTCGAAGATCGCCAGGGCGGTCGGCGAGAAGATGTGGCGGCCCGAGACGAAGTTCTTCTACTCCCTTCGCGCCGACGACGACACCGTGGCCGATGTGAAGGAAATCATTGGCGTTTATCCGTTTTACTTCGGCATGTTCGAGCCCGGCAAGGGCTTCGAGGAGGCCTGGGCCTCGATTCTCGACCCCGAGCAGTTCTGGACCCCCTGGCCGGTCGCCTCGGTCTCGAGGCAGTGTCCGGCGTACTCGCAATCGGGCTGGCCCCAGGCCAACGGCCGAGCCAGCACCTGCATGTGGAACGGCCCGACCTGGCCTCACGCCAACGCGATCGTGCTGACCGCGATGGCCCGGACCCTCCGCGCCGATCGGAACCTGGAGAAACCCGCGTCTCCCTTGACCCGCGAGAAACTCTGGGAGCTGTTCCACTCGTTCACGAAGGCCCAGTACCGCGACCAGGACCTCGAATACCCCTGGACCGGCGAGTTCTACAACGGTGAGACCGCCCAGTGGAAGACCGCCGAGCGCGACTACAACCATTCGACATGGCTCGACATCTTGATCCCTGAGATCCTCGGCCTCGTTCCCCGGGACGACGACATCCTGGAGATCGACCCCCTGGTCCCAGAGGGGACCCTCACGCGCTTTCTGCTCGACGGCCAGCGCTACCGGGGTCACGACGTGACACTCGTCTGGGACGCCCCCGGCGACGAGATTCCCGACGCTTATGCCGACGGCCGCAAGGGCCTCGACGTCTACCTCGACGGTCGGATGGTCTCGTCCACGAAGTCGCTTTCGCGCATCCAGATCAACATGAAAACGCGACAACCGATTTCCGGGGCCAAGTCCGAGCCGCGGAAGTAGCGTTCGCGTCGATCACATTCGGCGTTCCACGAGCTCGCGGATCTGCTCGACGGTCTGTTCGAGCCGGTCGAGCCGCGCCTGGAGGCCGGCGAGGTTGGTCTCCAGGCGGGCGATGGTGTCGCGGCAAGCGGCGACTTCCTGGGAGCGTCGGACGATTCGTTCGTACTCGGCGGCGGCGTCGGCGACCGCCGCCTGGAGCTCCTCGGGCTCCCAGGGCTTGCTCAGATAGCGGTAGACATGCCCCTGGTTGATGGCCGCGATGACCGACTCGATGTCGGCGTAGCCGGTGAAGAGAATTCGGATGGCCTCGGGATAGCGGGCGCGGACGTGCTGGAGCATCTCCACGCCGGTGACCTCGGGCATGCGCTGGTCGGTCATGATGATCTGGACGTCGTGATCGGCCAGGAGGCGTACGGCCTCGGCCGCGCCGCTGGCGCGAAGGATTTCGTACTCGCGGTGGAGCAGGTACGAGACCGAGTCGCTGATCTCGGGCTCGTCATCCACGACCAGCAGACAGGGTTTTCGACGTATCGTCATGGGTCACCTCTCGTTTCCCCGCGACGGAGAGGATCACGCGGAACCGGCTTCCCTGCCCTGGCTGGCTCTCGACCTCGAGACGTCCTCCGTGGTCCGAAACGATGCCGTGGCTGATGCTCAGGCCAAGGCCGACTCCCTCGCCAACGCCCTTCGTGGTGAAGAACGGATCAAAGATCCGGGGCAACACGTCGGGAGGAATGCCGCCGCCGTCATCGGCGATCTCGACGATCGCGGAATCGCCTTCGGCGCGGGTCACGATCTCGATCCGTCCGCCGTCGCGATGGTTGGTTTCGATCGCCTGCATGGCATTGACCAGCAGGTTGAGGAAGACCTGATTGATCTGGGCGGGCTGGCAGTAGACGGGCGGCAGGTCGGCGAAGCGCGTCTCGACCTGGATGTTGCGGCGGGCCAGACGGCCCCGAATCATCTCCAGGCTGCTGTTGAGGGATTCATGAATGTCGACGCGATCGACCTCGGCCCGGTCGAGCCTGGCGAATCCTCGAAGGTTGTGGACGATGTCGGCGACGCGCTTGACCCCTTGCCTGGTACTGTTGACGATCCGCGGCAACTGTTCCGTGAGGAACGTCAGGTCGACCTCGTCGGTCTGCTCGGCGAGGTCGGGCCGGACGCCGGCCAGATCGGCCCTCGCCTGCTTGAGAATGATCGCCAGGCGGGTCAGGTCGCGAATCTCGCGGTCGAGCACGGCGAGGTTGTTGGCGACGTAGGCCAACGGGTTGTTGATCTCGTGCGCCATCCCCGCGCTGAGGAGTCCGAGCGAGGCCATCTTCTCGGACTGAACGAGGCGGGCCTGCATGCGTTGGCGCTCGGTTGCGTCGCGAATGGCTCCGAGAAAGACGATCCCATCGGGCAGATCGATGGCCGAGAGGGCGATCTCGATGGGGAAGATCTCGCCGTTCTTGCGTCGGCCTCGAAGCTCGATGGTGCGGCCCATGACCTGGGTTTCTCGCGTCTCCAGGTAACGGTGGAGGCCCCGGAAGTAGTCGTCGTGGTACTCGGGGGGCATCAGCAGGGTCAGGCAACGGCCCAGGACCTCGTCCTCGTCGTAGCCGAAGACCTGGCGCGCGGCGGGGTTGAACAGCGTGATCCGCCCGAACTGGTCGGCCACGACGATCGCGTCTCGCGTGCCCTCGGTGAGCTGCCGGTAGCGCTGTTCCGAGAACCGCAAGGCCGCGGCCCGCTCTTCAACCCGATGCTCGAGCGACTCGTTCAGCTCTCGGAGCTCCTCCTGAGCCGCCCAAAAGGTGGTCATGAGAAAGCGAAGGGCCACGGCGTAGGCGAGGAGCCTCAGCACGTGCCACCACCACCAGGCCGGGTCCCAGAGCGCCGAGAGTTCAAAGACGAGGCCGGCCACGCCGAACAGGCCGCAATGGACCGCGAACAGGAATTCCTCCCAGGCTGGGCGGGTTCGATAGAGCAGGACGAACCGGGCCCCCGCCAGGAGAAAGGCGGCTCCTCCCGTGACGTTGCACGCCTGGGCCGTCCGGGTGAACGCGCCGTCTCGAACCATCAACGGCAGCATTCCGGACCAGAGGACCGAACTCATCGCGAGGACGAGCGTGGCAACGATCACGGCGGACGGCATCAGGCGCGCCAGCCGCCCCTCGGCCAGCCTCTCCGGCAGCCAGACCAGCAGGAACAGCACGCCGCCAACCAGGACCGCGAGGCTGTGCAGCCAGACGAACAGATTGCCGGGGGGCGTGGCCGCGTGGAACCCGTCGAGCAACCCCATGCCAAGGAAGGCGCAGGACATCCAGAGGTGCTCGGCCGGCTCGCGCCCGAACCGGCGCAAGATGAGAAGGAGACTGGCCAGGGCCAGCGCGATGGCCGCCCCGAGCGTCTCGATGGTCGCATGGAGCGGTTCCAGGGGCCAGATCGTCACGCCCGCAAGGGCGCGGACCAGGACGCCCCCGGCCGTCGGCAGAACCACGCCCAGGAGCACCATCAGCGGGGCGGCATACCGGAATGGAAGCGGTTTCATCGCCTCGCTCCCGATTCTCGTCTGGCAGGTCCGACCGCATTCGTTCGCCCGGGCGCTCCGCCGTCGACGCGCTGTCGACAACGCCAGGGCCCGCCTGCCAGATGCCGGGACGCTCCGCCCCGCCCGCCCGCGTTGGCGACCGCCCGGAGGTAGCTTCCGAACTCCTTTTATTATGCGGGCTCAGTGGGCCCCGATCACGGAATATCCGCCGGATTTCGGTCAACGATTTCGAGGTCGGGTCACGCCGCGCCGCGCGTTGCGATCGCGATCGCGACGACGACCGATCCTCCGGCTCAGTACGACGGCTGATACCGATCGACGTTGGCTCGGGTGATCACCGGCAACGCCGTGAGGATCTCGTTCGAGACGGTCTTGCCGTTCCGTTGATCGACCGCGGCCCGCACGGCGAGCCGGCCCTGTTCGGCGGCGTCTTGCAGCACGGTGGCGTGCAAGGTTCCGGCGCGGATCGCCTCGAAGGCCGCCTTCGTGCCGTCGCAGCCGATGACCACGACGCCCGACCAGCCCTGGCCCCGGGCCACTTCGGCGGCGGGCAGCGCCATCTCGTCGTTCTGGGCCACGATCGCCCGGATCTCGCCGGGCTCGAACCGCTGGGCAAGCACCGTCATGTCGGCCTTGGCCTGATCGGCCTGGAAGTCCGAGAACCGCTCGTCGGCGATCGTGATTTCGGGATGCGACTTGAGAACCTCCTTGAACCCCTCGGCGCGACGTCGCTGGGGGCTCGAACCCTGGGTTCCCTGGAGGTAAAGGATCTTCCCCCCTTGCGACCCGAGCGCCTCGACCAGTGCGTTGGCCTGGGCCCGGCCAGCATCAACGTCGTCGGCTCCGACGTACGACACCACCTGGCCGCCGTTGACCCTCCGGTTCAGGGCGATGACCGGCACGCCGTCGGTATTGGCCGCCTTGACGGCCCGGACAAGGGCATCTTCATCACGGGGACAGAGAATGATCGCATCAACACCAATGGTCAACAACGTTTCGACCTGCTCGATCTGCTTGCGGTCGTCGTCCTTGCCATCGCGGACGTCGATCGCGACGCCGAGTGTTCCGGCCTCCTCTTCCAGACCCTTTTTCTGAGCGATGAAGAACGGGTGTCCAAACGTTGGCAAGACCGCGCCGATCTTGATTCGGCCGGAACCCTCGGTGCCGGCCTTCGGCGACGCGGCGTTCTCGGACGAACCGCAGCCAAACGTCAGGCCGGCCAGGGCAAGGATCGGCCATAATCGAGCCGGGTGATGGACACACCCTCGCGTCGAGCGATCGTCCATGACGGTCAATCTCCCAGAGTCCGCAACGTGGCGGCGGCTTCGTTCGAGGCGGGCAAGTCCAGGGTCCGGGCGATCTGCTCGATGCAAGCTCGCTCTTGCGGCGAGACCTTCCGGCCGCCGCCGAGGAAGCCCTTGCCGCTGGCTTGAGCCACCGCGACGATCATCCGGGCCACC